>NZ_CABUOD010000049.1 GCF_902493135.1 uncultured Parabacteroides sp.
TTTACACGGATAAATTTATTATCTTTCCGTGTAATCCGCGTAATCCGTGCCTAAAAGATCGTGATAAAGGAGTTCTGACACACCTCCTTCTTAGTTATTGGACCTGATTTTGTTTGCTTAGAACAATTTGTCAGGATATTCGCCTGCATTGACTAATGCCTGGATCTTGTCTACCACTTCCTGGCGGTCTTCCGGATAGGTGACGCCGAACCATTTGCTGGCAGTATCTAATACTTCGACCGTTGCGGTCTTGTCATTGATCAGCTTGTCGACCATCAGCGGAATGAAGAATTCGCTCTTCAGGTTTTCCATGTTCTTCGGATCGCTCAGGAAAGTCTTGAAGAATTCCTGGCTGTAAGCGAAGTAATCAGGCGTGAAACCCCAGAAGTTCATGCTTACCGGAGTCGTGTCGGGAGTTGCCGTCCATTCGCCGTTGTCGTCGATGTACTTGACTTCTCCGTCGATACGCTGGATCTTGGTACGTTCGACAACCGAAGTCAGCAGGTTGTTTGCATCCGTGCTACAGATACCGCGTGATACCGTACCGCTTTCGCTCAATGTGTTGCCTACGCGGAAACCTACCATCGAGTACACATTCTTGGAACCTTCGGGCAGGGAGGCCAGGAATTTACCCATGACCTGGAAAGAGTCGCGACCGTAGAAGTCGTCGCAGTTGATAACGGCAAACGGTTCTTTGATCACGTCGGCGCCCATCATGACGGCATGGTTCGTTCCCCACGGTTTGGTGCGTTCTGCCGGGCAGGTGAATCCTTCGGGCAGGTTGTCCAATGCCTGGAATACCAGTTCGCAAGGAATATGACTTTCATATTTGGAGAGGATTTTGTCGCGGAAATCCTGTTCGAAATCTTTACGGATAACGAAAACGAGTTTGCCGAAACCGGCGTGAATGGCATCGTAGATGGAATAATCCATGATTGTTTCACCGTTTGGACCCAGTCCGTCCAATTGTTTCAAGCCTCCATAGCGGCTTCCCATTCCGGCAGCCAGTAAGAATAATGTAGGTTTCATAATCTTTAAGTTTATATAGTGTTTTTGTTTTCTTCGGACAAAAGTAGGAAATAAATATGATTTTTGATTTATGATTTATGATTTATTCGTTTACACCTGACCAGATGCCACAAACAACGTCACGTTCAATCATAAATCAAAAATCATCAATCATTTCACTTCCAACACGACAATCGATTTGGCAGGCAGGTTGATCTTGAGCTGCCCTTTTTCGATTTTCGCACCGTTGAAGGTGGCCGGTTTGACGGCATCCGGTTTCTCAAAGGTGTTGTGGTCGTTGATGGAGGCGGAGGTCAGGATGCGTCCTTTCACGCTGCCGATCTTTTGTCCTTGCAGGTCGAGGGTGATGTTTTGGGCGTTGTCGACATCGACATTGGCCAAAGAGATGTGGATGCCCCCATCCTTGTCCTTGGAGGCGGAGGCGCTTACCATCGGCACTTCGCGATCTCCGCGCACTTTGGCCTTGTCGCAGATCAGGTCCATCGGCAGGAAAGTGGCGTCCTGGTGCACGTTGTACATCTGGAAAACATAGTAGGTCGGCGTGAGCAACATCTTCGGGCCGTTCGTCAGGATCATGGACTGGAGCACGTTGACGATCTGGGCGATGTTGGTCATCCGGACGCGGTCGGTATATTTATGGAACACGTTCAGGGTAAGGGCTGCCACGAAAGCGTCGCGCATGGTGTTCTGCTGGAACAGATGGCCGTTGATCGTGCCCGGCTCTTCGTCCCACCAGGTTCCCCATTCGTCCACCATCAAGGCGATCTTCTTCTGCGGGTCGTATTTGTCCATGATCTGGATGTGTTTCTTGACGACATCTTCTATTTCGAGGCATTTGCCCATTGTCCAGTAGTAGTCGTCCTTGTTGAAATCCGTCGCCGATCCTTTGCTGCCGTTCCATCCCGTCACCGTGTAGTAGTGCAGGGAGATGCCGTCCATGCGGCCGCCTACGTTTTTCATCAGCGTCTCCGTCCAGTTGTAGTCGTAGTCGCTGGCTCCGCTGGCAATCTTGAAAAGGCGGTTGCCGTCGTAATTACGGCAGTAGGTGGAGTAACGGCGGTAGAGGTCGGCGTAGAATTCGGGGCGCATGCTTCCGCCACATCCCCAGCTTTCGTTGCCGACACCGATGAATTTGACTTTCCATGCCTTGTCGCGTCCGTTCTGCCGGCGCAGGCGGGCCATCGGGCTGTCGCCTTCCGATGTCATGTATTCGACCCACTTGGCCATCTCTTCGACGGTTCCGCTCCCGACATTGGCGCTGATATAAGGTTCGCATCCCAATAGTTCGCAGAGGTTGAGGAACTCGTGCGTACCGAAGCTGTTGTCTTCGATCGTGCCGCCCCAGTTGTTGTTCACCATCTTCGGACGGTTTTCTTTCGGGCCGATGCCGTCCATCCAATGATATTCGTCGGCAAAGCAACCGCCCGGCCAGCGCAGGTTCGGGATCTTCAGGTCTTTCAAGGCTTGGAGCACATCGTTCCGATACCCTTGCGTATTGGGTATATCGGATTCGGGACCGACCCAGAGCCCGCCATAGATGCAGGTTCCGAGGTGTTCGGCGAACTGACCGTAGATATGTTTGCTGATCTGTTGGTTCCCCTGCTCCGGATAGATGCGGATACTCGCGTCTTTCTGGGCGAAGAGGGGGAGTGCGGCGGCTGCCATTAGGCTTACTAATACTGTTTTCATGTTATTTTTGTTTACTATGTGTTGTTTGAATGAAAGTTATGTTTTGTTTGAATGAAAACTATGTTTTGAACTTGGGAAACCTGTCGTTTTGTAACGGGAACGGCTTATTTCAGGCCGATCACGAATGTCGTCAGCGACTGGGCGGGCCGGATGTAATCCAGCTTTTTCCCTTTGGCTTCGACAGGCCGGAAAGACCGGCAGTCCTCCGTTTCGCTTGTGCGCCAATTACCGACGGAAGCAATTTCGCCGGAGAACTTGTTCAGGTCGATGACGAAAGGACGTTCCGTTCCGGTCGTGTTCAAAACGGCGATGACCAGTTCTTTTCCCGTAGGGGAGAGGGCGGCAAGCGCCTCGGCGTTTCCTGTTTCGATAAAGGTGTAGCCTTGTTTGAAGAAACGGGTGATCTGCATGCGGACATACAGGTTTTTGATCGCCTTGTATTCCTGTGTCTTGAAATTGCCGCGCAACACGCACCATTCGTTGTTGCCTTCTTCCATCAGCTGCCAGTCGAGCCAGGCTTGCGGGCGCATGATCCGCATGTCGTCGAATAGCTTGCGGGCGAGCAGCAGGTTGCTTTCCAGTCCTTGCCCTTTGCCGGGGCCTGTTTCCGACTGCCAGAAGGGTTTGCCGGATTGCCGGACGAGCCTTCGCACTTCCTCCCGTTCGGCGTTCGTGCCGGAATAGGTGTGGGTGTTGAGTTGCCCCAATTTATCCCAGATGTCGCCGGCTGCCTGATAGGCTTTCTGAACGGTCAGGAATTGCCGGAGGTTGGTTTCGTCGGAGGCCGACAGCACGGTGTTGAGGCCCGTGGCTTTCAGCTTGGGAGATAGCATCCGGATGATTTTCATCTGGCTTTCCGGTTCGAAGTGGCAACCTTCCTGGCTTCCTTCCGCATACCAGTAATCGGAAAAAGACTCGTTGAAAGGCTCCAACGTCTTGAAATCGATCTGGTAAGCTGTTTTGTAATGCTTGCAGACATCTAACAGGTAGTCGCAGAACATCTCGTAATATTCCGGTTTCAGGTTGTCCTTCAGCGGGTCTGCATTTCCGGCGGCGCAACCGCTGTAGGTCATCCAGTAGGGGGCGGAGTTGGAGAATGCTTCGAAAACGGCATCGGAGCGTTTTTCTTTGATCTTCAGGAGGATCGTACGCTGTCCTTTATCCGCTTCCCAGTTGTAGGGAGCGGTGGGGGAATCTTTGAATCCTTCCATTTCCGCCCGTTTCCCTTTTCCTTTGACCATGTGGCCGTCTGCATGTGCCGGATCGTCGCCCCCTCCGATATTGTAACGGAAGATGTTCATGTTGAGTTTGTCGGGAGAGGTGATCAGGTCGACGATCTCGTCTACTTTCTCCTCGTCCCAGTTTCCGACCTGGGCGGCCCACCAGCAAAGGGAACTTCCCCAGCCTTCGAGTTGCTGGTAACGTTGTGCCGGATCGATTACGGCAAGTTCGCTTTCCGTCGCTTCCGCCTGTGCGAACAGGGGAAGCGCGACGGCTGCCATCAAACTTATGAATGTGTTTTTCATGTCTATCGATTTAAAACTTAAACGGTTTTGTCTTGGCATATGCCTTGTACTCTTTGATCATTCCCGGATAACCTTCTTCTGCGCGTGGCAGGTAGCGGAAGCCGGAGATCGTAACATCCTCGCGCAGATCGATTACGACCTGATGCGGGTATCTGTCTCGACGGGCAGTGCTCCAATAGGTCGATTCCTGCAGGTCGAAAATCTTATCGGCTGTGAAGTTGCCCCCCTGTGTCTCTTCACTGTCGGCATACGCGATCTGCCAGTGCTGGCGGGAGAGCGGTTTGCCGTTTTCACCCAGCAGGTAGAACTCGGCGATGGCTGCATTGTCTTTGCCATCCTGGGAATTCAGCGCTTCGAGGCAGAAGAAACGGGCTTTGACCGGAACGTCGAACTTGACTTCCTGCCATCCGTTGCCGGCTTTCAATGCACCGGCGGCAACCGGCTTCTCGTTTTTGAGGTCGAGGTTTTCACCCTCTTTGCGGTGCGTCAAAGGGGCTTCGGCGCGTAGCATATCCAGGATCGGTTTGTCCAGGCCTTTGATCGCCGCCTTTTCCGGGCCTAACAAGTCGAGGACGATAATTTCATTTTCGCCTTTCTTCAACCAGCAGCCCGGCATGAAGAGCGTTTGTTGCGGTCCGATCTCCCAAAAGCGGCCCATCGCTTTCCCGTTTACCCAAACCATGCCTTTTCCCCAGGTCTGCATATCGAGAAATACGTCGCCTGTTTCTTCCAGGTTGAATGTCGCACGGTAATAGGCCGGTCCGTCTGATTTCTTGCCCGGAGCGTATTTTTTGTCTTTTACGAACGGATAATCGACAGGGAAGTTGTACACCTGCCAGTTCTTCAACTCTTGGGTGGAACCTTCATTGAGCAGCTCCACTTTCTCGGTGATCCCTTTGCGGTCGTGGATCGCTTTGTCGAAGTTGACGCGTCCCATAGCCTCTACCAGGATATCCAACTGCGTTCCGGCTGCCAGTGCGGGCAGTTTCAGTGAGTTCTCGCCGCGGCGACGGTCCAGGCGTCCCAGGAGTTTTCCGTTCGCATAGACCTGTGCCCAGTCATGTACTTCCGTGATCAGAAGGGTTGTGCCGGCTGTCACGGCTGGCAGGGTGGTCCGGTACAGGATCGTTCCCCAGCCCTGGTCGAACTGTTCCATCGGTTTGATGTTTTCGGATGTCTTCGGCTCCGGCAGGTTACCGAATAAAGGAGCGACCTCCTTTATCTCGAATTCGGGTATTTCGATGATCGGTTTTGCTGCCGGCACCTCTGACTGTGTCTTTCCTTCGTCCATATAACCCGCGAGAAGTTCACGCAATTTGAAATATTTGGGCGTCGTCCATCCTGCCTCGCTGATAGGCGCGTCATAATCGTAAGAGCTGCACATGGCCGAGTAGGCTGGGCTGTTGGCGCCTCCCCAATGGCCGAAAGTCGTTCCTCCGTGCGTCATATAGAGGGAAAACGAGATGTTGCGGTCGAGCATGTCCTTAAGGCCGGATACCATCGTCTCCGCATCGCGTGTTTCGTGTTTGCGTCCCCAGTGGTCGAACCAGCCGCTCCAGAACTCACTGCACATGAGCGGGGTGTTGGGGCGTACCTCTTTCAGTTTCTTGAATTGTTCGTCGATATTGGCTCCCGTGCCGAAATTGACGGTCCATACCAGGTCGTCGAGGGCATTGTTCTGGAAGTTGGAACTCCAGTCGCACTGGAACAGGGGAACGTCTGTAAATCCTGCTTCCTTCACGATATCGCGGATGTTGGCGATGTATTCTTTGTCCGTTGCATAGGAACCGTATTCATTCTCGACCTGTACCATAATGATATTGCCTCCTTTTGTGATCTGGAGGCCGGCAAGCTGTTTTCCGATTTCATTCATGAACAGTTTGGTCCGTTCCAGGAAATAAGGATCGTTGGTACGCAGTTTGATATCTTCTTTTTTCAGTAACCACCAGGGCAGTCCTCCCATTTCCCATTCGGAGCAGACGTAAGGGCCGGGGCGTAGCATGATATACATATCATATTTCTGAGCCAGACGGCAGAAAGCGGCAATGTCGTTCTGCCCGCTGAAATCGAATTCGCCGGGTTTTTGTTCATGGATGTTCCAGAATGCATAGATGCAGATCGTATTCATGCCAAGTGCTTTGCAAAGTTGGATGCGGTGCTCCCAATATTCGGCCGGAATACGGGTGTAATGGATCTCCGCGGCTTTGATCACAAAAGGCTTTCCGTCTAACAGGAATGTTTTGTCGCCGATCGCGAATGTGTGTTCTCCTGCCGGCTTTTGGTTGCAGCCGGAAAAGACAATAAGAAACAGGGCTATCAGCCAGGTGGCTGTGTGCTGTAGGTACTTCATGATATAAAATTAGTTTATAAATATTTTTCCGGGGATAAAAGTACATAAATTACACTTATGTGCGGGTATATTTATAGTTCATAAAGGGAAAAATATAGTTCCATTTGCCTCGATTTGTGTACCTTTGCCAAATAAATGAATGATTAAACGTTGAACAAAATGAAAAAGTTAATGGTGATACCGCTTGTCGCCGCCGGAATGGCCGCAATGGTGGGATGCAGCAAGACCCCTGTGAAGGAGGCTGCGAAGAATGACGCTATCAATCTGGCAAACCTGGATACAGCCGTGGCTCCGGGGACCGATTTCTACCAGTATGCTTGTGGCGGCTGGATGAAAAATAATCCGCTGAAACCGGAATATGCCCGTTTCGGCACTTTCGACCAACTCAGGGATAACAATCAGGAACAGATCCGTATGCTTATCGAAGGCCTCAGTGCGACTCCGCAAGAAGAGGGGAGCGTCGGACAGAAGATCGGCATGCTGTTCGCGATGGGGATGGATAGCGTGAAACTCAATGAAGACGGCTATGCCCCGATCAAGGGCCAGCTCGCTGAAATCAACAAATTGGGTACGAAGGACGAACTGACCAAGATGGTGGCGACCCTGCATAAGGAGGGGATGGCTCCTTTCTTTGCCTTGTATGTCGGGGCCGACGAAAAGAACAGTTCCATGAACATCGTACAGTTATACCAGGCCGGACTGGGTATGGGGGATCGCGATTATTACCTGCTGGAAGACGAAAGCAGCCAGAAGATGCGTGAAGCCTATAAGAACTATATTACCCGCCTGTTTACCCTGATCGGAAGTTCTCCCGAACAGGCCGATGCCGCCGTCGATGCGATCATGAAGATCGAAAAGGGCATTGCCGAAGTTTCTTTCAGCCGCGAAGACCTGCGCGATTCCCGGAAGAACTATAATAAGATGTCTATCGAGGATTTCAAGGCCAAGAACGATCCGTTGAACTGGGATGTTTATTTCGAAAGCATGGGAATGATGGAGATCAAATATCTGGATGCGAAACAGCTCTCGTTCTACGAAGGTCTGTCTGCCTTGATGAAGAACACGACTTTGGATGAACAGAAATATTACTTGACATTCAATTTGCTTAGCTCTGCCGCTCCTTACCTGAGCGATCCGTTTGTCGCTGCCGATTTTGATTTCTATGGGAAGACGATGTCCGGTCGCCAGGAACAGCAGCCGCGTTGGAAACGTGCTTTGTCTACGGTCAACGGCGCCTTGTCGGAAGCTGTCGGCCAGATGTACGTGGCTAAATACTTCCCGGCTTCTTCCAAAGAAAAGATGTTGAAGATGGTCGGTGACCTTCAGAAAGCCTTGGGCGACCGTATCGCCGGGCTGGAATGGATGAGCGATGCTACCAAGGCGAAGGCGCAGGAGAAACTGGCTGCCTTTATCGTCAAGATCGGTTATCCCGACACATGGCGCGACTACAGCGGCCTGGAGATCAAAAACGATTCTTATTGGGCGAACGTACGCCGTTCCAATATCTTCGAAGTCAATTATATGTTGGCGGACGTAGACAAACCGGTCGACAAGGCTCGTTGGGGAATGAGCCCGCAGACGGTAAACGCTTATTACAATCCGACGACGAACGAGATTTGTTTCCCTGCCGCCATCCTGCAACCTCCCTTCTTCAATCCGGAAGCTGACGATGCCGTGAACTATGGGGCTATCGGTGTCGTGATCGGCCACGAAATGACGCACGGATTTGACGACCAGGGACGTAACTATGATAAGGAAGGCAACCTGAACGACTGGTGGACGGCTGAAGACGCCGCTCTCTTTACGCAACGTGCCGACCGTCTGGCTCAGCAATACAGCGATATCATCGTGGTGGACAGTGTGCATGCCAACGGCCGTTTCACTTTGGGCGAAAATATTGCCGATCAGGGAGGTTTGATGGTCGCTCATCTGGCTTACCTCAATTCTCTGGAAGGAAAGACACTGGCCCCGATCGATGGTTTCACCAACGAACAGCGTTTCTATCTGGGCTACGCCAATCTCTGGGCACAGAACATCCGTTCCGAAGAAATCCTGCGCCTGACGAAAATCGATCCGCACTCATTAGGCAAATGGCGTGTCAACGCCGCCCTCCGCAACATCGATCCTTTCTACACCGCATTTGATATCAAAGAAGGCGACCCGATGTACATGTTGCCGGCTGACCGGGTGGTGATCTGGTAAGGTGGAAAATCCGAATTGCGATAAAGAATATCCTGGTATAAACTGTTTTGTATCAGGATATTTTTTATCTTTGTTCAAAATCTATAAAAAGAATTGATATGACAACCTATGAATTAAATTCGCGTCGTGAAAGTGTATTGCAGCAAATGGCTGAACTGCTCAACAATGAAGAGGCGATAACCAAAGCCGAACGTTGGATAAAAAGAATGTATCATGCCAAAGCCGAAAACTATCCTTTATCACTTGATAAAAAAGCTCTTAAGAAGGAGATAGAAGAGGCGGAAGACGATATAATCCATAACCGCTGTACATCGCACGAAGATCTTCTTAAAGAGATAGAAACATGGTAGAAAAAAAAGTAACCAAAATCCAGTGGACATCCTTTAGTAAACCCCTCTTTCCCCTTCTTTGTTGTATCTTCATTTAAAAACAGAAAGAGATATGAAAAAGAAGAATGTAAAAAGACTAACGTCAGTTGTTCCGGTGTTTCCTTATATGGATAAGCTGATATGCCGGAAACGACTGGCCGGGAAAGAATCGACAGCCGATCTGTATCGCGCTTCCTGCAACTGGCTGCGGAAGTTCAGGGGAGGCTGTCAATTGCTTTTCTCCCACATCACTCCCTCGCTGGTAGACCACTTCTGTAGTTTCCTCAATTCGCAGGAGCACCTGGCTACCAATTCAATCAACAGTTACATTAGCAATTTCCGTGCTATGTATAATACCGCTATCCGTGAAAGTATAATTTCCCGGCCTGCCATCCACCCGTTTGAGCACCTTACCCTCCACCCGGAAAAGACGGCGAAACGTGCCGTCCGCCTGGAAACAGTCAAGGAGATAGCCGGTATGGACTTGAAGCACGACCCCGGCCTGGCTGCAGCCAGGGACTTCTGTCTCTTCTCCTTCCTCGGTTGCGGAATCCCGTTTGTCGACCTTTCCCATCTGACGCATAATAATATTGTAGGGGAAGAACTGGTGTACAACCGTATTAAAACCGGAACATTTATCCGGGTTCGGATCACGCCGGGGATGAGGCATATACTGAATAAATATGCGTCGCCTGAAAGCCCGTATCTGTTTCCCGCCCTTACGCTGATAGACGAGAAATCATCTCATGAAGCCTATAAGCGCGATTTGCGGCAGTACAACCGTAACCTTCGGATTCTTGGCGAACGCTTAGCCGCTCCGGTGTCCCTGACCTCGTATGTCTTCCGCCATACCTGGGCGACGGAAGCCCTTCGGAAGCATATACCGGTAGCAGTTATCAGCCAGGCGCTCGGCCATACGTCGGAGAAAACGACGCGTAATTATCTGGCCGCCCTCGACCAGTCGGAATTAGATGCCGCAAACAGGATGATCACACAGGAAATAGATGGGGTGATGGGGGCGAGGGCGTAACCCTTATTTGCGATATAAGGGAAATCGGATTCTAAAATATCTAATACCGGTAAATATTATCTATTCTGAAAAACCGAACGGAACAAAGATAAACAAATATTCATGAAACAAAGACAAACTTTTCTGCTTATATTAGGTGGACGGCTTATTTTATGCCTATGCAAGGGAAATCCTTTTCATTTAGAGGTTCTGTGGTTGCTGTTTTCAATATAACTTTTAGACATACTCTACTTCATTAAGGATTTGTTTGCCAATAAAAGGGCTAAGTAAAGACATAACAGATTGGGATATCCGAAATTGAATATCCAATTCGATGGCGGGTAAATGCTGATTTGTCGGTGTGTTTCTATTGCTGGTGTCTTAGGTAGCAACGATGCCTTATACCGCAGGCTCTCTTTTGCCGTCTGCTGAAGCAGACGGTTTAAAAGGTTTGGAGGCAAAGCCTCTTCCACTGTGGACTTCAGTCCCTTTCATCTATTGTATTTAAAGGGGTTAAAACCCACAGAGGAACCGGCAAAGCCGGAACAATCATCTATCCGTCTGCTGAAACAGACGGCAAAAGAGAACCTACGGCACAAGGTGCAGCCTTGTCTGTTAGTTCACCGGCAAGTCAGCATTTATCTTCTCCCTTATATCGCAAATAAGGGTCAACCTAATTATTCATTTAAACCATACAATCATGGCAGAAGAAATTATTTTAAGTGCGGATCTGTACAACAATGCTGTTACGGAGCGCACGGACGATTATACCGCCAAGCCCCGTGTGACGGGAGCGGTACGGAATCGTCAGGTTGCTGAAAGGATTGTTGCCCGGGGATCCGAGTTTAGGGTCGAGACGGTCGAACACATCCTTAATATGGCTGATCAGGAGAAGGTGTTGGCTATCGCCGAAGGAAGAAGCGTGATAGACGGAGTCGGTCAGTTTCTCGTAAATATCATAGGGTCCTTTATCGGTGAGAAAGCTCCTTTTGATCCAGCTAAACACAAGTTGGGGGTAACGTACACAATCGGTAAATTGTTGCGTGAGACTTTGAATAAAGTTAAAGTCGTCACTTACAAGGCCACTACCGGCCCGGTGATCAACGACGTTATCGACTCTACTACCGGCGAGATGAACCAGCAGTTGACTTCTGCCAGTGCCGCCATCATTAACGGCGAGAATATCAGAGTTTCCGGTGACGATGCCGCTAACGGCGTATTCTTCACCAAGACAGGCGGCGAGCCGTTGAAAGCAACCCTGTTGATCCACAACAACCCTTCGCAACTGACCGTCCTTATGCCCGCAATGGAAGATGGCGAATACACCTTGAGTATCACCACCCAGTACGGCCACGGCGGCAAACAAGTCAAAGAACCTCGTACCTACACCTTCCCCACACTGCTTTATGTTGGCAATAAACCCGGCGGAGGCGGCGAAGAGGAACGTCCAGGCGAGCTCTAAAAGCGAGCCTGTCTCCCTAACGTTGGAGAGGGCGTCTCCCCAACGTTAGGGAGGCCTCCTCTCCAAAGGCAGGGAAGCTGCCTCTCCAACATTGGAGAGGCGGTGCGCCTAACAAATGTTAAAATAACGAACCGTTAAAGCATATAAAAAATGAGGAAACAATTACACAACAACGTAAATCCAGCCCGGATAGCGATGGGCTGGATATTTATTTTCGTCCTGACTCTCATGCCAGGAAAGAGCTGGGGACAAGAGAAGCCGGACGAACCACCTACTAATGAAGTGAGTAATACAGAAGAATTGCAAGCGGCATTAGATTATGGGCATGAAAAAATAACGATAAAACAAAGTTTTGCAATTTCGGGAACGGTCAGTATTAATCATGCTGTCCAGATAGAGAATGCAGCTCTGAATTGTAATCCTGAACATAACTTCCCTTTATTCTCAATAGTATCAGGAGGCGCATTAACTTTAAACCATGTACATATTACAGGAGGGGATGGTACTCAGAACGCCTTTTCCTTTGTTGTGGGTTCAGGAGGGAGCTTAGTGTTAAACGGTTGCGAAATAACCAAGGCTGGCAATGTCTCTGTCTCAGGGCAAATGATGATGAACGGATGTGCCATTTCCGGCAATAACATGGTAAATGTTTGTGCCGGCGTGTTAGTCAACGGAGGAGCACTTACGATTACGAATAGCCGCATTGAGGGTAATACGACAACCTTGACCGATTACAAGGACGTCCATACCTTGGAAGCTGGGGTTACGGTAAACGGCGGAAGTGTCGCGTTGAGTGGTGAAGTATGTGTTTCAGATAATATAGTAAAGATCTCGTTCCCTAATATCGAAAAGCCGATAGGAATGTCGTCTGGTGGGATTTTCCTGTCGAAAGGGAAAACTCTCGATATTGGTTCCATGTCGGGCAACAGCCAGTGTGGTGTTTCTCTTGAAGACGGGCATAGCGGCGTTTTCGCGGCAGGGAAAGCAACAGAGGCTCATCTGAATTATTTTACAAGCGTTTATGCGGATGCCACTAAGCATAATAAGGTGGCTTTGGAAAATGGAAACTTAAAGATGCTTCCGATGGATTGGCATGACTATCTCCAGTATTTTGCAAAATTTTCGGAGAGCGACCTGGAGATTTCCGAGACGACCTATACCGTTAAAACGGCGAAAGGGCTGGCATGGGCTGCCTGGTTGGAAAAAATAATGGTAGAGAGAAAATTATATAATGGGGATCCTCCTTTTATCAATATATATCTGAAAAATGACCTGGACCTGAAAGCAGGAGCAGAAGAAGCAGGTCTTGTAAATATCGACTGGATGCCTTTTGTAAAGCTCTATGGAAATTTGCATGGAGAAGGGCATACCCTTTCAAATGTGGTTATGAAAGAGCCGGAAGATTGGGTTATCATCGGAGGTACAGGTTTTATTTCCAATCTTGACGGGACGGTCAGCGATCTTTCTTTGACTGGGCTTGACCTGGAGGTCCGTGATTCGAAGATGGGAGGTTTCGGTGGAATCATCGGGGTGGTGACGAGCGGTGGAATTGAAAATAGCAGTTGTACCGGAACGATTCGAATAAATATCCAAAACTACACTACTCCTATAGATGTCGGCGGGATTGCCGGAGCATTTTTTTCCGTCAGCAATATTAAATCCTGCTGGAGCGACGTGGAAATGGTCGTAATGCATAGCGGCGGCGTCCTGGCAGGAGGGATTCTGGGGAAATCGCTTAGCTGCCGATATCCTTCGGGTGTCTTGAATTGCTATTCTGCCGGTTCTGTCTCGGTAACGACGACCGGTACGGATGCGGAGTGCAGCCTCGGCGGTATAGTAGGATCGGGGCAAGATGTCACGGTGAAGTCTTGTTATTCAGTTACTCCGATTTATGTGGAAGCATTGGGCGGAACTCCTGCGATCTCTGTCGGCGGTATAGCCGGTTTTCTTAAAAAAGAGAGCTTGGATGCGAGTTATAACGTTTCGATTGAGTCCTGTCTGGCCCTTAACGATGGGAAGGTTGACAAGGCTAATGCTGGTATCTATGTAAAGGCTTCTGCGGATGGCGCTCTTAATATCCACCGCATAGTCGGCACGAGCGATGAAGAGGTGCTGAAGGATAATTATGCGATGAACAAATTGTTTATGAAGAGTAAAACCGGTGATTCGGAAAAGACTTATACTCCTGCCGAAGTTTATTCTACCGGGCGGGACGGTTCGGTTTGGACACATCAGTTGACTGTTGCTCCGTTTAAAGATTGGGATGTGGCTTGTTGGGATATTTCAACAAGTGGAGAACGCCACCTGCCCCTTTTGAAAGCATCAGGCAACCGATTGCCAAACCAGCAGGAACGCGTGTTGCCTAACCCTTCCGGTTTGATCGGTTTCCATTTTAAAGTGGGTGATGGCGGAACTGATACGATCCCGAATTTTGCAGAGGCTGATACTATATATCGTATTTTGCTGCCTAATACAACGTCTCTTCCGGTGGTAATAGCCTTGACCGGAACGAATGACGAAGGTACTGATAAAGACGTTATCAACATACAAATGACGGACAGCACTGTTGCCGAGGTGTTCGAACTGGTGATCTCAAATGGAGAGAGGAAGAAGTTTAAAGTTATATTTACGATTGCACCGGCCGAACTTCCGTCTAAACCGATATTGCCGGATTTGCCATCTACGGCAGAAGATGCACCTTCACATCCTGTTGCCTCTATTCCGGATAAAGATGCTTTGCCGGAAGGTATTGATGTGGCAAAAGTGAATCTTGTCTCTATTCCGGCTAAACCTTCTGGAGAGCAACAGGCAGTTATTGATAAAGCCCTTGCCGATAAAGGGCTTGCTTCAGAGAATGCTGTTGTTATGGATATTAGTTTGATGGTCAAAGATGGAGATATCCATACTGCTATCGAACCGGTAAAAGGAAAGTCTATAGATATTTTAATTCCCTATCCTGCAGGGACAGATATGAATGATACTTTTACTTTCATTCATTTATTGTCGGATAACACAGTAGAGGAACTTACTCCGGAAAATACGCCTGCCGGGTTAAAGCTTCGTGTTTCCAGTTTTAGTCTTTTTACCTTGGTTTATACGAAAGCAGACAATCCAGATCCGAATCCACCTTATATCCCGCCTGCCGTTACCTATTACACCGTCACCCTCCCCTCTGTCGAAGGTGTCACCCTGAGCCGGAAAGCCGGAGACTACACGGTGGAAGAGGGCTATAGTTTCTCTTTCGGCCTGACATTGGATGAAGGTTACGGCGCTTCCGTCCCTGTGGTGAAAGCTAACGGTGTGGAGATAGCCCCACGTGAGAGCGACGGCAAGTATGTCATCCGAAATATAGAGGAAGACATCCAGGTAACCATCGAAGGCATCGTGAAAGACGATCCTACGGCGAATGCCGTTATCGATGGGGGGAACCGTATTTATGCCGTTCGGAATATCGTTTATATTGAAAGCCCTGTCAAGGCAGAGGCACAGGTCGTTTCTATCGGCGGGCGTGTTATCCGGCAATTGCATCTCCAGCCGGGAACCAACCGGGTGGAAGACCTGCAAGCCGGCGTTTACGTCATCCGCCTGTCCGACGGACGGAATGAGAAGGTGAGCGTCCGGTAATTTGAAGTAGAGTATATATATGAAGAAGGTGTGTCAAAACTACCTTGTTCCCGCGCTTGACGCGGGATCGCATGAAAACTGACCGTATAAATATCTGATTGATAAGGCCTGTTCTTTTGCGTCCCCGCGTCAAGCGCGGGGACAAGTATATTTTGACACACCTCCTTTATTCAGGTAAAACGGTAATTAACGCTTCGTCCAGTTTTCAATCATAATTCCTGAGAGTCGTTTCAGATGTTTCACGTTATCTGTCACCATCGTAAGATGATTCATGATGGCGGTACAACCTATTAGAATGTCAAAGTCATCGATCAGATTGCCCTCTCTTTTTAAGCTTGCTTTTATATCTCCAAATAAAGGTAATGTCT
The DNA here is from genome assembly GCF_902493135.1 of uncultured Parabacteroides sp. Taxonomy (GTDB): domain Bacteria; phylum Bacteroidota; class Bacteroidia; order Bacteroidales; family Tannerellaceae; genus Parabacteroides. The sequence continues at coordinate 15,628 of NZ_CABUOD010000049.1, forward strand.
CCGATACTGGAATTATTTTAAATCTGTCAATTATAAATGTAACATCTTTCAAACGTTCTTCTTTACGACCACTATATGAAGCTCCGAAGTATAATTCGGCAAGAGTTATTTCCGAGATATAACAATTCTCAGGTTTTACTTTTAATATCGTTTCCCGTACTCCGTATTGATTTTTCAACATCGAAATACATATATTAGTGTCTAACAAATAGCCTTTTGTCATTAGAGATCGATTATTTTTCTTGTTTTATTACTGGTTCTGCTTTCTCGAATGAGCTTGATTTCTTCTTCTGCCGGTATGTCGTCTTCCCAGGCACCGGAAAGTGTATTGAAGAAATCTGAAGAATGAGATACAGACTTTGCTGATATCTTTTCTTTCAAGGATTCAGAAAGTTTGCTGATTAAATCAAGTTTTATATCCGGACTTAACGGCGATAATAATTTCATATACCACTCCGCAGGAGTCAATGTTGTTGCCATAATATTTCCTTTTATTTGATGCTGCATAGCAAAAGTAACAATAAATAGAATATATCTTTGTAATTTTGCACCTTTCTTTTATACATTAACAACTCGGATAAGATGAAAAAACTTTTGGTGCTGGCGGCTTTGCTGGCGGTTGTTTGTTGTGGGGAGGCGCAGAATGTGCAATTGCATTATGATTTCGGGGGTGCGCTTTATGATAAGGATCTGGACGGGCGTCCGGCGCTGACCTCGACGGTGGAAATGTTCAAGGCGGATAAATGGGGGAGTACCTATTTCTTCGTCGATATGGATTACACCAGCAAAGGCGTTGTTGCCGGCTATTGGGAGATTGCCCGTGAGTTGCGTTTCTGGCAACCGCCTTTTTCCATACATGTCGAATATAACGGGGGAGCGTCGAATCGTTTCTCACAATAACGCCTACCTCGGCGGTGCGACCTATACCTGGAACGCCCCGGATTTTACGAAAGGTTTCACCCTTGCCGCCATGTATAAATATATCCAAAAACATCAGGAACCCAACAACTTCCAGCTGACGGGAACCTGGTATATCCATTTTGCCAAGAACGGCCTTTGCACATTCAGCGGTTTCGCCGACTGGTGGAGGGAACGGACCGATTATGCGGACGGCAACCGCCGGAACTTCATCTTTTTGTCTGAACCCCAGCTTTGGGTGAACCTTAACAAACTGGAACATGTTGATGATAAGTTCAAGCTAAGCGTAGGAAGCGAGGTCGAGCTGAGCCAGAATTTCGGTGCACGTAAAGGGTTTTATGCAATTCCGACACTGGCGATTAAGTGGTCATTCGATTGATCTGGTTGGAAATGCTGAAGAAAAAATGCCGTCAGATGGTATCCCGAAGCAGCCAGAACATGTAAATCACATAAAGGAGAATCAGGACGAACCCTTCTGTCCGGGATATTTTTTGCCCGCTTTTGACCAACGGCAATAACAGGGTGGAGATGGCGAGCATGACCAGCAGGTCGATGTCGTTTATATTTTTGGCCTCGATGGGGTGTATAAGCGAGCAGGAACCGGCTATGGCCAGCAGATTGAATAAGTTTGAGCCGACGATGTTCCCGATGGCAATATCCGGCTTGTGCCTGGAGGCCGCGACGATAGAGGTAGCCAGTTCCGGCAGGCTTGTCCCGGCGGCAACGACCGTAAGTCCGATAACCGCTTCGCTCACTCCGAGCTCTTTGGCGATGGAGACCGCATTGTCCACCAATAACCGGGAGGCGAAGACCAGGACGACCAGGCCGCCAATGATGGCCAACATGTCGATAGCCCAATGTTTAGGTTGTTCTTCCAGTTCCAAGTTGGGCCCTTCTCCGTGTTTGCGGGAATAGAACAGACAGAATAATGTGTAAATGATGATACCTGTTAGGAAGAAAAAACCTTCCGTCCGGCCCAATGTCCCGTTCCAGAAAAGGAGGGTGAGCAGTATGGTTGCGATCAGCATGACCGGGATATCGATTCGGAGCAATTGTTTCTTTACCTGAAGCGGGCAAATGGTTGCTGAAATTCCTAATATGATCCCGATGTTGAAAATGTTCGAACCGACAATATTCCCAATAGCTATATCTCCCTGTCCGTTAAGTGCGGCATCCAGGCTTACCGCCAACTCCGGTGAGCTTGTACCGAATGCGACAATTGTCAACCCGATTACTAATGGTGAAATTTTGGCTTTGAGGGCTAAAGCGGAACTCCCCTGAACCAACCAGCCGGCCCCTATGTAAAGAGCAACCAGCGAGAGAATCAATAACGTTAAACTTGTTATCATGGCTTCTTCTTCCTTTATTAGTTTGTTAATCGATTAAAATGTCTTGCTTCCTGTTGCCCGGCAAAGATTATTGCCGTGACCAAGTGAACAGCAAGTTGTTTTATAGGCAGAAAAACGTACCTCGGAAAACCTCGGGTCACCCCGAAGTGAACAACAGGAAGCTTTATAGACATTCAGTTAGGGTTGTTAGGAATAACTATTGGCTTCCTGGCGCAATTGAACGACCCGTAAAGCAATCATTGCTAAACTCAACAGGGCAAGACCCCCCATTGTTATTTCTTTTAATAACATATTGGAAAAGTCTGTTGTTCCAACTAATACCAGAATAATGAATGACAACATCATGGTTGCATCCACAAGATCTTTATTTATTTTCATGTCCGTACTTTTTTAGGTTGTAAAACGATTCTTTATTTTTCATCAATAGCCGTTTCTTCCGTGGTGGAAGGAGTGCTGAGGCCTCTCATGATGCCATACAGGCCTACACCGAGTGCCCCCATAACGATCACCAGTTTCAAATAGTCGTTCGGAATGATGGAACTGCAAGCGAGTACGCAACCGACAATAGTAATGACAATATAAATATAGATGCTGATTTTATTCTTTTTAGTAGACATAATTATTTAATTTTTAAGTGAATAATAAATTGTTTGCATTTGGAGAATGCAATAAGGAAACGGTATGGAACAAATATCCCATACGCAACATGCTTATTCACTTACAATCAAATAATGATTTTCCGCAGGCCATACACATGGTATCCCATGCGGCAAAGGAGGGTTGAAAAGTTAATGGTTTGACATATTGTTACCTCTTCGGAAACTTTCCGGAGAAGATCGATTTCTTTCAGGCGAAAATATTGGATTGTCCTTTCTTTAATCTTCAGTAACCGTATGTTTAAGGTATTGCTGACATTCTGGATGTTTCTGCGAGGGGTCAGGCAATTGCTTCCTTTCAGGTCATTGCTCAGGATTTCCAGGTTATGCTGCATGTCGGCAGTCCCTTTTTCCATCATAACAGCCTCTTTCTGCGCCTGCAAATCAGGCGTAGTATTGTTGTTCTGTACGTCTTCGGGTACAAAGAGCAACATACCGAACAGCAGAGTCAATATGAATAGGAAATTCTTCATGCTGCAAAGATATATGAATTCTTGTGTAAAAAACAAATATGTGCCCTTTTTGTTTTTATTTTTGCAAGCGAATTATGCTGTAAACAGATATGGAAGATAAAAAATCTCTTGTTGGGGCTTGGGTGGAGGCGGCACGTCCCAAAACGTTGCCAGCCTCTGTCAGTCCGGTTTTGTTGGGGTGTGCATTGGCTTATTATGACGGGGTGTTCGATATCACGCCGGCGGTATTGTGTCTCCTCGTGGCTCTTTTTGCTCAGATAGCCAGTAACTTTGCGAACGATTATTTCGATTTCAAGAAGGGCGCCGACCGGGAAGACCGGTTAGGACCGGAGCGGGCGGTCGCGCAGGGCTGGATCACTCCGAAGGCTATGCTGGCGGGCACGTTTGTCGCGTTGGGACTGGCTTGCCTGTCCGGTTTGTTGCTGATCTGTTTTGCGGACTGGCGGCTGATATGGGTGGGGATTGCGATCGCCATATGTGTACTGGCCTATTCTGCCGGGCCTTTCCCTTTGGCTTATAACGGGCTGGGAGATGTCTGCGTATTGTTGTTCTATGGGGTTATACCGGTTTGTTTCACCTATTATATACAGACGTTGAACTTCTCTTTATTGTCTTTTTTATTGTCCGTGGCGTTAGGGCTTTTGTCTGTGAATATTTTAGTGGTCAATAATTACCGGGATTACGAACAGGATAAGGTGGCCCGCAAACGAACGACAATCGTTTTGTTCGGTCGCCGTTTCGGCCGGGTGTTTTATATCTTGAATGAAGGTATAGCGTTCCTTCTGGTTCTTCCGCTTATTCTGAATGCTCCCTGGTGGATTCTGTTTTTATTCGGAATCCTTTTTGCCCTTTGCTTTTATACGACACGGGAACTGTTTACACTGGAAGGAAGAGCGTTGAACCGCACATTGGGACATACGGCACGTAATGTATTTCTTTTTGCGTTGATCCTTTCTCTTTTGTTTGTATATGCTGGATACGGGGTGTAATTGCCAATTTATTTCAGTACTTGCAAATGAGTTACTTTTCTGTATATCTTTCGTAACGTGTTCTGTATCGACTTGGAGAGGATAATCAGCGTTACGGCGATGATAATAAGCAGGATGCCTACCGCTAAGTTGGGGGTGAACGGTTCGCTGAATACCAATACCCCGACACATACGGCGGTGATAGGCTCCACTGCCCCCAATACGGCGGTAAGCGTCCCGCCGATGTTATGTACGGCAAGTACGAGGGTGATATTCGAGATAACCGTCGGAACGATCGCTAACAGGATCAGATTGGCAAACGACATCGGGTCGGGAATCGGTTGTATGCCTTCATTGGTTCCTGCTTTGATGGCAAACAGGATCGTGCTGACGACAAATACATAGAAAGTCAGCTTGCGTCCGGTCATCTTTTGCACGCGCGATTTATTGACGGTCGTGATGTAGAGTGCATATCCCACGGCCGACAGCAGCACGATGAACACACCTAAAGCGCTCAGTTTCATTTCCCCCTCATTGATCGAAAGGCGTGCTACCCCGCAGATCGCCAAAACGATTGCCATCAGGGTGATCCAGGATGTCTTTTCCCGGAAGAACAGCAACATGATCAGCGTTACGAATACCGGATAGGTGAAATGGAGCGTTGTGGCAATCCCCGCCGACATGAAATTATATCCCCAGAACAGGAACATGGCAGAGGCCGTATAGAAGAAACCTAATAATATCAATACCGGGATCTCCCTCTTGGCTACCTGGAAAGATTCTTTCTTTGCGGCCATAATACCTGTCAAGGCCAACGCCGCGAACAGGAAACGGTAGAACAGGATGGAATCGAATTGCATCCCTTTTGCCATCAGGGGCAAGGTAAAAAGCGGGATTAACCCGAAGGTAGCGGATGTCAAGATACCAAAAGCAAATCCTTTAAAATTATTCATTGTACTACTTCTTCTTTTTGATAAAACTACTGCAAAGGTAGTCGAAACGGGCAATCGCACCAAAATTTACGTATAGTACTTATTTACGTCCCGTAACCCATAGGGTTAGCTTCCCTAAAGCATAGAGTTAGCCTCCCTAAAGCTATGCTTTACCGTAACCGGAGCGGTGGATTGTCCAAATATTGGACAATCTGCTTGCTTGTTCCTGTTAAATATATCCCTACATCCGATTTGTAACCGGTTGTTGTTTATTTTTACCTGAAAAGAAAGGTCCTATGCAAAAAGTGCTTGTTTGGCTTTTTATGCTCGCTTGTTTCTCTTGCGGGGAAAAACAGGTTTTGCCGGTGTTGGATATCGAAAGATTGCAAAACACGAATTGTATTGTATTGGATGATTCACCCGGTTATCAGATACAAAACTATGGGGCTGTATTTCTGGATAGTACGAGTGGTTTCCATCCAAAGGACATCCGCAAGATGACGGCAATGGGGGAGTCTTTATTTATATTGATAGACGGGGAATTGCGTAGTTACGAGTTTCCGTCCGGGAAGTTGAGGCAACGTTTTTTTTCATCGCATAGTTTTACTTCTTTTGCCCTCGACACGCTTACCGGCACGGTGTACGGGCTGGATGGGAAAACGGCGGAACTGATCTCTTTTACCTCTGATGGCGAGGAAAACGGAAAGATGCAGCTCGATCGGTCTTATACCTATACGAATGTAAGTAGTATAGGGAACGGTCCGCTTTTATTGTTGACGGATGCGTTTCCTGATCCGGCTGTTTTCAAAATAAAAGCTTTCGGCCGGAACCCCGTTCGTTTGCCTGTCAGGGGAAAGGGGAACAAGCCGATGTCATTGCCTGATAGCCTGGCTTGCCCGCTACAGGTTGTTGGCAATGGAAAGGAGGGCGTGTTCTATAAATATGTGTTGAATGACACGTTGTATCTGTTGAAAGGAGACAGTTGCCTTCCGGTTTTCACCTGCAACATGGGAAAGGACGGGGTACGGTTGGGAAATAAGACAGATGTGTTGAAACGGAACAGGCGTTTATGTATCATCGGCTTTTGGGAAACCCAAGATTATTGGTGGATACAGTACCGTTCGGACTATCTTGTAAAGGAAAAGCTCTATAGGTGCACGACGATGGCTATCCTTTATAAGGATTTAAAGATAAAGGATGGCGGATATGAATTTTTTATCCAGGGGCAGACGATCGTAATGGATACCCGGTATCCTCTTTTTATGAATGAAGAGAGGACTTGCTTCTTGCAGATATATGATTCTGCCGATCATCTGAAAGAGCGGAAAAGGGAACTGCCCTACAATCTGGAAAAGGCTTCGGATAAAACGAACTTGATCCTGAACTATTTTTATAGCAAACAATTAAAGAAGAAACGAATATGAAACTATTGAATGGAATGTTGTTATTGGGGGCTTGCCTGTTTATCTCCGCTTGCCGGCAGGAAACGGTTTCGGGATTACAAACTCTGACATTGGATCGTGCCGACCGGATCGATCCGGATATGGAATTGCCGTTGGATGCATTGGGCATGACTGTAGAGGCCATTCCATTGGAAACGACGGATAGTTGCCTGATAAAAGATATTTTCGGGTTGGAAGAGAGCCGGGACTTCTATTGGTTGCTCTTTAATAACAGGATCGGCAAGTTTGATAAAGCGGGACGTTTCCTGCAATATATCGGGACAGCCGGGCAGGGACCGGGGGAATATGTTTCTGCTAAGGTGATCCAGCCGGTAGAGGAAGAACAACGTCTGTATGTGATGGATTATTTCGGGCGGAAGATGAATGTGTATGGTTTCGACGGTAGTTTTATACGCACTTTCAGATTGCCGGAGGAGACTTGGATGGATAATTTCCGGTACAAGGATAGTAAAGTCTATTATCAGACGACCGGCAATTCCGTTATGCCGGACATCTTTTGTTATGATGTCCAGGCCGGACGCATGGATACGATCTGCAAGCGTGAACGCGAAATGGGGACTGAAGGTTATGCGGGGCAATCTTATATTTATACGCTTGACGGGGATATGTACACCTATCATTATTTTAATGATACGATCTATCGTTTGGATGAAAACAGGATCGAGCCTGCGTGGCTTTTCCAGACAGGTAAAATGAAATGGACGTATGACGAATTGACGATGATGGCGGACTTTACACCGAAAGTCAGGCCGGACGGCCCGCGTATCCAGGTATTCGACCTGTTTGAAACAAACGCTTATCGCTTTGTCTTCTATACGATTTCGGAATATAAGGGGGAAAAGATGAAACCCTTTATGGCTTTGTATGACAAGAAGCAGGATCGTTTTTATCCGCATCTGAATCTGATTTCACCGGAGGCTCCCTGGCTGTCGGTCAGGAAAGGCGCCAAATTGATCAAGACCTCCGTACCGGGCTCCCTCTATGCAATAAAAGAGGCGGTCGATTTAGCAGGAAAGAAAGGGTTTGAAAGGGTAAAGGAGGATGACAATCCGGTATTGGTGCGGTATGTTTGCAATTAATCTTTCATCTATGTGTGTAATAATTTTTTATGGATCTAAATCTATGTATTGATAGATATTAAATCTTTCTTTTTGTAGATATTGAAATGCATATATGTAATTCATGACAACTTCAGGAGATAAACAATAGCTTGGTAGTTTAGTTATGAATTCATCTTTAAATTCGTTTTTACCATCAATTGACTGTTTGAAATATTGATAAAAGTCTAATTCTGATACATAAGGTGTTTTTAGAAGAAAAAAGAATTGTGGTTTTCCTCCTCTTGTCAGTTCTCTGCTAAAGGCTAATGGGATAACTTGAATTGCGGAATGATCAATATTCCTTTCTGACATGTATTTGTCGAAACCTGTTTCTTCAAAGAACTCTCTTAGAATTTCATTTTTTACATGATTTTCTAATATTTTTATTCCACTATGGGCGGGAATAGGTTCTACGACTCCACTGATAGATCCTAACATATTTGTAAAAACTCCAACTTGAATCTGACGTGGTTTCAAAAAAAATTGTAATTTGTTCTTCTTATCACCTTTTTTATTATTCATATACCATACGGTTGAGACTCCTATAGTATTAGCCATAATGGAATCTTGAAATGACTTTAGTGTTTTTTGTTGTGATAAATCCATTATCCGAATGGTGCTTTCTCCTTCGTCTGATAAGGGTACGTCTAATGTTAAATTAGTTCGAATTTGGTCATAATAGGTTGCTGTTTGCAAAGTACATGAATAAATATTTTTATCAATAGTGGGATCAAATGATACAATTCTTAATGCTTTTCCATTTGTCGTTTTAGGCTTTTGAAGGATGTATTCATCTAAACATTGTTGCGTCTTTCTATTTATACGTTCATCGAGTTGGAAGGGAGTTTCAATAAACCCTTCAATGCTAATATGTGAGTTTGGATTTTGTATATAATTGATGATTTCCTTATAAGGAAAAGATGTGTTCACGATGTTACCGTTAATGAACAAGTTTAAATTTAAAATGTCATTTTGATAATATCCTTTTTTTTAAGCAATAGAGTAGTCTATAAATGTGCTATCGGGTAGATTCTTATAATCATGGTCACGTAATAATGCTTTTATTGCGCTATTTGGATAAAAGAATTTAATTTTAGATGCTGATAAATATAATGTTATTTTGTTTTTCCTGCTAAGATATAATTTATAACCACTATTAAAAATTGGGATAATTGAAATTATAGCTATTATGAGTAGTATTATTTCCATATGAATTAGGTCTGTTTAGTATTAGGTCTTATTTATGGTTGATATACTTATATTATAAAAGAGAATGTTACAATACTTTGAGTGGTTACTTTATCGTAACATTCTCTTTTGAATTTTTGTTCTTATTTTACAAAAGCAACCCGGCTGCCACCTCTTCCGCAACCGCATCGTTTTTGATGGCGGCTATTAGGGCAAGGCCAAAGTTCATGACCAGTCCCGGACCTTTACCGGTTATCACGTTGTCGGAAACTTCAACGGCTTCACCGGTAACATTAGCACCGATCAGCTTCGGTTCAAAACCCGGATAGCAGGTGGCATTGCGGCCTTTTAATAATCCCAGTCCGCCCAATACCATCGGGGCGGCACAAATAGCTGCTACGATACGGCTTTCGCGATATTGCTGGAGCAACGCTTCCTTGACCGGTTCGGAACTATTCAGATTGGCCGCACCGGGCATGCCTCCGGGAAGGATGAGGGCATCGATGTCGTCGAGTGCTGCCTGCTTCAATGTCGTGTCGGCTGTGACCGGAACATTGTGTGCACCGATGACAACCGGATCGGCCGTGATGGAAACAGTTGTAACTTCGATTCCACCGCGACGCAGAATATCAACAGTCCCCAGGGCTTCCATTTCTTCGAAACCGTTAGCTAAGAATACAATTGCTTTCTTCATATTATTTCTATTTTAGTTTATACAGATAGGTAATCGTACCGCTCTGGTTGTTAGCGCCGCTGATGCTGTTGAACTTGGCACGTTTGGCCGCATCCAGAGCACTCTTGCGCATGGAACCGTTGTCGATGTTCGTTCCCTTGCCTATTTCTGCAAATATAACATTTCCTTTCGGATCTACCGTAATGTTGATTACGATTCGTCCCTCTTCCTGGATCGTGTAGGCAGGGCGTGGAAGACCTCCTGCACCGATCGAACGTCCGTTCAGGTTGAACGAACCGTATCCGCCAACGCCTTCATTAGCCCCGTGGTCGGAGTTCCCGAACGGGCTGCCCTGATTGCCGGTTCCTGATTCGGCATCCCCCTGGCTGTTCCCTTCCTGGCTTCCCATTCCGAAAGCCCCTGCGACCTTGTTGCTGATGGCCTGTTCTTTCTTGCGACGCTCTTCGGCGAGGCGTTTCTTCTCGGCTTCCTCCTTACGGATGCGTTCTTTTTCAGCTTCCTCTTTCCGTTTTTTCTCTTCTTCTTTCCTGCGTTGCTCTTCTTTTTCTTTTTTCTTCTTTGCTTCTTCGATTGCAACGCTTTCTTCGATGTCCTGCGTTACCAAATCTTCCTTAGGAGTTTCCACCTTCGGTTCGGGTACAGGAGGGGGAGGAGTCGTTGTTTCCTGTGGGGGTTCCTGTCCGGTATATTTCGGTTCGAAAGTCCCGGCTGCCGCATTGACATTTCCGAAGTTCACCAGTATGCCGCCGTCTTCATCAGGAACGACGGTTTTGAGAACCGTGAGTCCCAGAATCAGCAGGATGAACAGGTGGAAAGCTACCGAACCCGCTATACCGTATATGTCATCTTTGTTTAACTTCATAAATCTCAACTATTTCTGCGCTCGTGTGGCAAGCACCATCTTAAACTTATTCTCGTTTGCGATGTTCAGAATACGTACGATTTCCTTATAAGGTACCGTTTCGTCTGCATACAAGGCTACAAACATCTCCGGCTCTTTTGCATAACTGTCTTGCAGGAACGGGGTGATCTCTTCGAAAGACACTTGTTTTTCCCGCTGGTTACCGAAAGCAACATAGTAATTCAGATTCGCATCGATCGTGACACGCGTCAGCGGCTTGGCAGCAGTCTGCTTTTGTGCCTGTGGGAGCGTCACCTTGATGGCGTTCGGAATGACCACCGTTGAGGTAACCATAAAGAAAATCAACAGCAGGAATATGACGTCCGTCATAGAAGCCATGCTGAAGCTTTCATTTACTTTTGTTCTTCGTTTTAAAGCCATAACTTTTTGAGTTATGATTTATGTTTATGATTGTATCTGTGACGGGATAAATCATAAATCATAAATCTTCAGTTTGCGGGTTCGTTCAATAAGTCCATAAATTCCATTGTACGTGCTTCCATTTTGTTCACTACGTTGTCTACCTGCGAAACCAGATAGTTGTAAGCAAACAATGTGATGATACCGACAACCAGACCACCTACCGTTGTCACCAATGCTTCGTAGATACCTCCGGACAACAAGGTTACGTCTACATTCGTTCCGGCATTTGCCATATCGAAGAAGGCGCGGACCATACCGGTTACCGTCCCCAGGAATCCTAACATCGGAGCACCGGCGGCTGTTGTCGCGATCAATGGAAATCCTTTTTCCAGTTTGGCGATCTCCAGGTTACCTACATTCTCGATCGCAACCAGTACGTCGTTCATAGGGCGTCCCAGACGGGTGATGCCTTTCTCGATCATACGGGCGGAAGGGGTGTTGGTGCTCCGGCACAGGTTCAGCGCCGAGTCCACTTTCCCTTCGTGGATGTAGTCTTTGATACGGTTCATAAATGTTTCATCCTCTTTACCCGCGCGACGGATGACCATCAGGCGTTGGATAAATATATAACATGCCATCAGCGACAGTAATAATAAGACAACCATAATCCACCCCCCTTTAAAAGCCAGGTCGATTACATTGATTTCAGCTTCCGTGGGTGCTGTTACCGCCGTGAGGTCCGGCATCTGTTCTGCTGTTTGTGCCCCTACAGCCTGCAGGGAAAGTAAAATACTCATACCTATTCAATGAATAATTAAAAATGAATAATTAAGAATTAAAGGGTTGTGTCTTGTAAACAACCTTTATAGAGTGAAATTGTTTCTTTCAATCCGTAATAGAGTGCGTCGCAGATCAAAGCATGGCCGATGGAAACTTCATCCAACCCCGGAATATTTTGATGGAAATACGCCAGGTTTTCCAAACTCAGATCATGACCGGCATTGACACCTAATCCTAAGTTTTTTGCCAATGTGGCTGCGGCAATGAAAGGAGCGATTGCTTCTTCACGGTTTACAGGATAGCGGGTTGCATAAGGTTCCGTGTATAACTCGATACGGTCGGTTCCTGTCTTGGCTGCCAGTTCGATATTTTCGAGATCCGTTCCGACAAATATGGATGTACGGATGCCGTGTGAAGTAAAAGTATCGACTAATTCGCTCAACAGGTCGAAGTGGGCTTTCACATCCCAACCTGCATTGGAAGTGATGGCATCGGGAGCATCCGGTACAAGTGTCACCTGCGTCGGTTTTACTTTTAGAACCAAGTCTATAAATTTCTCGCAAGGATAACCTTCTATGTTAAACTCTGTTTTTATTTCCGGTTTCAAGGCATATACATCGCTATACCGGATATGGCGTTCGTCCGGTCTGGGATGGACGGTAATGCCTTGTGCACCGAAAGCTTCACAGTCTAATGCTACTTTTAATACGTTTGGTACATTGCCACCGCGTGCGTTACGAATGGTTGCAACCTTGTTAATGTTTACACTTAAATTTGTCATCGTATATCGTTATATCTTTTTTCTTTCATTACATTTGCACAAAAGTATCGGCAAATTTAGCAGTATTTAGGGAATATACAGAAGAATGTTGGTGAAAGATTTCATAACGAAGGAACTTCCGGTGTTAAAAAGTTTTGACACTGGAGAATACGCATTAGCCTTGATGGATGATTTTAAGTTAAAGCATCTGCCATTATTAAGCGAAAACATATATCGGTGCCTGGTGTCGGAGAAAGAGCTGTTGGCGATGCCCGATCCGGCGGCTACTATCGGCGATCCGGTACTGTTTTCACCGAGTGTCCAGGAAAATACGCATGTTCATGAAGCATTGGCTTTAATCACCCGCTATCAATTAAGTCTCCTGCCCGTAGTCAATTCCGAAGGGGAATATCGTGGGGCTATTACGCGTGATAAGCTGATCGATATCCTGTCCGAGCTTTGCAATGCCGATACGGCGGGGAGTGTTTTCGTTTTGGAAGTGATGCCGCAGGATTATTCGTTGACGGATATTGCCCGCCTGATAGAAGCGAATAACGCGCATGTGTTGAGCCTGCTTTCCTATACGGATAAGGATACCGGACGGTTACAATTGATTATAAAAATAGATCTGGAAGATGCTTCGCCTGTCATCCGTAGTTTCGAACGTTTCAACTATACGGTTCTTTATTATTTTATGGAGAAAGGGATGGTAGACGACTTGTTGCAACAGCGGATGGAGGAATTGGTTCGTTATATGAATATATAAGGAATTGAAAATGAAGAATTGAAATTGGAAAGGTATGAAGAAAGTTGGGGTTTTCGGTAGTGAGTATCAAGCAGACAAGCAACTTGTGATCAAGCGCTTATTTGAAAAGCTGGCTTCTTTGGAGGCAGAGGTCTATGTGGATCGTGATTTTTACCTCTTCCTTACGGATGCCTTGAATTATGAACCGTCGGTATCGGGCATTCTGACAAGTGACGAGTTCGATTTGGATGTGGCGTTGAGTTTGGGGGGGGACGGGACGTTCCTGCGTACGGCTGCACGTGTTAATAAGCAGGATATCCCTATTTTAGGCATCAACACCGGCCGTCTCGGCTTTTTGGCGGATGTGGCAAGCAATGATATTGAGGATACACTCGACGAATTATTCAAAAACTATTATAAGATAGAAGAACGTACATTATTACGTCTTCATACGGAGGACCGGGTGTTTCACGGCTATAATTATGCTTTGAATGAGATTGCGATCCTGAAGCGGGACACCTCTTCCATGATCACGATTCATACGGCGCTGAATGGTGAATACCTGACTTCCTATCAGGCTGACGGCTTGGTCATCTCTACTCCGACAGGCTCGACTGCTTATTCGATGAGCGTGAACGGTCCGATCATCATTCCGCAAAGCAAAAATCTGGTTTTGAGTCCGGTCGCACCGCATTCGTTGAATGTCCGCCCACTGGTTATTCCGGATTCCTTTACGATCACGCTGGGAGTGGAAAGTCGGAATAAATATTTCCTGATCGCCCTTGACGGGCGTTCCGAGATATTCCCGACCGGCATACAACTACGGGTGAGCAAGGCTGATTATATGACCAAAGTGATCAAACGTTACAATCATACCTTTTACCAGACTCTCCGTGAAAAACTCATGTGGGGGGCGGATGCTCGGATGAAATAGGATTGAAAAACTATGTTTTGTAGCATGTTTTCGTTAAATCGAGTTAAAGAAGTGAGATTTCCAAATGAATATGTATGCTACATAACATAAAGTTCATATATTTGCACTGTGTTTTTCATGGTATTAGATTTAAGGTTAACAATGAAGATTG
>NZ_CABUOD010000050.1 GCF_902493135.1 uncultured Parabacteroides sp.
TTGTATCCATATTATTTGTTAGCAAAGCTATACGCAGAACCGGAGTTCTACCAGGCGGATAAATTGCGGGCTGCCGCCGGAGCTGTGCTGTCCAAAGAACCGAAGGTGGAAACGACCGCAATCCGGGAGATGCGGGAAGAAGTAAAAAGGATAATAGACAAGGGCGACTTTGATTGAATATTCTATTTGTGATTAAAAGAGACTCTGTATAGATAAAGTTTTTCTTGCAACTCTTTGTTTATTAAAAAAAAGCCTCTATCTTTGCAGCCCAAATTGGTATGAGAATAAGATAATAATAAATAATATACAGAAAGATGAAAAGAACATTTCAACCTTCCAACCGGAAAAGAAAGAACAAGCACGGCTTCCGTTCAAGAATGGCTACAGCTAATGGCCGCAGAGTATTAGCTTCTCGTCGTGCTAAAGGAAGAGCTAAGTTAACAGTTTCTGACGAATACAACGGATAATTCTTTCCGTTTGAAGATTTTTCATAAAGAAAGTAGAGGTTTTTACTAAAAAGCCTTTACTTTCTTTGTTTTAACGGCTTTGTTTTCTACTTTTGATCCGCCGACAAATACAAGATAGAAATGAAAGACTTTTTGGTTAAACTGATAAAAAATCCGTACGTCTTAAATCTGTTGCTGGCTGTGGTCGTGGCATGTGCTCTGGTGTTCGGAACATTGAAGTGGCTCGACTCGTACACCCGGCATAATGAGGCTGTGGTAGTGCCGGATGTTAAAGGATTGGGAATGGAAGAGGCCGCCGAATTTTTCAAGAATAGTAATCTACGCTATAACGTGATCGATTCCGTCTTTTCAAAAGATGTGAAGCCCGGTGCGATTGTCGAGCTGGTCCCGATGGCCGGTTCGAAGGTGAAGGAAGGACGTATCGTGTTCGTCACCGTGAATGCGCTCACTTCGCAGATGGCGACAATCCCGGAAGTGGAAGACCTTTCGTTCCGGCAGGCTTACGCCATTCTTCGTTCCCGCGGGTTTGAAAAGATCGAGATCGAATATGTCCCCGGTGATTTTAAAGACTTAGCTCTTGGCGTCGAACTGCACGGGCGTGCCTTGCAGAAAGGCGAGCATGTACCGCTTACCGCTCCGTTGGTGTTGAAGGTCAGCAGCGGGGATGCTGAGATGCCGGCCGACTCGCTCGGACTACCGGATGACAGCGTGCCGGTCGAATCGTTGGATAGTGAAGAAGAAAACTGGTTTTAACTATGGATGAGTTTTTGGACGAAATGGATGATGAACAGGTAGACGACCTGTTGCAACCGGAAGAGGGCGAAGATAAGGCCCCTCAACTGTATGAACACTTCCGCTTCGTTGCCGATCGCGGACAGTCATTGTTGCGTGTGGATAAATTCTTGGTAGACCGGATGTTCGGCGCTACCCGCAACCGGATACAGTCGGCTGCCGATGCCGGTTGTATCATGGCAAACGGTAAACCGGTGAAAAGCAATTACCGGGTGAAACCGGAAGATGTCGTGACGATCATGATGACACGGCCTCCGCGGACTTTCGAGATTCTCCCTGAAAATATCCCTATAAAAATCGTGTATGAAGATGACGATCTGCTGGTGGTCGACAAACCGGCAGGGTTGGTCGTGCATCCCGGACACGGAAACTATACCGGCACGCTGGTGAATGCACTTGCCTGGTATTTGAAAGACGATCCTACTTACGATCCTAACGATCCCGCCCTGGGACTCGTTCATCGTATCGATAAAGATACGTCCGGCCTGCTGGTTGTCGCCAAAAAGCCGGAAGCGAAAGCACACCTCAGCATGCAGTTTTTCCACAAGACCACCAAACGGGAATATCGGGCCTTGGTGTGGGGGATCGTGCGGGAAGACGAAGGACGGGTCGAAGGCAATATCGGCCGTAACCCGCGTGACCGTATGCAGATGACGGTTTTCCCGGAAGGCGACCAGGGGAAGACGGCGGTCACCCACTATTCCGTTCTGGAGCGTCTGGGCTATGTCACATTGGTGAAATGCCGCCTTGAAACCGGGCGCACGCATCAGATTCGTGTCCATATGAAATATATCGGGCATACGCTGTTCAACGATGAACGCTATGGCGGGCACGAGATACTGAAAGGAACAACCTCTTCTAAATATAAACAGTTTGTGGATAACTGTTTCGCCATTTGCCCGCGGCAGGCGCTCCATGCCAAGACGCTGGGTTTCGTTCATCCGACTACAGGCGAGGAAATGTTTTTTGATTCCGAAATACCTGCCGATATGACTGCGTTGATCGATAAATGGCGTGTATATGCAAATACTAAAGAATTATAGATGATGAAAAGGAACATTGCTATTGTAGCCGGAGGCGATTCCTCCGAAATCGTTATTTCATTAAAAAGTGCGGAAGGAATCTTCTCTTTTCTTGATAAAGACAAATATAATGTATATATTGCCATCGTTAAAAGAGACGAATGGGCGGTAAAACTTCCCGGCGGGGAACATACACCAATAGACAAGAATGATTTTAGTTTCCGTGAAGGCGGCGAGATCAAGCATTTTGATTTCGCTTATATCACAATCCACGGCACTCCGGGAGAGGACGGACGTCTTCAAGGATATTTCGATATGATCGGAATGCCGTATTCATCTTGTGGCATGTTTGTCAGTGCACTTACGTTCAATAAGTTTGCCTGCAATCATTATCTGAAAGGATTCGGTGTCGATATCGCTCGTTCCATACATTTGTTTAAGGGACAGAGGGTAACGGACGAAGAAGTGGTCAGCCGCTTGGGACTTCCGGTCTTTATAAAACCGAACGACGGCGGTAGCAGTTTCGGTGTGACGAAAGTGAAAGAGGCATCGGCTATCCAGCCGGCGATTGCCAAGGCTTTCGGCGAAGGCAGGGAAGTGGTCATCGAAAGTTTCATCGAAGGGACCGAGGTGACATGCGGTTGCTATAAGATTGCCGGCAAGGAAGTGGTGTTTCCGCTTACCGAAGTCGTTACGGATAACGAGTTCTTCGATTTCGACGCCAAGTATAACGGGCAGGTACAGGAAATCACGCCCGCCCGCATTTCTGCCGAACTGACGGAAAAGGTACAACGCGAGACTTCAAGGATCTACGATATATTGGGAGCTAAAGGTTTGATCCGCGTGGATTATATTATTCCGGCTGACGGTGAACCGAAGTTGCTCGAAATCAATACGACTCCCGGTATGACGGCAACCAGCTTTATCCCGCAGCAGGTACGGGCTGCAGGTCTGGACATAAAAGATGTGATGACAGATATTATAGAAAATGAGTTTAACTAAAAGATATGGAAGTTCCTATTAATGATTTTGACGATATTCGTCCGCTGAATAACGACGAGGTAAAGGATGCGATCGAATCGCTGATTGCCAACGAAGATTTTGAGCGGGCCTTCCGGTATATTCAACCGGATGTGGATTGGAAGCAGTTCTGCGAAACGATGCGCTCCTTTAAAACGAAGGAAGACTTCAAGAACAAGTTGGCCTATGAAGCCGTGATGATGGTAGCCGGAAAAACCACTTTCTCGCTGACGATCTCCGGCCGTAGCCGTTTGCCGAAGGACAAAAAGCCTTGTACCTTTATTTCTAATCACCGCGACATCGTGCTGGATGCCTCTTTCCTGAATGTCATGCTGTATGACGTAGGGTATGGAATGACACAGGTGGCTATTGGCAATAACCTGCTGATCCGTCCGTGGATCGAAACGCTGGTCCGTCTGAACAACAGTTTCATCGTGAAACGCAATGTCCCGGTACGGCAGATGCTGGAGGTGAGCAAAGTCCTTTCCGCTTATATCCGCCATACGATCACGGAAACGAAAGAGTCTATCTGGATCGCGCAGCGTGAAGGCCGCGCCAAAGATTCGGACGACCGTACGCAGGGCAGTATCCTGAAGATGCTGAACATGAGCGGTGACAAGGATATCCTGTCAAACCTGATGGAACTGAATATCTTCCCGGTTGCGATCTCGTATGAGTTCGACCCGTGCGATTTCCTGAAAGCAAAAGAATTCCAGCAGAAACGCGACGATCCGGATTTCGTGAAGAGCCAGCGTGACGATTTGTTGAGCATGGAAACCGGTATCCTGAATAACAAGGGCCGCGTTCATTTCACCCTGACTTCCCCAATTAACGACCAGTTGGCACAGTTGGATCCGAATATGGAGAAGAACGAGTTGATCGCCACCATCGCTTCCATTATCGATAAGGAGATTTACAAGCACTACCGTTTTTATCCTTGCAACTACGTGGCATACGATATGCTGACAGGCACACGCCGTTTCAGCGAGCACTACGGCCTGAAAGACAAAAAACAGTTCGAAGATTATCTGCAAGGACAATTGGACAAGATCGTATTACCGAACAAGGATGAAGCATTCCTGCGCACGAAAATACTGGAAATGTACACGAATCCGTTGAAGAACTACCTGGCTAATCAGGAATAAAGCCGAATACATATATCCATTACAGACAGATAAGGCAGATGACTTTAGCGTTGTCTGCCTTTTATTTATTCTCTTTCGCATAATTCGACGGGCTCATGCCGAACTGCTTGATGAAGGCGGACCAGAAATAAGACTGGGAGCTGAAACCTGTCGCTTCCGAAATCTCATATATCTTCATATTCCCCTGTATCAACAACTCGGCGGCCTTTTTCAGACGGCTTATCTTGATCAGCTCGTTAGGGGTCAGGTCGGAGATGGCACGGATCTTCCGGTACAAGGTCGGGCGGCTCAGGTGCATCAGGTCTGCGATCATGTTTACATCTAAGGCCGGATTGCCGATATGCTCGTTGATGATCTCGTTCAGCTTTTCCAGAAAGCTTTCGTCCGCTTTGGTATAGGCCATCGATTTCATATTCGCGATCGGTGAGTTGAAATAGAATTTGCGTATGTTGTCGCGGTTGGAGATCAGATTGGAAATCTGCGCCATCAGCAGGTTGGTGGAGAAGGGTTTGTCCAGATAAGCATCGGCTCCTAATTCCAGACCTTCCAGGCGCGACTGCAGGGTGTTTTTGGCTGTCAGCAGGATGACCGGGATATGGCTGAACTCGATCTCCGTCTTCACCTCTTTCAAAAGGGCGAAGCCGTCCATGACAGGCATCATCACGTCGCTGATGATCAGCTGGAAGCTGCGTTCCTTTAAGAGCGCGATTGCTTCGGCTCCGTTTCCGGCTATCTCTACATTATATAATTGGTTGACTTCGTCGGCGATGAAAACGGCCATTTCCTTGTTGTCCTCGACAATCAGGACTGTCGGGCGCGATTCGTCGCGGATGAATTCCGTCTTCTGGGGTACGGCTTGTGCCGTCGCTTCCTCTTCCGTTTGCTTGATGGATTCGGGTAGTTTGACGGGTAAGGTCAGGCGGAACATCGTCATGGACGGGCTGTCGGTGAAGGTGTCTAACTGCAAGCCGCCGTGATGCATCTCGGCCAGTGAACGTGCCAGGGGCAAGCCGAGTCCTGTCCCCGGTTTGCCTACGGCATCCCCTTCCATCCGGTAGAAGGGTTCGAATATCTTTTCCCTCAATTCGGAAGGGATAGGTGTGCCGTCGTTGATAAAATCGATCGTGAATGTCTCATAATCGGGAGAAAGTTGTAGGCGTACGATGATGCTGCCGGACGCGTATTTGATAGCGTTCGTAAACAGGTTGCTGAATATCTTCGTGATCGCTTCTTTATCTACGAATACGTACAGCTCCGGCAGCGACAGGTCGAGGTTCAGCAGCAGGTTGTGTGCCGTTGCCGATTCCTGGAACCGTTTGGCGGTGTCGGTCAGGAGCGAGACGATCTCCGTCCGGACAAAGCTGAGGCGGTATCCTTCTATCTCTGTTTTGCGGAAGTCCAGCAACTGGTTGACCAGCGACAGGAGGCGGGATACGTTTTTATCCATCAACGCAAGCGACTTGTTCTCTTTTTCCCCGATCTTGTCGGATTTCAGGAGGCGTTCGAGCGGGTTCTTGATCAGGGTGAGCGGCGTCCGGATCTCATGGGCGATGTTGATGAAGAAATCGATCTTGGCCTGATACAGTTCCTTCTCTTTCTGGTCTTCGAACAACTGCATGTTGTAGGCCATTGCCCGTTTGGTCTTCTGGCGCCAGGACCAGAAGGAGCCGGCGATGATGGTAAGAATGACGGCAACATAAGAGGCATACGCCGTGTCCGATGCCCACCAAGGCGGCAAAACGGTGATGTTCAGCCGTGTCGGGGTGTCGCTCCAGTTGTTCGACAGGTTGGCGGCTCGTACTTCGAAGGTGTAATCGCCCGGATGCAGTTCTGTGAAATAGACCGTGTTACGTTCTCCGATCGGAATCCATTCCTTGTCCATATTCCCCATCCTGTATGCATACTGGACGGATTTGGGGGCGATGAAGTTGAGCGCGGAGAAGTTGATGCTGAATGTGGATTGCTTGTAGGTCAGCGTGATCTTCTTCGTCTCCGATTCGGCGGAACAGTTGACGATGCGTTTCTCTTCGGCCTCGTTCTGGATTTCGAGGCTTCCCAAGTGGACGTTCATCTTCTCGGCTGCCGGGATTACTTCGGAGGGTTTGAAATGGATAAAGCCCTTGACCGAACCGAAATAGAAAGTCCCTTCGTTATCTTTGAAGGCGGAGTTGTCGTTGAACTGACGAGTGATAAGCCCGTGGGATTCCGTATAGGTCGTGATCTTGCCCGTTCCGGTTTCGAGGCTGGCCAGTCCGTTGGCCGTGCTGATCCATAAGTTTTCGTTTTCGTCGGGCAGGATGCGGAAGGCGACGTTGCTCGGCATACCGTTCTTCACGGTGTAATGCAGGGACTCGCCGGTCTGGAAGTCGTATTTGATAATCCCTTCTACGGTGGCGAACCACATATTGCCGTCTTTGTCCTCGCAGGCGTCGTTGACGAAATTGTGGCGCTGGGTGTTCAACTTGTCGTACGGCAGATACATGCCGGTATTGCTGATCGGATTATAATAGAAACTGCGGTTGAACATGCCGGTCCAGATTCTTCCCAGGCGGTCTTCGTAGATGCAGTTCACCGCGAAAGGAGGAAATTGCGGGGCATACAGGAAACGGTCGTTCAGGAAGTCATATTTATAGATGCCGTCGTCGGTCCCGACGTAGACTTGTCCCTCCTGCAATACTTTGATGCAGCGAACGGTGCTGTTCTTTACCGTCAGCGAATCTTTCAGCAGGTTATAATGCTTGATCACTTTCCTTGTTTTGATATCCATCAGGTCGATGCCGTGGATGACGTGCCCGATCCAGAGCCGGTCGCCTGATGCAGCCAAGCCCCGGATATTGGTGTGCGACAATCCGTTCCCTCCCGGAACCGGCTGGTAGTTGGTGAATGTCCCGGTTTTCTTTTCCAGGCAGTTGATGCCCGCATCTTCCGTCCCGACCCATATATTACCGTATGCATCGGTACAGATATCGCGGATCACTTCCCCTTTCATCGAATGCTGTCCGTCCCAGGGATAATGCACATGGAAAGGGCGGAAAGGGGAATAGTAGTTGAGGCCGTTCTGGTGGAAACAAATCCAGATGCCGTTCTCCCGGTCCCGGCAGAATGCCGAGATGAAATGGCTCGATAAGGCATAGGGGTCCAACGGGTCCTGACGGATACGGGCACACTCGCCGGTGTTGATCTTATAGATAAACAACCCTGAGTCCGTCCCGATCCACAGTTCGTCCTTGTCTTTTTCGAGGAAGCTGTTGATCAGGATCGTAAGCCGGTTGATCTTTTGAATGTCCAGATCCTGATAATCGCGTGTCGCCGGGTCGAATATCTTCACGTCATCATGCTCGAAAGCGATATAAATGCGATCGGTCGTAGGTGAAGGATACAGCATGGAGAGTTTCCGCGGGGTGTTCGGGGATGAGTGGGCGAATACGTTATAGGATTCCGTCGTCCCGTCTTCCGGATTCAGCAATGAGATCTGCCCGTCCGAGCTCCCGATCCAGATATTGTTTTCGCGTGTGATGCAAAAAGTGGTGTAGCTCTGGTTGTTCTCCGGAGCAAAGATGCGGAACTGGCTGTCCTCCGTATTGAACCGGATCAGATTGCCGTCCATCAGTATCCATAGTTTATTGTCTTTGTCGAACTGGAAAATATCGATCCCTTTGTCTGCTGTGAAAGGAATGTGCCGGAACGATTCCTTCTCATCGTCGTACTGGTATAATCCCGAAAGCGTCCCGACCCACAAGTCGCCGTTCATGTCGCAGCTTAGGCATGTGATCCTGTTGCTCCCCAATGTCTCGGTTTCGTCGGGGTCGTTACGGAATACTTTGAACGTATATCCGTCGAAGCGGTTCAGGCCGTCACGCGTACCTATCCAGATATATCCTTTCCTGTCCTGTACGCAGCAGGTGGCCATGTTGTCGCTGAGTCCGTTTTCGACCTGGTAGTGGCGGAAAAGATAATTGCTGTCGTCTGCATATGTCCGGGTGAGACAAAATATGAATAGGATGGATAGGAATGACTTCAGATGTTTCATATATGACTTTGCTATTATGGGCGAAAGATACTGAAAAATGCATTATGGATTTCCTTTTATCGTATCACGGATTTTATAAATCATCTCAATAGGGGTGATAACGACAGAGAATGAGATGAATACGGGAAAGATTGCGACAAGGTCAAACAAACCGGCCGTGGGGAATCGGTACATTTGTACCATGTGAAACACTGGAAATAAAAAACCTTTTATTCTAATTATTATATGAATACTCTTACAACAAAACAAGGAATCGGAACGAAAGTTCAACTCTGTACAATGATGTTTATGCAGTATATGCTGAGTGCAGTCTGGTGGGTTCCTTTAGCCGCTTATCTTTCCCATACGCTTAAATTGGAAGTGTATCAGGTCTCATTGGTGCTGAGTGCAATGGCTATCGGTGCGATGGCCTCCTCTTTTATCGGTGCGATTGCCGACCGTTATTTTGCCGCCGAGAAGATCTTGGCAGTATTGAATATACTGACAGGTGTCTTTTTGCTCCTGGCAGCCCAGCAGACAACATTTGCCCCGCTTATGACCTGTGTCGTGCTGGCGATGCTTTGCCACATGCCGACACAGAGCCTGACCAGTACGATCGCCATGAGCCACACGCCGTCGGAGCAGTTCCCGCGTATCCGCATGTTCGGTTCGGTGGGCTGGGTCGCTTCCGGCATCTTCAGTGTGGTTGCCCTTCATGTGATGCATTTGCCCGCTTTCGACGATACGAACCTGCCGATGTATTGCGGCGCCGCCGTCTGTTTCGTGGCTGCGCTTCTGAACCTGCGGTTGCCGCACACTCCGCCTTCGGTTGACAAGAGTGCCGGTATCTCGGTGATGGATATAACCGGGTTCAGCGCTTTCTCCCTGATGAAGGATAAGAATTACCGGGCTTTCATGATCCTGACGTTTCTGGCTATCATCCCGTTCAACCTGTATCATGTGTATGGCTCGATGATTCTCGCGGACGAGCATGTACAGAATATAACGGTGACACTGAACCTCGGGCAGTTGGCGGAAATGTTTTTCCTGGTCATCACCACTTCGATACTGATAAAGTCGGGGATCAAGAATACCCTGATCTTCGGTATGATCGCCCTCGTGGTCCGGTATGCTTCGTTCTATATCGGTGCGGAAACCGGCGTGCAATGGTTCTACTATATCGGAATTATCGTGCACGGGTTGATCTTCGGCCTCTTCTTTGTCGGCGGCCAGGTTTATACGGATAATGTGGCGCCGAAAGATATGAAAGCGCAGGCGCAGGGTCTGCTTTTCTTCCTGGTATGGGGCATCGGCTTCCTGATCGGGACGCTTTGGAACGGATGGCTGATCGGCCTTTTCCGTGACGGGGATAAATGTGACTGGCCTGTCGTCTTTGCCATCTCGACCCTGTTCTCGTTCATATTACTGATCCTTTTTGTCTTCTTATTCAAACCGGTAGCATTAAAGACTAATAAATAACATAGAGTAGTAAAGTAGTAATTTTATCAAACCCTTTTTAATTCTCAAGATCAAATATATTATCACACGCCAGATGTACAGCGGGCTGTCCAACAAGTTTAGACAGCCCGCTTTTATTGATGGGAATTAGTTCCGGTCACTTATACTTTTATGTCTTCACCGGTTCTTGGTGCTTAAGTGGTACAAAATAAAATCCCCCCGTACTCTTACAAGCGAGCCGGGGGATTTTCAGTTTGGCATTTTTATTATAGGGAGTTGTTTAGGTTATCATGCCCAGCCGTTCAACATTCCGTAGAAATACATGGGTTTCAGGAAATAAACCTTTAACAGCCATGCGGCCCAGAGTTCCTTCGAGGTGTCCATCATCGTGAACGGGAACGAGTTTTGAGCCTCTTTCTTGTAGTTGAATTCGCACAAAAGAACGTGTCCATAGTCCGTTACAATTGGGCAGGCGGCGTATCCGTCATATTTCTCTGCCGGTTCTTTGCCTTCCATCAGCGAAATCAGGTTCTTGGCGGCGATAGGCACCTGCTTGCGGATTGCGGCAGATGTCTTGCTGGTCGGAATTCCTGCTACGTCTCCCAGGGAAACGATGTTCGGATATGTCTTGTGCACCAATGTTTCTTTGTCAACCATTACCCAGGCATCGGCAGCCAGTTTGCCTTCCGTCCATCCCAGACCGGCTTCTTTTACGAAATCGGGAGCCGACATCGGCGGCGTGAAATGCAGGAAGTCATAATCTTCTACAAACGGCGTGTAGACTTTCTGATCGCCCACTGTTTCGATCTTCTCAAAATGTACCTGCTTGGCGGATGTATCCACTCCTTTTACCCGTACATTCAGGTTGATTGGCACATTGCGTTCCTTATAGATTTCCAACAGGCGGGGAGTGAAATAGGGGATATCATACAATTCCTTGGAAGCTGTATAGTAATTCAGATCCACCTTGTCACGTGTTCCCTGCTTGCGGTTGTAATGTTCTGTCAACAGACAGATCTTTTTCGGTGCGCCTCCGCATTTATGCTTCGTGTATGTGTCGGTGAAGATACCGCGTCCGCCTGTCTTGGAAAATTCCTGCAAGGCTTTCCAGGTCTTCTGTGCACCTTCATAGTCATAAATGCTGTTGGCATTGCCCTGGCCTAACGTGTCATGCGTGATGCCTTCCACCTTTTCCCAGTTGATCTGGATTCCGGGGGTCAGGACCAGGAAATCGTAAGCGATCTTACCGTTATTTTTAGTCGTTACCTGATTCCATACGGGATCGACGGCGGCAACAGAGTCTTTAATCCATTTGATATCGCTGGGCATGCAGTCCTCCTGCTTTTTCCAGACGTCATCGGGTTGGTACACGCCTGATGCGATCAGGGTGAAGCCCGGTTGATAAAACTGACGGTCACTGGGATCGATCAAAGTGATATCCGGCTTGTCCAGCCAGCTCTTTAAACGGGCGGCCATACTGATACCGGCAGCGCCTCCGCCGATAATTACTATTTTACCTTTGGCATTGCTTGAAAATGCTTTTGCCTTTTGTGTACTTGCAGCGGTCAGTAAACCGGCCATTGCCATCAGCTTGAAAAAGTGGCGGCGATCGATACCTTTCTTCTCAAACGCCTTCAAATGATCTTCCAGTTCGTGTTTCATCATGTCTAAAAAATTAGATTTTGGTTGCAAAGAAAGGATAATCCGCAAGGGCGTACAAGGAAAGGGCTACTACATGGCTTGCGCAAGTGTTTTGAGTGGGAAGAAATACTACTACATTACTTTCTCATATCTATTTATTATGTATATAATCGATTGATCTATTGGAGGATATTGGATATACGTTTCTGATAAAATATTTTCAGAAACTCATTAGGAAATCGACCAGATTCGTATCCCCTTCCAGCTCCAAACGCTTCCTCAGGCGGTATCGGCGCAGCTCTATCGCCCGCACGGATACGTTCATGAGGGATGCGATTTCCTTTGTGGAGAGATTCATGCGGAGCAGGCAGCAGATACGAAGATCGCCTGTCGTGAGATCGTTGTACTGTTGTCTGAGGCGGTCCATGAAATTTTGGTGCGTGCTGTTGAAATAGCTTTCGAACAGTACCCAGTCCGATTGGTTGTTCAAAGTCTCTTCCATCAAAGTTTTCATGCGGGTGTAGAGCTTGTTAGGATAACGCTCGCCCAGCGTCTCTTTTTGTTTTTCCAGTTCCTCCAACAGACTTTGGATGGCTTGGTTGCGTTTGACAAGGGCGGTCGTCTGGAGTGTCAGTTCGTTGTTCTTGTTTTGCAACTCGGCTTCGAGCATCCGGTTCTTCATGACTTGCATCTGTTGCTGTTCGGCCTGCCGTTCGGCTTCGGCTTTTTCCTGTTCTTCCTTATGCAAGTTTTTCAGGTTGTAGCGGAGCACGGACTGCACGAGGAACCAGACGAGTGCGATATAGACAAGCCACGCCCATACGGTGTTGTACCAGGGAGGGCGCACTTCGATGGACAATGTGAGTTCGGGATAGGGACCTTTGATGACGTATTTGCGGACTTTCAATTCATAGCGTCCTTCCGGTAATTGCAGGAAAGAAATTTTTCCGTCGCGTTGCCAGGCGGACCAGTCCGAGGATACCCCTTCGATCTTGTAGCTGATCTGGTGGTTGGAGGTGAATATCGTAGTTCCTACCCAGGCATTGAACTCCTGGAAATCGTGCGGAAGAGAGATACGTTGCGTGTTGATCGGCAAATGATGCGTGCCGGAAGCGTCTATATACTCCAGTCCTGAAATCTTCAAAGGGGTATTTCCGAGACTGTTTCCGATTAATTCGCGGATGTTTATCAGTAATGCGCCTTGCATGGCCGAAATCAAAACGAGAGAGTCGTTTAACGGAATGATCCTTTTACCTCTTGTTACGAGGTTCATATTGTAATTGTCGAAAAGCAGGCGACATTTCAATGTCCCGATACCGTCTGCCACATGAAACAGTCCGGCTTCGTTTCCGATGGAGAGCCAGTACAGATCATCACCTGCCGGATAAATATGTTCAGCACGGGCGAATACACCCAACGCTTCCGTATCCCGGAATAATTGTTTAAGGGCCGGTACAGTCTCTTTTTCAATCTTTAGGTACGGTCGTGTTTCGGTTTCTGTGACAGGTACAAAAGGACTTCCGGCAACCAGTGAGCGTTTGAAATAGCCGAGGTTAGTCTGCATATACAATTCTTCGCCATCCAACCCCGCATTTATCAGTTTGCCGATTGAACTTCTTTTGCCCAGTAGCGTGATTGGAGGATTAAAAGTGATTTGTGATAATCCGTTGTCGAGGGCTACCCAGATTTGCTGCGAGTCCTGTACGCAAATAAAACGGACGATATTATCCTGTAACTGGTTCTGTAAAGACAAATGTTGCAGGATGGTGCCGTCGGAAGCGGTGATATATAATCCTTGTGTCAGCGTACCGATGAAAAAGTATGTGCCGTTGGTTGCGAACGCGCTGGGATGTGCGTCCTGTATTTCTTTTGGTAAGGTAAAGGGTATTTCAATGGGAGGGGGAGTAAACCGTACTTCGGGCGGGATAGTGTTTAGCGGATGATAATGTAGTATTCCGTCCCGGTCGCCTGTCCAGCTCCCCAACATGGTGGTGTTGCGGGTGTAGATCGTGTCGTTATAGTACGTTATGCCGGTTATCTCCTCCTGTCCCGGTAATGAATATAGTTTCCAGGTATTTCCATCGAAAGCAAGAAGCCCTGAATTATTGGCGGCATACAGCATGCCGTCCGGTGTCAAGGAAAACCCCCAGTTCTGGCAGCTCGCCTTATAATCGTCTACCGTATAATTTTTTACGAATATGTAGGGAATGGCTACTGACGCGTGCACAGCAGGTACCGTGAACAGGAAAGAAATGAGAATGATCAGTAGTCTATACATAGGTCTATATGAATAATAGGCACGGATTTCACGGTTTGTCGATAAAACTGTGTAATCCGTGCCTGAATTGTGCTACAAATATAATTAAATTCTCAATTATTTGTATTCCTGCCAGCTCTTAATCTGGATGTCTTTTTCATCCATATTGCAGAAGGCGCTGATGAAGGCGCTTGCCAAGCGGGCGTTGGTGATCAAAGGTATGTTATGATCGATCGCCGCACGGCGGATTTTGTAACCGTTGGTCAGCTCGCGCTTGCTGTGGTCCTTCGGGATGTTGACAACCAGTTCGAACACGTGCTGGCTGAACAGATCCATGATGTTCAGGTCGCCCTGTTCGTCCGGCCAGCAAACGGCTGTCGCAGGGATATCGTTTTCATTCAGGAATTTAGCTGTTCCGGCCGTACCGTAGATGTGATAACCTTTGGCTGCTAACATGTGGCATGGTTCCAACAGTTCGGCCTTGCTTTTGGCGGCTCCTGAAGAAACCAGTATGTTCTTTTGCGGAATCCTGTTTCCGACAGCCATCATGGCGGAAAGCAATGCTTCGTCGAAGTCGTCGCCGATACAGCCTACTTCACCTGTAGAACTCATATCCACGCCCAATACAGGGTCGGCCTTGTGCAGGCGGGCAAACGAGAACTGGGAGGCCTTCACGCCGATCCAGTCGATATCGAATGCGCTCTTGTCCGGTTTGGTGTAAGGAGCGTCGAGCATGATACGGGTTGCCGTTTCGATAAAGTTGCGTTTCAGCACTTTTGATACGAACGGGAAGCTGCGGGATGCACGCAGGTTACATTCGATTACCTTCACATCGTTGTTCTTGGCCAGGAACTGGATGTTGAACGGTCCGCTGATGTTCAGCTCTTTGGCGATCATCTTGCTGACCTTCTTGATGCGGCGGGCTGTTTCGAAGTAGATCTTTTGTGCCGGGAATACCAGCGTCGCGTCACCGGAGTGGACACCGGCAAATTCGATATGTTCGGAGATTGCGTACTCGACCACTTCGCCGTTCATGGCTACCGCATCGAATTCGATTTCTTTCGCTCCCTGCAGGAATTCGGAAACGACTACCGGATATTCTTTGGAAACCTTGGCTGCCAGGTTCAGGAATTCGATCATCTGCTCCTTGCTGTGGCATACGTTCATGGCTGCGCCGGAAAGCACGTAAGACGGACGGATCAGGATCGGGAAACCCACCTTTGCGATAAAGGCGTCGATCTCTTCCATGCTGGTCAACTCGGCCCAACGCGGCTGGTCGATACCTAACGTATCCAACATCGCGGAGAATTTATGACGGTTTTCGGCACGGTCGATCGACAGCGGCGATGTTCCCAATACAGGCACATTCTGACGGTACAGCTTCATGGCGAGGTTGTTCGGGATCTGTCCGCCTACGGACACGATCACACCTTTCGGAAGTTCCAGATCCATGACGTCGAGTACGCGTTCGAACGAGAGTTCGTCGAAGTACAGTCGGTCGCACATGTCGTAATCGGTTGAAACCGTTTCCGGGTTGTAGTTGATCATGATGGATTTGTAGCCTAACTTGCGGGCCGTCTGTGCGGCATTCACCGAACACCAGTCGAACTCTACGGAAGAACCGATGCGGTAGGCGCCCGAACCTAAGATCACGACGCTCTTGTCGTTCGGATAGTAGGAAATGTCGTGCTGGCTGCCATCGTATGTCATGTACAGGTAGTTCGTCAGTTCGGGATGTTCCGATGCGATCGTATTGATGCGTTTCACGCTCGGCAGGATACCTAACTTCTTACGCAGGTTGCGCACGCGGATGTTTTCCTTTTCCATGTTGCCATCCGGATGTTCGACGTAGCGGGCGATCTGGAAGTCGGAGAATCCCAGACGTTTTGCCTCTTTCAGCACGTCTTCCGGCAGGTCTTCGATCTTATTGTAAGCAGACAGTACTTTCGTATAGTCTACGATGTTTTTCAGCTTTTCCAGGAACCACGGAGTGATCTTGGACAGTTGGTGGATGCGGTCTACCGTGTAGCCTTCTTCCAGCGCCTTGGCTACGGCGAAGATGCGCAGGTCGGTCGGATTGGCCAACGCGTCGTCCAGGTTGTCGAACTCCACGTCGTTGTTGCCGACGAAACCGTGCATGCCTTGTCCGATCATACGCAGACCTTTCTGCATGATTTCCTCGAAGCTCTTGCCGATCGACATGATCTCGCCGACAGACTTCATGCTCGAACCGATCAGGCGGCTTACACCGACGAACTTGGTCAAGTCCCAACGCGGGATCTTCACGATCATATAATCTACTTCAGGTGCTTTATAGGCGGAGTTGGGAGTTCCCATCTCGCCGATTTCGTCGAGGCTGTAACCCAATGCCAGCTTGGCAGCCACGAATGCCAGCGGATAACCGCTCGCTTTGGATGCGAGTGCGGAAGAACGGCTCAGGCGGGCGTTTACTTCGATCACGCGGTAGTCGCAAGTCTCGGAGTTGAATGCATATTGGATGTTGCATTCGCCGATGATGCCCAGATGGCGGATCGTCTTGGTCGAAAGTTCTTTCAACAGGTCCAGTTCCTTGTCCGTCAGTGAGCAGGTAGGAGCGACAACGATACTTTCACCGGTGTGTACGCCTAACGGGTCCACATTTTCCATGCTTACGACCGTGAAGCAGTGGTCGTTCTTGTCGCGGATTACTTCAAATTCGATTTCCTTCCAGCCTTTCAGCGATTCTTCCACCAGTACCTGGGGGGAATAGGCGAAAGCGCTTTCTGCCAGTGTACGCAGTTCGGTTTCGTCCTTGCAGATACCGCTACCCATGCCGCCCAACGCGTATGCGGAACGGATCATGACCGGGAAGCCGATCTCGTAGGCAGCCTTCACGGCATCTTCCAGGTTTTCGACAGCGTGGCTGACCGGAGTTTTTACATCTATCTCGTCAAGTTTCTTTACAAACAGGTCGCGGTCTTCCGTGTACATGATCGCTTCGACCGAAGTTCCCAGTACCTTTACACCGTATTTGGCCAGTGTTCCGCTGGTATACAGTTCGGTTCCGCAGTTCAGGGCAGTCTGTCCGCCGAAAGCCAGCAGGATGCCGTCCGGTTGTTCTTTTTTGATCACTTCTTCAACAAAGTAAGGAGTGATCGGCAGGAAATACACCTTGTCGGCTACCCCTTCTGATGTTTGAATGGTTGCAATGTTCGGATTGAGCAATACGGTGCTGATTCCTTCTTCCTTCAGCGCCTTCAATGCTTGTGAACCGGAGTAGTCAAACTCTCCGGCCTGTCCGATCTTCAAGGCTCCGGAGCCCAGGACAATCACCTTTTTGATACCACTTTTCGACATAGTAATTTGGGTTGTTTAATTTATTGATTTTATAGAATGTTATAATTGTCTTACAAGATCACAGGGTACAAAAAAAATGCGTTAGTAAAAATAACTAACGCATCCTATATAACCAAATGATAATCCTTTAAAATGAAGAAATGAGTTTCATCATCCGACATATAACCGGAAAAGTACGCTGGATTATCCTTATGTGCTTTCTGTGCCATGAAACGCTCTCTTCAAAATTTCGGCAAAGATAAGGCTTATATTTCAAACATGCAAGAGATGTCGGCGGTCTCTTTTTGAAAAAACATCCTTCAAGTCGGCCGTAATGCCCGGAGGGGAGAATGGAGAAAGAAACATATGGCTGATTTGTTATTTGCCAAAGGCTTGGGCCTGCATGATTTGCCGTATCTCTTCTATCATCTCTTTAGTTATTCTGTTTTGTGTGCTTGGTTGAAACGATAGAAACCTTTTGGCGGTTTCTTGAAATTTATCGGGTTGGAAGAAAGAGGGTTCCGCGTATAATTTTGCAAGCAGGAAATAGGTATATCCGCGTTCGGGCAAGATCTTGTTGATTTCCAACAGATAACTTTCCGCTTCCTGATAGTGTTCGATCGCTTCTTTATTTTCTGCAATAGCATAATACAGTTCGGGGGCTGCACTTAGTTTTAATGCCCGGTCGAGCCACATGATGGCAATTTCGTGTTGCCCGGTCTTACTGAAACATTCAGCCCCCTCATATAGGAAATCCGTCCGGTGGTCGAGATGGCTAAGCAGTCCGGCGTACCGGTTCGCTGCTTGTTCGTATGCCTGCTTGTGATATAATTCTTGCAGCGTCTTCCATTCCTTATACGTATAATAGTAATCTTTCTGTCCGTAGAAAAGGATGCAGGAAAGAACGGCGGCAATGGCGCTGATATAGGGAATGCTTCGCTGTACCCGTTGTTTGTCCTGTTTCGGATTGGTCACACATATGGCAGTCAGGAATAAAAGCAGCACCCAATAAGTGGGGAATTGGAGCGGATAAGAATAGAGGGCGAAGATACCGAGCGCCAGAATTCCGCCTGAGGCTCCTATTTGTCTGTGTTTGATCCCGTAATAAAGGGAAAAGGCCAGCCAGAAAATGAAGAGCAGCAAGCCTGTTATTCCTAACTCAAGTCCGATTTGCAGGTATTCGTTGTAAGCATATTGTGGACAAATGGCATTCTGTTTCTCCTTGTGAGAAGCGATATCGGTTTCAAAATAGGCTGATTGCACTTGGGCGTATGTTGCCGGAAAACCGCCTATGCCCGTCCCGGCTACCGGATGTTTCATGATAGCTTGGGTGGTAAGATTCCAGATTAAGAGCCGGCGGTCTCCTGCTTGTGCTTTCCTGATATTTCCGGCCAGGATGATGGCGGTGACGATTACAAACAGGATAATTGAAGAGACGGCAAAAAGCTTGTTGTGTTGTTGTATGGCCTTTTTCGTCTGTCTCCAGCCGATCATTCTCATCCAGCAGACCCAGATGCCTGAAAGGATAGCGGTAATCCAGACGGATTGCTTCGTGTTGAATAATAAGGCCGTAATAATCAATGTCGCTCCAAAAACGGAGAAATAGAATAGGAAAGTACGGGATTCCCACAAAGCGAGCTTATCGCAATCCTTAAAACGGAGTAGGGTGTTCAGGCAGACCGGGAAAATGATCGCAATGTAGCCGTGGAACGGTTCCGGTTTCAGAGATATCTGAAGCAATTGGAATATTGGATGCGATGAGGGACCGGGATACATAGAATTGCGGATTTCCCAGATAGCCGGAATCATGCCGGTGAATATGATGATTGTGATGAAGAACAGGCGTAGCTCCTGATGTACCTGCAAGGAACTTCTGAGCATAAACCACAATGCGGCCAACTGGGCTAAGAACAGAAAACTTTCCGGTTGGAGATTCTCTTCTTTGTCGTAGGAAATCAGTGCTATCCCGAACAGGAATAACAGGAGGGCATCCGGTAAAGAGAAGATAAAACGGCTTTTTTGTGTCGTAAATTCCATAAGTAAGACACTGACGGCTAATAGTAAGGATGTGAAATGAAACCAACAATTTTTTCCGGATAACGTGCTGTCGGCCAATTCCGGATTCATGGCAAAAATGATACACAGAAGTAGCATCCCGCTTGTTGCAAGCAGAAGCAATCTCAGATAATAAATAGATTTGTACATAATGATAATATTTTAAAAATTAGTGAAAAGCTCTCTGCGATCTGTTGGTTGAAAGGCAAAGATCTCCTCACAGCTTATCTGTCAGGCATTACCATTTGATGGTAAAGGAATGGACCAAAGCAAATATACCCTATAAAAACAGAAAGGTAGTCCGGTGAGTTTTCCTTTTAAGAAAGAAAGATTTATGCCGGTTCGAACGAAACTGCAAAAATAGATTTAGCTTTAATTCCGTGATGAGGTTATAAGTGACATTTTGTTGACAATGTGTAAAAAATAGTCAACACATCATCGTTTGTGACTTTTTTTTAAGGTGAAGAGTGGAAGGTAGAGGAAGATTCCCAAGATGGACATGGCGAGTCCGCCGATAGTGCCGGCTGCCAGAGGGAACCAAAACGCTTCCTTATCCGGGCCTAACATGAACGGTATAAAGCCTAGGATAGTCGAAACGACGGTTAGGAAAATAGGCGTGATCTTCGCATTCCAGGCTTTCAGATACGCCTTGTAGGGCGACATCAGCGGTTTGCGTTGCCGGATTTGGTTATATTCATTCAAGATATAGATACTTGCGTTAACGGTTATACCGCACAGCAGGACGAAAGAGGCGAATCCTCCCTGGTCGAAATTCAGTTTGAACCAATAGAACGTGAGGAATACACCGATGTAGGAGATCGGTATCACGAAGATAACGGCCAACGGCTGTTTCAACGAATTGAACAGGATACTGGTGGTAAAGAAGATAATGACGATGATCAGCAATAACAAAAGGTATTGTTTGTTGTCCTTTTTGTCCCAGTACCAATAAGCGCTATCCGACTTGGCCGTATAGCCCATCGGCAGTATGGCATTGATTTCCTTCAGGTCTCGTTCTTGTATCTTGTTCCCTTGGTTGGAAGCGCCGATATACTCGTATTGCAGGCAGAGGCGGTATTGCTGGTTTACCTTGCAGACCTTCTGCGGCATCTGTCCTTTTTCGACGCTGGCGAGCTCTGCCAGCTTGTAAGGCTTGCCGTCGATAGTCTGTGGAACATACTGCATGCTCCATACATCGTATTCCTGCGACTGGCGGGAGGAGAGTTTCAGCTTCTCCGTCTCTTCGTTCACGACGATCGTTCCGGTATAGATGTCCTTCCCGAAAACGGGATTGATGGAGGCGAACAGCTCGATCGGTTGTATGTCCTCCTGTGCCAGCCGGGCTTTGTTGAGATTGAAGTAGAACTCCTGGTAGTCGTCTTTCCACCACGAGAACTCCGAATTGATCAGCACCTCCTTGATGCGGCGGTGGGTGAGCAGCTTGGCTTTCAGCTGTTCGGCCCATTCGTACAGCTCGTCGTAGTTGTAACCATACATCACGATACGGAAAGAACCGGCTCCTTCGCGCACATCGTTGCTGAATCCCTGGTCCTGCAAACCGTAGACCTGCCAGCTTCCTCCCCCCAGTTCGAGCGCCTTGCTGATGATTTTGCTTTTCAGGGTGTACGGGAACCCGCTCCGTTCGCTCTCTTTCGTGAAGTAGATGCGGATTCCGGCCTGGCGGGCACTGAAGACGTTGGTCTGGAACTGCCGTATCTCTTTAAATGTGCTGAGATAGGCTTCCATCCGGCTCATCAGGGTATTCATCTGTGACAAGGTCGTCCCGTTCGGGAGCGATGCGCTGACGGACAGAACGGTCTCTTCGTTGCGGGTGAAGTAACTTCCTTCATATACTTTTTGGACGAACAGGCGTAGGGTTCCGCCCAGCGCCTTATCGACGATGGGTTTGATCTTCTCCTTGTACGTCTCGTTGGAGGCGAATTCATTATATGTATCGATCAGCAGGGAGTCTGTTGCCGTGTAGACCTTCTTTTTGTCTTTCGTGTCGTATTCGATTTTTTCCGGTAACAGGAAAACCGGGATGCCGAATGCTAACAGTAAAATGAAACATGCCAATTTCTTCCATCCGCAAAGGAAATCGATCTGCCATTGATAGTACCGGTTGTAGTAGACGGGGAAACGTTTGAGAAAACGGTTCGTCCCTTTCCTGATCCGGCTTCTCCATGTATGCCGCATCTCTTCTCCGGATCTTTTCTTTTTCCCGTTTTTCTTCCATTCCAGATTCATCTTATCGATCAGTGCGGGAACCAACCAAAGCGCGATCG
The DNA here is from genome assembly GCF_902493135.1 of uncultured Parabacteroides sp. Lineage (GTDB taxonomy): Bacteria > Bacteroidota > Bacteroidia > Bacteroidales > Tannerellaceae > Parabacteroides. Next base: position 21,467 of record NZ_CABUOD010000050.1, read on the forward strand.
ACAGGGAAACTCCTAAATTGATGATGACGACAGCCGCGAAATCTTGCAGATTGAGGCGTATCTTTTCATCTAAGAAAAAGATAATGACCAGCGCACCCATTGTTGTCAGGGTGGCTGCCAGTATGGACAGGATTGCCTTGCGGTTGTGCCGGTTCCGGATATGCTCTGTCATGACGATCGTGTTGTCGATCACGAGACTGAGCGAGATCGTGACGCCGGCCAGCGAATAAAGTTGCATTTCCAGCCCTAACAGGTAGTAAAGGATGACAGCAATACAGAGGTTGATCGAAAGGCTGATGACGATCAGCAGCAGGTATTTTAGCTCCCGCGTGATCAGCAAGACGAAAATCAGCAGGATCAGGACGGTAAGTCCCGTGCGGATATAAATCTTGTTCAACTCGTCTTGAATGAATTCGGTCGCGTCGTAGCTGGTATGTATTTCATAGCCGGGCGGGAGCAAAGTGCGGATATGTTCCATTTCGGCTTTTACCCGTTTGGCAAGTTCCAGCTGGTTCGCCGTCTCCTCGGCGCGGATGGACAGGTAGATGGAATTCAGTCCGTTGATGCGGTAATAGCTCTGCGGAGCCTCTTCCTGGCGGGTGACTTTTAGCAGTTGGTCCAGGCGGATCAGCTTGCCGTCTTTGTTCAGGACGGTTATGAGTGTGGGATTGAATCCGTCTTTTTCATTTTCCGGAACCAGGGCGAGACGTATCCACTGGCTGCTTTGTCCTCCTTTGCGCGAAGTCGCCAACTGGGTTTCCACATTCCCGGTCCCTAAGAATTCTTTTTGATAATATTGGCTGATCGCTTTCTGTATATCCGTGATGCTGATACCTAACGTAACCAGTTGGCGGCTGTCATATTCCAGCCGCCATTCCATCGGGGTGGCGCCGCTGACATCGATGCGGTAGATGCCGGGAATCCCGCTGAGGCGAGGCTTTATCTGGTCTTCGGCAAAGCGTTGTATGAATATGGGAGTGGCTGCCGCATTCAGCGTGTAGCTCATGAAAGGCCGTACCTCCTTATCGTCCGGCCGGCTCATTTCCAGGACCGGATAGCTCAGTCCGTCGGGCAGGCTGGGCCATGTCTGGCGGATGATGGTAGACGCTTCGAAACGGGCGGCGTCGATATTGGTGTGTTTGTCCAGTTCGAGCGTGACATATCCCCAACCGTTGCCGGAAGTGGAGTTGATCTCCTTGATCCCCTTGATGCGTGCCAGCATCGCTTCGAGGCGCGAGGTCACCTCCATCTCTATCACGCGTGCCGAGTTGCCCGGCATGTTATAGCTGATGGTCAGCTGCGGCAACGTGCGCGATGGCGACAGCTTGATCGGCAGCAGCGGTATAAAGGCAATCCCCGCCAACGCCACGCAAAGGAAGGTGACGATGATGGTGAAAGAGGATATTTTAGGAGATGCACTCATTATTCATTCTTTTTATAATCTGTTTCGATGGTTTGAAGTTGCAATACCTGTCGTTACCGAGGCTTAACGCCTCCCGTTGCCACTCGGTAATGATTGCCGTTACCGTTCGGTAACGACTGTCGCTGCCGAGGCGTAAGGATGTGCGTTACCGAAGTGTAACGACTGCCGTTACAAACCATTTTTATAATCGAACTCGTTCGAAAGGGAAACTCCCGTTTCGAAGTCATGCAACGTCAGTTTGCGGATCTTATAATAGCTCAGCCAGTAGTTCTGCAAAGCCGAAATATAGTTCCGCTGCGCCTCCTGCTGGCGGTTCAGCGAAAGGGTGAGGCTGTTGATGTCCGCCTTTCCGATCATGAAACGCTGTTTGGTCTCGCTGTAGGCTGTTTCCGCCAGGTCTACCGCTTCTTCGGCGCTCCCGATCAGGGCCTGCTGGATATTGAAGTCGCCGACTGTCATGATCACGTCTTCTTCGACCGTCAACTCTTTCTGTTTGGCGGATGTTTCCGTGACAAGCAGGTTGTTTTTGGCGATATTATGCTTCCCTTTTCGTACGCCCCAGTCCACCAGCGGGATCGAAACGGACAAGGAGACGATTTCCTGCTGTTGCAGATTCTTGTAGGCATCCTGTATATTCTTGGCCACCTGGTTGAACCCGACACTGGCGTTGATCTGCGCGTTGAACATCGCTTCTTTCTTGGTCTTGTCTACCTGCTGTTGGGCTTCCAGTATTTGCTGGCGCAGGTCCAGGAAGGTCGGGTTGTTCTCGCGTGCCAATGCGAGTGCTTTGTCGACCGAGATTTCCATATCGCGCGGGCGGCTCGGAAGGCGCAGGCGTATTTCCGTGTTCTTGTCGAAGTTCAGGTAAGAGGCGAGGCTGAACATGGCGCGTTTCAGGGCGATTTCCGCATTCTTCAACGTGTTGCGTGCGTTCACGGCATCCAATTTCAGTGTCAGCAAGTCGGCTTGGCTGATGGAGGCGATCTTGTGCCGTTCCTGCCCTGTCCGGTATAGCGTGTCGGTCGTGGCGACATTTTCCTTGGCCAGGTCGTATTCCACCTGTGCCATTGCCAGGGCGAAGAAATAGGTCGTTGCCTGCTCGCTCATCTGCTCTACATTATATAATAGCTCTTTTTTGACTTTCTCGTATTTCAACGGCTCGATTTTCCGTTCCCATTTGAAGGCGTTATATCCCAACAGGTCTTGCTGGTAGCCGAGGCGGATGGGGACGGAAGAGAACTGGTTATAGGTCTCGTCACCGAAATAGCGCATATAATCCAGATCCGTATCCAGATAGAACGTACCGCCCAAGAGGTCGAAATTCTGTTCGACCTCCAATTGTCCGCCGGCGTAGAACCGTTGTTGCTTTCTATAAACATCGATGTCCTTGTCCGAGTCATACCGTTGGGTGAAATATCGCTGGTATTGTGCCGGCGTCAGATTCAGGGTCAGGCTCGGCAGACGGCCGGCCTTGTAGGTCCGGAACTCCCAGTATCCGGCCAGGTACATGTTCTTGTACCGGAAAGCGTCCAATGAACTGTCCGCCGCCAGCGTGATCGTCCGTTCCAGCGTCAGCGTGAGCTGTGCCTTTCCCCCGAACGCGCATGCAAGCATCAACAACGTGATGATATATCTATAAATGAATTTCTTGTCCATAACTTCCAATTTACAATTTTCAACTTTCAATTTTCAAATGCCCGACGTCATGTTTGCGATAAATGAACCAGTATACCAGCGGTATGACGAAAAGACTGACTGCCGTACCGATCAGCATGGCCGAGATCATGGCGATGGAGAGCGGCTTTTGCAGTTCGCTACCCATATCGAATGTGAAAAGCAGCGGAACCATTCCGAATATTGTCGTTAATGATGTCATGATGATAGGGCGCAGGCGGCGCCGTCCGGCCTCGTGTATGGCTTCCATAAGCGGGACTCCCTCTTTGCGGAGTTCGTTGATGGCATCCAGTTTCAGGATGGAGTCGTTGATGATGATACCGCAGGTGACGACGATACCGATGGCGCTCATCAGGTTCATGGTGTGGCCGCATATCCAGAGCACCAGCAAGGAGGCTGCCACGTCGATCGGGATTTCAAGCAGCACGATGAGCGGCTGCAGGAAACTTTCGAACTGGGCTGCCAGGATGAAATACATCAGCAGGATCGAAATGAACAAAATCACGACCAGCTCGTTCAACATCTGCCGGTTGGAGAAGAAGCTACCTGAAAAATCAATGTCCCAGTCGGCATCGACCTCTTTTTTCACATCTTCCATCAACTGTCCGGCATTGTCTACATCATAGAAACTGAACGGAATGTATTCTCCGTTCTTTCCAGCCGTGATCGTTTTCAGGTCCTCTCCCGGAGTGACACGCACCAGCGATTGCAGCGGGATGTATCGTACGTTGCCTTCCGTATCGGGAACTGTGTTCACCAATGTTTTCTGCAAGACTTCGTTTACCGTTTGTTCCTCCCCGGCCAATGCGATCGGCAGATATTGCTGGTAGGAACGGAGCGTCGCTACCTCGTTCTCCTTGAATGCCGTTTTCAGCAACCGGTACACTTCGCTGTAATCAACGTTATACAGCAGGAGTTTCTGCCTGTCTATCGTGATGTTCAACTGGTTGTCGAAGGTGATACCGACAGGTGCCCGGCCTGTTTTAGCCTCTATTTGCTGCTCTATCTTATGCAGGACGGAGGCTTCCGGCGCTTCGGATTTATTGCGGGTGTACAGTTCGGCGACAATGTCGGCTTCACCCGTCACAAACAGCTTTTCGAATACTGTTTCGGGAGGCGAGAAGGAGATCACGGCCATCGGATAATGGACCTTGATCCATTCTTCGACCGATTTTTGCAAAGGAGCGATTTCGGCCGGTTTCTCCGTCTTGAAATACAGTTCGCTTTCGGAAACAGACATCTCACGGTCCCGGTTCAACAGGAATTGCTGCTGGCCGACGTAGGCCGTGTGCTCTTGCACCTGATTGCCGACAGAGGCGAATAGCTGGCTGACGCGGCTCCGGTTTTCGTCAATATGGATGTTTTCGTTCCATTCGACATGGGCGATCAGTTCGTTCTGGTCGATCTCCGGCATACGGCTTTTGGGTATTTCGTAAAACAGGACGGCACAAAGCGGGATCGTGATGATTGTGCAAATTAAAGTCGATTTCTTGTGGCGGAAGATGAAATCGACTCCGGCATCATAGAAACGGTCCAGTGTATGTTCTTTCACCAGATTGTTGATCTGCATATTGAACCCCTTGTGTTTGATGTCCGGAATGCTGTATACCAGTTTGTAGAGTACCGGCAGCAGCATGATTCCCGTGAAATAGGAAACCATCAGTCCGACGGTGACGGCAAAGGCCTGGTCGAAGAAGATCGCTCCTGCTATTCCGCTCATGAACACAAGCGGGACGAACACGGCAATCGTCGTAAAGGTGGAACTCAGCATCGGGGTGATTACCTCGGTCGTCCCTTTGTTGCAGGCCTCTTCCAGCGAATCCCCGCGTGCCCTGTATTGGGTGATGTTTTCCGTTACGATGATCGAGCTGTCGATCATCATACCCAAAGCCAAGATCAGCCCGGAGATAGAGATGATATTCAGCGACATCTTGCAGAGATAGAAAAACAGGAAGCTGATGATCAGGCTCACCACCATACTTAACCCGATGACAGCCGGGCTCTTGATATCTCCTAAGAAAAGGATGGCCACGATACAGATGAAAAGGAATCCCAACGACAGGTTCTGTTTCAGGTTCGAGATGGTATAATCCAGCAATTCCGTCTGGTTGCGGCTGATGCTGAAATCGATGTCCGGGTAGACGGAAGCGAAATAATCGGTGACTTCCTGCAACGCTTCCTTCATGTTATCCATATTTTCATCCGCCTGCTTGATTACGGCCAGCGTCACTGCCCGTTTCCCGTTGGAAAGGGAGGCTCCGGTCTCTTTCTCCGGTACGACGGAGATGCGTGCCAGGTCTTTCAGTTGGAAGATATGGTTGTTTTTCCGGATATAGATATTCTCGACGTCTTCCGGTGTGCGCAACAGTGTCGAGAACTTGATGTTGTATTCGTAGTAGCCGTCGCGTACGGTCATGCTGCCCGGTTCGATATTGTTGGATGTCAACGCCGCCTCCAGGTCATCGAGCGTGATCTCCGACATTTTCAGCAGTTTCATGTCCGGGACGATCTGTAACTGCCTTTTCAGTACTCCCGTCACATCTACCATCGCCACTTCGGGCAGTTGTTCGATCCGGCGTTTGATCACTGTTTCGGCAAACTGGCAAAGGTCGAGGAAAGCGTCGTTTTCCAATTGATAATTGTTTGAATCTCTTAAATTGTCAATTGTCAATTGCCCATTATCCATTGTTTTCAGGGTGAGGTTCAGGCAGAACACCGGAATGTCGGTCGCACTGGCCTTGATTACCCGCGGACGCTCTACTTCGCGCGGCAGATAGTTCATGGCTGCGTCTATCTTCTCGTTGACCTCGATGAAAGCCAGGTCCGTATTTGTCCCGAAATCGAAGTTGAGGCGTATGATGGCAGCCCCGTCACGCGTCTCGCTATGGATGTCGCGCAGGCTGGCGACTTGCATCAGTTGCTGGCGGATGGTTTTTACTACCGTGTTCTCCAGTTCGCGTGCCGAAGTATTCTGGCCGGACACCTGTACGGTGATCTCCGGGATTGCAATATCAGGCAGCAACGACACCGGAATGGTGAAGTAGGTAACCAGTCCCACGATAAAGCAAGCCGTAAAAGCCATCAATACCGCGATAGGGCGTTGTAGTAGAAACTTTATCATGTATTAGAACTATGATTTATGATTTATAAATTATGATTTATGAATTGTCAATTGTCCATTGTCAATTGTCAATTACCTTGACCGGCGCTTCGTGAGCCAGATTGATATTGCCGCTTGTGATCACGATATCCCCTTCTTTCAGTCCGTCGACGATCGTGTAGCTGTCTGCATTTTCCAGACCCGTATGTACATAGTTCCAGTATGCTTTATCTTCCGTTAATGTGAATACGACCTGTTTGCCGGAACGGAGTACGACGGCGCTTTTGGGAACGACCAACTGTTTACCCAGCGAGCGGTGGATGCTCACGCGTACATTCATCCCTTCGAACAACTTGCCTTTATCGTTTACGGCAGCTTTCACCTGTACCATCCCGTCTTTGTCCACCAGCGGGTTTATTTCGGATATACGGCCTTCAGCCATGACATCGGACAAGGCAAAGGGGGCTACCTCTACACGGTCGCCCGTTTTGATAAGCGGAAGTTCGCTTTCCAGAACCGTGAAAGCGGCTTCCAGCGTACGGGTATCGATGATGGAGCAGAAAACATCCGAGGTAGAAGCCGTGTTGAACTGTTTGGCGAACAGGTTTGCGACGATACCGTCGAAAGGAGCGGTCAGGACTGCGTTGCGTTGCTCGTATTCGGCAAGCTGCCAGGAGATCAGCGCCTGGTCATATCCGCTTTTTACCTTTACCAACTGCATGGTTGCGGGCGGTACTTTCGTGGAATCTTCCAGTTTGTAGCCCTGTCCGATCAGTACGTCCTGTAATTCTAATTTGGCGCGTTCGAGTGCATCTTTGGCCTGTGCCGTCTTGTTGGCAAGGCGGAAGGTGGAGAGCTCCGCGAGTTTTTGCCCTTTCGTCACGCGGTCGCCGTTCTTCACATAGATCTTGGCGATCGGTTCTGCCGACTCGAATTTCAGGTCGACAAAGTTCCGGGCAGACAGTTTGCCGTTACTGATCAGTTCGTGGTTGAAATCAGTAGTATTCAGCGTTATCACCGTCACCTCGTTTGTCTCGTCCGGCAGAACGGTTTCTACGCTTTCCTCTGAACCTTTCTCTTGCTTTTCACCGGAACAAGCCATCATCCCGGCCAGAAACAGTATAGCAAACAATTTGTAGTATTTCATATTTTATTGTTTTTATCAAAGTTGTTTCGCAAATATACAAACATATTTTAGTTACGAGCCTTTCGTAATTACTTTTTTTCTAATATCTTTTTTATTTCCGCTTTCATTTCCCGGATTGCGGAGCTTTCGACCTTCGGCTCTTTGGACAGCAAAGACTGCGCTGCGGCTTGAAATTTATCTGCTTGGCCGAATTTTGGCTCTGCATATAGCTTTACTAACAAATAATATGGATACAG
>NZ_CABUOD010000051.1 GCF_902493135.1 uncultured Parabacteroides sp.
ATAAGCTGGCATAGTCCATAGATAAAGGCGGTTAGCATATTTTGCTGCCCCGAAAATGACGAAGAACCCAAGTTTTTCCCATTTCTCTGTCACTGTATCACTAATTCATCTTTACCGATTGATATTCAGTTTGTTCCGTAGTGATACATACCTGTTTTCTCTATCACTAAAGTATCACAACAGTGTTACTACCCTATCACAGGTAATTTGGTACGAAAACATGTATTATGTTTATAAAAAACTGTATATAAGCATATTGCGAATAATACATACAACAAGCACCCTATTCTCATTCCTGCAAATCACTCGATTATTTTATGTAAAAACGACTATAAAATATGTAAAACCGAGTAGTTCCCATGGTCCGGAAAGGTACTTTAGTTGCCGGACATCCCTCTGTTGCCCCTTTTTACACCCGGGTGTAGAGATCCGGTACACCCGGGTGTAAAGGGTGTCGACATGGGGGTGTCTGCGGGATTATGTGCTTGTTTCTTGCTAAAAAAGAGAGGGCTTTTGTGGAATGAAGAACCGCATTCTGCCAATTTAACACCTATTGTATTCGTTTTTACATTTGTTTGTCTGATTGTTTTATATGCTTTTTTCAAAAGCAAAAGAAGGCAATATGCTGTTTTTCAATCATACGATAAAAATGCCATGTTTCAGGAGTGATAGAGGAGTGATAGAAAAGTGATAGAGAAAAACGTCATGTATCACTTCTTATAATGCTTGAATATCAATGGATACATACTTTATGGTGATAGAGTGACAGATGATTTGCAGAAAACTTCGTATGCAGATCACAGCCTTGGGAAATTTTGATGCGGTTGCTTTGCTTATTCTATAGCAAACAGCTTTTTACCATTTTGCTTTCATGTTCTTCAACAGAAAAGAAACCGGGTGCAAATTATATCGAACTCACGTTAAATAATAGGTTTTCATTGTTTTATTGACCATTTCCAAACGGTCATAGCTATCAATAAAACAATGAAAACCAATAAAATCATTTTTGCTGGATGAATCGGCCCGGTAACTATACTTTGATTCGTTCTATTTCTTCCAACCAAAGTCGCGACACTGCATCGCTCGGCATACGCCAATCTCCACGCGGCGAAAGGCTGACGGAGCCGACCTTGGGACCGTCCGGCAGGCAACTGCGTTTGAATTGCTGTTGGAAGAAGCGGCGGAAAAAGATGTAGAGCCATTTCTTGATCGTAGCATTGTCGTAGAGGCCTGAGAATGCTTTCTGTGCCAAGAAATAGATTTTGGACGGATGGGAACCGAAACGCAGGAAATGGTAGAGGAAGAAGTCGTGCAGTTCGTAAGGACCGACCAGATCTTCTGTCTTTTGTTTGATGTTGCCGTTCTCGTCAGCCGGGATCAGTTCGGGGCTGATCGGCGTGTCGACGATGTCCAGTAGGGTGAGGCGTGACGATTCGTCCACCTTGTTGTCGGCGATCCATTCGACCAAGTATTTGACCAGTGTTTTCGGGATGCTGCCGTTTACACCGTACATCGACATGTGGTCACCGTTATAGGTCGCCCAACCGAGTGCCAGTTCGGAGAGGTCGCCGGTCCCGATCACGAGGCCGTTTTCCCGGTTGGCGACGTCCATCAGTAGTTGGGTCCGTTCGCGAGCCTGGCTATTTTCGTAGGTCACGTCGTGGACGGACGGGTCGTGGTCGATATCGCGGAAATGTTGCAGGCAGGCTTCCTTGATCGAGATCTCTTTCAGTGTGACACCGAGGGAGCGGATCAGGTCGCAGGCGTTGGTATAGGTGCGGTCGGTCGTGCCGAAGCCGGGCATCGTGATACCGATGATTTGTTCGCGCGGCATCTTCAGGGCGTCGAAAGTCATGGCGGTCACAAGCAGTGCCAGGGTGGAGTCGAGGCCGCCGGATATGCCGATGATGGCTGTCCGGGCATGGGCGTGGACGATCCGTTTGGCCAGCCCTGCAACCTGTATCTGGAAGATTTCCTCGCAGCGTTCTTTCAGCGCATCGCCGGAAGGAGTGAACGGGTGCGGGTCGACCGGGCGGGTCAGATAGCATCTATCCGGATGCGGGAGCTGGAAATCTATGGTTTGTGTTTCTTTCTTCAGCAGTCCGGGTGCGCCATACATGAAACTGGTGTTTACCTGGCGGTCGTTCTGTAAGGTGTCGAGGTCGATCTCGCTGATGACAAGTTGTTCTTCCATCGTGAAACGGGGAGATTCGGCAAGCAGGTTGCCGTTCTCGGCTATGATCCCATTACCGGCAAAGACGAGATCGGTGCTCGATTCGCCGAAGCCGGAAGAGGCGTAGACATAGCCTGCCATGCAACGGGCGGACTGCTGACAGATCAGCGAACGCAGGTAGGCGTGCTTGCCGATCAGCTCGTTGCTGGCAGAGAGGTTGAAGATGATGTTGGCTCCTTCCATCGTCAGCAGGGAACTGGGGGGGACGGGAACCCAGAGGTCTTCGCATATCTCGATGCCGGCAGTCAGCCGTCCCGAACGGAACAGCAGGTGGCTGCCCATCGGAGATTCTTCTTCCCCGATGGAAATCGTCGATTCCCGAAGTTCCGTGGCGGATGTGAACCAGCGTTGTTCCTGGAATTCTTTGTAGTTGGGCAAATATGTCTTAGGGACAACTCCCCGTATGACTCCTTTCTGGAAGACAACGGCGGCATTGATCAGCCGGTTTTCCGTCCGTAGCGGAACGCCGACAATGGTCAGGATATCCAAGTCGGCCGTATCGTTGAGCAGTCTGAGCAAAGCCGCTTCTGCGCCATCGAGCAGCGTCTGCTGGGCGAAGAGGTCGAGGCAGGTATAGCCGGTGACGGATAGTTCGGGGAAAGCGATGATCTGCACGCCTTTTTCCGATGCTTGCCGCATCAACCCTTCTATTTTTTCTATATTATAAAAACAATCCGCTACCTGTACATGCGGTACGGCGGCGGCAACTTTTATAAATCCGTAGTTCATATTCGTTTATGTTTGTCTTATAGGTTTTTTGAGTTTGTCGGGGTTCTGACGGCAATCGTTTCCATTGTTGCAATTTCATTGCCGTCATGGCGTAAACTCTTTTCTTTTTGATTATGCTCCAAAGGTATATAATTCCTTTGTAATAAAAAAGAAGGGGAGCCATACTTCGCAGCATGCTCCCCTTGCAAACACAAAACAATCAACAAAAAACTATCTGATAAATAACAGTTCCCTGTATTTCGGTAATGTCCAGATCTGGTCGTCGACCACCAGTTCTAATTTGTCGATGTGGTAGCGGATGGCTTCCAGCATCGGGACGATCTTGTCGTGGTAAGCGATTGCTTTCTCGCGTTCGCTCTCGATCTTGTTGACGACTTTGCGGGCTTCCACCATTTCGTCTACCTTTTCTTTGATGAAGTTGGTACGGTTGGCGATGTCCTCGATGATTTCCAGGTTGCGGGATGAAAGGACGGAAGCCTTATCGGCAGGGAAAAGGTCTTTCATCTTGTAGACGTTGTCGATCAGGGAAGTCTGGTATCTGGTGGCGGTCGGGATGATGTGATTCATCGCCAAGTCGCCGAGTACGCGGGCTTCGATCTGGATTTTCTTCGTATAGGTTTCCCATTTGACTTCGTTACGGGCTTCCAGTTCCTTACGTGTCATGACACCGGTGGATTCGAACATCCGGACACTGCTTTCTTTCAGGTAGTTGTCGAAGATCACCGGCACGCTTGTTTCGCAGTCCAGGCCACGACGGGCCGCTTCGGCTTTCCATTCGTCACTGTAGCCGTTGCCGTCGAAATGGATCGCCTTGCATTCCTTGATGTCTTTACGGAGCACTTCGAGGATGGCGGCGAATGTTTCCTTGCCATCGGCAATTTTTGCATCGACCTCGGTTTTGAATGTCTTCAACTGTTCGGCTACGGCTGCGTTCAGGGCGAGCATGGCGGAAGCACAGTTGGCCTCGGAGCCTACGGCACGGAATTCGAAGCGGTTGCCGGTGAAGGCAAAAGGCGAGGTACGGTTACGGTCGGTATTGTCGATCAGCAGTTCGGGGATGCGGGCGATGTCGAGCTTCATGCCTTGCTTGCCTGCCAGCATCAGGTCTTCCGGTTCGCTTTTTTCGAGATGTTCCAAGACTTTCGACAACTGTGTTCCGAGGAAGCTGGAAATGATTGCGGGAGGTGCCTCGTTGGCCCCTAAGCGGTGGGCGTTGGTGGCGCTCGAAATGCTGGCTTTCAATAATCCGTTATGGTGGTAGACAGCCATCAGCACATTGACGATGAAGGTGATGAAGCGGAGGTTTTCTTCCGGTGTCTTGCCCGGAGCCATCAGGAGAATGCCTGTGTCGGTTCCCAGTGACCAGTTGTTGTGCTTGCCGGAACCGTTTACGCCTTTGAACGGTTTTTCGTGTAGTAAGACACGGAAGCCATGCTTACGGCTGATCTTGCGCATCAGAGCCATTACAAGCAGGTTATGATCATTCGCCAGGTTGCATTCTTCGAAAACGGGAGCCAGTTCGAACTGGTTCGGGGCCACTTCATTGTGGCGTGTTTTCAACGGAATACCTAATTTGAGCGATTCGATTTCCAGGTCCTTCATAAACTCCATGACACGGGTCGGGATGGCGCCGAAGTAGTGGTCTTCCAGTTGCTGGTTCTTTGAACTCTCGTGTCCCATCAGCGTACGGCCTGTCAGTAACAGGTCGGGACGTGCGGCATACAAGCCTTCGTCTACCAGGAAATATTCCTGTTCCCAGCCCAGATAGGCATACACTTTCTTTACATCCGGGTTGAAGTAGTGGCAAACGTCTGTGGCAGCCTTGTTGACGGCTTCAAGGGCTTTCAGCAACGGGGCTTTGTAGTCCAGTGATTCGCCGGTATAAGCGATGAAGACAGTCGGGATGCAGAGCGTATCGCCTACGATAAAAGCGGGAGAGGAGGGATCCCAAGCGGAATAACCGCGTGCCTCGAATGTGTTCCGGATACCGCCGTTCGGAAAACTGGATGCATCGGGTTCCTGCTGGATCAACAGCTTGCCGGAGAACTCTTCGACCATGCCGCCCTTGCCATCGTGTTCGACGAAAGCATCATGCTTCTCGGCCGTCCCCTCGGTCAGCGGGTGGAACCAGTGCGTGTAGTGGGTGGCTCCCATTTCGATCGCCCATTTTTTCATGCCGGCAGCTACGGCATCGGCTGTTTCGCGATCGAGTGGAGCGCCGTTGTCGATGCAGTCCGTGATCCGTTCGTACGCTTTTTCGGGAAGATATTTGAACATCTTCGCCCGGTTGAATACGTTCTGCCCGAAATAGTCGGATGGACGTTCGGCAGGCGCCGGTACTTCTGCAGCCCGTTTCTTGAAGGCTGTCTCTACTACTCTGAATCTTAACTTTGACATAATCTTTATTGTTTTTAGATGTCGATTGAAATTTTGTGATCCCGGACTTGATCCAGGATCATATTTTGTATTGATTAAACGGGATTTAGGTACAACCTCCCGTTAGCTATTGTAAGCCGTTTCGCCATGTTCGTAAATGTCCAGCCCCTCTTCTTCGACACGAGCCGGAACCCGGAGGCCGTGTACGATATCAAGCCCTTTGAAGACTACGAACCCCATTCCGGCAGCCCAGCAGCCTACTATCACCGCCCCGAACAACTGTGCCAGCAGGAAGTTTGCGCTGCCGCTGTAGAAAAAACCTTCTTCGGTAGCGAACAGCCCCGTCAGGATGGTTCCGAGGCAACCGCAAACACCGTGCACGGAAGAGGCGCCTACCGGATCGTCTATCTTCAGGACATGGTCGATAAAGTCGACCGCATAGATCATCACCGCCCCGCAGATGATGCCGATAATGGCCGCTCCGGCCGGAGAAACCAGGTCGCAACCGGCAGTGATACCGACTAATCCGGCCAATACGCCGTTCAGCGTCAGAGAGAGAGATGGTTTCTTGTACTTCAACCAGGCAACGATCAGGGAAGTGAATCCACCGGCACAGGCTGCCAGGTTGGTTGTCAGGAATACATGCGCAATCGCCGTACGGTTCCCCTCGCCGGCCGCTGCCAACTGCGAACCGGGGTTGAACCCGAACCAGCCGAACCACAGGATGAATACACCGAGACAAGCCAGCGTCAGGCTATGGCCGGGTATGGCTCGTGATTTTTTGTCTTTCCCGTATTTGCCGATGCGAGGTCCGATGATAGCCGCACCCACCAAGGCAACCCATCCGCCTACAGAATGGACGACTGTGGAACCGGCAAAATCGTGAAAGACAGTCCCGAACGTTTTTATCATGAAACTATCCTCTTCACCGTTCATCAACCAGCCGCCACCCCAGGTCCAGTGACCGCTGACGGGGTAAATCAACACGCTGATCAGGATGGTATATGCCAGGTACATGGAAAATTTGGTCCGTTCCGCCATCGCACCGGAAACGATTGTGGCGGCTGTCGCGCAGAATACCGTCTGGAAGATCAGGAATCCTTCGACCGGCAATTGGGAATGATAGAAATTCAGGTTGAACAAATGAGGCATCCCGACGAAACCACCTGCCCCGAACATGATACCGAAACCAACGGTCCAGAACAGCAACGATCCCAGCATGAAATCGAGCAGGTTCTTCATCAATATATTCGCCGTGTTCTTGGTCCGGGTAAATCCCGCCTCCACAAGGGCGAATCCCGGCTGCATGAAAAATACTAACATGGCTGCAAGCAGCATCCATACGGTATCGAGCGATAGGGCTAAGTCTGTAATTGTATATGTAGTATCCATTGTAATTGTTTGTTTAATTGATTAATTTACCAATATGCCAATGGGAAAGATCGAGCTTGTCATATTAATTGGCACATTATCTATCTCCCCTGTTCCGCATTGTAGAGTGCTATGTCGCCGCGTTCCCCAGTACGGATGCGGATGGAATCTTCCACTGGAATGACGAAGATGCGTCCGTCACCGATCTCGCCTGTCTGGGCTGCTTTGATGATGGCTTGCACTGTCTTCTCTACGTTCTTGTCTCGGACGACGATGGAAATCAGCGTACGTTCGATGTAACTCGTGTCATAGACCACGCCGCGGTAGATACGTCCCTGTCGTGCTTTGCCGACACCTCTTACGTCGTAGTACGAAAACCATTCGATGTCTGCATCGAGAAGTGCTTCTTTCACTTCTTCGAACTTGGTCTTACGAATAATAGCTTCAATCTTTTTCATAACCTTAAAGAGTTTGGGTGATGTCTCACCCGGATTAATACTGTGGAAAAGGTGTATAGAACGCTCGCCGTCTTAGTCAGGGATGGTTGTGGTATAACATTCTATAAAATCAATAAACCCGGCGGGCCTTTCTATACGATTCCTTTTCTTTTTATTTGATAACCTAAACTTTATTACTGGTTTACAGCGATATGCCGAAAACTAAAAATACATCGTCATGTTCGGGAGCAATAATAGCTTGGGTGAATACCGGCAACGAGAAAGAGTCTGATCGAAAAGGACATAAGTAGAGCCGTAGCGGACAAAACCGTCCGCTTGAAAGTCGTTGTTTTCATCATGTTCTTTCTGTTGGATAACCTTAAAACTTTGCCTATGCTTCCTTGCAATCAGGACATGTGTGGGGGAGAGGATTTGCGCAGTTTCTCCCCCTTCTGCATCGACAGTTAATTCAGAGCAACCACTTCTTCAGCCTGGCCATGGCTTCCAACGTGTCGTCTCTGTCTCCGAAAGCGGTGAGGCGGAGAAAACCCTCGCCGCTGGGTCCGAACCCCACACCGGGGGTCCCTACTATATTGACTTCATAAAGCAGCTTGTCAAAAAACTTCCAGGAGGAGAGTCCGTCGGGTGTTTTCAACCAGATGTAAGGGGCGTTTTCGCCACCATATACCCGCAGACCGCAGCTCCGGAGGCTTTCCCGCATGATACGGGCGTTTGTCATATAATAATCGATCGTTTTCTTGATCTGCGTTTTACCTTCCGGACTGTAAACAGCTTCGGCACCCCGTTGGGTGATGTAGCTCGTACCGTTGAACTTCGTGCACTGACGACGGTTCCACATCCGGTTCAGCGGAACCCGTTCGCCTGCCAGGGTAAAGGCGTTCAACTCTTTCGGGACAACCGTGTAACCGCAACGCACACCTGTGAAACCTGCCGTTTTAGAGAAGCTGCGGAACTCGATCGCCACCTTCTTCGCACCCTTGATCTCGTAGATCGAGTGGGGAATATTGGGATCTTGGATGTAGGCCTCATAAGCCGAGTCGTACATGATCAGGCAGTCGTTGGCAAGGGCATAGTGCACCCATTTCTTCAGTTCCTCTTTCGTGAGCGTCGTTCCGGTCGGGTTGTTCGGGTAGCAGAGATAAATGATGTCTACGCGACGGCTGGGCAGGTCGGGCACGAAGTTGTTGGCTTCCGTGCAGGGGATGTAGACCACATCGCTCCATTTACCGTCTTCCAGCGTTCCGGTCCGTCCGCTCATCACGTTCGAGTCGATATATACCGGATAGACCGGGTCTGTCACACCGATACTGTTGTCGTGGCGAAGCATGTCACCGATATTTCCACAGTCGCTTTTGGCACCGTCGCTTACGAACACTTCGCCCGGTTCAAGAAAGATACCGCGGCTGGCGTAATCATTCTTGATGATGGCATCTATCAGGAACGGATAGCCTTGTTCGGGACCGTATCCGTGGAAGGTGTCCTTACTTGCCATTTCATCGACCGCCTTGTGCATGGCTTCGATGACGGCAGGGGCTAACGGTTGTGTAACATCGCCGATGCCCATACGGATAATCTTCTCTTTCGGATGGGTAACCTTAAAACTGTTTACTTTCTTTGCGATGTCCGAGAACAAGTAGTTGTTTTGTAGCTTCAGGAAATGTTCATTAATCAGTGCCATACTTTATCAATTGTTTTTTGTTGTGTTTATACTTCCAGTTCTCCCTCGAATACCTTGACCGCTCCACCGGTCATATAGACATGTCCGGAATTTTCGTCCCAACGGATGGTGAGGGGGCCTCCATCCATGACGACTTTGGTTTTCCGTCCGGTTTTCCCGCGTACCACGCCTGCTACGGCTGTCGCACAGGCTCCGGTTCCGCAAGCTTGCGTAATGCCGGACCCGCGTTCCCAAACCCTCATCCGTACTTTGTTTGTACTTAATACCTGAACAAATTCGACATTCGTCCGGTTCGGGAACAGCGGATGGCATTCTAATAAAGGCCCGATGACCGGCAGATTTATATTCGTGATATCTTCAACAAAAATGACGAGATGCGGATTCCCCATCGAGACGACCGTTCCTGTATAAAAATTGCCTCCGGCTTCTATTTCAAGGGTCGTTTCACCTATTACCGGACAGCCCATATCGACCGTCACTTCGGTAACCTCTTCGCGGGAACCGGAAAGCTGCCGGGTGGTCAGTTGCAATTCCTTGATGCCGGATAATGTTTCCAGCGTAACGTTTTTTTTGTCCGTCAATCTCTTGTCATATACATATTTGCCGATACAACGGGAGGCATTTCCGCACATCATGGCTTCGGAACCGTCCGCATTGAAAATACGCATGCTGAAGTCGGCAATCTTCGACGAACCTATCAGAACCAGTCCGTCCGAGCCGATCCCGGTATGAGGAGCACTCAGCCTGATGGCAAGTTCTTCCGGGTTCCGGACCGGAAAAGCCATTGCATTCACGTATATATAGTCGTTTCCGGCTCCATGCATCTTTGTAAACCTGATTGATTCTGTCATTTTATTGCTGTTATTTTACTTATTATAGCTTTTTGTTTTATTATGATGCAAATATAAGGCGTTTTGATATATTAAATCTATAAATAGTGTCCTGATGTGTAAAAATATTATGTATGTGATGGATTATAACAAATAAGGGTGTCTTATGTTGTAAATAGTAATCATAGTACCTATTTTATCTTTGTTTTTGTAAGTTTGCCTTTTGCAAATTCCTGTCTCAAGTCGGGATAGCTTTTGGGAAAGCTGGAAATGGTCGGCGTGACCTATGCGGTGAGCTTTTGGGGGTGAAAGTGGCCGGCACGACCTGCGCCGACCAATTTTTGGGTTTTAAAAGGTTATTTCTGGAAAATTTCCGGATATTTATTGATGAAATAGACCGGAGTACAGCTCCAGGCATGGCAATAGCTGTTGATGACAAAAAAGCCGTAGGGGGAAAGGTAGTCATTGTTCGGGTCATAGACTTCCCAGAAGGTATCGGCTCCCTGTTTCACCATACTGCCCCAGTAATCCGTAATCAGGTTGCGGGCCTCCTGCGACATTCCACATTGTAGAAGAGCTTCTATTACATAATGATACGCATAGGGGCAACCCGGATAGCAGGCATCGGGCATGGACATGACGGTCGTCATTGCTTTAGCTCCCTCTTTCTTGTTCAGCGTGCCGGACAGGATCATCCATACCTGGGACAGATAAGAAACCTGCTTGTCTTTGCCGCTGACCATTACGCCCCGCTTCTTGTCGTAGAAGTGCTGTCGGGCGGCTTTTTTCATCTTGTCGGCGATTGTCAGCCATTCGCCGGCCTCCTTTACTTTGCCTAACATTTTAGCCAGTTCATAGCTTTGTTGTAGAGCGAAGATGGTCAGTCCCTGCATGGATGCTTGCCGGTCGTAGCCGTCTTTCCAATCGAATACCAGCCAGTATTGAGGTTGCTTGTCCATATCGTAAATCCATTCCGGCGAGAACTGGCGGAGAGCCATTTCGATCTGGCGGATAGCGACAGGCCAGAGGTCGTCGGCCGTTTCCTTGTCGCCGGTTTCCTTCAGGTATTCAAGCAGGGCTACATTATATATGAGGCAATAGTCCAGCGTGTGAGTGCCGTATTGCGGATGTGGTTTCGGCTTTTCTAACAAGGTCGCGTGCAGCAAACCTTCGTTATTGGCAAATGCTGCTAACAGGTACAGGCAATGTTTCGTCAGTTCATGGTTCTTAAACGTGTAGGCATTTGCTAACGCTTCGAGGTAGAGGTCGCCGATCCACAGGCGGCGGTCGCGTTTCGGTCCGTCTTCATAGACCGTCTGCATGCATTCTTTCAGGGTGTTCAGGCCGACCTTGTAGATGTCCCGTATCAGCGGTTCGGTTGTCTGGGCCAGGGCGGGGGCTTCATTCGTGACCGATGTTTGTGCCTTAAACGTCAGGTTGTCGAATACGAAATCGAAGCTGCCGGATATGCCGAGCAATTCGATTTTCAGGTAACGGCCTGCCAGACGGCGCGGAATGGTCATCTCATGGGGAACGCTCGTGATCGTAACGATCTCGTCTTGTATCCAGGAGCGGGCCAGGCCACCTTTATAGGGTTCGAGCGGAGTGTTCAACTCGCCCGGTACTTCTGCAAATGTAAATTTGAGTCGGACGGGAGCATCGGCGGCTGTTAATCCGGACGGCTTGATTGAGAAGGTCAGGAAACCGGTGTAGTGGTTACCGAAATCCAGTATGATGCCAGGGTGCTTCTTAAAAGGCTCGTTGAACAGGATGTCCGTCTCGCCGGCTTCTTCCATCCGCCAACCCTGAAAGGCTTTTGTATCCTGTACGGAACGGACGACTTTTACAGGAGAAATGGTTTGATAACTCAGTTCCGGCCGGCAGGCTTCCGCCTTTTGGAGCCATTCTTTACTATTGCTGAAATACATGCTTTGCGCCATGCTGGTCGATCCCCATGCAAGTAGAGCAAGCCCTGCGGTGAACAAAATCTTCTTCATTTTTGATGTGGTCTAAAAGTAATGCTTTTGTAGGAACTTCAGTCCCATTTCTATTAAATAATCAACAGATGTATTTATTTAGAAACAGGACTGAAGTCCAATGATTATTTAGCGTTCTCTATGCGGAACGAGTATGAATAGTCTTTGTTCTTTTCTATTTCATAATGCGGACGTGGGCCTGGGCCACAACTACCGTTACCGATACCGCGCTGGATGCAATCGAGGCTCAGAATCACTTCGGCACGGCGGATGTTGTCGAGGTCGTGCCCGTAAGTCAATCCCCACAGTTCCGGATCGGTGAAGTGGAGCGCACTGAAGTTCAGGTGATCTTTAGACGTGATCCGGATGCCTTGGTTGTCGAGGCTTTTCAGCGTCAGCCAGCGTACGTCGTCGCGGTTTCCCATTGACTGGGCACGCACGTAGGCTTCTTCCATTCCGGTCACGGTGTTCTTGTACAGGCCGGCATAGGCTGCATTCTTGCGGTCCCAATAGTTCTCGATCGGGCCCCGTCCATACCATTCCACCATTTCGAGCGTCGGGTTCAAGGCAACCTTGAGGCCGAGGCGAGGCAGGTTGAAATCGTTGCCGGTTTTGAAAGTCGCATCCACATCGACCGTACCGCTCGCATAGACCGTATAAGTGATTTCGAACGGCAGTACCACTTTTTTCGCTCCGCTGCCTACGACGGCTTCATGGCTCGTGGTAACAGTCACCGATTTTTTATCATCGGATTGTTTCCAGTCGAATGCCTGTTTCGTGATGGCTGTCGGCAGATAATCCCGCTTGTCGTTGTCCATCGCACGGAACCAGTTGAGGTCTAATCCTTCCTTATTATAGATCATATCCGTGCCGGCATAACGCAAGGAGATCATCTTCCCTGTTTCCGGATTGAAGGCAACGAAGAATCCCGGAGCCCGGAAACCGATCTGCCCCTTCTCTTCTTCCACTTTCAGCGTGTCGTTGAAAGTCCTGTCGACAGGAGCTACAGACACCTTACCGGTCAACGGATATTGTTCGGATGCCACTTCGTGTCCGGCATTCGCCCAATTACAATCCTTTTTCAATCGGGCCGACAGATTGAGGAAGTATTCACTGCCCGCATCCAAAGCTGTTTTATAAGGAATCGTCACTTCGATATTTTTGTTCGGAGCTACGTTGCCTAACGATAATACACCCGATTCGACCACTTGGCCGTCTTTTAACAATTGCCATTGCAAATCGAACTGATCCAGGTTCAGGAAATCATAGCGGTTTTCCAACTTCACTTTACCCGCCTTCAGGTCTACCGGTTTGAATTTGATGTATTGGTACACTTTCTTCACCTCAATCAATTTCGGTGTCACCTGGCGATCAGGAGTCACGATTCCGTTACAGCAGAAGTCGAAGTCGTTCGGCTTGTCGCCGAAACCACCGCCGAAGTAGTAACGGTTTGGCAGTTCACCGTATTTGTTGATACCTTGGTCCACCCAGTCCCAGATACAACCGCCTATCATGCGGCAGGAATGATTCTCGATGTAATCCCAATACTCGTCGAGGTTACCGATCGCGTTGCCCATGGCATGTGCATATTCGCAGAGGAAGAACGGCTTGTCGCTTTTTTGCTCGTCCTGTTCCTTCATCGATTCGATGGAAGGATACATGCGGGAGTCCATATCGGCGATCCGGTTCTTACCTTCATAGTGGATCGGACGCGGGTCGAGTTTGCGGGCTTCCTTATATACCGTGTCGAAGTTCTTGCCGTCGCCGGATTCGTTACCCATCGACCAGAAGATGACGGACGTATGGTTCTTGTCCCGTTCGATCATGCGAACCATACGGTCCACATAGGCGGGTAGCCAGCTTTCCTTGTTGCTGATGGAATGGTTGCCGTGGCACTCGATGTCGGCTTCATCCATCACGTAGATGCCGTAATAATCGTGCAACGCATACATCTTGGCGTCGTTCGGATAGTGGCTGGTGCGGATCGTGTTCAGGTTATAGCGTTTGAAAAGCAATATATCTTCGATCATCGATTCGACCGGGACGGCTTTCCCGTGCTGCGGATGGATGTCGTGACGGTTGGCGCCCTTGAAGAATACCTGTTCGTTGTTGATATACACCCGCTTGTCCTTGATCTCGATCTTGCGGAAACCGAATTGTGTTGTCATCGCCTCGAGCGTCTGCCCGGTCTTGTCCTTCAGATCCAGGATGACGGTGTAGAGGTAAGGGGTTTCGGCAGACCATAAGTGCGGGTTCCTGACTTCCACGCTGGCAGTGTTGACCGCTTCCTGTCCTTTTTTGATATCCTTGACTACGTCGGATATGAAAGCGACCTGCTTGCCGTCCTGGTCCAGCAGCGTGATATCGACAACTGCTTCGTCCACCGGTTTGCCGTAATTCATCACGTTCGTCCGGACGTTGAATGTCGCTTTTCCCAGATCGTCACCGGCGAAAGTCGAAGTCAGATAGTAATCGCGCAACCGTAGCTTCGGAGTTGCAAACAGGTACACATCCCGATGAATACCGCTCAGGCGGAACATATCCTGATCTTCCAGATAGCTGCCGTCGCTCCAGCGATATACTTCGACCGCCAGCACGTTCTTGCCCGGCTTTACATATTTCGTGATATTGAACTCAGCGTCGTTGTTCGCACCCTGGCTGTAACCGACTTTCTTCCCGTTCACCCAGAGGTACATCGCACTGTAGACTCCGTCGAAATGGATGAAGATTTCGTTCCCTTTCCAGTCGTCCGGAATGTTGAAGTCCCGGCGATAGGAGCCTACCGGGTTCGGTTCGTCCATAATCGTATATCCTTTCTTGCCTTGTATGAAAGGAGGATTGTTGCGGTGCGGATAGGTGATGTTCGTATAAATCGGAGTACCGTATCCATACATTTCCCAGTTGGAGGGAACCGGTATCTCTTTCCAGCCGGCTACGTCGTAGTTCGGTTTGTAGAAGTCCACCGGACGTTCGGACGGCTGTTTCACCCAGTTGAACTTCCAGTTGCCGTTCAGCAGTTGGTAACGCGGCGAGTTCGGGCGGATCCAGGCTTTCCGGTAATCTGGCGAACTTTTCAGGCTCTCGACGGAAGGGAAAGGCACGTAGGTCGTATGTCCCGGCTCCTTGTTAACGGCAAAGATGGTTTCGTTCTCCCAATCGTTGTCGCTCGATCCGCGCAGGGCTTCCTTGTCTATTTTGAGATTCGACCGGCGCAGCGTCCAGTGTTGTCTGGCACTGGTCGAATCGGCGGCAAGCTGGAGAGCCGCTTTCCCCGGCTGTCCGTCGTCGCTAATACCAAGGTTCAGCCCGTTGGCAATACTGGTGAACGTGTAGGTGTTTTCGCCTACCTTCGTGAGTTTCCAGAACTGGTTCATATTGGCCGCTCCATTGTCCCACTGGATCACCGGACCCGGTTCTTTCGTGTTGTTGTTGTCTACGCATTTTTCGGAGAGGGGCGTGCAGATCTTATAGACCCCATAGCCGGGAGTCGTCAGTTGCCACACCTGCGACATCCGGTTCTCCACGCGGTTGTTGATGAATATCTGCGTCCCGTCATCTTCGCTGTCTTGATTGTCGAGAACCAGATTGTTACTACTTACGATTTCGTAATAAGCATTGGGATCGATCTCTTGTGAATGTCCTGTTCGGGGAAGCATAACCATTAGCAGAAGCATGGCGAAGAGCGCCCCGGTAGAAATCTTGTTTTTCATGTGAATATAAATTTATATTATTCCTCAAAAGTAGGACAATTTGACGGATAATCCTATTCCTGTTTCTGTATTTATTTCTATTTTTGTCTGCATATAAACAGAATAGGATGGAGAAGGAAAGTAATAATTTTCAGTATGAGAGCGAAATAAAGTGGGAAAATGCCGGCGAAGGTGTCGTTCGCCAGATCATGGCCTACAATGACGACCTGATGATGGTTAAGGTCAAGTTTGAAACCGGGGTTGTCGGTACGCCTCATACACACCCGCATACGCAGGCGACTTATGTGGCAAGCGGCGTGTTCGAGTTCACGACGGATGGCGAGACAAAGATCGTCCGTGCAGGCGATGGAGTCTATATGAAACCAGGTGTCCTGCATGGTTGCCGGTGTCTGGAAGCAGGAGTCCTGGTCGATACGTTCAGTCCGATGCGGAAGGATTTTTTATAAATCCTTTGCGGGTATCGCTCTGATACTTTGCGTTCCACGGTCTACTACCAGCAATGTCTGGCGGGAGGCCGTTATTTTTTCAGGCTCTGTGAGGGTGCCGGTGAGATTTTGCAACAGCTTGCCGTTGGACGGGTCGATTTCCCATAGCTCGGACTGTTTGCTATTGGCACGCAGAGTTACGAATAATCGGTTACCGATGAAAGCTAATGATTGGGGTGCGTTTTCAAAACCGAGGGAAACGTTGTTATACATGAAACCGCTGTTGCCTTCTCGTATGTTTTTCGGATCGAAGATATGGACTTTCTTCGTATTTTGGGCGGTCGCATAGATGAGCCCTTTTTCGTTGATTGCGATTCCGTATGTCCCGAAAGCCTCTTTCAGGTTGGCGCTGCGGCTGTAGACGGGGATTTTTCGTGCCGTACCGGGTTGTACGTCGTTTTCCAGAACGACGACCAGTTTGCGTTTGTCCCGGATCAGGATGCTTCCTTGGCTGGCGACCACATCAAAGGCATGGACAGTCTGAAAATTTCCTTCTCCCCACGTCCCGGTTCCGATACAGGTTATGAATTCATATGTGGAAGCGTCGAATACATCTGTACGACTTCCTGCGTTTGCCACATATATTTTATTGAAAGAGCGGGTTACCCCGGTAGGTTCTCCGGCAAATGTCTCTTCTGTCTCGTTGTCTGTCCATTTTCGGATGCTCCGTATATGGCGGATGCCGGAAGAAACATCGAAGATTTCAAGACTGTAATGGCCGGGAGCGCTGTTGGCTACATACAGCATGTTTTGGTACAAGTGGACGGCTTTGGGCTGAAACGTTTCGACCGTTGCTCCCGGTACGTCCAGTACGGAAATGGTAAAAGAAAGAGGGGAGCCTTCGTGTCCGGCCTTGTCCGTTTCTGTGAAAGGAATGCTAAGACCGCCATCTATGGCATCCAACTCCGGATCTTCGATGATATAGGCAGAAGCGGTATAGATACTTTTGTTTTCCACCAGGTTCTTGTTTCGTCTTGTATGAAGGAAGCGGCGTGAATAGACCGGTAATTTCTTTTCCCTGGACAGTTGCGAGTAGACTTTCATGCAGACGGTCGGGAACCCCCCTTCCGCCGGATAATAGGTCATATTGCCGCTATGCCCGTAGCCCAGGCAGTGTGCCATCTCGTGATAGGGAGTGTCGCTTCCGTTGGCATCGTCGGCATAATGGGTTAAATAAACATATTCGCCTAATCCGTAGGTGTTGCCTCCTCCGAGTCCCACTACGTTCACTACACGTCCGAAGCAAAATCCTGAATGATTGGTGATTTGTTTTTTCAACGTGTTGATATCGACAACGTTTCCATTGTTGATCAGTTTTCCCTTCCATTTGTCCAGTTCCTGTTCGAACAGGGAAGTCGAGAACATGGCTGCCATGTTCAAGGACAAAGCTACCGCTTCTCTGGCCAGATGGGGAGCAAAACTGCCCCAGTTGGATCCGGAGTATTTGCCGAACCAGATATTCCATTTAGGTTTTACATTGATCATGCCTTGATAGACAGGGTCGACAGACTCAATTCGCAATTTGATGTTGCCGGCTTTGATATCGGGAGTTGCCGGGACGATCACTTCTTCACCTTGCCGGGTATAATAGATTTTATCCTTATTGATAAAAGGAATTTTCGTCCGGAATTCTTGGAAAGGTTGTATTCGTGTGAATTCCGCAAATCGTAATTCCTTTTCATGCCCCTCTATGGTTGCCCATACGATTACGTTATTGATTCCTCTCGGACAGTAAAAACGGAAAAGGAATTCTTGGTTGTCGGTGATGGAAACCTGTAAAGGAGCGTTTACACGAAAACTGCGTTGGTTGCGGTTAAAAAGAAGGCTGTCAGGTTCGCCATCCTGTAAAATATAGGAAGTATTGTCTGGGTTATAATCATTTTCAGACATTTGAATAAGACCGTATTTACTTTCTATCGGCCCGTTGTTATCATTGTTGTCCGTACAACCGATTGTGAGAATGAAACTAATGATTACCCCTAATACTCCGGTGATGTTATCCCTTAATTTGATATTCATAAACTTAAAAGTCCTGTTAGTATTTTGAGGTGACAAAAATACTATTTTTGATTTAGAATCAAATTTTTTACGTCCTGATTTGAAGAATCGCACGTGCCGAGCGGCATACTGTGGTCAGTATGCCGCTTCATGTACCCCTTTCACCGCCCGTCCGCTCGGATCGTTCATGTTTTTGAAGGAAGTATCCCAGGCGAGGGCTTCGGCTGTGGAGCAGGCGACGCTGGGGACGCTCGGTACGCTGCGGGCGGCGCTTTCGCTGGGGAAATGTTCTTCGAAGATGGTACGGTAGAAGTATTCTTCTTTGTTCTGCGGCGTGTTGATCGGGAAGCGCAGGGCAGCGTCTGCCATTTCGGTGTCGCTGACGGCTTGGGCGGTCACCTTCTTCAGCGTATCGATCCAGCTGTAGCCGACGCCGTCGGAGAACTGTTCTTTCTGACGCCAGGCGATTTCCGGAGGGAGCATCTCGGCAAAGGCTTCGCGGAGGATTTTCTTCTCGATCACGCTGCCGGGACACATTTTGGCTTCGGGATTGAGGCGCATGGCAACATCGAGGAACTCCTTGTCGAGGAAAGGAACGCGGCCTTCCACACCCCAGGCACACAAGCTCTTGTTGGCTCGGAGGCAGTCGTACATATAGAGTTTGCTTAGTTTGCGGACGGTCTCTTCGTGGAAGGCCCTTGCATCCGGGGCTTTGTGGAAATAAAGGTAACCTCCGAACACCTCGTCCGCCCCTTCACCGCTCAACACCATCTTGATACCCATCGACTTGATGACACGGGCCAGCAGATACATCGGGGTTGAGGCGCGGACGGTTGTCACGTCGTATGTCTCGATATAGTAGATCACATCGCGGATGGCATCGAGCCCTTCTTCGATCGTGTAGTTGATCTCGTGGTGGACAGTACCGATATACTCAGCCACTTTCTTGGCTGCCGCTAAGTCGGGCGCTCCTTTGAGGCCGACGGCGAAAGAGTGCAGCTGGGGCCACCATGCATCTGCCTTTCCTTCGGTCTCGATACGTTTGGCAGCGTATTTTTTGGCTATGGCGGAGGTGATGGACGAGTCCAGACCGCCGGAGAGGAGTACGCCGTAGGGTACGTCGCTCATCAGTTGGCGACGTACGGCCGCTTCGAGAGCATCGTGCAGTTCCTTTACATTGGCGGGATTGTCTTTGACATTGTCATATTGCATCCAGTCGCGGACGTACCAGCGGGTGAAATCCTTATCGCGACTATAGAAATAATGTCCCGGAGGAAACTGGTCGTATGCGGTCGCGAAACCTTCGAGCCCTTTCAGTTCGGATGATACGAGGAGATGCCCCTCGTCGTCGTGGCCGATATAGAGGGGAATGACGCCGATCGGGTCACGGGCGATCAGGTAGCAGTCGTTCGCTTCGTCGTAGAGGGCGAACCCGAAGATCCCACTCAGCTTTTCCACGCATCCCACACCGTATTTGCGGTAGAGGGCGAGGATGACTTCGCAGTCGCTCCCGGTCTGGAATTCATATTCGCCTTTCAACTGTTCGCGGAGTTCGCGGTGGTTGTATATCTCGCCGTTGACGGTGAGGATAAGTTGACTGTCCTTGCTTTTCAGCGGTTGGCCTCCGGATGCCGGATCGACGATGGAGAGGCGTTCATGGGCGAGGATGGCGGTCTTGCCTTGATAGATGCCGCTCCAGTCCGGGCCGCGGTGACGGATGCGTTTACTCATTTTCAGGGCCTGTTGACGAAGGTCGGCAGCGCCGCTATGGATGTTGAAGATTGCTGTAATGCCACACATGGGAATTAATAATTGATAATTAATAATTAAAAGTTATTTGTCTCTGAGATATTGGTCGATGGCAGCGGCGGCTTTGCGGCCGGAGGCCATGGCACGGACGACGAGGCTGGCCCCGCTGACGGCATCGCCGGAAGCGAAGATGTTTGTGCCCGCTATCCGGTTGGTGGCCGGATCGATGGCGATGTTGCCACGTGCGTCGATAGCAAGGGACAGTTCTTTGACGAGGCCCTCCTGTTCGGGGTGGATGAAGCCCATCGCGAGAAACGCCAGGTCGGCTTCGATCACTTCCGTACGACCGGTCTTACGCATTTCCGGCCGGTTCCCTTCTTTGGCCGGTAACCATTCCACCTCTTCGACTTCGACGCCTTTCAGGGTGTTCTTGTCACCGATGAAACGGACGGAGGCGAGGTTCCAGCGGCGGACGCATCCCTCTTCGTGGCTGCTGCTTGTCTTCAGTACC
This sequence comes from uncultured Parabacteroides sp., assembly GCF_902493135.1. GTDB lineage: Bacteria > Bacteroidota > Bacteroidia > Bacteroidales > Tannerellaceae > Parabacteroides. Next base: position 20,105 of record NZ_CABUOD010000051.1, read on the forward strand.
TGCGGGTAGAGGGGCCAGGGCGTTGCCGGATTCTGTCCGACGGGTGGCTGGGGCATGATTTCGATTTGTGTCACGCTTGCGGCTCCGTGGCGGTTGGCGGTCCCGACGCAATCGCTTCCCGTGTCGCCGCCACCGATGACGAGGACTTTCTTGCCCTTGCAGTTGATGATGTCTTTAGGCGGGATGGCGATGCCTTCGAGGAGGCGGTTCTGTTGCGACAGCAGTTCGAGGGCAAAGTGGACGCCTTTCAGGTTACGCCCTTCGATGGGAAGGTCGCGTGGTACTTCGGAGCCGATGGCGACACAGACGGCATCGAACGTCGAGGCGATCTCTTTGGCGGATACTTCGCTGCCGACCATCGTGTTGACTTTGAAGACGATCCCTTCCTGTTCCATCAACCGGATACGGCGGTCGATGATGTTCTTCCCTAATTTGAAGTTCGGGATGCCGAATCGGAGCAGGCCGCCTGGCAGTTCGTACTTCTCGAATACCGTCACTTCGTATCCCCGGCGGTTCAGTTGGTTGGCGGCTGCCAGTCCGGCCGGGCCGCTGCCGATCACGGCTACCCGCTTGCCGTTGCGGACAGGGCGGACCGGTTGGATGTATCCTTCGCGGAAAGCGGCTTCTACGATGGCTGCTTCGTTCTCGCGTATCGTGACTGGCTCGTCGCAGCTCAGTTTCAACACACAACTTTTCTCACAGAGGGCGGGGCAGATGCGTCCGGTGAACTCCGGGAAGTCACAGGTCTGCTCCAACACGTGGAAGGCTTCGCGCCATTTGCCTTTATAGAGCAGGTCTTGCCATTCGGGTTGTTTGTTACCTAACGGGCAGGCCCAGTGGCAGAAGGGCACGCCACAGTCCATGCAGCGGGAGGCCTGTGTGCGGCGGTCGCTGCTGTTGAGCGTTTGTTCTACTTCGCTAAAGTCGTCGATGCGTTCGTGGACGGGACGATATCCGGCTTCTTGCCGGTGTATGGTGAGGAATGCTTTCGGATTTCCCATTGTGAATGAATGCTTTAATTTATATTTAAGACTGAATTATGAGAGAGATGTCTCTCCCCCGGTCGTATTCCGGCTTCCATCCGTGTTGTTCATTAATAGTCGCGTTGCATTTCGGCGATTTTCTTCTGCAACTTCTTCATCTGCTCTTCCTGCAAGACTTTTTTATATTCGATCGGGACGATTTGGATGAACTCATCCGCATATTTGTCCCAGTTGTCGAGCATCTTGCCGGCGAGGTGGCTGCCGGTGAAATGGTAGTGCTTACGGATCAGCTCGTGCAGTTCCTTGCGTGTGGTGCTGTCTTCGATCAGCGAGAGTTCGACCATCTCCATATTGCAGTAGTAGTCGAAGTCCCCTTCCTTGTTCCACACATAAGCGACACCTCCGCTCATGCCGGCGGCGAAGTTGCGGCCTGTACGTCCGAGGACCGCCACGCGTCCTCCGGTCATATATTCGCAACAGTGGTCGCCTACTCCTTCCACGACGGCGATAGCGCCGGAGTTGCGCACGCAGAAACGTTCGCCTACACGTCCGTTGATATACACTTCACCGCTTGTCGCCCCGTACATCAGGGTGTTTCCGGCAATCGTGTTGTTTTCGGCCACGAAGGTCGACCGTACCGGAGGCATCACACTGATGCGCCCGCCGCTCAAGCCTTTGCCTAAATAATCGTTGGCTTCCCCTTCGAGTCGGAAGTTGACACCGTGCGCAAGGAAGGCACCGAAGCTCTGTCCGGCTGAACCTTTGAATTTGATATTGAGCGTATGTTCCGGCAGTCCTGCGTTGCCGTATCGTCTGGCAATCTCGCCGGAGAGCATGGCGCCTACCGAGCGGTCGGTGTTGGCTATGGCATAATCCAAAGAAATCTCTTGCCGGTGCTCGATGGCAGGCATGGCATGCAGGATGATATCGCGATCTTTCACATGACCGATCGGATGTACTTGCTCTGTCGTATGCCGGATGGCATTTGCGGCAGCCTGTGCCGGGGTGTGCAGTAATTTGGAGAAATCGAGCAATGCGTATTTACCGGACACAGATGGCGTAGAGAGGCGCCGCTCGATCAGATCCGTGCGCCCGATGATGTCATCCAGCTTCTTGAAGCCCATCTCCGCCAAATATTCCCGGACCTCTTCGGCAAGGAAGGTGAAGAAGTTCACCAAATATTCATGGCGGCCGTGGAAACGTTTGCGCAGTTCCTCGTTTTGGGTGGCGACACCCACCGGGCAGGTGTTCATGTGGCATTTGCGCATCATCACGCAGCCCAGCACGATCAGGGCGGAAGTGGCGAAACCGAACTCTTCGGCTCCCAACAGGGCCATCAGGACGATGTCGCGTCCGGTCTTCAGCTGTCCGTCGGTTTGCAGGCGGACCTGCCCGCGAAGGTTGTTCATGACCAGTGTCTGTTGCGTCTCCGACAATCCCAGTTCGGGAGGCAGTCCGGCATAGCGGATGGAACTTATCGGCGAAGCACCCGTTCCCCCTTCGGCACCCGATATGACGATGCGGTCGGCCTTCGCTTTTGCCACGCCTGCTGCGATCGTCCCGACGCCGCTTTCCGATACCAGCTTCACGCTTATCTCGGCTTGCGGGTTGACGTTTTTCAGGTCGAAGATCAGTTGCGCCAGGTCTTCGATCGAGTAAATATCATGGTGGGGAGGAGGAGAGATCAGCGAGATACCCGGAATGGAGTGACGCGTTTTGGCAATCACCTCGTTAACCTTGAATCCCGGCAGTTGTCCGCCTTCGCCCGGCTTTGCGCCTTGGGCGACTTTGATCTGTATCTCGTCCGCATTCACTAAATATTCGGCCGTCACGCCGAAACGCCCGGAGGCCACTTGTTTGATGGCGGAACGGAGGGAGAGACCGTCTTCGCGGGGAGTGAAGCGGGCGGAGTCTTCGCCCCCTTCCCCGGTGTTGCTGCGTCCGTGTATCTTGTTCATCGCCATCGCCATCGTCTCGTGCGCCTCCTTGCTGATCGAGCCGAAGCTCATGGCTCCCGTGACGAAACGTTTCATGATCTCGCTTGCCGGTTCCACCTCTTCGACCGGAACGGGTTTTCCCGTCCGGAAGGTCAGGAAATCGCGGAGGAAGATCGGCGTGTCCTTTTCGTCTACGAGATGCGTGTATTCCTTGAACTTCTTATAGCTGCCCAGGCGGGTCGCCAGTTGAAGGGCCGAGATCGTCTCCGGGTTCCACGCGTGTTTCTCACCGTCTTTACGGAAGCTGTATAGCCCTTTGTGCTCAAGAATCATACCGTCTATTGTCTTACCGAAAGCCTGATGATGCAGGGCGGTGGCGTCGGCGGCTATCTCTTGCAGGCGGATACCGCCTATACTGCTGCTCGTCCCGCCGAAATAGGTGTCGATGAGTGGGGTCGAAAGTCCGACTGCCTCAAACAGCTTGGCGCCTCGATAGCTGCGGATCGTACTGATCCCCATTTTGCTCATGACCTTGAACAGGCCTTTGCAAAGCGCTTTGATATAGTTCTTGCGTGCCATCTCGTAGTTGAGTTGTATCTCCTGCCTGTCCACCAAGTCTTGGAGGATGGCGAACGACATATACGGGTTGATGGCGCTTGCCCCGTAGCCTAAGAGCAGGGCGGCGTGCATCACTTCGCGCATTTCCCCCGTCTCCACCACCAATGCGGTCTGTACCCGTTTCTGTACGGAAATCAGGTGGTGGTGCACGGCGCTGACGGCAAGGAGCGAGGGAACCGGTGCATGCGTCTCGTCCACGTCCTTATCGCTCAGGATGATGTAGTTCACGCCGTCTGCGACAGACTGTTCCGCCTGCTTGCAAAGGCGGTCGAGGGCGGCTTTCAGTCCTTCACTGCCCCGCGACACATCGAAGAGCATCGGCAGCTTAACGGACTTGAAACCTTTATAGCGGATATTGCAAAGAATATCTAATTGCGTGTTGGTCAGTATCGGATGGGCGAGGCGTACCATCTTGCAATGTGCCTCGTTCGGAATGAGGATGTTGCTCCCTACGGCGCCGATATATTCCGTCAGGCTCATGACCAATTCTTCACGAAGCGGGTCGATCGGCGGGTTCGTCACCTGTGCGAACTGTTGGCGGAAATAGTTGAACAACAGTTGCGGGCGCTCGGAGAGGACGGCCAGCGGCGTGTCGTTCCCCATCGAACCGACCGGCTCCGCGCTGCCTGTACACATCGGGGTGATGATGCGCTCGATGTCTTCGCGGCTGTACCCGAAAGTGCGCAGCATCCTGTCATATCCGGTAACGGTGTGCGGGACGCGGCGCCCGGATTTCAGTTCGTCCAGTTCCACCCGGTTGTTTGCCAGCCAGACGCGGTAGGGCTGTGCGTCGGCAAGCTGCTTTTTCAGTTCGCCGTCGTAATAGATCTTGCCTTCTTCCGTATCGACCAACAGGATCTTGCCCGGTTGCAGTCGTCCCTTTTCCTCTATCTCACCCGGCTCGAAGTCCATCACGCCCACTTCGGATGCCACGACCATCATGCCGTTTTTCGTGATCAGGTAGCGTGCCGGGCGCAGGCCGTTGCGGTCGAGCATTCCTCCGGCATACCGTCCGTCGCTGAAGAGCAGGGCGGCCGGGCCGTCCCACGGTTCCATCAGGATGGAGTGGTATTCGTAGAACGCCTTCAGATCTTCCGATATCGGGTTCTTCTCGTTGAAACTTTCCGGGACCAGCATCGCCATGACATGCGGCAGGCTCATGCCGGACGCCACGAAGAACTCCAGCACGTTGTCCAGCGAAGCGCTGTCGCTCATACTCGGCTGGATGATCGGGCGTATCTCGTCTATGTTCGGGATGCGGGGAGAGGACAGGACGCTTTCACGCGCTTCCATCCAGCCCCGGTTGCCCCGTATGGTGTTGATTTCCCCGTTATGTGCCAGGAGGCGGAACGGTTGTGCCAGGCTCCAGGTCGGGAATGTGTTCGTGCTGAAACGGGAGTGGACGAGTGCCAGCCCGCTTGTCAGGTAGTGGTTGGTCAGGTCGGGAAAGTAGTGGCGAAGCTGCATCGACTCCAGCATACCTTTATATATGATGCTCTTGGTGGAAAGCGACACCACATAGAAATCCTTCCTGTCCGGTATGTCGGATGCCGCCACCCGCTTCTCGATCCGTTTGCGGATGAGGTAGAGTTTCAGTTCCAATGCCTGCCGGTCGTCGCATCCGGTGATGAACACCTGTTTGATATCCGGTTCCGTGTCTTGTGCGTCTTTTCCTAAGATGTCCGTGTTGACAGGAACTTTGCGCAGATGCATCAAGGTCAGCCCTTCCTTTTCGATCTCTTCGATCATGATACTGAGGATGGCCGAACGCTGCGTCTCGTCTTTCGGAAAGAAGACCAGCCCGGTTCCGTATTTGCCTTTTTCCGGTACGGGGATACCTTGCAGTAAGATAAACTCGTGTGGGATTTGCAGCAGGATGCCTGCACCGTCGCCGGTTTTATTATCCGCTCCTTCCGCACCCCGGTGCCGCATGTTTTCCAGTACCTTAAGGGCGGACTCTACAATGTCGTGCGATTTGCCGCCGTGAACGTTTACGACCAATCCTACGCCGCAAGCGTCATGCTCGTTAACCGGATCGTATAAACCTTGTTTGTTATTCAAATGGCTTCTTTCTTTCATTGTTTGTTGACCTTATGTTTGTGAAATATTTGCTTTTTATAGCAAAATGTCTGGCAAATATATGGTAATTGTTTCAAAATGTAATAGTATTGCGTGCAAATGAAGAGAGGCTTTTTTATTCTAAGAGTCGGTTTGTTTCTATTTGACAGTGAATGGTCAGTTTATGTGATAATTTGTAGCGTTATTACTGCTTTATCGTAACAAAGTAAAAGTATGCCGTGTTTTTTTTTGATATGCATGCTTGGGAGGAAGGTAAAAGGCGAGGATGGAATGATATTTACCGGATGTAGCCTGACGCAGGGAAACGTGTTCGCCTGCGTCAGGCAATGTATGTGTCAAGTTACACCTGTAATACCAGAATAAAGCGACTGCCTTTTTTGTATTCGGGGTCTATGGACAGTGTGCCGTTTATCTTCGAAGCGATCAGGGAACAGATGGGCAATCCCAGTCCGTCGCCATCGGCCAGGTCTTTGATTTCGGTAAAGGGTTTGAAGATCACTTCCTGCTTTTCGGCAGGGATGCCCGGACCGTTGTCGGTAACGATAAACTGGCAGATATGGGCTCCTTTCTTTTTAAATTCCAGCTTGATTTTGCCCGATGTCGTGTAGATCGCCGCATTTCTCAGCAGATGCAGCAAGATGCGTTGCAACTGTTCGGCATTTGTCTTGATTTCGATCTTCGGGATATCCGTGGTGACTTCGACGCCCGGACGGACATCCTCTTTTATCTGTTCTATCACTTTCTCGCAGAAAGAGCTGACATTAAAAGATTGCGCTTCATAGGTCTCCAGCAAGGAGTTTTCAAGCGAAGAAAGTTCTTGTATATGGTTCCCGAACAGTTTCAGGGCATCGACACGGGCCTGTATGGCCTTCGCCTGTCCGGGTGCGGCGGCCTGCAATCCGGCTACCGACTTGCTCATTTCGTCCAGCGTCGGTTCCATCTGCGCCGATATGCTTTGGATGAATCCAGTCTGTTGCTCGCTGTGCTCGGTGATCGTCCGGATAATCTTCTTCAGCTTCCGGTTCAGGATGATGAAACGCATGACCAGGAATGCCAGGAACGCCAGTGCGGCAATCAGGATGGCGACCAACGTGCAGAGTCCGGCGATGACATACTGCTTGGCGGATAGCTGATCGTCTTTTTCCTGTATCGTTTGCAGGCTGTCGTCGTATTTTTGTTGCAAGGCGCCCAATTTATCCTCTGCGGTAAGCATCTTTACGGAATCGGTCCATACCATATATTTCTCGTAGGTCTGCTCCATCAGCGAGGTATTGTTGGCTTTGCGTGCAATCGCGATCAGGTTTTGATAGCATTCGCTGACTTTGCCGTATTCCTTTTTCTCCCGGTATCGGCTGATGAGTTTGTTGAATGCTGCATCTCCTTCATTCTTCTGTCCGAAGATATAGAAGTAATCGGCTTTAGTGTACAACAACTCTTCGGAAAGTTCGGGACTGCCTGATTCTTCGGCCAGGTTGTCCAGCGTGTTAAGCTGGAGCTGCGCTTGTGCGGCGTTTCTCAACTTGATGTACATCTGCAGGCGCTCTTTTGTTATCATAAAACGCAAGTCGTACAGTTTCTTTTGTTCCGCCTGTTCCTGATTCGCCACTATCTGGCTCATTTGCCGGCAAAGATCGAACGCCTCCTGAAAGTAGTTCTCGCGGTAATAGAGGGATGCCGCCTGTGTACCGCATTCGACTGCCTGCGTTATTTTTCCTTCATTTGCATAATCCTTATACGCTTGGATATAAAGATAGCGGGCTTTCGTATAGTCTTTGTTCTCAAAGCTATTCTGTGCCTGTTGCTTAAAATTGTCCGCTTTGTTTTGTGCCTGAAGGGGGGCGCAAAAACAGATAATGAGGGTGATAATAAAGTAGTAAATTTTCATAATTTGAATTTTAATGTCAGACAAATATATGTATTTTTTGTAACAGGAAACATGAAAATGTGAGATTTCTTAGTCGAGAGACACGGCTCTTTCATTTAAAAAATAGACGAATATTGAAAATAAGGCTTATTTTATC
>NZ_CABUOD010000052.1 GCF_902493135.1 uncultured Parabacteroides sp.
AAATCCAATTAAACGAGCACAACAAACAGGAATATCCTCCTATGCATACGGCTGAACATATTTTGAACCAGACAATGGTTCGTATGTTCGGTTGTCCCCGTTCGAAGAATGCGCATATAGAACGGAAAAAGAGCAAATGCGACTACGAGTTGCAGGAAGAACCGACCGCCGAAATGATGGAAGAGGTGGAACGCCGGATAAATGAGGTGATCGACCGGCATCTGCCGGTTACAATCGAATTTGTGCCGAAAGCGGAAGCCGGAAAGATCGTCGATCTCAGCAAGTTGCCGGAAGACGCAAGCGAAACGTTGCGCATTGTCCGCATCGGAGACTATGACGCTTGCGCGTGTATCGGAGCGCATGTCAACAACACGTCTGAAATCGGACATTTCAAAATGCTGACATACGATTATGCCGACGGACGGCTGCGCCTGCGTTTCAAACTGACCGAATGACCTTTAGCGACCTATAGCTCCACAGCCGGACAACTTGCCTTGGGAACACCTTATTCCTGCACCTGACAGGCCGGAAAGGTATTCCCAAGACACCTCGCCGCCCTACTCCGATTTGCGTCAAGAAAATACAATATCCCCTCCCGAAACAAGCATATCGCATAAATACATAAGCCACAACAATATACAAGAAACTCCTGTTTGTTAAAAAATATTACCCTTGCGGGAAATTTGAATTATATGGGGTACAAAATCGAATTAGACGCGGTAGTAGTTTCGATTTGGACCAATGACTTTTTTAAGAATAAGACAATAAGGGAAACGGTCAAATGGACAAAACCGATTCCGAACAAAGCGCAAAACGGACGACTTCCTCTATTCAAAGCATCCATGCAGAAACTGCAGAGCAGGGATGTTTTTTATTTATGCCGATAATTTATAGAACTTGAAACAACGAAATAGAATATTTTTGTGTAAGTTTGCGTCCGCTAAGCAGGATATTTTAATACAGAACTTAAATATAAGAGTTATGCAATCAATTGACAATTTCAATTTTGCCGGCAAAAAGGCATTTGTAAGAGTTGACTTCAACGTTCCCCTGGACGAAAACTTCAACATCACAGACGACACTCGTATCCGTGCCGCCCTTCCTACTCTGAAAAAGATTTTGGCAGACGGTGGTAGTGTAATCATCGGTTCTCACCTGGGACGTCCGAAAGGCGTTACTGACAAATATTCACTGAAGCACATCCTGAAACACGTTTCCGAACTGCTGGGTGTCGATGTTCAGTTTGCTAACGACTGTATCGGCGAAGAAGCCGGCGCCAAGGCCGCTGCTCTGCAGCCGGGCGAAGCATTGTTGCTTGAAAACCTCCGTTTCTATGCTGAAGAAGAAGGCAAGCCGAGAGGTTTGGCTGAAGATGCTACGGACGAAGAAAAGAAAGCTGCCAAGAAAGCCGTTAAGGAAAGCCAGAAAGAATTTACAAAAAGATTGGCCTCTTATGCCGACTGCTATGTAAATGACGCATTCGGTACGGCTCACCGTGCTCACGCTTCTACGGCACTGATCGCCGATTATTTCGACACCGACCACAAGATGTTCGGCTACCTGATGGAAAAAGAAGTAAAAGCTGTCGAAAAGGTATTGAACGACATCGCTCGTCCGTTTACTGCGATCATGGGCGGTTCCAAGGTCTCCTCGAAGATCGAGATCATCGAAAACCTGTTGAACAAGGTAGACAACCTGATCATCACCGGCGGTATGACTTATACATTCACGAAGGCTATGGGTGGCAAGATCGGCAAATCGATCTGCGAAGACGACAAGCTGGATCTGGCTCTCGACCTGATGAAGAAAGCAAAAGAAAAAGGTGTAAACCTGGTATTGGCCGTTGACGCCAAGATCGCCGACGATTTCAGCAACGATGCCAAGACCGCTTATGCGAACGTAAACGAAATCCCTGACGGATGGGAAGGCCTTGACATCGGTCCGAAGACGATCGCTCTTTATGCCGAAGTGATCAAGAACTCCAAGACGATCCTATGGAACGGTCCTACGGGCGTATTCGAATTCGAAAACTTCACAGACGGTTCCCGCGCAGTCGGCGAAGCGATCGTTGAAGCAACCAAGAACGGCGCTTTCTCATTAGTAGGTGGCGGCGACTCCGTAGCTTGTGTCAACAAGTTCGGTCTGGCAAGCGGCGTTTCTTACGTTTCTACCGGTGGCGGCGCTCTGCTGGAAGCTATCGAAGGCAAAGTCCTTCCGGGTATCGCTGCCGTTAAGGGCGAAGCATACAAATAAGAATAATTCTTATCCACAAATAAAAGGCCGCTTCTTTCGGGGAACGGCCTTTTTTGTTCCATACAATTTTATGCTTGTCTGTACGTCCTAAAAAAGAATAAACATCCGGAATTGCTGGAACGATACCAAAAAGAAGCATTTAAGGAACATATGGAAATTGTAGGCAAATATTTGCAAGCGATCAAGCAGCAGGAATAATAAGTACAAATATTTTTGTACCTTTGCGCGTCATAATTGGAATCAATAGAAAAAACATATAGAATTATAAGGAAATGGCAAAAGAGCTGAAAGAACTGACTCCGAGAAGTGTGAACTACTCGCAGTGGTACCAGGATCTGGTAATCAAAGCGGATCTGGCGGAAAACTCCGCCGTACGCGGCTGTATGGTGATCAAGCCTTACGGATATGCGATTTGGGAAAAGATGCAACGTATCCTCGACGATATGTTCAAGGAAACAGGTCACGTAAACGCTTACTTCCCCTTGCTGATCCCGAAATCATTCCTGAGCAAGGAAGCCGAACATGTGGAAGGCTTCGCCAAAGAATGTGCCGTTGTCACGCATTATCGTCTGAAAACAAACCACGACGGTACAGGTGTCGTAGTCGACCCGGCCGCCAAGCTGGAAGAAGAACTGATTATCCGTCCGACATCCGAGACAATTATCTGGAACACCTATCGCAACTGGATCCAGTCTTACCGCGACCTGCCTATTCTTTGTAACCAGTGGGCAAACGTGATGCGCTGGGAAATGCGTACCCGCCTCTTCCTCCGTACCGCAGAATTCCTGTGGCAGGAAGGACATACCGCCCACGCGACACGCGAAGAAGCCGAAATCGAAGCAAAAAAGATGCAGGAAGTATATGCCGACTTTGCCGAAAACTATATGGCGATGCCGGTCATCAAAGGTGTCAAGTCGGCAAGCGAACGTTTCGCCGGTGCATTGGACACCTATACGATCGAAGCGATGATGCAGGACGGAAAAGCGCTGCAAGCCGGTACTTCCCACTTCTTGGGACAGAACTTCGGCAAGGCATTCGACGTTACCTTTATCGACAAGAACGGAAAGAGCGACTACGCCTGGGCCACTTCATGGGGGGTTTCAACCCGCCTGATCGGCGCCCTGATCATGTCCCATTCCGACGACAACGGTCTGGTATTGCCGCCTCACCTCGCTCCTATCCAGGTGGTCATCATCCCGATCTACCGCAGCGAAGAGCAGTTGGCGCAGATCAGCGAAAAGGTAAACGGCATCGTTGCCAAGCTGAAAGCGTTGGGCATCTCCGTCAAGTTCGACGATGCCGACAACAAGAAGCCGGGATGGAAGTTCGCCGAATACGAACTGAAAGGCGTTCCCGTACGTCTGGCTATGGGCGGACGCGACCTGGAGAACAATACGATCGAAGTGATGCGTCGCGATACGCTGGAAAAAGAAACCGTGACTTGCGACAACATCGAAACATACGTTCAGAACCTGCTGGAAGAAATCCAGAAGAACATCTTCCGGAAAGCGCTCGACCACCGCACGGAAAAGACGATTACAGTCGACACCTACGAAGAGTTTAAGGAAAAGATCGAAGAAGGCTACTTCATCATGGCTCACTGGGACGGAACGCCCGAAACGGAAGAACTGGTGAAGAACGAGACGAAAGCCACGATCCGCTGTATTCCGCTGGACGGCGACAAGACTCCGGGCAAGTGCATGGTGACGGGCCAACCTTCCGCACAGCGCGTATTGTTCGCACGAGCCTACTAAACCGTCCGTACATACGGAAGAAAATAAAGTTCCATAGGCATGAAACTCTTGTTCCGTGCCTATGGAACTTTTGTTTCATGCCTACGAAACTTTTGTTTCCCGCCTATGAAATTTTTATTTACCTTTGGGGAAACTAATTGGAGACCTGTTATGGATTTAATTCTTCCTACCAATCAAAATACTTCAGCCCCCGTTGCCCTCGACACGAAAGTGCTGGTCGTAATCGGGGTTAACGGAGCCGGTAAAAGCTCCTTCGGCAGAAACTTGCACCAACGCTACGCCGGGCAAAGCGTATGGATATCCGGAATGCATTCCCTCTTCCTTAGCAGCGAAGAGAACAAGGCTCCGGCGGACGGCAACGAACTGGCCAGGCTCCAGTCCATGATTGCGGAACGGCTTTTCATGCCGCGCATGTCTGAATATGAAAAGCTGATCCTGCACCTGCAAACCGAAGAATTCGAAGCTGCCGTCCAGTATAAGGAAGAAAGCAAGCTGACACCCGACCTATTGCCGCCGGTCACCAAGATAGACCGCATCCAGACGATTTGGGAGAAGATGTTCCCGCATAACCGCCTCGTACGCAAATCGGGCTTTATTGAACTGGCCTCCACCAGCATCGACGGAGACTCTTATACGGCCGGCCGGATGAGCGACGGCGAAAAGCTGGTGTTCTATCTGATAGGCGCCGTGCTCTGTGCTCCCGACAATGCGTTGTTAATCATTGAAGAGCCGGAAGTCCTGCTCCACGACTCCATCAAAAATCCTTTGTGGGACGAGATAGAAGCCATGCGCCCGGATTGCACATACGTGTATCTGACGCACGACATCGACTTCGCCGCCTCCCGCGACAACAGCAAGCGCCTCTGGATACGTTCTTACAATGGGGACGCCCGGATATGGGACTACGAACTGATCGAAAACAACGACAGCTTCCCGGAAGAGGTCTATATGGAGATCTTAGGCAGCCGCAAACCGATCCTGTTCATCGAAGGGACCGACTCCAACAGCATAGACAGCCGCCTCTACCCGCTTATCTTCCCCGACTACAAGGTAAAACCGATGGGAGGTTGCCAGAAGGTAATCGAAACGACAAAGGCTTTCGCCCAGCTGAAAGATTTCCATACGCTGGATTCCAAAGGGATCGTCGACCGTGACCGTCGCACGGAAGGAGAAATCGCTTACCTGCGCGAACAACATATCTATGTTCCCAACGTTGCCGAAGTCGAAAACCTGCTGATGCTGGAGCCTGTTATCAAGACCGTTGCCGGCCGGCTGATGAAAGATCCCGAGCAGGTCTTCAACCAGGTCAAAGAAAACGTGATCAGACTTTTCCTGAAGGACCTCGAAAGCCAGGTTCTGCTTCATGCCCGCCACCGCGTACAGAAGAAGTTGGAAACGGCTCTGAACCGGAAGATGAGTACGGTGGACGAACTGACCGAACATGTGGAAAGCATCCGCGACACCGTACATGTAGACGAAATATATGCGGGAATCAAGGAGAAATTCATTCAGTTTGCCGAAACCGGAGATTACAAAAACATCCTTCGCGTCTACAATCAGAAAGGGATGTTGCCTCAGTCCCAGCTCTGCAAATATTGCGGCATCAGCAATAAGGAGAGTTATTTAAACCTCATCCTCTCCATTCTGAAAGAGAATAAAGAAGATGCGGATATCATCCGGCTTTCCATCAAAGAATGTTTAGGAACATAAAAAAGTTTCCCGAAATGAACAAAAAGTCCGTAAAAAGTCGTTCTTTTGTAGTTTAGAAAATATATTCAATGGGGCGGAAGCTCCTTACCGATTTAAACTATGCGCACACCTACTCTTCAATATCTTTATCTGCAAAAGCCGGTAACGATGGTTATCGTCATTTGCATAATCTCTGTCCTTCCCTGGATCGGAGTGGGAGATTTTTCGACTAAAGGAGAACCCCGCGAAGCGGCGGTTGCCGTTTCCATGCTCGAAACCGGCAACTGGGTCTTGCCACAGGTCTATGCGAACGAATTTGCATATAAGCCGCCATTGGCACATTGGCTGATGGCAGTCGCCTCCTTGCCGCAGGGGTATGTTTCCGAGTTCACTTCCCGCCTGCCGTCTGCGCTGGCCTTTATCACGCTGATCGGCTTCACGCTGGTTTTCTTTGGCAAGCGATTGCGGTTCCAGCAGGCGTTCATCGCCACGCTATTGCTCATCACCTGTATCGAGATACACCGGGCAGCCATGACCACGCGTGTGGATATGCTGCTGACGACCTTTATGGTGATCGGGCTTTACCAGCTATACCGATGGGAAGACAAGCTGGAACTGAAAGGAGTTCCGATCGCCGTTCCCGCTTTATTGGGATGTGCCGTACTGACGAAAGGGCCTGTGGGGATTATCCTGCCGCTGTTTGTCTTCGGCGTCTATCTGCTGATGCTTCGTAAATACTCTTATTTAGAGATATTCAAAGCGCTTCTTTATGCCGGCATTTCTTCTATGTTCCTGCCCTTATTGTGGTATGTTGCTGCCTGGAAACAGGGTGGCGATGCATTCCTGAACGTGGTGCTGGCAGAGAATCTCGGACGTTTCTTCCACCTCAGCACGCCTGATATCCATTACAATTTAGGGCACGAAAACGGAGTCTGGTACAACTTCATGACATTGGCTGCGGGATTTGTACCCTGGACGATCTTCTTCTTTTTCTCTTTATTCGGATTAAAACTGCACAAGCCGGAAAAGTCGGCGAAAGAGATACTGGCCGATGTCTGGAATAGGATCCGGTCGATGGAAAAAGAAAAACTGTTCAGCTTGGTAGCATTGGTTTGTATCATTTTCTTCTATTCGATACCTTCCAGTAAACGAAGTGTCTATCTGATGCCGGCCTATCCGTTTATCGCTATTTTCCTGGCTCAATATACTTTATATATTACGGAATACCGGACGAAAGTAACCCGCGTATTCGCCGCTTTCATGGCTTCCGTCACAGCCGTTGTCATGATCGCCGTCGGCCTGACAATGGCCGGAGCAATCGATCCTGTCAAGATCGCAAGCCAGTACACAAGCCGCCAATCGACACTGGAAACGGTCGAGTTGGTGTCGAATATGTTCGCGTATCCCTGCGGGCTGACAATTTGTATCCTGATAGTCCTTTTGGCTATTCTGGCGACTGTCTATTATCAGATGTTCAAGAAGATCAACATTAAGATCCTGTATGCGACGATAGCATTGGCCTTTGCCATTAACTTGCTGATCGACGGGGTTGTCATGCGCGGCATACGCCAGGGAAGTTCCGCCCGTCCTTTTGCCGAGCAGGTCCAGAAAGAATATCCGTTGGATGATATGAATATGTATGTGATGAATGATCTGAAGACATACGCCAATCTTTACGGGCTGAACTTCTATTTAGGTAACAAGTTCCATAACTTCGGGCAGGAACAGCCGGTAAGCGGCTTTATATTCTGCACGGTGAAAGACTTGGAAACGATCCAAAAAAATTATGGAGATAAGTACACATTCAGTCTACTTACCTCCACAAAGAATGTTATCGCTGACGTACGTCAAAGAATCGTACTGTGCAGCTTTTTACAGAACGAATAATCAATATTTAAAGACTTTGCCGCCGGCAAGCACTTCCTGCCTTGCTTCATCGAATGTCGCTTTTTCCCCTGTACGAAGGGAAGCAGTACACATGATGTTGGCAATGGAATGATTATAACCGGCATCTACCGGAGCATTCGGTTGCTTGCGGCTCTTCACGCATTCCATCCAGTTACGCATGTGCAGGTTTGTCATCGGATCGGCTCCTGTATTGGAACCCGTTTCCACCTTGATAGAAGGCAATTCGAATTCTTCCAACAGGTTCGGTTGCATGCCCATTTCATCAGCGAAACGTTTGGTCAATCCACCTTCCGATGTCACTTTATTCGTATCCAGATTCAACGTACCACCATTAGAGAAGTACAATTCTTTTGTTCCGCCTGCCGAGTTATGCATACGGGAGGAATAGACCACTTGGAAATTCTCACCGGCTTTCCCATAATCGAACACAGCCGTCATCGTGTCATAACTGCGGCGTCCGTCATTCCATTGATAGATTCCGCCATTGGCAGCTACACTATTCGGGTGGTTACAGCCGGTAAACCAGTGCACCGTATCGATCTGATGTGACATCCACTGACCGGGAATGCCGGAAGAATACGGCCAGAACAGGCGATATTCCAAATATTTACGCGGGTCCCATTCTTCGTACGGACGATTCAGCAGGAAACGCTTCCAGTCAGTATCCTTCTCAAAACATTGTGCAACCAAAGCCGGACGGCGCCAGCGTCCGGGCTGGTTAACGTTCCAGCACATTTCCACCATCGTGATCTTACCGAACTTACCGGAACGGATAAAGTCGTTAGCAGCATGATAATTGGGCGCCGAACGGCGTTGGGAACCAATCTGCACGATCTTTCCACTTTCCAACACAGCTTTGCGGGCGGCACGGGCATCCTCCATCGTTTCAGCAAAAGGTTTCTCTACATAAGCATCACATCCGGCTTGAACCGCTTCGATGCAATGCAAGGCGTGCTGGAAGTCGGAAGTGGCAACGATCACGGCATCGCACATTTTTGCGTCATACAGTTCTTCGTTGTTACGGAAGGCTTTCACTTTCTTTCCATATTTCTCCTGGAAGAAAGCAACGCCTTCTTCTCTGCGCCGTTTCCAGATGTCGGAAATAGCGACGATTTCAAATCCCAACTCGTCGGCACAAGCCATAAAAGCAGGAATCAGAGAATGGCGGGCACGGTCTGAAAAGCCGACGATACCCACACGAATCTTCTCGTTTGCGCCCATTATGTTAGCGTAACTCTCTGTGCTGAACCCCAGTCCGCCAATAGTCAGACCGGCTGCGCCTAAAGCGCTGTGTTTAAGGAAATCTCTACGTGTTGTCATGGTTCCTATTTTTTAGTAAACTATTTGAGTTCTCTAATCTTGATATTCCGGAAAGAAACTTCGTCCCAGTGATCCTGCAAAAGGATATGACCTTTATCGGCAGTACCGAAACCACCGAATTCATTATATTCTTTCTTAGCAAACTTGCTGCCCTTCACGACTTCCAGGAATGCATCCGATGCCCAATCATACTCAAGGGTCTTAAAGCCGTTCATCCAATGTTCGACATGTTTGTTTGGGAATACTTTGATAACTCCCTTGTTCCACTGTCCGACACCATTGAAGCGTTTGTTTTTCGCAGGGATAATATCGTACAAGCTGGAAACCGTACGGCTACCGGGATAAGTCGTGTACAGTTTGGCATCCGGATGCAGCTTGTCATCCAACACCTGGTATTCCGGGCCAATCACAAAACCTTTATTCTTCTCGCTTTCCTGGATTAAATATTTCATACCGCTATTTGCACCTTCCGTCAATTTGAACTCAAAGCTCAGTTCAAATGCACCAAACTCATCGACAGTCAGGATATCGCCGCCTCTTTTACCCTCCGGACCGCCATTCTTCATAACAGTCAGTTCGCCATTTTCGATCTTCCATCCGTTTTCCGGGAATGCTTCCTGTCCGGCACCACGCCATCCGTTAGAAGTCTTGCCATCGAACAACAGTTTCCAACCGGCCGCTTTTTCCGTTTCGGTCAGCGTGTTCGGAATACAGTTCACTTCCGGTGCCAGTTGGCCCTGCATACGCTCGGCTTCCAGATTTTCCGTCTTAATACGGATATTACGCCACCAAATTTCCTTGCCCTCTTTAGACATATCTTTACCGATTCCATGAACCTGGAAAGCGATAAAGCCCTTCGGAGTCATGTCGTCTACCAAATTGGCTGTATTCACACCGTTCAACCAGATACGAATGCTGTTACCGATAGCTTCAATCCGATACTTATTCCAGTCATCTCTTTTGTAAGCAGCGCGACCGGCATCATTATCCGTCAAAGGAACCAGCCAGCCACGGCGTGCTTCATCATAAACACCACCGCTCCAGGCACGGTCGGACGGGTCTATTTCACACTGATAACCGTGTACACGCCCATTCTGATAATCCGGCAAACTCTCGCTACGGAACTGCACTCCGGAGTTTAAGCTCGGATCGCACTTCACTTCAAATTCCAGAATGAAATCGCCATAATCCAACTCTGTTGCCATAAAACTATTCGGTTGGCCAGAGACGGATTTACCGACCAAACAACCGTCTTCCACACGGTAAGGGGCTTCTCCGTTCAACTGCTTGAAGCCGGTAAGGTCCTTACCATTAAACAACTTCTGCCATCCGTCGTTAGGTTGGCAGGCACCACACAGCAAAGTCAGAGACAAAGCTGCTAAATTCAAATACGCTTTCATTTGCTTTTTCTGATACTATATTAGTTAGACAATCAATTTCCTTTCGTTAAAAAACATGTGTACGTGCACAAAGATATAAGTTTTTACACTTCCACAACATTAAATCTCAAAAAAGTCAATAAGATTTATGAATTTGTTCTTTAATTGCAGCAACCGAAGCCGCCAATTGATTATCCATATTCTCCCATTTACATTCAATAGAGAGCGCCCCGGCGTATCCGGCATCGTGCAAAGCCTTAAAAAACGGCGTAAAATCATCTCCTTTCACTCCCGGAGCCGACCGGATCTCCTTTTCCGCGATATGGCAATGCTTCAGCCATTTACCGGCATCGATAAGCGCCCCGGCATCTTCATTTTCACGCAACATGTGGAAGAAGTCCGCCAATACGCCCAAATTAGGATGATTGACCGCTTCGGCTATTTCCGTTCCTTCGCGTACCGTATTGATAAAATTGGTTTCCGAACTTTGTAAAGGCTCGATCACGATACAGACATCATGGCCGGCCGCATACTCGGCAAGTTTCCGGCATAAGGCAGCAAATTGCCCGACAGCCTCTTCCCTGCTGAAACCGTCAGGAATATTGCGGGCACTTCCACTTCCCAGCACCAGAACCTTAACCCCGGCTTCCTGCGCACGCCTGATCGCAATCTTTCCATATTCCATAATCTTATCCAGGCAAACATCCGGCCCGGTCAGCCGGAGATCTCCGGGGAAAAAACTGTTTCCAGAATATAGCGGCAATACGGCATCTCTTGCCTCCTTCAAATTCGCGGCAAAAACACTGTCCGGTTTATCCGGCACCAAAAAAGAACGGATGCCGATCTCCACATACGAACAACCGGCTTGTTTCAATAAAGAAGCTTTATTCACAGAGGTACAAACACCAATACGGTCTGCCAATGACTGTGCCTGTGAGAAGGGTACAAAACAAAATAAAGCAACAACGAGGATAACAAATCGTGTCTTCATGGTCTAACGATTTTTGTGATTTTACGCAAATGTAACTAATTATACTCCAATAAGAAGTATATTTGCATTCAAATTATTATAAATGAATGGATTTTTATGAAACAACAGTTTATGAAGACTGCCTTTTTTGATTTCGACGGTGTGGTTGTAGACACAGAACCTATTTACGATATTTACTGGAACGAAGCGGGAGAACGCTACCAGACAGGAATTCCCAATTTCGCATCCCATATCAAAGGGACGACATTACCTTATATATTGGAGAAGTATTTTTCCGACCGATCTGAAGAATTTAAGGAAATGGTAACCCGCGAATCAATGGAATTCGAACAGCAGATGCCTTTTCCACCGGTTCCGGGTGCGATGGAGTTTATCCATCTTCTGAAAAGCAAAGATGTAAAAGTCGGTTTGGTCACCAGCTCCGACGATGCCAAACTAAAACGGGCCTTCCGCCTTTTGAAACTCGACAATCTGTTCGATACGGTCGTGAGCGCCGACCGGATCACAAAAGGGAAACCTGATCCGATGTGTTATTTGCTTGCCGCCTCCGACCTGCATGTATCACCTTCCGACAGTCTGGTTTTTGAAGATTCTTTTGCCGGAATACAGGCCGGGACCAATGCAGGTATGCGGGTTATCGGACTTAGTACGACCAATACCGAAGAGTCTTTAAAAGACAAGGTCTATCAGGTCATACCCGATTTCCAAAACATTACGTTCGAAGAATACGAACGGTGGTAGAACGGATATAAAAATAAAAAGGGGATGTGCCGCCACTCCCCTTCTTATTGTACAAAAATCCGGTTACTTAAAAATTATATCCGACACGGACAGCCAACGCTGCGGCATCCAAATCCTTTATAATATTATACTTGGCTTCCAAGCCGACAGAAACCCGATCTGTCGCATACACTTCACCTCCCAAGCCGATATTGGCTCCAAAACGAGTTGCATCCCAAGGACCTGCTTTCCAAAACGAAAGGCTTAAGCCTGCCAACGGATAAAAACCGAACATCTCACTCAATTTAAATACATAATGAGCATTCATATCGATTGCCCATGCACTTAACCCATCATTCTTTACTAAATGAGTAATAGACGGGGTCAAACGAAACGCATCCGTTACACAATAACGATAATCGATGCCTAAAGTAGCATTGCCGACATCATTAAAGTTGTAACCTAAGTTGAAACCGAATGAAGATTGACCCTGCTGTGTCTGTGCATACGCACCTATACTAAACAGCGTCAACATCAACATAACAATTAATTTTTTCATACTTTTCTTATTTAGTTCAACAATATCTATCGCCAAATATAGTATTTTTTCCTATAAAGGCATATTAT
The DNA here is from genome assembly GCF_902493135.1 of uncultured Parabacteroides sp. Lineage (GTDB taxonomy): Bacteria > Bacteroidota > Bacteroidia > Bacteroidales > Tannerellaceae > Parabacteroides. The sequence continues at coordinate 12,642 of NZ_CABUOD010000052.1, forward strand.
TTTACTTTTAATTTATCACCTGCGCTCTTTACAATACTACGGTAATAGTTTTCATCGTAGCCGGGGAAATCCGGATATTCGGATAATCCGTAACCATTCTGTTTGAATTGACCGTTTTCCTCCTTCTTCACATTACCGTCCATATATTTGACTAACAGGTATTCTCCCAATTTTTTCCAACGGGCCGTTGCCTGGTCGGCAGTCGTAGAACTGAACCAAGTGAGGAACCTGACCGCTTCCGCCGGATCCTTGGTATACAATTCCATTGCCGCCTTATCGATAGCCGGAACTGTCTGTTGATAACCGCTCTCCAACTCCTGCTGAACCGGACGGATATCCTGAATCATATAGCTATATTTACCATACGCCATATTAGCCACCCAGTTATGGATCCAGAAAGCGGATGTCCAGGAGAAATTCATCATATCACCATTTCCGACGCGATAACATTCGGGAGAAGCTGTCACCGAACAATAGACAGGCGTAAAGACAGCCATATCCGCATCATCCACACCGAACCAAAGAATACCACCGACAGCATCCGGCAACCAGTTACGCATCTGCGGAACAATCACAAAACCGGTCTGTTGCGTAGCAATAGCACGCTCGTTCGTATATTCTTGGCCGTCCACTTCGAAAGTCATCGGACGCCAACGATACGGAACCTTGTAAGGACCGGCACCGGCATCCTTCGTCATATCCAGATCCGTACCTTCAAAATGGTCGCGCATGCCGTTCTGCACATCCTGAACAGACAGCAAACGATCAGGCTTGACATACAAAGGCATCGGCTTCTTCGTCACATCGCCCTTGATCAGGTCTGCATATTGATCCATCGATTTATCGTATTTGCGGAAGAAAGACCATACACGGGCTTCACAACCACGCAAAGAGCCGAAATCATACGGACAATAGGCTTTCTGGAAGCTGAAATCCTTATCTTTCCCACTGAAATAACCTTTTTCACGAGCAAAAGAGACAACATCTGGTGAATAGATGCAGTTCTCCTTGTCATCAAACGGGATCTGCTGGATACGGGATTGGTTGGCATGAGCCGAAATACAATCGTCCGGAATACGGATAGCTACCCAGACAGCCCCTTTATTGCCAGGGCCTTTACCAATCATTTCCATCACCCAGGCTTCGTTCTTATCGGCAATAGAGAATGTTTCCCCACTGCTATAGTAGCCATAATCCTTAACCAGCCCGGTCATGACCTGGATAGCCTCCCGCGCCGTCTTGGAACGTTGCAAAGCGACATAAATCAGACTGCCGTAGTCCATGATACCAGTCGTGTCGACCAACTCGGAACGGCCCCCGAAAGTGCTTTCCGTAATCGCAACCTGATGTTCATTCATATTACCGACCACAGAATAGGTCTGTTCCACCTGCGGGATCTGTCCCAGCGGTTTATGGGTATCCCACTCGATGATATCCAGCATTGCCCCTTTCGGCCAGGTAGCTGCCGGCCAGCGATACAGTTCCCCATATAACGTATGTGAATCCGCCGCATAACTGATCATAACGGAACCGTCGACCGAGGCTTTCTTTCCTACCAGCAGTCCTGTGCATGCAAGAGCTTCCATTCCGGAAAGCATTACGGCACAGACTGCCATCAAAATCCATGTTTTTCTCATATAAATAAAGTTTATGTAAATAATAATATATATACGCCGGCACCGCAGCAATAGCCAATCAGTGCCAGAATTGAAAATCGTTTGGTATAATACATAAAATCGATCTTTTCCAGTCCCATTACCGTTACACCGGTCGCAGAACCGATAATCAGGATACTGCCACCGGTTACGGCACAGTAGGCCAGGAACGTCCAAAAACCTCCGTCCGACACGAAGAATTGGGCATAAGGAGCCAGATTAGCCGCATCCGGCACAATCGGATACATACCCATTGTTGCCGCCACCAAAGCCACGTTGTCCACACAGGAAGACAAAACACCGATCACGAAACTGATCAGATAAGGTTCATGCACATGCTTATCCAGGAAAGCGGACATCAAGCCCAACTGGCCGGAGGTTTCCAAGGCTCCTACCGCCATCAGGATACCCAGGAAGAAAAAGATCGTCGACAGGTCGATGTTCGGAAGCAACTGGGAGATACGCAATTTATCGGATTCGTGCATATGCAGTTTGCTATACATAATATCCGTATAAAACCACAGGATCACCAAGCCCAGCAAAACACCTAAGAAAGGCGGAAGATTCGTCAACATCTGAAAGACCGGCACCAATGCCAGCGAAAGAACACCGATCACAAAGATCACCCGGCGTGAATGATTCGGAATCTCCGGTGTATATTCATCGGCCATTTCCTCCTCGCTCATCACACGCAAAGTCGCATCCTTCTTAAACAACCAGAAATTGGCAATCGTCAGCGGCACAAGCAAGTTTATCAATGCCGGGAGGAACACGTGCGAAATCTGGTGCATCGCCGTGACATTCTTGCCCACCCAAAGCAGAATGGTCGTCACATCACCGATCGGAGACCATGAACCACCTGCATTCGCCGCAATAATCACCATACAAGCATATTTCAAACGATCCGTCCGGTCCGGAACCAATTTTCGCAACACGGCCATAATCACGATAGCAGCTGCCAGGTTGTCCAACAAGGCGGAAAAGAAGAAAGTGGCAAAACTTATATACCACAATAATTTCCTTTTATTGGCAGTACGGATATATCCGGTAACAGCCCGGAAACCACCATGCTTATCCACGATATCGACAATCAGCATGGAGCACATGACAAAGAAAAGCGTTTCGGCTACATTCCCTAAATGATAAACAATCGAACGGTTTGTAATAAATGTAATAAACTGATCTTTCAGAGGGGCATTTGCCATTTCCGGATTTTGAGTCAGAAACTCCTGGAACAAAGGACTGGAGCGTTCGACGAAAATGTCATAGGCGTCAAACATCAATATCATCCATAGTGATATTGCCATAAACAGAGCTATCGCAGCTTTATTTATCTTTATCTTATCTTCCAATGCGATTGCAAGAATCCCTAAGACAAAGATGACAGGCATTAAAATAAACATAGCACAATATATTTAAATTTGTTATCAAATCACAAAAGAGAGGCTTTTTCACCTCAAACTCTTGCGCGTTTTAAAAAAGCATTATACATTTGGGCTTTCATAGTTAAGGTTTTGGTTAAATAGAAAGGAGTGATCTGAGAAGACCGCTCCTTTCGCTTTTATATAGAATACAGATATTCAATCTCTTCCGCCCAAATAGACTCATCCGGCGTTTCGAGAATTAAAGGAATGTTATCAAACCGGGGATCTTCCATCAGCATCTTAAATGTAGTCAGCCCCATCACTCCTTTCCCAATACTGTCATGGCGGTCCACACGGGTAGCCAGATCTTTCTTGGAATCGTTTACATGCATGCCGCGCAGATAAGAAAAACCGATTACTTCATCAAAATGGCGGAATGTTTCCGTAAAACCTTCGACAGTCTTGATATCATAGCCTGCTGCCAACGTATGGGCAGTATCTATACACACTCCGACACGGGATTTATCTTCCACTTTGTCAATAATGTAAGCAAGTTGCTCGAAGGTATATCCTAAATTGGTTCCCTGTCCAGCTGTATTTTCCAATACGGCACATACACCCGAAGTCTGGTCCAACGCCCAGTTGACCGAATCGGCTATACGCGTCAGACAATCCTCCACATCCATCTGGTTCAGATGGCTTCCGGGATGGAAATTCAGACGATCCAGTCCCAGTTGCTCACAACGCTGCATCTCATCCAGGAAAGCATCCCGTGACTTCTGCAAACCATCTGCTTCCGGATGTCCCAGATTGATCAGATAGCTGTCATGCGGAAGAATATGCTCCGCCGCATAACCAAATTCCTCACAACGTTCTTTAAAAAGGGAAATGCTCTTTTTCGTCAGTGGAGAAGATTTCCATTGGCGCTGGTTACGGGTAAACAAGGCAAAGGCCTTCGCCCCGATCGCATTCGCATTCACCGGAGCATTCTCAACTCCACCAGATGCCGACACATGTGCTCCAATATACTTCATTTGTTATTTATGTTTTATTGTTCATTCACCTTCTGCTTTGCATCCTGCAAAATGAAATTTTTCCGTCGCCTGTTCCTGTGTGACTATAAAATAGACCAGATCGGCACGCGTACATAATTCATCTTGTGAATTATAGATTTCCGTTTCGATAAAGATTGCATTTCGTTTACGGTCTTTGATGCGTCCCCGAATTGTCAGCCGGGGTTCGCGGGTAGAAAGACTTTTCAGAAAGCGGGCATCCAGGCGTGAGGTCATACCCGAAGTCTGTAACTTCCTAAGCACCACCCAACCGGCCAATTCGTCCATCAAGGTTGTCAGGATTCCGCCATGCAACGTGTTCAACCAGCCCTGATAATGGGCTTCCGGCTCCCAATAAGCCACAATATCGTCACCGTCCTCATAAAACTCCATATGAAGTCCCATCGGGTTACTCGGAGCACAGCCAAAACACATATATCCATCCAATCCCTCCCAGGGATTAATAATCTTTTTCATATTTGATAATTATTTGCCACAGCCCTATTAATCTACAAAGATAACAAAAAATGGAGAAATAAAGTTTATTAAAATAGCGCCGCAACAAAGCAGTAGATAAAATAGCCGCAAACCGACACTTTCATCACCACACTGAACAGAAAACCGACAAAAGCCCCTAATCCCGCTTTAAAAGCTTCGGCAGACTTCTTTCCCCCAAGCAACTCGCCGATGACGGCCCCTGCAAACGGACCGATCAACACACCCCAGGGTGGAAAGACGAAAAGACCGGCAATGGTTCCGATCATACATCCCCGATTCCCCCATTTACCACCTCCACTGTATTTTGTGCCCAACATGGGCGTCACATAATCCATCACCTGGACAATTATGACCAGAAAAGCCCATAAAATCAAATGTGTAGTACTAAAATGGATTTTGTCCGTAAAGTGCAAAAGCAACAAACCCACATAAGAAACAGGCGGACCGGGCAATACAGGCAAAAAACAACCTGCCAGCCCGGCCAGCAAACAAAGTATCCCTAAAATAATAAGAAGGATATCCATATAGTTCTATTTTAGCTGTATGAGTATTCGTGTACACCTCCTTTTCAATATTTCTTTTATCAGAGCAAATCGGAAGCTAATTCAGACAATTGGCTACGTTCGCCTTTGATCAGATTGATATGGGCAAACAGTTCCTGCCCTTTCATTTTATCAACCATATAAGCGAGGCCATTACTCTGTGCATCCAGATAAGGAGAATCGATCTGCTGGATATCCCCGGTAAATACCATTTTCGTTCCCTCTCCTGCACGGGTGATAATCGTTTTAATTTCATGCGGAGTCAGGTTCTGCGCCTCATCGATGATACAGAACGTTTCCGAAAGGCTTCGACCGCGGATGAAGGCCAATGCTTCAATCACAAGTTGCCCGTTCTTTTGCAAATCATCTATCTTGCGGGCATCCGATCCACCGGGTGCAAACTGCCCCTTAATCACATTCAGGTTATCAAACAAAGGCTGCATATAAGGAGCCACCTTCTGCTTCTCATCACCAGGCAGGAATCCTAAGTCCTTATTCGCCAAAGCGACGATAGGACGTGCCAGCAGAATCTGCTTATAAACATTCGCCTGCTTCAAAGCAGAAGCCAAAGCCAGCAAAGTTTTGCCGGTTCCGGCCTTTCCTGTCAGCCCGATAAGTTTCACATCCGGATCATTCAGCACTTCGAAAGCAAAACTCTGTTCCGCATTGCGAGGCTGAATACCATAATTACTGCCTTTGTCTACTTTCTTAAATTTATTGGTAAATGGATTATAACGAGCCAAGACAGAATTACGCACGCTCTTCAGGATAAAACATTCGTTCGGGTCCAGTTTCGACTTTATATCGAACAGATCGGCATCAATACCCTCAGACGAAGCATACATTTTATCAATCAGATCCGGATCTATATTTTCGTAAGTATCTTGTGCACGTTCGAAAATGTCTACATTAATAACCTTGTCGGTTATATAATCTTCCACTTCGATACCCAACGAACGCGCTTTCATACGCAGGTTCACATCTTTTGTCACCAGAATGGTTTTTACCTTCCGGTCTTTTTCCGCCTCGGCAACCGACAACGTACATGACAAAATACGATGGTCCGCGGTCTTTTCCGGGAACGACTGATAAATCTTTTCCTGATATTTGTCACCGGTCACCACATGCAAAGTACCTTTACCCGGTCCAAGCGAGGCTCCCTTTAAAAAGAGATCGTTGCTGGTCAACGTATCCAACTCGCGTACGAACTCGCGGGCGTTGTAGTTAATCTGGTCGCTCCCCTTTTTAAACTTATCCAACTCTTCCAACACGACGATCGGAAGATAAATATCATTCTCCTGAAAGTTCTCAATACACTTGTAATCGTGCAATATGACATTCGTGTCAAGCACAAAATTCTTCTTTGCTCCCATGATCTTTCGATTTAATGATTATCTAAATTATCTATAGCTAAACCTTCTTTTCATCAATCTTTGGCCCCGACTCTCATCAAAAGGCTTCTTTACAAAGATACACTATTATATGAATCAGCATTCTTCAAAACAAAATCTTTTTTAGGTTATAATGAATTATACTTTATATTTGAGCATAATATTATCGGGACAAGTACATTATTTACGTACTTTTGTAACGTTAAAATTAAATCCATGAAAAAATTGTTCATTATCCTCGCTTGTTTAGGTATCATCCTTCAACATTCCGAAGCATGTACTTCTATCATCATCTCCGGCAAGGCGACACCGGACGGAAGACCGTTAATGTGGAAACACCGTGATACGGGTGTACCTTATAACCATATCGTTTTCATGAACGAAGGCGGATATCGTTTCCTCGGACTTGCCAACAGCGACAGCACTCAAGCGGATGCTATCTGGACAGGTAGCAACGAAACTGGGTTTTCAATTATGAATACTGCGTCTTTCAATCTGAAAGATGACGATATAAAGGATATGGATCAGGAAGGAATGCTTATGAAAAAAGCCCTCGGAACATGCAGGACGATCGCCGACTTTGAGCATTTGTTAGATACACTCCCCCGGCCTTTGCGTGTGGAAGCCAACTTCGGTGTAATCGATGCTTATGGAGGGGCAGCCTATTACGAGACAAACAACGAACGTTACTATAAAAAGGACGTGAACGACCCAGCTCTCGCTCCTGACGGCTATATTATTTACACGAATTTTTCTTTTGAAGGACACAAAGATGCAGGCTTAGGTTATATACGATATGACAATGCCCGGAAAATCTTTAAAGAAATGAAAGCAGAAGGTTTCACGCCCCGTAATATCTTCAGAAAAGCATCCTGCTCTTTTTATAACAGCCTGCTGGATATCGACCTGATGACAGAGGACGGAGATCCGAACCGTCGTTCCGGTTGGTTTGTCGAACAAGACTTTATTCCCCGCTCGGAAAGCACGGCCTCCATCGTCATACAAGGCGTCAAACCCGGAATGAATGCGGAATTGACAACAATGTGGACATCCTTAGGTTATCCTCCCACTTCCATGATGGTCCCTCTATGGGTAAAGATGGGAACAGATCAGCCGGCTCTCACCTCCTATGATGCCAATTATAAAACCGCACCTCTCTGCTTATATGCTTCTAAGTTGAAAGATCGCGTTTATTCCATCCACCGTGGAAACGGACAGAAGTACTTGCACTGGCAACTATTGTGGAATAACAGAAATACCGGTTATATGCAAAAACTCGCTTCCACCAATGATCAAGTATTCGAATTGTTTATTTCAAGACAGGCCGAATGGGAGAAAGACAGGTTAGACACTACACTGATAAAAGAACTGTACCGGGACATGGAGCTAAAAATAAAGGAAACGTATGAGCTACTAACCCATAAGGAGTAGAGACAATTATCACTTCTTAATATATCTATAATAATAACAAGACGGCGCAACCTTTCGATGATCTCAAACATCATTATTGTATCAACACATAAAACATTCAGTTATGAAAACGACACAAGGACTTTGCTTTTTACTCCTTTCGGTTATGATAGGATGCAATGATATAGATTACGAGCATTCCGCCATGGATTCTTTCAGTGCATATCCGGTTATAGGAGATCAATCTATCCGGATAGACCTGAGTAAAACCCCTAAATTTGTCTGCGGAACAGTTGACGGGCCACCAACCGAATACTACGCACCGGATCATTGCGAACTTTATGTCTCCGACAATCCGGACGGACCTTTTGACAAGATCTACACAGCCGGCCAATTGAGCAACGATGGCGACTCCTATACATTCAAGGCAACAAACGGTAAGCCGTATTACATTTATACCTTGTCCCATAAAAAAGGATTCCCTACAATCCAAACTCCGACAATCATGGTTGTTCCCAATCCGCAACCGGTACAACATACCATAATCTCAGTGGCACGACAAGATTATACCTATGGGCAACATATCTCATATAATCCTGTTAAAGGCAAAATCGTTTATTACAATTCCAATTACGAAGATTCTTCTTCGATTTTGTTAACCGATCTCAACGGATCATCTACGGAACAGATTGTAACGGACGGAACCGACCCAAGTTGGGACAGGACAGGAGAGAAAATATTTTTCAAAAACAAAGAAGGGCTGCTTCACCTGTACGACTGCAAAACAAAAGAGATAATGCCTTTTCCAACAGACCATCCTTTGAGATGTAGCAAAGAGGCACTCATATCCCCCAATAATGACCGGCTTCTATATCAGGATGCTTCATTAAAGAACCTACATATATTCAACCTCTCATCCAAGAAAGATACGGTTATCCTGAATCTCAATAAAAATTATGGTCTTTCAAGCTTTTGTTGGATAGACGAGAATGAATACCTTTTCAGTGGAGGACAACAAAACGAGAATATCCACAGAGCCTCCATATCAGGCAAAAGCATCATATCGACTATGACTTCCGATTGGAACGATTATGCACCTTCACTGTCTCCGGACCAACAGAAACTTGCTTTTATTTCAGACCGGTCAGGGAGTCTTCAAGTATGGATTTACGACTATGTTTCTCAATCTTACAGGCAAATAACCGGATACCAGAAAAAAGATTTCACAAATCCCGTTATAATACAAAGCAACATCGAATGGATAGACAACTCGACCATATGCTTTATATTCGACAATCAAATAATCAGGGTGAACCTATAATTTATATTTCTACCGGTTCATACCGCAAGTGCCAACGGAACATTGCAGGCAGAAACAATTCCGGAGCATATGAGCACAAAAAAAGTATAAATAGCTTTTAAACAATAAATCTGCTCAACAAACTGATGGTTACTTTTGAAAACTTAACGAATATTCCCTACTTTTACAACCGGATTTTGAGAAACCGGCATCAACGAATACATTAAAATTAAACACATAACAAATTTATGAAAAAGATTTTCAGCTTATTGTTGGCAGCTTCCGCGTTTGCGTGCACGCAGGAGAAAGTGGTCGAGATAACCATCAACAATCCGTCTGCCACGGACCGCACGAACGAAATCACCGAAATCACTTCAGACGCCGTCGCCAAACTGAAGGGTGAGACATTCGTCATTTCAGACAACACAGGTTCGCAAGTTCCTTACCAGGTAACGTATGACAACAAGATCATTTTCCCGGTTTCCGTTAAAGCCGGTGAAAACGTAACATACAAAATCATGCCTGGAACACCCGAAACGTTCAAAACGATTGCCTGCGGTAAACAATATCCCGAACGTGTGGACGATGTTGCCTGGGAAAACGACCGCATCGCCTTCCGCACCTACGGCCCGGCCTTGCAAGCTACCGGCGAGAAAGCTTATGGTTGCGATATCTGGGTAAAATGCGTATCCGAACCGATCGTCGACATGCGTTACAAAACCGAACTGGATCCGGAAACAAGGGCTAAAATTGCAGAACTGCGCAAGACCGATCCGAAAGCAGCACAGCAGTTGGCCGAATCTGTTTCCTATCATATCGATCATGGTAACGGATTGGATTATTATAAGGTAGGCCCGACGTTAGGTGCCGGAACTTCCGCCCTATTGGTAAACGACTCTATTGTCTATCCATATTGCTACAAAGACTACCAGATTCTGGACAACGGCCCGTTGCGTTTCACGGTAAAACTGGTTTACAATCCGCTGACCGTGAAAGGAAACAATAATGTGATCGAAACCCGCGTGATCTCTCTCGACGCTGGTTCGCAGATGAATAAATTCACCATCACCTACGATAACCTGGCCGAAGCGACTCCTGTTGTGACCGGTATCGTTTTGCATGAACCAAGCGAAGACTACCAGGCCGATGCGACAAAAGGCTACATCGCCTATGCCGATCCCGCTGATCCCGTAAACGGACAAATTTATGTAGCAGCCGTATTCCCGGAAAAGATCAACGAAGCTAAGGCCGTCACATTCTCCGACAAAGAAAAAGCTGAACGCGGCGCAGACGGCCATGTTTTGGCCTATAGCACCTACAACCCCGGTAGTAGCTATACCTATTACAGTGGCGCCGGTTGGAGCAAATGGGGGTTTGAAAACTCCGGCAAATGGTTCGATTATGTACAGAAATTCGCACAGAATCTGAAAGAACCGTTGACTGTAACGATAAAATAAATCCGAATCAAATAAAAAAGAAAAGGGGACATCCGATTTTTTCGATGCCCCCTTTTCTTTTATTCGCCCCTATCTTCCTTAGAAAGATCATCCATTTCGGGATCAATATAAATGGAACATCCGCTCCATCATCCGCCATTTCTCGGCAGAAGTAGCACCCGGACGGGCTACTTGGAAGATAGACATATACGTTTCCCACTCCTCCTGGCGAGGCAAAGCGGCCAACCGCTCAAAAGCCTCGTCCCAGTCAAAATCGAGCGGAGTCTCCACAATCATAAAAAGACGGTTATCCAGGATATAAATCTCCATTTCCAAAATGCCGACACTCCGTAGACCTTGCAGGATCTCCGGCCACGCTTCATCCTCCGTATGCCGCTTCCGATATTCGGCGATCAGTTCGGGATCATCTTTCAGATCCAATGTCTGGCAATACCGTTTTGTCGGCACGCCATATTCCTTCATCTTATATCCAGCCTGTTTCATCTTCTAAAATCCGGTTATGGAATTATTTAAGCCCCCTGTTCTTCAATAAAGGTTCCGTATTCGGCTCCTTGCCGCGGAAATTCTTATACATATCCATCGCATCGTCGATTCCGCCCGGTGTCAGAACATATGTCCGGAATTTGGCCGCCATTTCAGGATTGAAGATATCTCCGGTTTCTTTAAACGCCTCATAAGCATCGGCATCCAGCACTTCCGCCCAGATATAGCTGTAGTAACCGGCCGTGTAGCCGCCGCCCATCGTATGGTTGAAGTAGGTCGTCCGATAACGGGAAGGTATTTGTTTCAGCAAACCCCGGTCACCCAAGACCGCCTTTTCAAACATCATGACATCCGCACCGTCGTGTACTTCCTTCAGGACATGGAAATCCATATCGAGCAAGGAAGCAGCCAGATATTCGGTCGTCGCGAACCCCTGCCCGTATTTGCCGCTCTTATCCAGTTTCTCGATCAGGGCAGCCGGAATGACCTCGCCCGTTTGGTAATGCTTTGCATATACTTTCAGGACCTCCGGTTCGAACACCCAATGTTCCATGATCTGAGACGGCAACTCGACAAAATCGCGGGGAACGCCCGACACTCCGTAATAATGAACATCCTTGAAGAGGTTATGCAGGCCGTGGCCGAACTCATGGAACAATGTCTCCGCTTCGTCGGCACTCAACAGGGCAGGTTGTCCTTCCGCCGGCTGGGAAAAGTTGCACACGATCGTGACAACCGGAGCCAGCCGCTCGCCGTCCTTATAGGTCTGTGAACGATAGGTTCCGCACCAAGCCCCTCCCCTTTTGCTTGCACGCGGGAAGAAATCGAAATACAGGATGCCTAAATGCGTACCGTCCTTATCCTTACATTCGAAAGCCTGCGCTTCGGGATGGGGCAACGGGATATTCCGGACCGGTGTAAAAGTGATACCGTACAATTTACCCGCGACATAGAAAGCACCGTCGCGGACATTATCCAATTTCAGGTAAGGACGCACTTGATTCTCGTCCAGATCGAACTTCGCCTTCTTCGCCTTTTCGAAATAATAACGCCAGTCCCAGCCTTCCGCTTCGAAGTTACCGCCCTCTTTCTTGATTTCGGCATTGATATCGGCCAGTTCCTCTTTGGCCTTCGCAAGGGCAGGCGTCCAGACTTCATTCAGCAAAGCATATACTTTATCCGAAGACTTCGCCATGCGATCCTCCAAAACAAAAGAAGCATAATCGTCATATCCCATCAGTTTAGCCTTTTCCAGGCGTAAGGTAATCAGATCGCGGACCACCTTCTTATTATCGGCCTCATTGCCGTTATTCCCCCGGTTGATATAACCGTTGAAGATTTTCTCACGCAAAGCGCGATTATCCGCATATTGCAGGAAAGGCATCACACTCGGATTATGCAACGTGAAAACCCATTTTC
>NZ_CABUOD010000053.1 GCF_902493135.1 uncultured Parabacteroides sp.
TTCTATCCGAACCGGGTAAGGGAACTATATCTCTATTTTTCAGTTAAATGAAAGAGCCGTGTGCAAAACATAATATTTACAACAAATTTGGTAACATATTAAAAGACGCGTGTACCTTTTCCCAAATGAATATCCGAAGCCTGCGTTATAATCACCTGCTTAACCCCGGCATCGATCGCCTGAAACGAATTTTCGAGCTTAGGGATCATTCCTCCTTGAATCACACCTGCTTCCACATACTGCTTGAAAGCCGTACGGTCTATTTCGGGAATCACACTTTCATCATCGTTCTCATCCTTCAAAACCCCTTTCTTTTCAAAACAGAACATCAAAGTCACTTCAAAATGTTTCGCCAAAGCTTTAGCGGCTTCTCCTGCGATCGTATCGGCGTTGGTATTCAACATATGTCCTTGTTTGTCATGTGTAAGGGGAGCCAATACCGGAACAATACCCTGATGAATCAGGGATGCCAGCAGATCCGCATTCACTTCTTTCACATCCCCGACAAAACCGTAGTCAACCTCTCCTACCGGACGTTTGTCCGACCGCATCAGATTCATATCCGCTCCGGTCAACCCCAACGCATTTATACCTAAAGCCTGGAGGCCGGCGACAATATTCTTATTGACCAGTCCTCCATAAACCATTGTAACCACTCTCAACATGTCAACATCCGTAATCCGGCGACCGCCCACCATCTTACTCTCGATACCCAATTGTGCAGCCAGTTTCGTAGCGGAACGTCCGCCCCCATGAACCAGCACTTTATATCCTTCCACCTGCGAGAAGTCATTCAGCAGATTGCGGAGCGTTTCTTCTTCTTCCACAATCTTTCCTCCCACCTTAATCAGCGTAAGCTTTTCCATTCCTATAAATTATTTTAAAATTTTTGAGCCAAAGGTACTAAAAAATAAAAGATTTATATACTTTTGCACCATCCAACGCGGTAGTAGCTCAGTTGGTAGAGCATCAGCTTCCCAAGCTGAGGGTCACGAGTTCGAGCCTCGCCTACCGCTCCAAAGAAAACGCTCTCTGATTATCAAACAATTAAATTGATAGTCGAGAGCGTTTTTATTTGTAAGAAATAAATAACACAAATAGCAAAAAGATGCCGGGAGATACAAGTATTGTTTGTTCCCGACATTGTCGAGTATATTTTTGACAATGTCGAGAATATACTTGACAATGCCGAAAATATACACGGCAACATCGAAAATAAATTACATGCACAGGAAATGCCGGCTACTCGCCAGATATTTACAATTATCCGCCAGGAAAAACAAGATCAGATAGCGGGGATTCGCAAATTATCCGTATGTTTGAAGGCAAAAAGCAATAGACAGACAATGGCAATACGGCAGGGAAAAATTCTGATAGTAGACGACAATGAAGATATCCTATTCACACTAAAGATGTTACTACGCCCACGCGTTGAAAGCATCACTACTTGTACCGATCCGAAAGAAATCAACCGGTTGGTGTCCAGAAACCGGTACGACGTCATTCTGCTGGACATGAATTTCACGGCGGATGCCGTCAGCGGCAAAGAAGGATTCTACTGGCTGGAACGGATACTGGAAATCTCGCCTGAGACAGTCGTTATCCTGATCACCGCCTACTCGGACACAGAGAAGGCCGTACGTGCCATCAAAGCCGGCGCTACCGACTTCATCCCTAAACCCTGGCAGAACGAAAAGATGCTGGCGACCGTATCGTCCGCCCTCGAACTTAGTTCCAGCCGTTCGGAAGTGCGGACGCTCAAGGCGCAAAAGTCAACACTCACAGCTGCGACAGAACCGGAAACGGAGGTGATCGGCGAATCGGCAGCCATGCAAAACGTGTTTCGGACGCTTGAAAAGCTGAAAGATACGGACGCCAATATCCTGTTGCAGGGAGAAAACGGGACAGGCAAGGATTTGATCGCCTACACGCTTCACAAGCAATCCGGACGCGGGAAAGAGCCGTTCATCCCGATAGACCTCGGAAGCATCCCACATGAACTGTTCGAAAGCGAACTGTTCGGTCACGAGAAAGGAGCGTTCACGGATGCGGACAAGAGTAAATCCGGACGCATCGAGATCGCATCCGGCGGCACGCTTTTCCTGAACGAGATCGGGAATCTGCCGTTGATGGCCCAGTCCAAACTACTGACAGTCATCGAGCAACGTAAAATAAACCGGATAGGCTCCACACTGGAGATACCGATCGACATCCGCCTGATCTCAGCTACCAATACAGACTTGCACGCAGCCGTGCAGGAAGGACATTTCCGGCAAGACCTGTTATACCGGATCAATACAATCGAAATCACCCTTCCCCCTTTGCGGGAACGGGAAAACGATGTGACGCTCCTCGCCCGGCATTTCCTGCAACGCTATTGCCAGAAGTATAAGAAAGAGATAGACGGTTTCTCCAACGAGGCGCATCAACTGCTGAAACAATATAACTGGCCGGGGAACGTGCGCGAACTGCAACATGTGATCGAACGCGCCGTAATCCTTTCCGGAACCCGGCAATTGCAATATGACGATTTCATGCTCCGCCTCCCTGTTTCCAACCCACAAGACAAAGAAGGCAAGTTCAATCTGGAAGAACTGGAGAAAAACACGATACAGGAAGTGCTTCGCCATTGCGCCGGGAACATGACACAGGCAGCCGGCCTGCTTGGCATCACGCGTACATCCTTATATCGGAGATTGGAGAAATACGGCTTATGAAACGTTATACGAAAAAAGCGGCCGGATTGATCTTCCTCCTGTTGGCGACCAGTGTGGTGTTCGGGCTACTTGTCGCTTTCCGGTTTTACATCTCCGCCATCGTCACGTTGGCCTTGATTCTGTTCGAAGGATATTACCTGTTCCGTCTGATGGAACGCAGCGACCGCTTGTTCAAGCAGTTTATCTGGTCGATGCGCTATTCCGACTTTCTCGCCTCCGGAACTCCTTTGCAGGAACAAAACGACAAGATTCCGCAAGACCTGATGAAGGTCATGGAAGAGGCTTTGCAACATTACAAAAAACATTTGCAGGAGAAGGAAAGCCAGTTGCAATATTTCCAGGCTTTGGCAAACCATATCGACCTTTCCGTGTTCGTCTACTCCGACACCGGGCAGGTGGAATGGATGAACCAGGCTTTCAAGATCCAAACGGGACTGAACTTTGCTGACACGATCGACGACCTGGCCGCCTACCATCCGGAACTTCCCGCCCGCTTGCGCACTTTGCATCCCGGCGAATTGTCCATCCTGCAAGTCAGGCGGAAAGATGAATATTCGCAATTGATCCTTTCGGCCATATCTTTCGTCGTCCTGGGCAAGCCGCTTACGGTCGTCAGCATGAAAAACATCCGTTCCGTCCTGGAAAACAAAGAGACGGAAGCCTGGCAGAAATTGATACGGGTTCTGACGCACGAGATCATGAACTCCATGACGCCGATCGTTTCTCTGTCCGAACTGCTACGGAACAAATGCATGAATGAACCGGGAGCCGATGCGGAAGACCGGGAAGAGGTCAACCAAGCTGTCGAAACGATTTTCCGCAGGAGCAGCGGCCTGGTGCGCTTCGTTGAAAGCTACCGGAAAGTTACGGGCATCCCGATGCCTGTTCCGGAGATTATTCCGGTCAACAATTTCCTGAACGACATCAGCATCCTGTTCAAAGAGCAGGAAGACAAGATCGAAATCGTTCCTGCGGCAGCACACCTACAAGTCATTGCCGACAAAGGACTGATCGAGCAAGTACTGATCAACCTGATCAAAAATGCTTTGGATGCAACCCGTCATTGCCCAAGGCCACGGATCGAATTGTCTGCCGGCATCAACGAAGAAGGCAAAACCTTTATCCGGGTGAGCGACAACGGTACAGGCATACCGGTTGAAGTCCAGGAACGCATCTTTATCCCATTCTTCACGACCAAACCTTCCGGCTCCGGCATTGGGCTGAGTATTTCCAGACAGATCATGCACATGCACAAAGGAGACTTGTCCGTTTTATCCGAAGACGGACAAGGCAGCCGGTTCTTCGTTACTTTCGGCTCGATTCAAAAGTAAGCAAAACTTTTCTTTCAAGAGAAAAGTAATATTCCTACATTTGTATGCACAAAGAAACAAAGACAACCGATAGTTATGATAAAGATATTCTCAACAGACAAAGTCAGAGAGCTCGATAAATATACCATTCAAAACGAACCGATCAGCTCTATCGACTTGGTAGAACGCGCGGCAACCGTATTTACAAGTGAATTTTGCCGCCGCTATTCCAAACAAACCCGCATTATCGTGTTTGCCGGACAAGGCAACAACGGAGCCGACGCACTGGCAATCGCCCGTATGCTGACGGATGCCGGTTACCGGGTCGAAACGTATCTGTTCAACCCGACCATGCGGCTTTCCGAAGACTGCGAACTGAACAAACAACGGTTACTCCATATGGAAAAGATCGAATTCACGGAAGTCGTGGACGATTTTGTCCCGCCCGAACTGGAAGAACGGGATGTCGTGATAGACGGCTTGTTCGGTTCCGGCCTGAATCGCCCCTTAACCGGAGGATTTGCCGCAATGGTAAGATATATCAACCAGTCGGATGCGACCGTCGTTGCGATCGACATTCCTTCCGGCCTGTTCGGCGAAGACAACCGCAAGAACGATCCGGACTCTATCATCCATGCCGATCTGACGCTGACATTCGGTTTCCCGAAGCTGGCGTTCCTGCTTCCTGAAAATGCGGAATTTGTCGGTGAATGGAAAGTGCTGGATATCCTGTTGCACCCGGAAATCATAGCCAGCACTCCGACACAATTCACATTGGTGACGGAAGAAGATATTGCCACTGTCTTCCAGCCCCGTAACCGTTTTGCCCATAAAGGGACATTTGGTCATGCGCTTCTGATCGCCGGAAGCCGTGGAAAGATGGGGGCCGCCCTCCTGTCTGCCAAAGCTTGCCTTAGAAGTGGGGCCGGCCTGCTGACCGTTCACATTCCCGGACGTGGCGAGCAGATCTTGCAGACCGCTTTTCCGGAGGCGATGGTTGATTCCGACCAACATCAAGATCATTTCAGCTCTGTTTCCGGTATCAAGGCCTACTCCTCTATCGCGATCGGGCCTGGTTTGGGGAAACATCCCGATTCCGCCAAAGCATTGGAACAGTTACTACAAGTAGTGGAAAAGCCGCTTGTGATCGATGCCGATGCGTTGAATCTGATCGCAGCCAACAAAGATTTATTGAAACGCATCCCTCCGCGCAGCATCCTTACGCCACATCCCAAAGAATTCGACCGGATAGCGGGTGAAAGCATCAGTTCATACGAACGGTTGAAAAAGACTCAGGCTTTCGCTATCGATCACCAACTGTGTGTCGTCCTGAAAGGGGCTTATACGGCAATCTGTACGGCTACCGGAAATGTTTATTTCAACAATTGCGGGAACCCGGGTATGGCAACGGCGGGCAGTGGCGATGTTTTGACAGGTATTATCCTGGCATTGCTCGCACAAGGATTGGAACCTGAAACGGCTTCCGTTGCAGGTGTTTTCCTTCATGGGACAGCCGGTGATCTGGCTGCCGTCTATCGCTCCGAAGAGAGCATGATCGCCAGTGATATCACAGATATGCTGGGAAAAGCGTTCAAGCAGATAAAATAAAATACTCCATCTATTATAACAAAGGAGGTGTCAAAACAAAATCCTGTCACTAATAGCCATAATTTAGGCACGGATTCACGGAAAACACGAAAAGAGAATAAATTTATCCGTAAAATCCGTGCCTAAAAGATCGTGATAAAGGGGTTTTGACAGCTCCTTCGTCTGTGATCCACTAACCAGCTACTGTATCGACAAAAAGATAGGTCCTTTTCTTATAAATCGAAGCAAATTAATAGAATGATTAAAACATTTTATTGTAAATTAATTGTTCTTTCCCCGAAAACAAGTATATTCGAATCCATAATTAAAGGAGATAGAAATGAATAAATATTTAATACAT
This sequence comes from uncultured Parabacteroides sp., assembly GCF_902493135.1. GTDB lineage: Bacteria > Bacteroidota > Bacteroidia > Bacteroidales > Tannerellaceae > Parabacteroides. Next base: position 5,976 of record NZ_CABUOD010000053.1, read on the forward strand.
ACGACATCGCTTGTAGCCACTGTCTTATTACTGTTCATGTGTGCTTGCAGTGATCACCCACAAGCCCCAACACTACTCGAAGCTGAGAAAATCATCGAAGAACGGCCGGACAGTGCCTTAGCTATCCTAACTAAAATCGAAAACATCAACCAGCTGTCCGAAAAGGATCATGCAACTTACTGCCTGCTCCTCACCCAAGCTCAAGACCTGAATTATATCACCCATACTTCAGACTCTTTAATCAAAATCGCGGCGAAGTATTTTGAAAAGAGCAAAGATATGCACAAGGCAAGTCTTTCATATTATTATATGGGACGTGTCAATGCCGATCTTTATGATGCATTAAAAGCACAAGAGTATTATCTAAAAGCATTAGAAGTAGGAGAAAAAACAAAAGATTATCATCTACTCGCTCGAATCTGCAATAACTTGGGCACATTATACAACTACCAAGATATATATGATATGGCACTTCCTATACAAAAAAAGGCTCTACATTATTTAGAACAAGATACCAAACTGGATTCTGCTAATATATCCTTCGTACTAAGAAATATTGCACGAACATATGTTCAAACACAACAAAAGGACAGTGCAATCTTTTATTTTCAAAAAGCAATGAAATATTCTACACCGAACAATATATCATCTATTTCACTCAGTTTGGGCAATTTACACTTCGATAAAGGAGAATACAAGGAAGCACAAGAATATATAGAAAAAGCTTTAAGTTTGGCTCTAAATAAAAAAACATTAGATCCCATCTATTTATCAAAAGGAGAACTATTTAAAGTTACAGGACAGATAGATTCTGCAAAAATATATTTAACAATAAGTTCGAAAAGTCCTTTTCTTTATACAAAAGCTGGCAGTTTCAAGAATTTAGCAAAAATTGCCTTAGAACAACAAAATTGGCACGATTATCTAAAATATTCAAATGAATATGAATTATTACGTGATTCCATCACCAATAGCTCTCATTTTGAAAATATTCGGATGACACAAGGAATGTATAACTATCAAAGAATTAACAAAGAAAAAAATAAATTTAAAGAAGAGGCTGCTCATAGAATGATTTTGATATATCAAGTCATCATCCTTTTTTCTGTAATTTTTATTATTGGGTTCATTTTCACTAAAAAAGAGCAAAGGAAAAAGAAAAGATTAGCTGAATTAAGAGAAGAGCAATATAAACGTAGTCAACAATATATTGAAGACAATGAAAAACAGATTTCTCAATTAACCGAAATGCTTCATTCTAAACAAGAAGAAATGGGTGAAGTCGAAAGACAATTATATGAAGTAAGAAAGTTAATGCTTGAAATGGAAAACAGACAAATTTTCGAAAAACAGGGAACATTTCTTTTGTTAGAGAAAGATTTTCATAGCTCATCTTTATATATCAGAATTCATAGGGAAGATGATATACAACTTGGTCCAAGTGAATGGGAAGAACTACATCAATTGATTGATGCAACATATTCAGATTTCACCAATCGACTTATCAAACTTTACCCACAAATATCCATAGAAGAAATACATATTTGTTATTTAGTAAAGATGCAACTATCCATAAAAAAGATAGCCTTTATCATGCATATCACAAGTTCAGGAGTGTCTCAATGTCGCAGAAGATTATATAAGAAGTTCACAGGAGAGCCTCAAAATACAGAAAAGTTCGACAAGTTTATATCTGATTTCTAAACAGATACAACTTGTCACATTTTTGTCAACAAAAATACGTACTTCATAATGATGAGAAATTTACCTTTGCCAAAAATCTCAATTTTGACTATTAGTAAAACAAATCTTTTTAATATTATGAAGCATCTAATTTCGACTTTGATTTTAATTGTGTGCGGTATGTTCTATACACAAGTTGCATTGTGTGATACGATTCCTACTAAGGGAAAATGGAGCATAGAAGACTTTCGTTCTATAATCCCTGCACCCCCTACAGCCTCCATCGAAGGGAAGGTATTGACAGTTAACTTTGTGAATCCGCTTACTGATCTGACAGTAAAAGTTACGGACAACAAAACAGGAAAAGTAGTTTATGAAGAATGTATATCTGTATCTGCTCCGCAAAGCAAATCAGTTATCTTGAATGCAGAAAATGGCGATTATACATTGTCATTCACTCATGAACTCGGCTATTTAACTGGTGAGTTTGCCATAAAATAACAAGTTGCATGTAATTCTCCTTTACATGTAATGTATAGGAACAGTCCCGGGCGGTGATTTAACCAGGCCTAATATCTCGATCTCCTTTTCCGCCGCCTTTGGGACCGTTCTTTATATCTTCTCTAATCTAAAAGAGGAAAAGAGGCTTTTCCGGTTGGTTACTAACAAAATATTTCATAGTTTTGTGCAATCATTTATTAGAGATTAAACTTAGATTAGAATATGAAGAATTTAATCATTATAGCCAGTCTGCTCCTTAGTTTCCCCATTATGGCTCAGACGAAAGTTGTAAAGAAAAATGCCGTCAAGGCAAATAATTTCGGTATAACTTATTCACTTCCAAAAACATCTCTGGTTGTAGATGCAGAGGTCACGAAAGTAACCTGCAAAGCAGGCCCCTATTACAAATACGCAGAAAAATATTTAGGTGTAAAAGACGCTATCACAGAAGATAAGATCTATTACGAATTAGGAAAGATCGGCTTGATCAATAAAGGCGTGCCCGACGCGGACAATACATTTATCGTTGAATTTAAAGCCGGCACAGTTGCTCCATATGCTTACTTGACAGAAGACGGGCTGCTATGTTCCATCAATGCCGAATACACACCCGATGAATCCGCACAGGAAGCGGCAAGAAAGAAAAACCAGGCTCCGGCAAAAGTAACCGACGCTTCTGTCTTTTCAGAAGAGTTGCTCATGGCAGGATCTACAGCCAAGCAGGCAGAAGTGGCAGCCAAACAAATCTACCGTATCCGCGAAAGCCGTATGAACATCCTTACGGGTGACGCCGATAACCTGCCGCCCGATGGCGAAGCGATGAAGCTGGTCATCCAACAACTGGAAGAGCAGGAGAAAGCGTTGACCAACCTGTTCACAGGCATCCGGACAAAGGAAACCAGCGATTACGAAGTGACGGTTATTCCTTTCGACAACCTCGACAAAGAAGTATTATTCCGCTTCTCACCCCAACTCGGTATCGTGGATGCCGACGATTTAGGCGGAGCACCTGTATATATGAACTTAAAAGCCATAGACCGCGCTCCGGTATTAGATCCGAAAGAGGCTGAAAAGAAAGAGAAATCACTAAAGGGCATTATATATAATGTACCTGGCAAAGCCAGCATCGAAATTAGCATGAACAAAAAAACACTTTATAAGGGCGAAGCGCAAATTACCCAGTTCGGTACACGGGAAGGACTCGCCCCCGTCATGTTTGAAGACAAAAAAGCTCCGGTAAAAGTTTATTTCTATCCGGAAACAGGTGCAATAAAACAAATCATTCAATAATCATCTAACAATTTTAATTCTATGTTTGAAGGACAGCCTAAAGGTTTATACGCGTTAGCCTTAGCGAATACCGGCGAGCGTTTCGGTTATTATACCATGCTCGCGATCTTTACACTATTTTTACAAGCAAAATTCGGTTTTACCGCATCCGAGACCTCGGACATCTTCTCCACCTTCCTGGCAGGAGTCTATTTCACTCCGCTGATCGGTGGTTGGCTTGCAGATAAGTTCGGGTACGGAAAGATGGTAACAAGCGGTATCTTTATCATGTTTTTAGGATACTTGCTGTTGTCGATTCCCGCAGGCAACGAATCCGCTAAATGGATGATGTTCGGGGCATTAACCATGATTGCTTTAGGCACAGGCCTATTTAAAGGGAATCTGCAAGTAATGGTCGGTAACCTTTACGACGCACCTCAATACAGAGACAAACGAGATTCTGCTTTCAGCATTTTCTACATGGCCATCAATATCGGTGCATTATACGCCCCGACAATGGCTACGGAAATGACAAACTGGATGCTGGCCAAGTCAAACCTGACTTACGAAGGACAAATACCTTCATTGGCTCACCAATTCCTAAACGGCACAATTACGGAAAAAGGGACGGAAATGCTCGAATCACTGAAAGTAGCACAAAACTTCAGCGGTGACCTGGCTGCTTTCTCTACAACTTATATCGATAAATTATCGGAAGCCTATAATTATGGCTTCGGTGTCGCATGTATATCATTGATTCTCTCCATTGCCATTTATTACGGTTTCCGTTCTACATTCAAACATGCAGACGTGAATACCAAGCAAGCACAAGCAGCCGCAGCAACTTCAGCCACGGCCCAGCAACCGGTCGAAGAACTGTCTCCGGCAGAAACCAAACAGCGTATCATCGCCTTGTGCCTGGTATTCGCCGTTGTTATTTTCTTCTGGATGGCTTTCCATCAGAACGGTCTGACAATGACATTCTTTGCCCGCGACTATACAGCCAACTCCGTATCCGGACTGGATCGTTTAGGATTCAGCATCATCAACCTGACATTGCTGATTGTCATGGTTTATTCCGGATTCTCGATCTTCCAGTCTGTAACAAGCAAGGCTAAGACAATCTCAACAGCCGTATTTGTCGGAGCTTTGGCATTGCTTGGCATCAACTATACGACTTTAGCCCCGTCTATCACAATCCTGCCGCAGATCTTCCAGCAGTTCAACCCGTTCTTCGTTGTCGCATTGACTCCGGTATCATTGGTGCTATTCGGCTCATTGGCAAAGAAAGGCAAAGAACCTTCCGCCCCTCGTAAGATCGGATTGGGAATGTTGATCGCAGCCATCGGCTTCACGATCCTGGCAATCGGTTCGATGGGATTGCCGACACCGGACGAAGTTGCGGCAAACGGTATCGAAAGCAGCCAGCTTGTTTCACCGAACTGGTTGATCTCGACTTATCTGGTATTGACATTTGCTGAATTGCTGCTTTCTCCGATGGGTATTTCATTCGTATCGAAGGTCGCACCTCCTAAATACAAAGGTCTGATGATGGGTGGATGGTTTGTTGCCACAGCCTTAGGAAACAAGCTGGTAGGTGTTATCGGTAACATCTGGGGAAGCATGCAATTATGGATGGTATGGGGCGTACTGATCGTATGTTGCCTTGTTGCCGCCCTGTTCATGTTCTCCATCATGAAGAAACTGGAAAAAGTAGCGAAATAACAAGATACCGAAGTTTGACTCATGAGGAAGCAGTACACATATAAACCTGTCGCTCTCCGCTTCAGAAGGTGGAGCCGGAAAAGGTATGCTGCTTTCATCAGTGTACAATATGCCGTTACGATCGGACAGTTGTCGGCAAACGTATCCGAACGGTTCCAAGCTAAAAACGGTTCCATCCATACATCCGTGCTCGCTTTCGACAAGACAGATGAAGGGGGCGTCGAAGAAGAGGAAAACACATGCTGCCCGGACAGTACGGAAAACCTCCTGTCCCTCCTGTTCCTGCAGACCGTATGTCCTGTCCGGACCGTAAGCCGGCCTGCGGCATCGTACGCGCATATAGTAAAAGATAACATTTCCGAAATCGCGGAAGGTCTCAGTTATAAACTGAAGGCCTTCCGCGATTTTCGTTTATACAAACACGAAATTATATGATTGAGACACTCAAACAACACGTTCTTTCCGGTGGCATGATCAACGAAGAACAAGCAAGAGAACTGGCTGCCGCTCCAGATAAAGAAGCCTTGTACGAAGCAGCCCATCAGATCACCCGCCATTTCATGGGGAACAAGTTCGACACTTGCTCCATCATCAATGCCAAAAGCGGCAATTGCAGCGAAGACTGCAAATGGTGTGCGCAGTCCGGACATTATAAAACAAACGTGACGCTTTACCCGTTGCTGCCGGCAGACGAATGTATCCGCCATGCTACGCACAACCATAAGCAAGGGATCGACCGTTTTGCACTCGTCACCAGCGGGAAGAAAGTTTCGGACAAAGACATGGTGAAGATTACGGAGACCGTACGCCGTATCAAGCAAGCCTGCAATATCAAATGTTGCGCCTCGATGGGACTTCTAAGCCGTGAACAACTACAAGCCCTTTACGACAGTGGAACGGAAAATTACCATTGCAATATGGAAACAGCTCCCTCTTATTTCCGTACCCTCTGCACGACCCATACGACGGAACAGAAGCTCGAAACGATCCGGACGGCACGGGAAATCGGTTTCCGTATCTGTTCAGGCGGGATAATCGGGATGGGCGAAACGGTAGAGCAACGTATCGAGATGGCTTTGTTGCTTCAAAAGGAAGGGATTCTCTCTATCCCGTTGAACCTCCTGCAACCCATACCCGGCACGCCATTGGGAAAGACGCCACCTCTGACGGAGGAAGAGTTCCTGACCACGATCGCCCTGTTCCGTTTCATCAACCCGAACGCTTATCTGCGTTTCTCAGGCGGCCGGGCCCAGCTAAGTGAAAAGATACAGCGCAAGGCTCTTTATATAGGTATCAATTCGGCGATCATCGGTGACCTGCTGACGACTATCGGAAGCCGGGTGGCAGAAGACAAAGTCCTTTTCGCCTCCGAAGGATATTCATTAAACGAAAATACAGATTGGGAAAGATGACAATAGAAGAATTACTCCATTTTGACCGGGAGCACATCTGGCACCCGTACACATCGACAATTGATCCACTTCCGGTCTATCCGGTCGAACGTGCGGATGGGGTTACGATCACCCTGAAGGACGGCCGTAAGCTGATCGACGGCATGTCCTCGTGGTGGGCCGCCGTACATGGATACAATCATCCGGTGTTGAATGCAGCGGCCAAGGCACAATTGGATAAGACGAGCCACATCATGTTCGGAGGCTTTACCCATGAACCGGCGGTAGAACTTGCAGCCAAGTTGCTTCCGTTGCTGCCTCCCTCCATGGAAAAGGTATTCTTTGCCGACAGCGGTTCTGTCGCGGTAGAAGTCGCCATGAAGATGGCCATCCAATATTGGCAATCGCAAGGGATGCAGAAAAAGCATGCCTTTGCAACCATCCGCAGCGGCTATCATGGAGATACCTGGCATGCGATGTCCGTCTGCGATCCGGTTACCGGTATGCATGGGATCTTTGCCGGAAGCCTGCCCATACAATATTTTATCCCCCAGCCCTCCATCAAATTCGGGGAGAAATGGGACGAGAAGGCGATCGAACCTCTAAAAGACCTATTGGAGAAACATGCAGGAGAGATCGCCGCCCTGATCCTTGAGCCTATCGTCCAGGGAGCAGGCGGCATGTATTTCTATTCTCCCGCATTCCTGATAGCGGCACGCAAATTGTGCGACCAATATCAGGTATTACTGATCTTTGATGAAATCGCAACGGGGTTCGGAAGAACCGGACGCCTTTTCGCATGGGAATGGGCAGGAGTGGAACCGGACATCATGTGCATCGGCAAAGCATTGACGGGAGGTTACATGACACTGTCGGCAACCGTCACCAGCACCCCCGTAGCCAATATGATTTGCAGCGGCGAGGCAGGTTGTTTCATGCACGGTCCTACATTCATGGGGAACCCGTTAGCCTGTGCGATCGCATCGGCATCGGTCTCTCTCCTACTGGAAAGCGGATGGCAGGAAAAGGTAAAGACCATAGAGGCGCAACTGCGGGAAGAGTTGGCTCCGGCAATATCCTTTCCCAGCGTACAAGAGGTACGTGTTTTGGGAGCTATCGGTGTGATCGAGATGAAGAAGCCTGTGAATATGGCTGTTTTGCAGAAACGTTTCGTCGAAGAAGGGATCTGGGTACGTCCGTTCGGAAAGTTGGTTTACCTGATGCCGCCCTTTATCATCACAAAGGAAGAATTGTCGAAACTGACGAAAGGATTATTGTCCATACTAAAAGAATAATGAAGTGAAGCAAAAACGATCATTTTGTATAAGCACCCTATACAAGGTTGTATAAACACCTTATACAGGGTTGTATAAATACCTTATACAAGGTTGTCGAAGCATCTTATACGATATTGGATGCCTATAAGAATCAAAATAGAATGAAAGAGTATAACAATAAATTGGAGAAGCTAAAGGCTTCCGGTAACCTGCGCAGCCTTCCCGATGTCGTCCATCGTGGCAAATGGATCGAAAAAGAGGGACAGACAATGCTCAACCTATCTTCCAACGACTATCTCGGACTCTCGTACCGGCAGGATCTGCGGAATGAGTTTATCGGACAGTTAAAGGAAAACGACCTGCCGTTCTCTTCTTCGTCATCCCGGCTACTGACCGGTAATTTCCCTATCTATACCGAACTGGAAGAACGGATGGCCGATTGCTTCGGACGCGAAGCCGCCCTGCTGTTCAATAGCGGTTACCATGCCAATACCGGAATACTTCCCGCCTTGACGGATAAACAGTCATTGATCCTGGCGGACAAACTGGTACATGCGAGTATCATCGATGGTATCCTGTTGAGTGGTACACCTTACCAACGTTACCGTCACAACGATTATGTCCATTTAGAACAACTATTGGCTAAATATGCACATGAATATGAGCAGGTTGTCATCGTTACGGAAAGCATATTCAGCATGGATGGAGATGTCGCCGACCTTCGCCGTCTGGTGTCCTTAAAGAAGAGCTATCCGAATATATGGCTGTATGTGGATGAAGCGCATGCCATCGGTGTAAGGGGGAAAAACGGCTTAGGGATTGCTGAGGAGCAGGATTGCATCCGTGATATAGATTTATTGGTCGGCACTTTCGGAAAGGCTTTGGGATCGATGGGAGCCTACCTGTTATGCAGCCGAACGGTCAGGGAATACCTGGTCAACACGATGCGACCTCTGATATTCAGTACGGCGCTCCCGCCTGTCCAAATCGCTTGGACAAAGTTCTTGTTTGAGAAACTTCCCGGCTTTACCGACGAACGGCACCGCCTGTCCGTTACCAGCCACCTGCTTTCAGAAGTGTTGAAAGATAAAGGGGGAGAAATAACGGCAAGCCACATCATCCCTTTCATTATCGGAGAAAACGAGGACTGTATCCGGACAAGCCTTAGCTTGCAACGGCAAGGCTTCTATTGCCTCCCTGTCCGCCCTCCGACGGTTCCCAAAGGAACGGCACGGATACGCTTCTCATTAACAGCCGACATCACCGAAGAGGAAATTAAAGAATTGATAATGAATATTGGCAAATGAACATACATAAACAAATAAAAGCAGGCAACAGCAAACTCCTTCTTGTCTTTTCAGGGTGGGCGGCTTCTCCTGAAGTATTCCGGCATCTGGAAACGGAACCGGATACGGATCTCTGGATTTGCCATGACTATCGGGGAATGGAATTTGAAGAAGAGGCGCTCTCCTGCTACCGGGAGATCCGGCTGATAGCCTGGTCGTTAGGCGTATGGGTTGCATCGGTCGTGTTGGGTAAAAGGCAAATATCCTTCACCGAAGCTGTTGCCGTCAATGGAACTCCCTGCCCTGTCCATGACCGGTGGGGCATCCCGGAAACGATCTTCCGGGGGACATTGGATAACATAACTGGGGAAGGCATGCATCGCTTCAACCGGAGGATGTGCGGCAAACGGGATCTTTTGCAAGCCTACGAACAGATACCGCCTCGCCCGCTCGCCGATATCCGGGAAGAATTGGAGTACCTGTACACTGAAATAAAGACAGCATCATCCGCTTCCCCCTTATTTAAGGGATGGACGCATGCCTTCATCTCTTCCGGCGACCGGATCTTCCCTGCCGCGAACCTGCATGCCTTCTGGCAAGATCGTTGTCCGGTAACCGAGATAGAGGCTCCCCATTATCCTTTTTATTTATGGAAACAATGGAATGAAATATGGAAACAATAGAAGCGAAACACATACATGTCCGCTTTACACGCGCCTTGTCTACCTACGACAAACATGCCGATGCCCAACACCGTATCAGCCGGAAGCTGGCTTCCCTCCTCCCTCATCAGGCGAACGCCCATTACAGACGGATGCTGGAAATCGGTTGCGGTACGGGCGGATTCACCGGGGCACTGAAACAACAATGTCGTATTGACGAATGGATACTGAATGATCTTTGCGAGGACTGCGGGGAAAAGATAGCCCCTCTCTTCCCCGGCTCCCCTCCCCGGTTCATAGCCGGGGATGCCGAAACGCTATCCTTCCCCGGCAAGTTCGACCTGATTGCATCCGCCTCCGCTTTCCAGTGGATGAGAGAACCGGAAGCGTTTTTCTATAAACTATCGGGACTGTTGGTGCCGCAAGGAGTGCTCCTGTTCAGCACTTTTGTCCCCGGTAACTTATACGAGATCAAAGAACTGACAGGGAAAGGGCTCGTGTACCCGACCTCCGATGTACTTGCGGGGTGGCTGTCTGCCGCAGATCTCGATCTGCTTCATCAGGAAGAAGAGACGATCATCCTCACCTTCAAGACCCCGCTGGACGTATTGCGGCACCTGAAAGCGACAGGCGTGACGGCGACCGGAAACGGCCGCTGGACACGAAGCAGGCAGGAATCATTCTGCCGGCAATATTCGGAACAGTTCGCGACAACCGGCGACCAAGTGACACTCACGTACCGCCCACTTTATATGTTAGCAACAAAAAAACAATAAAACAACATGAAAGGAACAGTCTTATTTATTACAGGAATCGATACCAATATCGGTAAAACTTTCGCCACCGGCACGATCGCATGCGCATTGGCCGGAAAGGGGAAAAGAGTCATCACCCAGAAAATGATCCAAACGGGTTGCACGGATGTTTCGGAAGACATCGAAATGCACCGGAAAATACAGGGAATCCCTTTCACCGAAGAGGATAAAGCCGGATTGACCTGCCCTTACATCTTTACCTATCCCTGTTCTCCCCACATGGCCGCGGAGAAAGACGGGAGGACAATCGACCTCTCCGTCGTCACGGAAGCAACCCGCCGCCTACAGGAAAAATATGAATATGTCTTGCTGGAAGGTGCGGGCGGATTAATGGTCCCGAATGATTTCCATTCGCTTGCCATCGACTATGTAAAAGAGCAAGGCTACCCGGTTATCTTAGTGACATCCGGCAAGTTAGGCAGTATCAACCATACCTTATTAAGTCTTTATGCCTGCAAGCAATATGGAATTCCGGTCCGGGCAGTCGTTTACAACCTCTACCCTCCCACAGACGAACTGATAACCGCCAACACACTGGAATACCTCACCCAATACCTGGCAAAGGAATTTCCCGGAACCGCCCTTATCACGCTTCCGGAAGCAGTGGAAGGGAAGAATGAAATAGACATCAACGGTCTGCTCTAAGACCTTTCTTGCCTCTTTATCGAGTAGTTTCCAAGTTGTTAGATAATAAGAAATTATTTATCGCAAAATGAAAACTTAAATGCAAATTTAAGTTACCTTTGTCTCTACATCAAAAAGAATAAAAAGCAATTATGGGTTCGATATTCGTCATACAAGGTCTGTTGATATACATTTATGCCTTCGACCACAACCCGCCACATATACATGTGCGAAGTAATAGTGGAGACTTTACAGTCACACTTAAAGATCGTATTGTCGAAGGCAAAGGTAAATCGAAAGCAATCCAAATAGTAAATCAGTTTATAGACCAACACGAGGCTGAGTTGTTTGAAATTTGGGGCAAAGCTCAACGAGGAGAGAAAATAGAAAAAGTGAAACGATAAAAACGACAGTTTATGTTACTGACAATTACAGATGTAGAGTATTTGGGTGATTACACCCTACTTTGCACATTCAACGATGGCATAAGGAAAAAAGTTGACCTCAGTCCTTTGTTGCAATATCCGGCATTCAAAGAACTACAGGACAAGACACAATTTATCCAATTTGGTTTGCAAGATACCATTTTCTGGGCTAATGGAGCCGACATTGCACCCGAATACCTTTATGAGAATGGCATTCCTGCTTAGATAGACGCTTCGGGAAAAGTCTGCTGCTCTCTACCATTTTCCTCCCAGACCCGAAACATAGAGCGGTGGATCGTGGAAGAGAGTTAATTTGACAAATCAGGGTTCACATTCATAACCCGTATAAGTTCCTGTCTTCCCGTTATTTGCGGGACACGGGCTAAAAGTTACAGCCTATAGGCTATCCACGAAAAGGTCATAACCTATCCCGGAAAAGGTATGCACCTTTCCGACAATAGGCTACCGGCTTTTTCACATCGGCCCACGATCGCCTTTCCGGCCGACAGGCATCCGTCTGCAAACCGACAAGCATCCGTCTGCAAACCGACAGGCATCCCTTTCCCATCCCAAAGGCAGGAATTTTCAATATGCCGAGTCATACTGTCTAAAGCATAGACTTACGAGTGCCAACCCTATGGGTTAGGGGTGCTAAAGCATAGGGTTACGAACCGCCCTATGCTTTGGCTGAAAACTGCTACTTGAAGAAGAACCTGAAAATGTCATTCCCGTTCGCATAGATCAGTAAAGCGAACAACAGGAACATCCCGGTGATCTGCGCATATTCGAGGAATTTGTCACTCGGCTTGCGGCGTGCAATCACTTCGTAGAGCAGGAACATCACGTGTCCGCCGTCCAGAGCCGGAATCGGCAGGATATTCATAAAGGCGAGGATGATAGAAAGGAAAGCCGTTTTCATCCAAAACGAATGCCAATCCCATTCCGCCGGAAACAGGCTGCCGATTGTACCGAAGCCGCCCAGGCTGGATGCCCCTTCTTTCGTAAAGACATATTTCATGTCGCTGACATACCCCTTCAGCGTGTTCACACCCAACATGACACCGGCAGGGAAAGACTCGAAGAAACCGTATTTACGCGTCACCGTCTGGTACATTTCAAAAGGCGAAGCAGAATAAACACCCATTTTCCCGGCCGTATCCGTATGCAGCGTCAACGTTTGCGGGACACCGGCACGGTAAAAACCGACCGAGACATCCTTGTCCTTATTTTGCGCAAGCACTTCACCTACTTCATAGAAAGAAGGGGTTACGATGCCGTTAATAGACACGATACTGTCTCCCGCCTGCAAACCGGCAATTGCCGCAGGCGATTCGCCACTTTCCGTCTTACCCAGTTCACGCACGACCATCGGGTAACGATAGGAAGCAAACCCTTTCTTATCCCGCATAACGCGCTGCGCCATATCTTCGGGGATGGGAATAACCGTTTCAACACCGTCACGCAGAACCGTTACGGTCTTTGCATTGAGTACATGGCGGAAACAGTCTTCACCGAAACGCTCCAACTCCGTATCATCCGCTTTCAGCAAGATATCTCCATCCCGAAATCCTACGTTATGGAAAGTCTCACTATAGTCCATACCGGCCTTCACATTTTTCAACGGCAGGAAAGTATCGCCCCAGGTGAACAATACCATCGAATAAATGAACAGCGCCAACAGGAAGTTGAACAGCACACCGGCAACCATGATCATCAACCGTTGTCCGGCAGGCTTGGAGCGGAACTCATAAGGCTTCGGCGGCTGTGCCATCGCCTCCTTGTCCATACTCTCGTCGATCATACCGGATATCTTGCAATAACCGCCCAAGGGGAGCCAGCCGATACCGTATTCCGTATCGCTGTTCTTAGGTTTGAATTTGAAAATCGAGAACCACGGGTCGAAGAAAAGGTAGAATTTCTCCACCCGGACCTTAAAGATACGGGCAAAGATAAAATGCCCGAACTCGTGGACCAACACCAATATCGATAAGCTCAGAATGAGCTGTAGAGCCTTAACTAAAAATGTCTCCATCTATCTGTTTCTAAATTTATATACGTTTTTAAAATAATCCGGCAGCAATCCGCCGTGCCTCCGCATCCGTCGCCACATAATCTTCGTAGGTGGGAACAGGGATGAAGGTGGCTTTCGCCATTGTTTTTTCGATCACGTCGCTCATCTGCAGGAAGCCGATCCCGTCACGCAGGAAAGCCGCCACCACCACTTCGTTGGCCGCATTCAGGATGCAAGGCATGTTTCCGCCCCGGCGGACCGCATCGAAGGCGAACGCCAAGTTACGGAAACGTTCCATATCCGGCTCCTCGAAAGTAAGCGTTGCATATCGGGTGAAATCCAGTCGGGGCGCTTTGCTGTGCAAGCGCTTGGGATATGAGAAAGCATAGCTGATCGGAAGTTTCATGTCGGGAATCCCCAGTTGGGCGATCACCGCACCGTCTTCGAACTGGACCATCGAATGGATCACCGACTGCGGATGCACCACGACCTGTATCTGTTCCGGCGTAACCCCGAACAACCATTTCGCCTCGATCATCTCGAACCCCTTGTTCATCATCGACGCCGAGTCGATCGTGATCTTCGCCCCCATGCTCCAGTTGGGATGTTTCAACGCCTGTACCTTGGTCACGCCCGCCAGTTCCTCTATCGTCTTGGTGCGGAAAGGACCGCCGGAAGCCGTCAGCAATATCTTCTCCACCGGGTTCTCCCACTCTCCCGCTAAACACTGGAAAATGGCAGAATGTTCAGAGTCGACAGGCAGGATCGGCACTTTGTGTTCGACTGCCAAGGCCGTGATCAGTTCGCCCGCCACCACCAGCGTCTCTTTGTTTGCCAACGCGATCGCCTTACCGGCTTTGATCGCGGCAATCGTCGGTTTCAGCCCCGCATATCCCACCATCGCCGTCAGCACCATGTCGATCGGTTCCGACTGCACGACCTGGGCAATGGCATCCGAACCTGCCCATACCTTGATGGGGAGGTCTTCCAGCGCCTCCTTCAGTTCGGGGTATTTCTGCTCGTTGGCGATTACCACCACTTCGGGCATATATTTACGTGCCTGGTTGATCAGCAGATCCACCTGATTATTGGCAGTAAGAGCATATACTTCAAAAAGGTCGGGATGTTCGCTGACTACCTCCAAAGCCTGCGTTCCGATAGAACCTGTAGAGCCTAAAATGGCCAAGTTTCTTTTCATGCGTATTAAAATGCTATATATTCTTCGGGATTGACCGGACCGCCTTTATACCACAGCTCAAAATGGAGATGCGGACCGGTCGACAGTTTCCCCGTATTGCCAACCAGAGCAATGGCCTCGCCCGCAACGACGCGGTCGCCCACCTCTTTCAGCAATAATTCGTTATGTTTATAGATCGATAAAAAGCCGTTCTTATGCTGCACCTGTATCACATTCCCTGAGTTCGGGTCGAAGCCGGCAAAGACAACCGTGCCGTCCAATGTCGCCAACACGCTTTCTTTCGGAGCGGCAACCAAGTCGACGCCATAATGCCGGATATTGGCATCATAATGGGAAGAAACCACCCCATTCACAGGTTTGTAGAAAAAGACACCGTCGGTCGGAACCGGATTCGGGTCCAGGACAGCTAAGTTATATTTCTCCGCCTCTTCAAAATCCTTTACAAATTTCTTTTCCTCCTTCGTTTGCGGAATCTCATAGTCAGGGTTCACCCGTGCCAGCGAATCGATCTCGCGAATCGAATCGATGGGCATCGTCCCCGACAGGATACCCGCCACATTGTTCAGATAAAGAGATTGTATCTGTATCATCCTTTCCAATGAATCGGCACGCAAGGCATTCTGCATGATCTCCTTCCGGACTTCCACATCCAGATAGCCCGGCAGATAGTTGCGTATCGGCGTCTTAATAATGATAAAGGCGGTAAAAGCGATCAGCAGGAAAGCAAACAAACCTAACATCGCAAATGCGGAAAGCTGCGACAACCGGAAAGACCATACTTCCTCCAGCGTTCCTTCATTGAAGAAAGACAGTTTGTATTTAAACCTGATCCGGTGCCAGAATGATTTCTTATTTGTTCGTCTTTGCTTTTGTGCCATGTGTATTCGTCAATTTCATAAATCCAGCAGACCTTCCGGGACGGAAACGGCCAGCGTCTTATTCTCATGATCGGCAGACAGGATCAGCTCCTCGGCGGCAGGCAACAACAGTTCTTCGCCGTTATGGTCGATCAGCAAAAGGACATTGATGGTCGACTCGTCGACATCGGTAATCTCGCCGATTTCGCCATGATGCTCGTCTATGACCCGGTAGCCGATAAAACTATCCCATGTCATATCTCCCACCAGGTCGTCCTCGTCCACTTCATCGAGTGAATAAAAGACTTCGCGGTTGGAAAATTCACGGGCCGCTTTCTCGTCGTCCACATTCTTCAACTTCAGAAGGATGACGGTATCCGTCTTATAGCGGTACTCCTCGATGAAAAAAGGGACCAGGATCCCGTCCATCTCGCATATGATATACGGATCGTCCGAATCGTCAAAGACGTCGCTGTTCGTAACCAGTGCGATCTCCCCTTTTATGCCGTGAGGTTTGGCAAACTGCCCTATCTTGAAAACATCTTCTTTCTTAATCATGACAAGAATGTTTAAAGTCGGGTAATACGCGCCCCGATACCGTTCAACCGTTTGTCGATATTCTGATATCCGCGGTCTATCTGGTCGATATTGTGGATATGGCTGGTCCCTTCGGCGCTCATCGCCGCGATCAGCAAGGCAATACCGGCACGGATATCCGGAGATACCATTTTGGAACCGCGCAGTTTGAAACGATTACCCAGCCCGATCACGGTCGCCCTGTGCGGATCGCAAAGAATGATCTGCGCCCCCATGTCGATCAGTTTGTCGACAAAGAAGAGGCGGCTTTCGAACATCTTCTGATGGATCAGCACACTGCCGACAGCCTGCGTCGCCACAACGAGGAAGACACTCAGCAAGTCCGGCGTCAGTCCCGGCCAGGGAGCATCGGCAATCGTCATGATAGAGCCGTCGATAAACGTCTCGATCTGATAGGATTCGTGTGTGGGGATATGGATATCATCGCCGATCTGTTCGACAGTAATCCCCAGGCGGCGGAATGAATCGGGAATAATCCCCAACATATCATAGCCTGTATTTTTGATCGTGATGTCGGAACCGGTCATAGCGGCCATTCCGATAAAACTGCCGACCTCGATCATGTCCGGCAGGATCGTATGTGTCGTGCCTCCCAACGCTTCAACCCCTTCTATTGTCAGCAAATTGGAGCCGACACCCGAAATACGGGCTCCCATGCGATTCAGCATGGAAGAGAGTTGTTGCAGATAAGGTTCGCAGGCGGCATTATAGATCGTTGTTTTTCCTTCCGCGAGCACGGCTGCCATCAGGATATTGGCCGTACCCGTCACGGATGCTTCATCGAGCAGCATATAAGCGCCTTTCAGCTTCTTCGCCTCTATTTCGTAGAGCTGGCGGTCGGGATCATAGCTGAAACAAGCCCCTAACTTCTGAATGCCGACAAAGTGAGTGTCCAGACGACGGCGTCCGATCTTATCGCCTCCAGGTTTCGGGATCAGCGCCTTGCCGAAACGGGCGACCAGCGGGCCGACAATCATTACCGAACCGCGCAGGGAACCGCTTTTACGCAAGAACTCGTCCGTCTCAAGATAGTTCAGGTCGACAGCATCGGCCTGGAATGTATAGGTGTCGGCAGCCGGATGTTCCACCTTCACCTGCATGTCGCGCAGGAGTTGTACCAGGTTATTCACATCCAGGATATCCGGCACATTATGGATTGTCACTTTTTCCGGCGTAAGCAATGTTGCACAAATGACCTGCAAGGCTTCATTCTTTGCACCCTGCGGAACAATCTCACCGGACAACCGGCAACCGCCTTCTATGACAAATGAACTCATCGCCCTTTACGTGAATAGTTTTTCTTGTTGTTCGTATTGTTACGAGCAAGTATATCACGGCTTTCCGCCAGCTTATGCACTTCTTCATCCAGGACGATCCGGCCTTCCGACAGTTCGTCGAGATCTTTGAAAATCTTCCGGTCGTCTACGGATTCCTTGTTCCAGGTCAGGAACGATTTCTTCATCTGGGTAGCCAGCAATTTGATCAGTTGGTCCTTTTCAGCACCCGGTTCGAGTTCGGTCGCTTTCTGGATCATTTTCTCAAGCGTCTTGCCGTAATGGCGGTAGCGTATCCGCGAATTATTATAAGGTATGCGCGGGGGACGTGAGTAAAGGTCTTCTTTCTTGACGATCTCGTACGGATAATCGATATCCAGTTTGAAGTCGGCCATAATAG
The DNA here is from genome assembly GCF_902493135.1 of uncultured Parabacteroides sp. GTDB lineage: Bacteria > Bacteroidota > Bacteroidia > Bacteroidales > Tannerellaceae > Parabacteroides. The sequence continues at coordinate 23,971 of NZ_CABUOD010000053.1, forward strand.
CCAGGTGATCCCAAAGAATATGCTTGAAGTCGTTTACATCGCGTAAATGGGGAAACATGTTTCCCATGATGTTGATTATCGTGTCTGCGCAGCGTTTACGTTCTTCCCTGTCCTGAATGGCAATGCAATAGTCCACCATATTCTGTATATTGCGTCCATATTCGGGCATAGCCAATTTCTTTTCTTCCGTATTATATTTCATTACAAATTCTGTTTATTCGGCAAAGTTACAGATTATAATTGATTTAAACAATACGGCTCCCATTCCGCAGAGTGTTAAGACACGGCTCTTTCATTTAAAAAATAGACGAATATTGAAAATAAGGCTTATTTTATC
>NZ_CABUOD010000054.1 GCF_902493135.1 uncultured Parabacteroides sp.
CGTCCGCTTAGGCCTTTCTTAGAAAGCTCCGCTTTCTCTTGGGATGGCCGATACCACCTGCCATATAGGTGTCAGTATCGGCAATCCCCAAAGCCAAAAGTAAATTATTTAGAGAAATCTCTCGGTGCAGGCACTCCCGGAAGCGGTTTGCGGTTCCGGAGTTCTTTCATCACCTCCTGGATGGCACGGTCGAGCTGCTGGTCTTCACCGTTCCATTCCTTGACAGGATCGTTATCGATCAGGATATCGGGATCGACACCATGATTCTCGATAATCCAGTTTCCGGTCTTCGGATCGAAACTCGTGAAGAAGGGCACGCGGATGTCCGTCCCGTCCATATAAGGCAACGAGCCGCTGATACCGACGATACCGCCCCACGTACGCGTCCCGATCAGTTTGCCCAATCCCAACGCACGGAAACCCCACGGGAAGAGGTCGCCGTCGGATGCCGAGTATTTATTGATCAAGCATACTTTCGGACCGACCTGCACGGCATCGGGGACAGTCCCGATACGGGCCGAACCGCGGCGCATCGTCAGCCGGTACGGTTCGCGGGAAAGGCGTTCGAGGATCATCGGCGAAACATTACCGCCACCATTGGCACGGTCATCGATAATCAGGCCTTCCTTATCGAGCTGCGGATAGAAATAGCGGGAGAATTCGTTCAGTCCTTCCGGTCCCATATCCGGGATATAGATATAGCCGATCCTGCCGTTCGATGCTTTGTCTACTTTCTTGATATTATCCTGTACCCAGTTATAGTGATACAGAGAATATTCTTCTTCCAACGGACTGATCACGATCTTGCGTGCTCCCGCCAACTGCGGCTTGCTGTTCAGCGAAATCTCCGTCGGGACATCCGCCTTGCCGACCAGCAACGAATACATATCTTTCACACTGTTTGTCGGCACACCGTCGATTGCCACGATAAATTCGCCTGCCTTCGCGTCGATGCCCGGTTCCGTCAGCGGAGAACGTAGCGACTTGCTCCAGGAAGCGCCCGGCAGTATCTTTTCCAGACGGAAGAAACCACTCTTGTCACGAGAGATCTCGGCTCCTAACAGGCCTGTTTTAATCCGGTCGGGACGTTCTGTCTCACCCGGATTCACATACGCATGCCCACAGTTCAGTTCGCCGATCATCTCACCGATGATGTAGTTCAAATCCAGACGTGTCTTGGCATACGGGACAAGCACCTGATATTTCGCCTTGATCGCATCCCAATCCATCCCGTGCATATTCTCCAGATAGAAACCATCACGATAAGCCCGCCAAGCCTCATCGAAAATCTGCGCCCATTCCTTCGGATAATCGACCGTGATCTTCATGTTCGACAGGTTCACCGGATCGTTCAGGTCAGCTTTCCCCGAAGGGATATCCGTCACATAAAGGGCATTTCCTTTGAAGAAGAGCGCTTTCTTGCTGCCGGGTTCGACATCCATAGAAGCGCCGTCGGCCACCACGTCTTCCTTCTGTTTTTTCAGGTCGAATACTTTCGTGCCGCCACGTCCCCAGTAATAAACTTTATTTCCATCCGAGTAGAAACTGCCATAATAGGAAGGGCTCACAGGCAGTTTGACGATGCGGTCCGTAATACCGTCGAAGTCGATCTTGACAACCGAAGCGACAGCTTCTTCCTTTCCAGTCTCCTCCTTCTTTGCCGGAGCGTTTTTCTTCGCTTCATCTTTGGCCACGGCAACCTCAGAGTCCTTTTCCATAAAAGGAGAAGGAGTGTCTTTGGAAAGCAGCGCCAGGTAAACCCCGTACATATTATTATAGACATGGTTCCATTCCAGCGATCCGTAGGTCGGATTGAAATCGCGTGCGGATGCAAAGATCAGATATTTGCCATCCGTGCTGAATACCGGGGAAGAAGAATTATACCACTTATCCGTCACCGGGTATTCTTTCTTATCAGCCAGATTATAAACATAGACGATGCTATTCTCATTGTCTCCCGTACGAGTATAAGTCAGCCATTTGTTATCCGGCGAGAAAGTCACGCCCCGCGGTTCGCCCATCGGGTCCTGCAACAAGGTCGTCACCTGTTTTGTCGCGATATCCAACAGGTTCACACGGTTCTTGCGATCCGTATAGACAACCGTCCTGGAATCCGGGCTCAGTTCGAAACCGCGGATATAGGTATCGTTGTCCTTTGTCAGCTGAACAGGTCCGCCGCCGGTGGCATCCTGCATATAGAGTTCCGTCTCTCCGGTCGCATCCGAAATATAGACAATGAATCTGCCGTCGGGCGACCATTGCGCATCGCGGTCATGTGCTCCCGGCGAACGGGTGATATTTTTTGTCACCCCCTTCTCTACCGGCAGGTTGAACACTTCGCCGCGGGCAGTCACCACCAGACGTTCACCATCGGGCGACAGGCTGGCCTCGGTAATGTAGCCGGCTCCGTCCTTGATTTCGCTACGGGCATAGATATTGTCGGAAGCCAGGGTGATATCCACCTTTTCAGGCTTCTTGCTCCCGGCATCCATCTTATAGATATAACCGCCGTTCTCGAAGACGATCATATTGCCGTTTGCGCTGGGGAACTTCACGTCGTATTCGGTAAAGTCGGTGACCTTGTCCGTCTGTCCGGTCTTCGTATTATAAACGAAGATATTCATCGTCCGGTCACGGTCGGAAAGGAAAAAGATTTCGTCTCCGATCCACATCGGGATAATGTCCTGGGCAGGATTGTCCGTAATGTTTTCGACTGTCTTCTTATCAGGATTATAGATCCAGATATCATCCGCCATTCCGCCCTTGTAGTATTTCCAAGTACGGAACTCCCGCATGACACGGTTATAAGCCAGCTGTTTGCCATCGGGAGAATAGCTGCAAAAACCACCTTCGGGAAGCGGAATGACTTCGGACAAGCCTCCCTCCTTTTCCACCGTGAACAACTTCCCGCTAAAGCCGTCGCCGATACGGTTGCGGTACACGATCCGGCTACCGTCAGGCGTCCAAGTCATAACGATGTTGTTCGGTCCCATGCGATCGCCCAGGTCATCCCGGCTGTTCGTTGCCGTATAGGTCACACGCAGCGGTTCCCCGCCCGCCACCGGCATGGTGTACACTTCCGTATTACCATCGTATTGCCCGGTGAATGCAATCGTTTTACCATCCGGAGAAAAACGGGGAAACATTTCGTATCCCACATGCGAAGTCAGACGCCCGGCTTCGCCACCCGTAACCGGAACCTTGTAGAGATCGCCCGCATACGAGAAAACAATCTCATTGCCGTTCGTAGCCGGAAAACGCAACAGACGCGCTTCGTCCGCCGCCATCAACAGTGAAGGGACGCCAGCCAGAACCAATAAAGAAAAGATAAGTTTCTTCTTCATATCTATTATCGTTTAGTCTGCCGACAAAGGTAAAAAAAGTAAAGCTCAAAGTATATTCCTGCGCAGATATTCCTTTATTTTCCACCATAATAATTGCCGTTTCGCGGCTAAAAGAGACCAACCGGGCAACATCCTTCCCGTGCGCTTATAAAACTCAGGATCACAAACCAATATGCACTGCTGGTCCATGCTCGACGCGGAAAACAAACAGATACGGCCGTCCTTCAACAAAATGCCCAAAGTATCCCCCTTCCGGACAAAACCGGCGATATCCATAAAATTAATAATACCGATTGATGAAAAAGAGAACGAAGAGTCTTTAAACTCCACATGATGCAGGACGACATAGGATCGCAATTGCCAAAAAAGTTCAGTAATATTGACAGGATCAAGTTTTTTCGAAAGAGACAACAACCAATGCTCCTGAAAATTTGAGATAGATAAAGGTAATTCCATATTTGCTTAAATTCAACCTGAAAAAATCCCGTATATCCAACAATTCCCAAATTGGATGGTTATTATAAAGAAACGTGGGAATTAACAACATACACTCGATTAAGGACCTCGAAAACCTATAACTAGTTGTATGCAATAATTACCCACGTTTTTTATCTTGAACATGCAAATGCATAAGCATCCACCTTGTACGACAAGACAAAACGTGAACAAAATTCACATACTATCTACCAGTTATTCTGAAATTTCGAGGTTTCAATCGAGAGATAATATATAAACTTTCGTGTTCACCACTAAAGTTGTACCAGCGATAACGCTTTATCCGGCTTACAGTACGCGGCAAAGATAAACAGAAGATTTAAAAAACCGATATTCCTCCCAGCTTTTTTTCACGGCTCTTCAGAAAAACACAAAAAGCCGGCTACAGACGGAATATCATCTATTCCATCGTAGCCGGCCGTTTTTTAATTACTATTTGTTTTCTATATCGCTTAACCTCCGAGCACAGACTTAATAGTAACCTTCATTCTGTTCTTCGCTGAGTTCGCCGACAGGATTCAGACGGTCGATGTGTTTCTGCGGGATAGGACGAAGTTTGTGATACGGTTTGATGTAGATTGCATCCGGGTTGTATTTCTTCACCCAGTCGTACAGCAGTTCACAACGCACCAGGTCTTCCCAGCGGTTGGTTTCTCCCAGCAATTCACGCCCGCGTTCGTTCAGGATAAATTCGATAAAGTCGCCTTGCAGGTCGGCGGGAGAAACTTTCAGTGCGTCATAGGTACTCTTCGTATCGTTCACTCCACCTTCAAAAAGCCAGATCTGCTGGTCTTTCTGTTCCCCCTCGGACCAGGCGGCACGCTTGCGGACCACATTGATATATTCGGCAGCCTTGTCGAAATCCCCTTTACGGCCGGCAGCTTCCGCAGCCAACAGATACGTTTCACCCAAACGCATACGCACCCATTCGCGAGAACCCTTTTCTTCGGATACGGAAGGTCGGTTCGGATCGAGATATTTCACCAATGACGGGAAATAACGGATCGAATGCATTTCACGGGGGAAATAAGAATACGTATAGTTGGCACGGAACTTACGCATATCGTTGCTGTTCGATTCGTATCCGGTCTTTTCCATCGTATAATAAATAGCTGTATCGCCATGCTGGAATTTCAGTTGGCCGGTAACCTGCCCTTTCGAAGGATCCGGATTAAAGTAGACAGTGCCATCATAAGACAGGGATTCCCAGACGGGCAACGTATTTACATTATTGGCATAATATACCCACTTGAAACTCTTGTAAAAACGTGAGTCGTGCAGGCGGTCGTACAGATCATCCATCGTCTTCTTGGTAGCCACATGACGGCGGTACGGACGGCCGTTGGCAATGTCGCGCAACATGCCCGGCTGGTCTTCATACCAGGACAACCAATAGAGATGCTGCCTGTTGCCATCACCGTTAAACATCGGTTCGGTCGTGAACTGTACGGCAAACACGACTTCGGAATTTCCCTGGTTGCTGATATTCCACAGGGAAGAGAAGTTTTCCTGAAGAGTAAAAGCGCCACTGTTGATCACCTTCTCGGCATAGTACAGCGTACTGTCCATATCGGTTGCTTTCTGCCCACGCTGGTCACTGACGGCGCTACCGCGAGTCAGATAAACCTTGGACAACAGATGTGCAGCCGAATAGCAGGTAGCCCGGCCCTTGGTGGCAACCTTTTCAGGCAGATTCTCCACCGCATTGCGCAAATCGCTTATAATCAAATTATAGATATCGGCAACCGGAGCACGTTTGAAGTCCGTACGGATATCAAAGCTACCTTCGGTAACCAGGGGAATGCGTCCGAATTGCTGTACCAGGTCGAAATAGAGGTAAGCGCGGATAAACTGCATTTCCGCATAGCTCTGCGATTTCACATTCTCAAGCAAATCCTTTGAATCCAGGATCTTCTGCATGGCGATATTGGCATCGCTGATTCCCTTGTAGTGGTTTTCCCACATCTCATACAGAATACCGTCGTCCGGGTTCAACTGCGTTGCATATTTATTATACGATTCGCGGTTATTGCCGTCTTCCCCTTCCGTGAACAGGTCCGTACCGTGCTCGGTCAACACATCGAAACGTTCGCCACCGACTCCCCAACGGAGGAAACCGTAGGCCGCCGTAATGGCAGCATTAACCCCGGCTTCCGTTTCGTAATAATCGTATGACATCACCGGAGCGTCGTCTTCGCTCAACCAACTGCTGCAACCCGATGTGGAAAGCGTCAGGCCTGCCAGCATATAGTAATATATAGATTTCATTTTCATTCTTTATTTATAAGATTAAAATTACAAAGTCATGTTTATACCGAAAATCCAGGAGCTGACGCTCGGAGTACCGAAACCGCTACCGCCCGTTTTAGGATTACCGGCATCGTCCACTTTGGCAGCTTCCGGATCGATACCCGTGTAGTTGGTAAAAATAAACGGGTTCTGGGCGGTAAAGTAAACACGCAGTTTCTCAACCAGGAACTTCTTGGTCAGGTTCTTCGGCAACGTATATCCCATCGTCATTGTCTTCACACGCAGGAAGTCCGCCTTTTCATAATAAGTGGATGTGATGTAGATCGGACGCTCTTCGTCGATACTCGGACGCGGATAAGCGTTCGTCGGGTTGTTCGGTGTCCAGTAGTCTACTTTCACACCGCCGTTACGTCCGCAATGTTCCACCGCATAAATATCGTTATACAACATAGCGCCGAAGCTCGCATACAAAAAGACCGACAAGTCGAAACCTTTATAGTTGAAAGTATTCACCATGCTGGCAATCAGTTTCGGACGCGGGTTACCCAGAATTTGCTTATCGGCATCCGTAATCTTATAGTCGCCGTTCACATCCTGTATCTTGATATCGCCCGGAGCGAAATCCGTTCCGTTGGCGGCAAATTTCGCCATCTCGGCAAGGTCGGATTCCGTGTTCTGCCAGATACCTACTTTCCGGTAGTCATAGTGGACATTCACCGGCTGGCCGATAAACCATTTGCTACCGATATCATCGTTTTTGCCATTATACAGTTCCACGATTTCTTCCTTATTAGAAGACAGCATCAAATCGGTTGTCCACTGGACATCTTTCGTATTGATGTTCAGAGAGTTGATAGAGACCTCTATACCTTTGTTGCGTGTCTTGCCCACATTCGAAAGCACGTCCGGGAAACCGGAAACAACCGGCAACTGGCGTTTCAGCAACAGATCATGCGTGTTCTGCATATACAAGTCGATCGTACCGTTGATGCGTCCTCTCAACACACCGAAATCGATACCCAAGTTCCACTGGTCCGTCGTTTCCCACGTCAACAGGCTGTTCGCCATCGCGTTCGGGGCATACCCGATCGTTCCCGATGCACCGTTATCGAACGGATAGCGGATCAACGACAAAGTACCTTTTGTCTGGTAAGGATCAACGGCCGAGTTACCGGTCTTACCGAAACCGAGTCTCAGTTTCAGGTTATCCAACCATCCGGATGTACCCGACATGAAAGATTCTTCATTGATGCGCCATGCCAATGCGGCGGAAGGGAAAAGCACCCACTTATGTCCGTCGGCCAAACGGGAAGAACCGTCGTAACGGGCGGAAACCGTCAACAGGTAACGTCCCAAATAGTTATAATTGATACGTCCCATGAAGGAAGCCATATTCCACTTGACCATCGAGCTACCGATCGTGTTGGTCACCAATCCCGATCCCAGATCATAATACATCAGGTTATCCGCCGGCAGGTTCTCCATTGCGACATTCACGTTTTCCTTTTTATCTTCCTGGATGGACTGCAACAGAGTCACGCCCAATGTGTGTTTGTCGTTGAACGTCTTATCGTAGAAAAGCATGTTTTCCAGGGTAAACATCGTGTACTTGTCTACGGCATTTCTTGCGTATGAAGTACCCATACCGCGGTTGCTCGTTTTTGCGGATCTGAACTCGTAATCCTGTACCGTGCGGGCGTCGACACCTAAATTGGAACGGAATTTCAAGCCGTCGACCGGCAGTTTGATATCCAAAGAATAGCTACCTAAGTAACGGGTAGTCTTCAACGGACGGTCCACAGCCCCCGGAACAATATCCATCATCGTATTATATACATTATAAGAACCCGGCAACGGAATAATCTCGCCATTCTCATCCCACAACTGGGCCAACGGGCTTAAACGCCAACCACCGGCAAGCCCGGCCCCGCGTTGCTGGATGGCATGCGAATATTGTGTCTGCGCCCCGATCTTCACATATTTGTTGATCTCGTGGTTCAGGTTCAAACGGATCGAATAGCGTTCATAATCCTCATCCTTGAAGATACCGTTATTCTTATTGTAGGTAGCGGAAGCCAGGAAGTTCGTCCGTTCGCCACCGCCACGGATACTCAACTGGTGGTCGGTCACCATACCGGTGCGGGTCACATGATCCATATAGCGGGTCGTACGCACACGGGACGGATAGTAAACGCCATCGTCACCCCAGCCCATCATGACCGATTCCATGATCGACGGGTCGCGTGTGAACCCCGGACAGACCATATCCTGGTCCCTTGAAGCCACATCCGAGTTGTAGCGGATCGAATTATTGCTCGTATTGCGATAAGACTCGCGCGTATATTCGGCATATTCCGGACCGTCCCAGAAGTCAAGCTGGTTCAGGATTGTCTGCGCCCCGACATATCCGTTATAATCAATCTGCGTCTTGCCTGATTTACCTTGCTTGGTGGTGATCAGGATGACACCGTTCGCACCACGAGCACCATAGATAGCCGTTGCCGAGGCATCCTTCAACACTTCCATAGACTCGATATCCGACGGGCTGATTTCGCCGATACCGCCGGTAACGGGAACACCGTCGATCACATACAACGGATCGTTGCTGGCCGTGATCGAACGTTTACCACGGATCATCACGCTCGGAGTCGAACCCGGCGACCAGTTGGAGTTGGAAACGACAACACCCGGGATACGTCCCTGCAATGCTTCCGATGCAGTGGAAGTCGGAACAGCCGAAATCTTGGAAGCGTTTACGGAAGCGACCGATCCGGTCAAGTCTCTTTTCTTCACCGTACCATAACCGACCACGACCACTTCATCCAACCCCTGTGCATCCTCCTTCATCAGGATATCGAAGGTATTCTTGTTATCGACCTTCACTTCCATCGGCAAAAAACCGATATAGGATATTTCCAACATTTCCCCCGGAGCCGCCTCCAAAGAGAAGTTACCGTCCATGTCCGAGATGGTCCCGTTGGTCGTTCCCTTGACTACGATATTCGCTCCGGCCACCGGAAGACCTGTTTCATCGGTAATCACACCGGATATTTTCTTGGTTTTTTGTTGTTTCACGGAAGCCTGAGCTTTGACGATGACAATCGTCTTGTTGCTCACTTTGTAGGAAAGACCGTGTTTTTCCAGCACCTGGGACAGGATATCCTTTAACGGGCGATTGGAAGCGGAAACGACCACATCCGGATTCTCGCTCAGGATGATATCCCGGTAAACAACTGAAAAAGAAGTCTGTGCCTCCAGATTCTTAAAAAACTCTTTCAATGTGACATTCTGCAAATTCATTGACATTGTTTGCGAAATGTCTTGTGCGTACAGCGTTGTACACAAAAACAGGAGTGCTGCACTCCGAAATACTTTCTTCATGACTATGATAAATAGACTTAAGTTAGAATTAAACAATTGATTTTTAAAAACACTTTTCTTAGATTTCACCTGTTCATCTCATAGGCTCATTTTATTTTTAATTGGTTAGACTTATTAATCGTAACATTGTTTCCTGTGATCTCATAATTAAACCCGTACTGGAATTTGAGCGCCTCCATGACATACGGGAGTTGTTCGTCCTTGAATGAACCGGAAATCTGGTCGTTCGCAATCTCCGGGCAGAGCAGGTCGATATGTACTCCATACCATCTTTCGATCTTTTGGAACACCGAACCCAACTTCTCCGATTCGAACACCAGATGATTTTGCGTCCACGCGGTTTCTTTTACATTGTCTGTATTGTGAAAACTGATTTTCCCATTATTTTTCGAATAGATCGCTTTCTGCGACGGTTTCAGGATAAAACTTTCAGAAGGCGACTTGGAATCGTAGAGGCGCACGGAGCCTTCAATCAAGGAAGTCTCTACAAAATCATTCTCCTCATACGAATAGACATTGAAGCAAGTCCCCAACACTTCGATATTCAGATTGCCGACCTGCACGACAAACGGATGTTTCCTGTCCTTGGAAACCTGGAAGTACCCCTCGCCCTTCAAGCGGGCGACACGCTTTCCGTTGACATAGGCGTAGGACAAAGAGCTTTCCGAATTCAATTTGACAGAACTCTTATCCGGCAAGGTCAACTGTACCTTATCTCCGGCCGGAACTTCCGCCAAGAAAGAAGAGTTCGCATTTTGCAATTCATGCAGAAGAGAAAAGTTCCACGCCGTAACGGACAAGACGGCAATCACGGCCGCCGCCGCCACGATACGGGACCAGCGTATGGAGATCTTAGGAGGATGTATTTGCAAACGAAGTCTCCGATGAATTTCCCGCTTACGGCCGGCTTCCATAGGCGGATAAACCGTATTCTCATTCCAAAACGCTTCCATCCTTTCGGACAGTTCCTGGTCCGAAAGATGATTCAAGGACTCCTTGAAGGCCTCGAAGTCTTTCCGGTTGGTCTTTCCGCTTAAGAATTGAGAATATAATTTATTAAATAAATCGGTCATAATTTATCGCTTGTTTATAGTTACACGAAGGAGTACAGAAAAAGTACCAGACGTTTTCATATGTTCTAAAGCATATTTTCTGTTTCATGCCGAGGAAACTTTTGTTTCATGCCGGTGAAAATAAATTTTCCCTTGCATGAAAATTTATTTTCACCTAAATGGAATAACTGAAAAAATTCAGGGAATCACTTGAGAAGCCGGGAATGCTTTCTGACTTTCTTATATGAAAAGGGCAAAAAGATAATTATATTTCCGGAGTTCCTCACGCAGGATCTTCAAGGCGGCAGACAAATGATTCTTTACCGTTTGCTCGGAGATATCCGAAAGGGCGGCTATTTCGGCGTTGCTCATTCCCTCCTCACGGCTCATTTCAAAGATATTCCGTTGCGCGGGAGTCAGTTTTTGCTTGGCAAGCGCTAACTTGTCGACAAAGTCATCGTAATAGATTTTTTCAACTGAAGTATTGTCTAACAGGTTCTCATCTTCGCAAAAGCGGATGTAATCTTCAAAATCGGGACGGTTGATCTGTTGGCGGAAAGCATCGATCACCTGATGCTTGGCAATCGTGAACAACATGGATTTGAAGGAACCTTCGACAGAAAGGGAGGCACGCATGTTCCACAACTTGAGAAACGTCTCCTGCACGATGTCCTCGGCCTGGACGACAGACTTGGTATGCAGCAAGGCGAAACCGTACAAAGAATCCGCGTACGTATTATATAATGTATCGAACGCTTCATATGAGCCTCGTTTAAGTTTTTCTATAGTATTGCTATGTATCGCTGTTTCATGCATATTCACCCTCACTTTGAGTTCGTAAAGATAGAAATAAACTACAAAACGGCTACTATTAAGTTTATTTATCTCTTTTTTTATAATAATGCCGTATCTTTATGCCCATAAAAACGCGAAGCATGAAATCATTATTTATCCTGACTTCAGCACTACTATTTACGACAAACGTGCTGGCCGAAAACGATCCGTTATGGATGCGCTATCCGGCTATTTCTCCAAACGGTGAAACGATTGCCTTTACCTACAAAGGCGATATCTACACCGTTCCGGCAAACGGTGGCAAAGCTACCCAGTTGACAACCCATCCGGCTCATGATACGCGCCCGGTCTGGTCGCCTGACGGCAGCAAGATCGCATTCGCTTCGGACCGGAACGGAAATTTCGACATCTTCGTGATGGACAAGGAAGGAGGCAGCCCGAAACAGTTGACCACCCACTCCGCAAACGAATATCCGGAAACGTTCAGCGATGCGAAACACATCCTCTACTCGGCTGCGATCCAGCAGGATGTGAAAGACAGCCAGTTCCCCTCTGGACAATTCCCGCAGATATATGAGGCCAGCCTCGACGGGAGCCGCCCGGTTCTCTATTCGTCCCTGGCCATGGAAAGCCTGGCATTGGACAAGAAGGGCGACAAGCTCTTATACCAGGACAAGAAGGGATATGAAGATCCCTGGCGCAAACACCACCAGTCCTCCATCACGCGCGACATCTGGTTGTGCACGCTCGGTCCGGAACGCACCTTCCGGAAGATCACTTCCTTCAAGGGAGAAGACCGCAATCCGGTATGGGCGGCGGACGGCTCTTCCTTCTATTACCTGAGCGAGGAAAAGGGAAGTTTCAATATATTCAAGAACGACCTGACCGGCAAGAACAGCCGGCAGATAACCAACCACACCACGCACCCGGTCCGCTTCCTGACTTCCGACAACAGCGGCAACCTCTGTTACGGGTATGACGGCGGGATCTATACGGTCAAAGAGGGCGCACAGCCGAAGAGAGTGGATGTCCGGATCATTTCGGACAAGGTAGAGAACGACCTGATCCATCAGCTCAAGACAAGCGGGGCCACCGATATCGCAGTTTCCCCGAACGGAAAGGAAGTCGCCTTTATCGTGCGCGGCGATGTATATGTGACTTCGGTGGATTACGAAACGACCAGACAGATCACCAACACGCCGCAGCAGGAACGCGACCTCGATTTCAGCCCTGACGGACGCTCGTTGGTTTACTCGGCCGAACGGGGCGGAACCTGGGGAATTTACCAGAGCAGCCTGGCGCGCAAGGACGACAAATACTTCACCTACGCGCAGGAATTGAAGGAAGAGCCGTTAGTGGTAACCTCGCAGACCTCTTTCCAGCCGATGTACTCGCCGGACGGAAAAGAAGTCGCTTTCCTGGAAAACCGGACAACGTTGCGCGTGATCAATCTCAAGAGCAAACAGGTACGCACCGTTCTGGATGGTAAGTATAATTACTCCTATTCGGATGGTGACCAGTATTATCAATGGTCGCCCGACAGCAAATGGTTCCTTGCCAAATATATCGCGATCGGCGGATGGAACAATACGGACATCGTATTGGTGAAAGCGGACGGTAGCGGCGAAATGACCAACCTGACCGAAAGCGGCTATTCCGACAACAACGCCAAATGGGTCCTGGACGGAAAGGCGATGATCTGGTCGTCCGACCGTGCCGGTTACCGCAGTCACGGCAGCTGGGGAGCGGAAGATGATATTTACATCATGTTCTTCGATGGCGAAGCATACGACAAATTCCGTCTTTCCAAAGAGGAACAGGCTTTGCTGGACGATGAAAAAGAGGACGAAAGCAAGGATAAGGACGAAAAAGACAAGGACAACAAGAAAAACAAGGATAAAGACGGCGACAAGAAAAAGGACGAAAAGGCAGACAAGCCGGTCGAACCGCTTAAATTCGACCTGGCAAACCGTAAAGACCGTATCATGCGCCTGACCGTCAACTCGTCATTCTTAGGCGACGCCGTCCTGACGCCGAAGGGCGACAAACTGTACTATTGCGCCGCATTCGAAGACGGGTATGACCTGTGGGAACACAACTTCAAGGAGAACACCACCAAACTGCTGATCAAAGGTGTCGGCGGCGGAACAATGTTCCCCGACAAGAAAGGCGAAAACATCTTCCTCGTTTCGAGAGGCCAGTTAAAGAAGATCGAGATCAAGGACAGCAAAACGAAACCGATCGGATTCAAAGCCGAATTTTCATATCGTCCGGCGAAAGAACGCGAATATATCTTCCATCACACCTGGCGCCAGGTATTGGACAAGTTCTACGACCCGAAAATACACGGCATCGATTGGGCCGGATATGAAAAGGCATACGAAAAGTTCCTTCCGCATATCAACAACAACTACGATTTCGCAGAAATGCTCTCTGAGATGCTGGGCGAACTGAACGGTTCACATACCGGCGCACGCTACCGCTCGGCTTCTTCCGCTCCTTCAACCGCCAGCCTGGGCGCTTTCTATGACAACAGTTACGCAGGCGACGGCTTGAAGATCGAAGAGATCATTGCCAAAGGCCCGCTGACAAAAGCCGACACCAAGATCCAACCGGGCTGCATCATCGAAAAGATAGACGGCACGAGCATCAAAAGTGGCGAAGATTATTATCCGCTATTGAGCGGCAAGGCCGGCAAGAAGGTCCTGCTGTCTGTCTACAACCCGACCACCAAAGAACGCTTCGAAGAACAAGTCAAGCCGATCACCTACGGCACACAATCCGATCTGCTTTACAAGCGGTGGGTGGAACAGAAGCGCCGGATGGTCGACAAGCTGTCGAACGGAAAGATCGGATATGTGCATGTCAAAGGCATGAACAGCGAAAGTTTCCGCGATACCTATTCCGAACTGTTAGGCCGTTGCCGCGAGAAGGAAGCGGTGATCGTCGATACGCGCCATAACGGTGGCGGCTGGCTGCATGAAGACCTGGCAATCCTGTTGAGCGGCGAACTGTATGCCAAATTCACTCCACGCGGACAATTCATCGGTAATGATCCGTTCAACAGATGGCTCAAACCGTCTTGTGTGCTGATGTGCGAAGACAATTACTCGAACGCCCACGGTTTCCCCTGGACATATAAGACATTGAAAATCGGCAAACTGATCGGTGCTCCCGTACCGGGAACAATGACCGCCGTATGGTGGGAATCCCAGATCGACCCGTCGATCGTCTTCGGTATCCCGCAAGTCGGCATGAAGGACATGCAGGGCCGTTATCTCGAAAACCAGCAACTCGAACCCGACATCGAAGTCTACAACTCCCCCGAATCACAACTGAAAGGCGAAGACCACCAGCTGGAAGAGGCGGTAAAGGAGATGTTGAAAGAGGTAAGCAAGAAATAAAAGAAAGAAGTGTGTTAAGACACCCCATCCCCGCACTTGAAGGCCATAGCATCAAATGCGGGAATGGAGTAGTTTTAACACACTCTTTCTATTCTGTTAAACTTTAGCCGGACAGATTGTTATATACCAAGAAACACGTATCTTTGTAATATTCAGAATCCAAAAATCATTTCATTATGAGCAAGATCTATCCCATTGGCATTCAGAACTTCGAAAAAATCCGTAAGGATGGATATTTCTATATTGATAAAACAGCTTTAATTTATCAATTAGTTAAAGCCGGCAGTTATTTTTTC
Organism: uncultured Parabacteroides sp.; assembly: GCF_902493135.1. GTDB lineage: Bacteria > Bacteroidota > Bacteroidia > Bacteroidales > Tannerellaceae > Parabacteroides. The sequence goes on from NZ_CABUOD010000054.1 coordinate 15,018, forward strand.
TTGAGCCGTCCTCGCCGCTTTGGGAAAAGTCTGCTCATTTCTACTCTCGAAGCCTATTTCGAAGGGAAACGTGAACTCTTCAACGGACTTGCCATAGAAAAATTGGAAAAAGACTGGGTGAAACGCCCGGTCCTGCATTTAGATCTCAACACAGAGAAATATGAGACCGCGGAAAGCATAGAGAATATACTAAACAACACACTTTGCCAATGGGAGAAAATCTATGGGACAGAACCCTCGGAAATATCTCTTCCGCTTCGTTTCAAAGGAATCATCCGGCGAGCAGTAGAAAAGACCGGACATCGTGTTGCCATCCTTGTAGACGAATATGATAAACCAATGCTGCAAGCCATTGGCAATGAAGATTTGCAACAACGTTTTCGCGAAACCCTGCAAGCCTTTTATAGCGTAATCAAAACAATGGATGGTTATATCAAATTTGCTTTCCTGACAGGTGTAACCAAGTTTGGCAAAATAAGCGTATTCAGTGCCTTGAACAACCTGATGGACTTATCGATGTGGAATGATTATGTTACTCTATGCGGCATTACCGAACAAGAGCTGTATGACAATTTCGATGATGGCATAAAAGAATTGGCCCAAGCCCAACATCTGACTTTCGGAGAGACATGTGCCAAACTGAAAGAGTCTTATGACGGTTATCATTTTGCAGAGGACAGCATCGGTATATTTAATCCATTCAGCTTACTGAACACGTTTACTAAACGAAAATTCGGAAACTATTGGTTTGAAACCGGTACGCCGACCTATTTAGTAGAATTGCTTAAGATGCATAATTATGATCTGCACCTTATGGCGCATGTCGAAACAGACGAAGATACGTTGAACAGCATCGATTCTTCTTCTACTGACCCTATCCCTGTCATTTATCAAAGCGGATATCTAACGATTAAAGGTTATGATCGCCATTTCGAAATCTATCGTTTAGGTTTCCCGAATCGGGAAGTGGAAGAGGGCTTTATGAAGTTTCTTCTCCCGTTTTATGCAAATACGACCAAAGTTGATTCATCTTTCCAGATCAAAAAATTCGTCCAAGAGATACTAAATGGTGATTATGATTCTTTCTTCCGCCGCCTACAAAGTTTCTTTGCCGACACTCCCTACGAACTTGTCCGTGACCTGGAACTGCATTACCAGAATGTGCTTTTCATTGTCTTCAAGCTGATCGGTTTCTATGTAAAAGCAGAATACCGAACCTCCAATGGCCGCATCGATCTGGTTCTACAAACGGATCATTTCATCTATATCATGGAATTTAAACTTGATGGCACAGCCGAAGATGCCCTCTGCCAAATCAATGAAAAAAAATACGCCCTGCCTTTTGCTTCCGATCCCCGCAAGCTGTTCAAGATTGGCGTGAACTTCAGCAAGGAGACACGGAATATTGAGAGGTGGGTAGTAGAAAAAACAGATCTATAACGAGCAGAAGAACGACACAAAGAACGGAACCGTAAAATCTACAATAATCCCATGAAAAATTGAAATGAAAACAAGGTCTTTTCCTGAATAGCGGGTGATGATCGGCAAGGTCGTATCCATAGTCGTGGCGCCGCCGGCACAGATAGGAGACAATCTGCCGAAATATTTGACAAAAAGAGGCGCGCCGAGAAGAGCCATAATCTCGCGCATGATATTTGCCATCAAAGCGATCGTCCCTAATTCGGTGGCGAGCTGGACACCCAAAGATGGCTCCTTCAACTGGGTAATCAGGATAGACGAAAGAGAATAATAGGCAAAACCGCTTCCTACTGCCAGGCAGTCAAAAACGCTCCACTTAGTAAGCAACAGGCTGACTAAAGCCGAAAAGACCAACGTCCCGGCAATCGTGGCAAAAGGGACCAAAAGCAGTTTCGGACGGATACTGCCGAGAATCTCCTTCAGTTTCTTATCACTGCCGATACTGAGTCCGACCTGAAACATCAGCATGTATAAGACATATACCGTAATGTCGTTTTCAGTAATGGCATCCGGCAACCAGCCGCTCCATCCCAACAGGCAACCGAGGGCAAAGAATCCTACAACGATCAGGCTTCCTTTCATCTGCGGCTCCTTTCTTTAAAAAACAGGTGATAGACTCCCCAGCCAGCCAGCACGCTCCCCGCCGTGCTGGCCAAAGCAAGCAGAAAAGCCTGGCCGCCTAACGTGGCAAGGTTATCGACTATTTCCTTATTTGCACCGACGGATATTCCCAAGAGGAAAAGAAGCAAAAGGATCGTGTAAGAAATAGGTCTGCCGATCTTTTGCAAAAGTTCGATTTTGCGCAAAAGATAGCCTGCGGCAATACCCGCGAACATAATACCGATGACAGTGAACATAGATGAAAACGGATTATCGAGCTTGGACGGATTTGACTGTTTTAGTGAATACAACAGGGATCGCCATGCCTTCCGCATTTGCATTTCCGGTCAGCTTACTCTTATCTTCCTGTTTAAAAGTCAGAGAGACATAGGTTCCGTCCACATAAAAATTACATTTATAGGAATTATTTTCCTTTTTGATTTCCTTTACAGTCATTTCAGTGCCGCTGATCGTGAAAACGGCGGACAGGTTCTCACCGGTTTTCTTGATCTGGCAAGTTCCTTTCTGATAGCCGTAAGGAGCATCTGGAGCCGAGAAGTTCCACATTCCGACAACCATGCCGGGAGTAAGATCCTGCGCATTAAGCGACAAACACATCATCATACAAAGAAATGCCACAAATACTTTTCCCATATTCGTCTTCATAATAAAATAGAATTAAATTAGACTTAGCGCTTCAAAGATAAGAAAATGTTTCGGTTTATCAGCAAGGCAGCCATGCCCAGAAAGTCGACCCTTTGCCCGCAACAGAGGAAAAGCCGATTTTTCCTCCGGCTGCTTCGATAATCGCTTTGGAAATGGCCAGCCCCAAACCGGTTCCCTGTACAAAATCATTGAATTTCTGGAAACGGGTAAAAACTTTGCTATGCAATTCTTCCGGAATGCCGATACCGGAATCTTCGACATACACCCGGACGCCGTCTTCTTCCATGACATATCCCATTTTTATAGATCCGGATTTCGTGAACTTCATCGCATTCGTCAAAAAGTTCATCCAAACTTGCCTCAAACGGTTCTTGTCTAACAGGACCCAGCATTCCTGCATAGAATTATCCAAAATGAATTCTATTTCCGGATTCGTATTCTTGGATTTGGCAATTGTGTACAACTCATCGGTTAGTTTAGCCAAGTCAAACTCTTCTTTTTTTCGTTCGACAACCCCCGATTCTATCTTTGAAAGATCCAGGATGTCATTGACCAATCGCAATAAAAGTTCGTTATTCGACTGTATGATATCCACATATTTCTCTTTTTCTTCTTTATCGTCACATTCCAGCAAGAGTTGTGAGAAACCGACAATGGCATTCAACGGAGTTCGAATTTCGTGACTCATGTTGGCCAGAAATGCCGATTTGAGTTTATCGGAAAGCTCCGCCTTTTCTTTCAGCTCCTTCAATTCCTGAATCATCTTTTCCCGCTTCGTATTGTTGATCGTTAACCCCGTATACCGGATGCAACGGCCATTTTTATCATTCTCGACGGGTACGCCTGTGACCAGCAAAACCTGCCAATCCTTATCCCATTTCGTCTTGGAATGATACTTAAAGCTGAAATCATGATTGATTCCCTGAGACATGTGGTCAAAACATTTATGCAGGTTTTCATGATCATCCGGATGGGCCGCTTTCAGGTACTCGTCGAAAGTAAAAACCTTTTGTGATTGATAATCGTTTACCGGATCGTTAAAGGCCCTGAACTGATTGGTCTTGACATCGAAATCCCAATAGGACATGCCGACTGTCTTAAAAGACAGTTCTATCTTGTTGCTCCTGTCTCTCAGCTCTCTGTTCAATTTTTGCAATTGGGGTATATTTTGCCTGAATCCCGTAAAACGGACCACATCGCCTTTTTCGTCCCATTCGAAGGGGACACTCGTGAAGTCGCAATATTGCCAGGTATCGTCATATTTGGTTCGAAGCCGGCAAGTGAAATTGTTCGTACTGTCTTTGCCTTCAAGCATGGATTGTATGGCATCTGAAAAAATGGGAAGGTCATCAGGATGTATATATTTTACATATTCGTCGATCGTTATCAAACGACCGCTTTCATAATCATTGACAGGATCGTTATAAGATTCGAATCTTCGGGTATGCACATCAAAATCCCAATGGACTATATTACTCACTTTCATAGTCAACTCTCTTTTTGCCAAGAGATCCTGAGCTTTTTTTTCCAATCGGATCTTATCTGTTACTTCCAGTTCCGTCCCTATAATCTCCAGACGGCGTAAATGTTCGGAAGAAAGCCTCATTCTACTTTCATAATAACGATACTGTTCCCGAATGTTGTCATATAAACGCAACGTGACTTGCCCGTATTGTATCTTCCTGTCGATCAATTGAGCAAAAAGTTGACGCACGACTTCCCGATCTTGCGGATGCAAAAGCCCGATTACATCCTCCATTGTCATGTCGTCGCACGCCACAGGAGTTCCGTACAAAGAACTGAACTTATCTTTCTCGATATCATACACCCATGAAGACATATGGGTAGCGTCCATTGCCAGTTCGAGGTTCTTTTTAGTTTCTTCTGTCCTGAACTCGGCCTCTTTTATTTTTGTCACATCGTTCGTAAGTAGTGTGTACCCGATGATCGTTCCTTTTTTATTCCGGATAGCAAAGATTTTCACTTCATAAATCATCGTATCCTTATTCATGCTCTTATAATAAGAGTTACGGTTTATCTTGTCGAAATCATATTCGAACTCCAACGTTATATTTTCTCCGTTTTTGATTTTCCTCAGAAGATCTTCATTTACGTAGGGACTCTTGAAAAGGTTCACGGTGTTCAAGACTGCCTTCCGGTCTTCGATCCCATACATTTTTAAAGCATAGTCATTGATGCTCCGCAAAACACCGTCCGAATCGTAAACCTCTATACCGATGGGAAGGTCAGAGGAAATCCCTTCTGAGAACAAAAAACGTTCATGAATCAGTTCAGACATTTCTTTATCAAAAGTAGCCGCCTCATTCATATCCGAATTAATACTGTCTTGCTCCATTGTTCCCCTATTTTTTATCAGATTAAACATTTAATGCGAATAGATGACGATTCCTGCCATCTTGTTGCAAATGTAGAAACAATAAAGATTAAACTGAAGATAATTCAGAAAAATAATGAAAAAAGCCCGATATCGGAAATGCCTAATCAGGCGTAAAAAATAAAGTACCTAAAAAGAGCACCAGGATCGCAAAGCAGACAAGGGTAATCACACTTAATATCGAGAAAAGCAAACGCCGCCGTTTTTTCCGGCGGATGCAGGCGATGCGTTCAATGATCTTATGATCGAATTCGCAGCCTAACGGAGGAAGCTCTTCGGCCTCCGGAACCTGAAACCAAACCTGATAGGGACGAAATTCAGGGGGAATGGCATCACCGGAAAAGAAGTGACGCAGTTCGCGTTCTTCCTCTACGGTAGTGATGCATCTCCAATATTTGTCGAGCAATGCATGTATCCGGGTATAATCCATATCTCCTTTTCTCTAATATTACCTGACGGCAAACCGTTCCCGGTCGTCCGGACAAGGGCAGGCATTCCGCAAGGCGAGGTTACGCGTCACCATCAGGCAGTAGGCCGGAAGGTCTTCGATGACCATCCACGTTTTCCGCTGATTCCACACCTTTAACAGGGTTTCCTGCACGACCTGTTCCGACAAGATACGGTCTCCCGTGATCCGGAAAGCGGCTCGGTACAGGTTGTCCTTTAAAGGTAAAATACGTTTTATGAATTCGTCTGTTCTCATCTCTGTTATAATAGACGAGCAAGGACAGGGGAAGGTTGCAAATTTCACGGACTTTTTTTTCGAAGAAAAGCAGGATATACGCGTATATTGTTCTTTTTCACTATATTTGTAAAGTCAAAAATAATAATTTATTCGTTTAGGAGATAAAACACAGATAATATAACATGAAGAAAACAATCCTATTCCTTCAGGCTGCGGCACTTGGACTTTTGACAGCCTGCAGCCAACCGTCCGGCGAGGAACGACTACGCGATGAGATCCAGTATGTGAACCCATTTATCGGAACGGGGTTTCACGGGCATACTTTTCCCGGTGCTACCCGTCCGTTTGCACTTGTACAGGTCAGCCCCGATACGCATATCATGGGCTGGGATGCCAGCAGCGGATATCATTATGACGATAACCAGATATACGCTTTCAGCCATACGCATCTATCGGGTACGGGTATCGGCGACTTGGGAGATGTGGCGATCCTACCTTTCTCCGGTGGCGACTCGATCAAGCCGGTAGCAACCTTCAAAAAGGAGACGGAGAAAACGACACCGGGCTATTATGCGGTGCGTCTCGACAATTTCGGAATCGATGTGGAACTGACCAGTACGGACCGTGTCGGATTCCATAAATACACATACGATAATCCGAAGGACCGCCGCGTCCTTCTCGATCTCGGCCATGTGCTGCAACCGAACTGGGGACATAAGTTAATAGGGAACGAATATCTTTTTGTAAACGATTCGACTGTGGAAGGGACCGTCAAGACACAAGGATGGGCGCATTTCCATTCCGTCTCTTACCGGATCACGTTCTCGGAACCGATCGAAACGCTATACCAGTATATCGACGGGAATTTACGGAAGGATTCTTTATTCTTACGTCTCAACACTCCGGGCGACCTGAAATTCCATTACAAATTTGCGGAGAGCGACAAACCGCTGTATGTAAAAGTGGCGATCTCTCCTGTCGATACGGACGGTGCGGAAAAGAATATGCTGGCCGAACTGCCGGGATGGGATTTCGAGGCTACACGAGCCGAATCCGCACATATTTGGAACAAGGTTTTAAACGATATCCAGATTGAAAGTTCCGATCCGAAAGTGATGGTGAACTTCTACACGGCTCTCTATCATACTATGATCGCGCCTTATGCCTATCAGGATGTGGACGGGCGCTATTTAGGGATGGACAAGAAGGTGCATCGGGCGGAACCGGAGTATGTAAACTATTCTGTCTTCTCGCTCTGGGACACTTTCCGCGCCTTGCATCCGCTGATGACGATCATCCAACCGGAACGGGCTGCCGACTGGGGAAAAGTACTCGTACAAGGATATAAAGAGGGGGGAATCCTTCCGAAATGGCCGTTAGCTTCCAGCTATACAGGTTGCATGGTAGGGTATCCGGCTGTCTCCGTGCTGGCGGACTTAGCGACTAAAGACCTGGCAGAAGGTGACCTAAGTGTTTGGGCTGAAGCAGGGGCCCGTTCTTCGGTCTATCGAGACGATCTGGCAGAGAAGTTCAAAGGGACGCGTGAACTGGATTTGATTACCCGCCACCCCTATTATAAGGAAAAGTATGGCTTTGTTCCGGCCGACTCGGTTCCCGAATCTGTTTCCTGGGGACTGGAGATGGCCTACTATGACTGGTGCATCTCCCAGATCGCTGCTAAAGCAGGTAATACGAAACTGGCCGAAGAATACGCAGCAAAGGCTGAATATTATAAGCGCTATTTAGACCCGGAGACCAAGATGATGCGCGGAGTGATGGGTGACGGTTCTTTCCGTACACCGTTCAACCCTCGTTATTCTTCCCACATGAAGAGCGATTATACCGAAGGAAATACCTTTCAGTGGAGTTTCTTTGCACCGCATGATATGGACAACTTCATCGAGACAATCGGCGGTAAGAAGGAACTGGAAACGCGTTTGGACACATTGTTCACCACCTCTTCCCAGGTTGACGGCGAAGAAGCCTCCGGTGATATTACCGGCCTGATCGGCCAATATGCTCACGGTAACGAACCAAGCCATCACATGGCTTATCTCTATAACTGGACGGATGCTCCTTGGAAAGGGCAAGAACGCCTGGACCAGATTATGCAAAATTTCTACACCAACGAGCCGGACGGCATCATCGGGAATGAAGACTGCGGACAGATGTCCGCATGGTATGTGATGAGTGCGTTAGGCATTTATCAGGTTGCTCCAGGCATTCCGGTCTATACATTGGGCCGTCCGATGATCGACAAAGCGCTTATTCATGTAAAAGGCGGTATATTCGAAATCCTGGTAAAGAACAACAGTGCAGCCAACAAATACGTCAAAGAAGTTAAACTGAACGGCAAAATCTTAGACACCCCGTTCATCAGCCACAACGACATCATAAAAGGCGGCAAGCTGGAATTTATCATGGCCGATCAACCGGTAAAGTAAATTCATATAAAGAAACATAAAAACAAAGGGCGGATCAGTACACTGGTTCGCCCTTTATCTTATATTTGTCCCTAAACGATTAAATTAAAAAGCTATGTTACTTACAACAACTAACACGATTGAAGGAAAAGAAATTACCCAGTACTTCGGAATCGTATCCGGTGAAACGATCATCG
>NZ_CABUOD010000055.1 GCF_902493135.1 uncultured Parabacteroides sp.
AAGCTGGTGAGCGTTAAGCGCAGTGACCGGAGTGAGCGCCCGGAGCGTCTGCTGTTTGAGCGAAGCGAGTTTCAGACGCGACAGCGAACCGGAGGGAACGGAGTAGCGAGGCAGGTTCGGCCTTGATCTTTTGGTTACTTTTGGATCAAGCCAAAAGTAACAAGTAAATATTTATCAACAATCAAATACAGAATCCATTATGAGCAAACTAAGACAAATCCTTGAATTTATCAGAGCCTTGTTGGGCTTCTTGTTGAACCTGAAAAAGAAGAAAACGGATGAGAAGAATGAAAAGCCGGCTCGCCCGATACCGGAAGAGTTGCCGGACGATGCGCCTCCGGACGGCATTGGCATTGTATCTGGCCGCCCTTGGGATAATGGCCCTGTGGGCGGACCGTTCAGAGGTGGTATTAGGATGTGTAGGGGCCCTCTTGACACTCTCGGAGTGCGGACGGGCCACACGGGGCAAGTCGCCTCCTTCGTAGGGTGGACGTTGTTTACATACGCTGTCGGGATGTCTTTATGGGGAGCCTGAACGGACGTTAGCGGATGGACACTTTGCGGACCGTGTCGCCGATGCGGACGATGTAGTACCCTTTGGCAATATCCACCGTATATTCGCCGGAGGGTTGCTTCATCGGTATCTCTTTCACCCGGATGCCTACCACGCTGTAGATCTCGAGCTTGCTGCCGGCCGGAGCATTCTCCACAACGATCTTGTTATCGTAGGCGCTGACCTCTACAGAGTCCGGTTCTTTGTCTTTGTCGGCGGTCGTCCGGGATACGGTCGTATGCGCTTGCTGTGCCATCACCTCAAGCGGACAACCGGCCCATGCGGCCAGCAACAAAACGATTGTAATGAATACTTTCATATACCAAACCCTAAGATTGTACAAATGTAGGAATATTTTTTGGATAATGTAGAAAGTTCCGTATTATTAATGACGAAATAGCTTAAATCGTTTCCAAAGTTTTTTTATATTTTGCCGGCAGTCCCAGACAGCGGCAACCTGTATAATCTCCTTTTTCACATAATAAATAATCTTGTAATGCTTATTAGAGACTAACGAACGATATTCCTTGGTTGCCGTAACCAACAACAACTCCCTGGGAGCCATAAACGGGAATTGAAGAAGCCGATCGCCGTCATCAATAAAACTGTTATAGATTTTAGTCGCGACCTCTTCGCTTTGATGGGAGTAGTAATCATATATTTTGTCAAGGTCTTTTTTGGCTGCATTACTCCATTTTATGGTCATTTGCATAACGGATGTCTTTTCCTTAATTCATCGCTTGTATAATACCGCCCCATCCGAAAATCCTCCTCAGCCTCTTCCAAACGCTCTTTCAGTTCCTCGATAGTATATTGACAAGGCGGTTGTTCGCGCGTGAGCACACGTTTGAGGTATTTCCCTACACGGTCGACCGTCTCTTCGGATTCGATCATATCGATCATTTCCCGGAGTTCGTCCTTCTTGCATTCCAATTCCATAGCCGTCATGATTATATCCTTTCTTCTTTTTATATATTGACAATGGGACAAATATACACAAAAAATCCTATCGAGAACGAAACAATCTTTTTAATCGTTTTACATTCTGCCGGCAATCCCAAACACCGGCGATATAGATGGCATTATTTTCAAAATAATATAGAATCTTATATTTATCAACGATAAGCGAACGGTATGTTTTATCACGATCTTCCAACAAGGGTTCTATCGGAGCCATTTGGGGAAAATTAAGTAAAGGTTCTGCTGCATCTAATATTTTATTATGTGTCTTAATGGCAGCTTGCACACTTTTCTTACTGATAAACTTATAGATACTGTTAAGGTTTCTTTGGGCTGCCGGCAGCCAGACGATTCTGTTTACCATGTCAAAGCGGCTTTTCGAAGTTCCTCCGTCGAGCATCCCAATCCCAAACGAGCTTCCTTTTCTGCCACATTCAACTGTTCCTTCAACTCTTCTATAGAGAATTGACAAGGCGGTTGTTCGCGCGTGAGCATACGTTTGAGGTATTTCCCTACACGGTCGACCGTCTCCTCGGATTCGATCATATCGATCATTTCCCGGAGTTCGTCCTTCTTGCATTCCAATTCCATAGCCGTCATGATTATATCCTTTCTTCTTTTTATATATTGACAATGGGACAAATATACAACAATATTTGCTTGAAAAGCAGTTCAAGCAAATTATATTCCGAATAAAAAGAAGCCCCCTCTCCTATTTTTTAATTTTTAATTCTTAATTTTTAATTCTCAAACCCTTACCACCATCCCCTCATTCCCCAATATCGTGCCGGGGAATACCGCTTCCGCTTCCCGGTGAAGCTCGGACAGGTCTTCGTAACGGGCGGAGTAATGGCCGATGACAAGGCGTTTGACCCGGGCGTCGCGGGCTATCTCCGCTGCCTGGCGGGCAGTGGAATGGAAGGTCTCTTTAGCACGGGCGAGATCGCACTCGGCAAATGTCGCTTCGTGATAGAGCAGGTCCACCCCTTCGATAATCGGGATGATCGAGCGGTGGTAGGCCGTATCGGAACAGAACGCATAGCGCTTGGGAGGAGCAGCCGGGCGCGTCAGGCGGGAGTTGGGAACCACTTCCCCTTCGGGCGTGACATAGTCCCGCCCCTGTTTGATGTCCTTCATGCAACGGACGGGAACCTGGTAGAAATCCGTCATCTCGCGGATGATATGCGCCTCTTTCGGTTTTTCGGCGAAGAGGTAGCCGCAAGTAGGAATCCGGTGCTTCAGCGGGATGGAATAGACCGACAGCGACCGGTCCTCCATCACCAACGAATGGCTGCGGGTATCGACTGGGTTGAAACGCACTTCGAACTCCATGCCCCGGCAGAACAAATCCATCACGGGGCGCAGGTAAGTCTCGACCTCCTTCGGGCCATGCACGACCAGCTCGCCGGTACGCCCTAACATCCCGAGCGTTGAGACCAGGCCCGGCAAACCGAAACAGTGGTCGCCATGCAGATGCGAGATGAAGATATGGGCGAGACGGCCGAAACGGACGCGCATTTTACGCATCTGCACCTGGGTACCCTCCCCGCAATCAATCATATATAATTTATCCCGTAAATCCACTACCTGTGAAGTCGCCAGATGCCGCGTGGTAGGTAACGCCGAACCGCATCCCAATATGTTTATGTTAAATTCTGCCATAAGGTCCTTCGGATAATTTGGGTGTAAAGATAATACAAAAGCATTGGCGTACTGTGAAAAATAACAAAAAAAGCAGGGAGATTGTTCCGAGGGTCACAGGGATTCCATATATTTGTTTGCTGTCCTTATGGAAGCTATTTAGAGTCAGTAGAAAAGACTTAAGATATTTTCATCTAAGCCTTAACTAACTTTTTCTTTTTGTTTAAAACGGTTAAATGTAGAAACGGCCAAGCGTGAGCTTCGCCGTTTCCTTTGTTTTATGGGGCCATCTCCCCCCACCATCAATAGGCATGTATGTCTTTCTCTTCCATCTCCTTCCCGCTGATCTTCCTCAGATCCAACGCACGCCAGGCATAGAAAATATAACCTAAGACGAAAGGCACGAGGATGGAGACATAACTCATCACTTTCAGGGTGAACGGACTGGAGCAGCTATTGGCGATCGTCAGCGAACTTTGCAGGTCGGCCACCGAAGGGTAATAAGCCGTATTGTTCCAACCGGCACAAAGCAACAGCGCCAGTACCGTGAGCACCGTGCCTGTCCCGCAGAACCAGATGCCCTTTTTCCATGTCCCCGACAAGATCGTACGTACGATGCCGTACAAGACACCGGCCACACCCGCCAACAGCACAGCCGATACGGCTGGCATCCCGACCAGGTTCATAAAGTATTTATAGGGCTGCATATACACCTCTTTTGTCTCCGGATCGACGGCAAACCCGTCGGCAAGCAACAGATGCACGAGGAAGACAAGGAAGAAGACAAGAAACAGCGCCGTTTCGATCACCAGATGCTTGCGGCTGCGTTTCACGATCTCGGCATCGTCGATATTGTTGATGAAATAAAGCAATGCCTGGATGCGTGCCAGAAAGAACACCGCCAGTCCGAGGCATACGTTCCAGAACACCAAAGCGGCTTCAAGCCCGTGCCAGGGGTTCGCCCAAGTGGAGATCACCGGCATCGCGACATCGGTCAGCTGTCCTTTGTTGACGACAAACTCGGCTCCGCTAAAGAACGTACCGACAGCCGTGCCCAACAGGATCGGGCCCAAGATGCCGTTCAGCAGCAGGAATACCTGATACGTCTTTTTACCCAGGAGATTCCCCTTCTTCGACTGGTACTCATACGATACGGCCTGCAGGACGAAGCAAGCCAGTATCAGCATCCACACCCAGTAGGCTCCGCCGAAACTGGTCGAATAGAATAACGGGAAAGAGGCGAAAAACGCACCTCCGAAAGTGACCAGGGTCGTAAACGTAAACTCCCATTTGCGTCCGGTCGAGTTCAGCAACATCTTTTGTTGCAATTCAGTTTTGCCGATCGTGAAAAGCAAGGACTGTCCCCCCTGTACGAAAAGCAGGAAAACCAACAATGCTCCCAACAGGGAAACAAGGAACCACCAGTAATGCTGTAACAATATATATGTACTATCCATAACACTCATTTCTTAATTCATAATTCATAATTCTTAATTCACCGAAGGCCCTTTCCTGATCGCCTTCACCATAATACCGATCTCTGCGATCAGCAGAACGGTAAAGAGCAGCAGGAAGAGGAAGAAGGTTGTCTGTACCGACGAAGTCGCCAGCTTGGACACGGACGCACCGGTCGGCAGGATGTCCTGGATAGCCCAGGGTTGACGTCCCACTTCGGCCACGACCCAACCGGCCTGCCCGGCGATGTAAGCGAGGGGGATCGTCCACAGGCTCGCCCATTGCAACCAGCGTGCATCGGCAAACTTTCCTTTCTTGCTCCAGATCAAAGCGATTATGAACAACAGGATAAAATATCCGCCCAGGATCACCATGATGCGGAATGAATAGAAGGTTAAACCTACGTGAGGGATCAGGTCGGCAGGATCTTTGATATACCCGTAACCGAAGTAAGCGAAGTTTTCGTCTAACAACGTACGGGCTTGCCGGGCAGCCGCCTGGTCTTTGTCTTTTACAGCCTTGCGGTAATCGGCAAGAGCCTGGATGGCGATCTGTCCCTTTTCAATCTTCTCGGCGGCGGAAAGGGCTACCGTCCCCTTGTTGGTCGTATAGCCGCCATCTATCAGGTTGACGATGCCCGGCACATACGCATCCACATCGCGTTCGGCGAGGAAGGAGAGCAGCTTCGGGATCTTGATGTTGAAGATGAAAGGATTTACATTGTCCTTATAACTCGTCTTGTCGGGATTCAGCAGGCCGATGGCGACCAGCCCCGTACCGTCGCCGCCCTCATAGAGCCCTTCCATAGCGGCCAACTTCATCGGTTGTTTCTGGGCTACCTGATAGGCGGAACCGTCACCCGTCCATACGATAAGTATGGAAGCGACAAGCCCGAAAACGGCAGCGATCTTGATGCTTTCGAGCGAGAACTTCGTCTCCCGCTTTCTCAACAGATACCAACTGCTGATGCCGATCACGAATACGGCGCCCACGATCCAACCGGAAAGTACGGTATGGAAGAATTTGTTGATGGCGACGGGCGATAAGGCGACCGCCCAGAAATCGAACATCTCGTTGCGCACGGTGTCCGGATTGAAGCGCATCCCTGCCGGATATTGCATCCAGGCATTGGCAATCAATATCCAGAGGGCGGATAGGGTTGCCCCTATAATCGTCAGCCAGGTGGAAGCCAGATGGAAACGTTTGCTCACCTTGTCCCAGCCGAAAAACATCACGGCTATAAAAGTCGCTTCCATAAAGAAAGCTAAGATTCCTTCAATGGCGAGGGGGGCTCCGAAGATGTCTCCTACAAACCAACTGTAGTTAGACCAGTTCGTCCCGAATTCGAATTCGAGGATCAGCCCGGTGGCAACACCGATAGCGAAATTAATACCAAACAGTTTCATCCAGAACCGGGTTGTCTTTTTCCAGAATTCGTTACCTGTTTTGTAATAGATGGTCTCCATGATGGCTTGTATAACGCCGAGCCCCAACGTGAGGGGGACGAACAGCCAGTGATACATGGCAGTGAGAGCGAATTGCGCTCTTGACCAGTCAATCAAAGAAGTGTCAATGCTTGCGATCATGATTATATAATTTAAGGAGTAATTGCCCTGTTGATCAATTCACCCGAAACGTGCTCTTCCTTCGCGGACTCTCCGTCGAACTTCCCCAAGTAATTAGGAAAGAAAAACAGTTTTAAGATAAAAAACATGATGAAGAGCTTGACCAATATGATTAGCCATAGCGTTTTACCCAGCTTCATTTCGCGAAATCCTTCCAGATAAAAATGGTATATCCGTATGTATATAGGCTCCCTTTTCATATCGGTATCGTACTTTAATAACAAGAGATCGGGTGAATAAGTTTTTCTTTCTTTACAAAAATAGGAAAAGCGTTAAAATGTTTTCCCCTAAAAGCATAGATATTATTTATGAAAAAATAGACTTTATCTATAATCTCTGTTAAAAAAAACTATTTTAAAGAAGAAAGCCGAAAGGAAGACTTGCCGTTACTTCCGCATTGGCTATATTTGCGTCAGTTTGTGTTTTTATAGGACAAGAAATTACATCGAATATTATAATTAAGTGCTAATCTATAAAAAATTATTACTATGTCGAACATTTCAAGAAGATCATTTCTTCAAAGAGGAGCCGCAGCAGCTGCCGCCTTCTCGATCGTTCCGGGTTCCATCCTGGGAAAATCTCATGGATACACCGCTCCATCCGACAAGTTGAACATTGCTGCCGTCGGTATCGGCGGTATGGGTAATGCCAATCTTAAGAACATGGAGAAAACAGAAAATATCGTAGCGCTTTGCGATATCGACTGGAAATATGCCAAACCGGTATTCGACCGTCATCCACAGGCAAAAAAGTACTGGGATTACCGCAAGATGTATGACGAAATGGGCAAATCCATCGACGCCGTACTGGTTGCCACTGCCGACCACACTCACGCTATGATCACGGCCGATGCCATGACAATGGGCAAACACGTGTACACACAGAAACCGTTGACCCACTCGGTTTACGAATCCCGTTTGCTGACCAAACTGGCTGCTTCGACAGGCGTTGCCACTCAGATGGGTAACCAGGGTTCTTCAGCCGAAGGCACAGACTTGGTCTGTGAATGGATCTGGAACGGTGAAATCGGTGACATATATAAAGTAGAATGTGCTACTAACCGTCCTATCTGGCCGCAGGGTTTGAACACACCGGAAAAGGCAGACAAGATTCCTTCCACACTGAACTGGGATCTGTTCTCCGGTCCGGCAGAAGTAAAACCTTACAACCACATTTATCATCCTTGGAACTGGCGCGGATGGTGGGCTTACGGAACAGGCGCATTGGGCGATATGGCTTGCCACATCATGCACCAGCCGTTCAAAGCCTTGAAGTTGGGCTATCCGACAAGAGTCGAAGCATCTTCCACTCTGTTGCTCCGCGATTGCGCTCCTAATGCACAGCACGTGAAGTTCATTTTCCCGGCTCGTGAAAACATGCCGAAACTCGCCATGCCGGAAGTGGAAGTACACTGGTATGACGGCGGTATGATGCCGGATCGTCCGAAAGGTTTCCCCGAAGGCAAAGAACTGATGGGTCCCGGCGGTGGTCTGACCATCTTCCACGGAACAAAGGATACGTTGATCTGCGGTTGCTACGGCCAGGAACCGTTCTTGCTGTCCGGCCGTGTGCCTAACGCTCCGAAGGTATGTCGCCGCGTAGCAAACGCCATGGGTGGCGGTCACGAACAAGACTGGATCCGTGCATGTAAAGAAAACGCATCCAGCCGTGTCCAGACAAAGTCCAACTTCTTAGAAGCCGGTCCGTTCAACGAAATGGTTGTGATGGGCGTATTGGCAGTTCGTCTGCAGGCGCTGAACAAGACGCTGGAATGGGACGGACAGAACATGCAGTTCACCAATATCAACGACAACGAAGAGATCAAGGTTTGCATCAAAGACGGTTTCACGATCAAAGACGGCCATCCTTCGTTCAACAAAGACTGGACAGATCCTGTCAATGCTAAAAAATTCGCTGCCGAATTGATCAAGCATAACTATCGTCAGGGTTGGAGTTTGCCTGATATGCCAAGATAATATCAGTTTTAAACAAATAAATAGAATGAAAAAGTCAGTATTATTAGCAAGTGCCGCAATTATGATGTGCTATTTCACATCGTGTGGCGGTGGTAAGAAAACAGAAGAAGCTGCTGCTCCTGAAGAAGGAGCACAAACAGAAGCTGCCGTTCCTGAATACAACCTCATGAACGATCTGCCTACTGTTGACTTGTCTACTTTCCCGAAAGATGCCGATGGCAAAGTCACTTTGTTCGACGGTAAATCGTTCAATGGGTGGAGAGGCTACGACCGTACGGATGTGCCTGCTGCCTGGGAAGTGGTAGACGGTACGATCCATATCAAAGGGTCCGGTGCAGGTGAAGCTGGTGCTAAAGATGGTGGCGACTTGGTTTTCGCTCATAAGTTCAAAAACTACGAATTTGAATTTGAATGGAAAGTAGGTAAAGGTTCCAACTCAGGCGTTCTGTATATGATCCAGGAAGTCGAAGGACAGCCTTCTTATATCTCTGCTCCTGAATACCAGGTACTCGACAACGCAAACCATCCGGATGCCAAGTTGGGTAAAGACGGTAACCGCCAGTCTGCTTCCCTGTATGACATGATCCCGGCCAAACCGCAGAACTCCAAACCGTTCGGCGAATGGAACAAGGGTAAGATCATGTGCTACAAAGGTACGGTCGTTCATTATCAGAACGACGAACCGGTTGTTGAATATCATTTGTGGACACAGCAGTGGAAGGAAATGTTGGATAACAGCAAATTCAGCAAAGACAAATGGCCGTTGGCTTACGAACTGTTGCTGAACTGCGGCGGTGAAAACAAAGAAGGTTTCATCGGTTTCCAGGACCACGGAGACGATGTTTGGTATCGCAACATCACGATCAAAGAACTTGACTAAGCAGTCGTTTCTTTTATCAAAATAAGGAAGCCCCGGTATCGTTTGGATGCCGGGGCTTTTCTTGTTTGCCAGATGCAGAGAGACGGCCGGACTTATTTTGCCATCACCTTTATATTGCTATAACTGTTCCCTTCGAAATTGATACGGCCGTTTTTGCCGTTGTTGACATCGAGTATGTAGTCGTTTTTGTTCCTTTGGTCGTCGCGGCTATCGAACCCGACCGAGTTCTCGCTCTGGTTACGACGCTGGATATTGAATCCGCCTTGAATCTTGCAATTGCCGTATTTCATATCGTTGGCAACGACACGGAAGGAGGCGTTCACATCGATATGGATATTCAGATTGCCGTAGCGGGCATCCACATTGACCTTGTCGAAGTTGCTGGCAAGATCCTTGATGTTAAGCGTGCTGTAGCTCAGTTCATCGACGTTGATGCCTTGTTTCAGTTCGTCGATCTGGCAATTCCCGTATTTCAGTTCCAAGTAGCCGTTGTCCAGCCTATTGATATGGATATCGCCGTATTTGGCTTCGACATTCATCTTCCGGATATTTCCGAGGTTGAGGTTGGAGTACCGGCCGTCGACATTCAGTTGTGAGCCGTTGCGGATAGAGGATTTGCCGCAATAGGCCAGGTCCAAAGTCGCATTGTCGACATCGGCGATGTCCAGATTGCCATATTGCACGTCTATGTTGAGAGGCCCCGTGAAGCTGCCGCCGCTGAGATTGCCGTATTTGACATGCAGGTCGCATTTCCCCTTATTGTTTTCCGGCATGGTGATATTGCCGTACTTCTGTGTCAGGTCGCAGGTCAGGTCGGAGGGCATATTGACATAGTAGTTGATGGTGAACGACTGGTTGCCCCCGTTGCTCCCGTTTTGCGGCTTCAGGCTGGTGACGGCCGAAACCGTATTGCCCATCTTTTCCATCCGTATGCTGATACGGTCGAGGATGTTCTGCGCCTTTTCCTCATTGCGGGCTTTCGCCTCGATTACGACACGGATGGAGACTTCGTTCTTGCTCCAGTGCGTGACCGTAATGTTCCCGTAACGGTTGTCCACTTGGAGGATGTCGCTTTTGCCGACATTGAAACTTTTGTTGATTTCCTTTTTCTTGATGCTTTCCTGTTTGCTGCCCCAACCGGGCAGGCTGCAGCACAAAACCAGGAGCATGAGCAGGCAAGGCCGCAATAAGGACTGCTTGCCGTTCGTCGGATGTTGATGAGTTGCTTTCATTTTGCTTGTCTGTTTATTATCTTAATCTTTTATTTGTCGTCTTCATATTTTCCATCTGCTTCAACATGATGTTGAGGCTTTCCAGGCTGGTGCTGTAATGCAGGTTCATGGCATAGAGGCCGGCATTGGAGCAAGGCAGA
This sequence comes from uncultured Parabacteroides sp., assembly GCF_902493135.1. Classification (GTDB taxonomy): domain Bacteria; phylum Bacteroidota; class Bacteroidia; order Bacteroidales; family Tannerellaceae; genus Parabacteroides. Next base: position 10,463 of record NZ_CABUOD010000055.1, read on the forward strand.
GTCGGAAGGACCGTTTCTTCGAACATATAATTGTCCGTCAGGACCCGTTTCGTCTCTTTCAAAAGCTCCTCCGTTCCGGGAGTCCGTTGCTGTTTGTACATCGCCTGCATCTGCGAGATGATGTCGCTCATCTGCATATTGTAGTAGAGACGAAGTTCCTCTATCTCCTCCTTCACCTCGCAGGTATGCCGGCTTGCGGCCGCCTGTCCGGGCTGCGTATGCAAAGGCGTGCCGCCCGGCAGTTTGAAGAGGAACAGCAGGGCGATGCAAGCTGCCGCGGCAAAAGCGCAAAGGCTATATAGCGTAGCCCGGCTTTTGCGCGGAGCAGCCAGCTTCTGCTCGAAGCGTTCGAAGTGGCCTTCAGGTAACAGGTCGTCTTCAAAGGCTTCCCGGTTCGTGTCTATGAAATGTTTCAGTTTATCCATTTTCTTTATTTGCTGCTATTATATCCAACAATTTGCGCTTTGCCCTGAGATACTGGCTGCGCACGCTCGGCGGCCGGATGGTCAGGATGGAGGCGATCTCTTCCATATCATATCCCTCAAAGAGGTAGAGCGAGAGGATCACGCGATAGCCGGCCGGCAGTTTCTTGCAGGCTTCCTTCACCTGGGCGACGGAATAGCGGATTTCCTCCTCGTCCGGCCCGTCGTCGTCGGGTTCGGCATAGTTGTCCGAAAGCTCTTCCCAGCCGGGTGTCTGCCGGCGCACGTAATCGATGGCTGTATGGACGGCTATGCGGTGCATCCATGCTTCGAAACATTGTCCATCCTGATACTGGTCGAGGCGGGTGAATATCTTCAGGAAAGCATCCTGCATCGCCTCCTCCGCCTCTGACGCGTTGCCCACAATACGCAGGCAGGCAACATACAGCCGCTGTGCGAATTGCTTGTAAAGGGCGAGCTGTGCGGTCCGGTTACCACGCCGGCACCCTTCGATCAGATGTGCATTTGTTTCTTCCATTTTCATATATATAAACGAGGGGGATCGGAGAAACGTTGCATCTTTCCGGCAAGAAAAGCCAAAAAAAGATAGTACATTCCTGCAAAAAGCCTATAGCTTATTATGGAAAAGCCTATAACCTTTTGAGCCGAAAGCTATAGGGTACACAAAAAGAAAGGCATCATCCCGATGCCTCTCTCCCTGAACTAAATGATAAAAATAAAAGTTATGTGGGAAGGTTATTTGTCTTCTGTATCTTTTGACTTGTAATCCAACTCGACGGTATTATAGTCGTTCGAGACGAAAGATCTGTATTTGATCTTCAACTTCACCGTCTTGCCTTCCGTGTCCGGCAACTTGTCCAGCTTGAAGGAGACCAGCCCGGCTGAAGGATTGATGGACGGGTCGATATCGCCATAGGCATTATGGCGGAACTCCAGTTCATACGGATCGGCGCTGTTCGTCTGTACCAGGTTCAGGAAATGCTTGACATTGTCGTTGTAACCTTTCTGGATATAGAAATCGAAGGTGATATATCCGTCCTCGATCCACACCCCGTCCTTAGACCAGGCACCGGCGAGATTCAGCGCCAACTTGTCTGTTCCGTAATAGGAATCATTTTCCGGTCCCAGGTCAGGAGCGATCGGTTTGGTCAGCAAGGTGTCCAGCGTGACCAGCCGGACAGTGCAGTCGTAGCCCGGCTCCTTCTTTTCGTCCTCCATGTACCGTATCAAGGCGCGTATCTCTTTCAATTGTCCGGGGAAAACCTGGTTGGTCGGGTATAAAGTCGTCGAATCATCCAATTGCATATAATAAGTACTTTCGCTCAACGGCTTGACCGTGACAATGGCAGGCAGGCTGTCCCTCAAAAAGTCATAATAATCGTCATCATCCAAACAAGAATAAAAAGCAGTAGAACCCAATAAGATTCCGAGTAGTAGCATAAAACTTTTCAACGTCTTCATAACATGTATCTAAATTATTTATTTTTCCTTTCTAAAAAGGAAGATGACAAAGACGCTGCAAATGCTGCAAAGAGAGCTGATAAAAGATGTTAATGCTTCAATGATTGATAGATAAGCTCCGCTGTACGGCGGGAAGCGCCGGGCTTGCCGAGCAGGCGGATCATCTCGTCGTAGCCGTCGAGCATGCGGGTACGGTAGGCAGGATCGTTCAGGACACGTCCTAACTCGTCATGTATCCGGCTATATGAAAATCGGGCTCCGAACAACTCCTGCACCACTTCGCGTCCGGCGATGAGGTTGACCAGCGAGATGTATTTCGTATGGAAGAAATGGCGGAAGATAAAACTTGCCAGCCGACCGGCCGCGACATAATAACAGACGACTTGCGGCACACGGAAAAGGGAGGCCTCGAGCGTAGCCGTCCCCGATGTGACCAGCGCCGCATCACTATGGCTGAGGAGAGGATAGGTTTTGCCGAACACGATCTTGACATCCGCGTTGCCGACATACTGCCTGTAATATTCCGGTTCCAGGCCGGGAGCGCCGGCGATCACGGGTTGGTGGTCCGGATAGGCGGCTGCCACCTTCAGCATGGTCGGAAGGTTGTCTTTGATCTCCTGGCGGCGGCTGCCTGCCAACAGTGCCAGCACGGGACGTTCGTCCAGCTGTTCGTCCCTGCGGAAAGTATCAGGTCCGGCCGCCTGCCTTTCCATATAGCCGGCGACCGAATCGACCGAAGGGTTGCCCACATAGTCCACCGGATAGCCGAGGTTGCGGAAAAACTCCACTTCGAAAGGCAGGATGCAGAACATCCGGTCCACGTAGCGGCGGAAATCCTTGATCCGATACTGCTTCCAAGCCCATATCTTAGGAGAGATATAATAGTAGACGGGCCGCCCCAACTGCGTCTTGACGTATTTGGCCATCTTCAGATTGAAGCCCGGATAATCGATCAGGATCACCACATCGGGACGGTACTTCCGGATTTCTTCCTGGCAGGCTTTCATGTTGTCCAGGATCGTACGGAGATTGAGCAGTACGGGGATAAAGCCCATGAAAGCCATATCCCTGTAATGCTTCACCAGCGTCCCTCCGACCGCCTGCATAAGATCGCCGCCCAGGAAACGGAAATCCGCCTGCGCATCCTGCTCCTTCAGCGCAGCCATCAGGTTGGAGGCATGCAGATCACCGGAGGCTTCGCCCGCTATCAAAAAATATTTCATATTTATTCAATTGACAATTGATTTTTCAGCTGTGCCAAAAAGTCATAGTCCGTCACATCTATCTTGCACGGGACGAGCGAGGCATAGCCGCTGTCGAGCGCCAATGTGTCGTTGTCGGCATGGATCGGCTTGGCATTCTCGAACGCGCCGGCAAGCCAGAACACGGGTTCGCCCGCTGCGTTTTCCGACCGTTTGAATTCATTGGTCCAGCGTCCGTCCGCCTGCCGGCATACCTTCATCCCTTTCACGTTCGGGACATTGGGGACGTTCAGGTTCAGGTAAGTGCCATGCGGCAATCCTTCTTTTATGATCCGCCGTGCAAGCATGCGCCCTAAGCGGCAGCTCTCGGTAAAGTCGGCATCCGCACGGTGGTCCAAGAGCGACACGCCCATCGAAGGGATGCCGAACACGCACCCTTCGGCAGCCGCGCCCATCGTTCCGGAATACTGGATGCAGATGGCATGGTTGCCGCCATGATTGATCCCGGAGGCCAACAGGTCGGGCTTGCGTTCCAGCACCTCGTTGATAGCCAGTTTCACGCAATCGACCGGAGTCCCGGTACAGCTATAAACCGTCAGTCCTTGTTCTTTCTTTACCAATGTGTACTTGATCGGTACGAGCGAAGTGATCGCGCTTGCCATTCCCGAACGGGGCCCGTCGGGAGCAAATACCACAATATCCCCCAGATCCCTGAGGCACTCGGTGAGTTCTTTTATTCCTTTGGCTTCAACGCCGTCATCATTTGTAATCAGAATTAGCGGTCTGTCGTTCATCATATCTTTATTAATTGCACACAAATATACGGAAATTCTCAGAGTTCCCCGGCGAGAAAATAAATTTTCACCGGCAGGAAAATTTATTTTCACCGGCAGGAAACAAAAGTTTCATCGGCAGGGAACAGAGAGGGGAAGCAACGAGGGAGACGGACTTCCTTTACCGCCCCGAATATAAAAAGCGCAGACTAACGCAGCGACTTATCCTTTTATGGATAACGACATCTGCGTTACTCTGCGCTCGTCCGCGTTGTTCGCGTCCGGTTAAGCTCCGATTAAAGCACCTGGATGCCTTCTTCGCGGGCTGCTTCTTCTCCGGAAGGAGTGATCAGCTTGTAGCCCTTACCGTGAATGTTGATGATTTCGATTTTCGGATCATCCTTCAACAGTTTACGGAGTTTCGTGATATATACGTCCATGCTGCGGGCATTGAAGTAGTTATCGTCTACCCAGATTGTCTTCAGTGCATAATTACGTTCCAAGATTTCGTTTGCATGTGCGCAAAGAAGGCTCAGGAGTTCGCATTCCTTAGTTGTCAGCTTCGTGATCTTGTCGCCGATAGCCAATGTCTGTTTCTGGGTATCGAACAAGAAGTTCCCTAACTTGTAGAAAGGAATGTCTTTCATCTTCTTGCCTTTCACGCGGCGAAGGATCGCTTCGATACGGAGCAAGAGTTCTTCCATGCTGAAAGGCTTTGTCAGATAATCATCCGCACCGATTTTGAAACCTTCCAGGATATCTTCCTTCATAGTCTTGGCCGTAAGGAAGATAACAGGGATATCAGGGTTGATAGAACGGATTTCCTGCGCCAGCGTGAAACCGTCTTTTTTCGGCATCATCACGTCAAGTACGCAAAGGTCATATTTGCCTTTGGTGAAACCTTTGTAACCGGCTTCTCCATCGGAGAAGAGGTCAGTCACATAACCTTTTGCCTGCAAGTATTCTCTTAATAGCATACCCAGGTTCTCGTCGTCTTCGCAAAAGAAGATTTTTAGTTTTTCTTCCATAACTAACTTTTTATAAGAGGTAAAGTAATAATAAATTTTGTTCCTACATTTCCGGAACCACTTTCGGCACGTATCGTACCTTTATGGTCCTCCACTATTTTACGGACGTAAGCGAGTCCGAGCCCGAACCCTTTCACGTCGTGTACGTTTCCTGTCGGTACGCGGAAGAAGCGGTCGAATACTTTCTTGAGGTATTCTTTCTTGATCCCGATACCGTTGTCCTCGATCGATATCAACAACTTGCCGTTCTCGTTCCAGGTGCGGCACATCAGCGTCAGCGGCACTTCGAGGCGGCGATACTTCACGGCGTTGTCCAACAGGTTGAACAGCACGTTCGTGATGTGCATCTCATCCACGTAGATGTCCGAATCTTCCGCCTGCAGGTCGATGTCGATCGTGCCGTCATACTTCTCGACTTTCAGGGCGAATGTGTTGGCAACGCTTGCCAGCAAATCGTTCGCATCGACCTCCTTCAACTTGAGGGCTGCTTTCTGGCGTTCAAACAGCGACATTTGCAGCACCTTTTCCACCAGGAAGCCCAAACGTTTCGTCTCGTCGTTGATCACCCCGGAGATATGCTTGAACACGTCGGGGCTCTTCGTGATGTCCGAGTCCTTCAGCATCTGTGCGGCAAGCGAGATGGTCGAAACCGGCGTCTTCAGTTCGTGCGTCATATTGTTGATAAAATCATTCTTCATTTCCGAAAGTCGCTTCTGACGGAATACGATATAAATGGTAAAGATGAACGTCACCAAAAGTATCAGCGAGAAGATGATCGACGGTACGATAAATGTTACAGAACTCGAAATATAATCGCCCTTCGTCGGGAAATACACTTTCAGGTAATTCTGTTTCGAAGGAGGATCGTTGGGGAATAACACCTGTTGAATCACGTCTGATACAGGAGGGATCTCCCCGTTCTGGTACACTATATTTCCGTCTTTGTTAATAACAGAAAAGACGAACGGCAGGTTCAATCCATTGTTAATAAATTCTGATTTTAAGTAATTATTCAGCTTTTTAAAATCTATCCTTTCTTCGATCGGCTTCAGGTTCGCCGTGTGCAAAATATTCAGAATCACTTCGTTAAACAATCCGCTCTGATACTGGTAGCGGCGTTTCAACGTTTGCTGCAAATCTTTTGACGTACTGACGATGCTGTTAGGCGCTTTATTGCTGCCCAGCGAAGAGAGCGGCTCGATCTTGCGTGTCCGGATGTCGCTATGGAACTCGATATGTTCGACGGTCCCGTCGGCATTGGTGAACTGCATCTTGTATTTTTTCTCGGTGATGATCCCCCCGCCGAGGTTGCTCTGTTCGTTCTGGTACAGATAATTGTTGGCCTCGTCACGGCTGAGGTCTTCTTCCAGGTACCGGGCCGTTTCGTCAAGCTCCAGGTTTTTCGAGACTTGGTGCATCGATCGTTTGACAGTTTCATTGAACTGCTCGCTACTTTTTTTGAGTATGATGCTTACATATTTCACCTGCAAAAAGAGCAGACCGGCAAAGGCAAAAGCCATCACCACCGCAAGCAACCAAATCGTAGACTTCCTCATATCAATAAATCTCTCGTTTTAATGTCACAAATAACGCGCCTTTTAATTTAATATTTACACAAAAAAGGTAAAAACAGAACGCCTTATATGTTAAAAATGCATTACCAAAGGATGGCAATGTTCTTTCTATCTATTTTTAAGCTAATGCTTTACACCACTTCACAGGCGTATCTTCATATCCTACGCGTTCCGTACTGACTAATAAGAACAGAAATGCAACGTAAATTGTTGTAGCCGACACTTAAAAACTTTTCCCGAAAGCATTGACTTTTAATTATTAACTCTATCTTTGCCTCTTGTAAGAGTTACGTGAAATGACACAAGAAGGTATTACACAGATAGACATCAAACAGGTATTACAGCAAAAGGCGCCTTCGGCCGCCCGCAAGATTCCCGGCTTTGTGGTTGACTATCTGATCCGTACTGTTCATCAGGATGAGTTGAACGACATCCTCCGCCGGTATCACGATAAAGACGGGGTAGCGTTCATGCAAGAGTTGATCGGATATTTTGACTTGAATCTGGAATTGGTAAACGAAGAGAATATTCCTGCCGGAGGCCGGTACATATTCGCCTCCAACCACCCGCTGGGCGGACTGGACGGGATTTGCCTGTCGGCCGTTATCGGCGGGCGTTTCGACGGGAAGATCCGCTACTTGGTGAATGACCTGCTGCTCTACCTGTCCAACCTGAGATCGATCTTCGTCCCCATCAACAAACACGGGGCGCAGGGGAAAAAGAACGCCGAGCTGATCGAAAAGGCCTATGCTTCGGACAACCAGATCGTCACTTTCCCCGCCGGCTTATGCTCACGCAAGCAACACGGGAAGATACAGGACACCGAATGGAAGAAGTCGTTCATCCAAAAGGCCGTAGAATACCGGCGGGACGTCGTACCGGTGTTTTTCGAAGGACGCAACTCGAACTTTTTCTACCGTCTCGCCAACCTGCGGAAAGCATTGGGCATAAAGATGAATTATGAAATGATCTACCTGCCCGACGAGATGTTCAAAAGCAAACACAAGACATACCGTATCCATTTCGGGAAGCCGATTCCCTGGCAAACCTTCGAGGACAGCCGTAAACCGGCCGAATGGGCAGAGTGGGTGAAGGAAGTTGTCTATAATCTAAAGAAATAATTGATTCTATCATATGCAAGACATTATCAAACCGATTGACCGTGCTCTCCTGAAAGCGGAACTGACCGTGGACAAGAAACTGCGGAGGACCAACAAATCCAACAATGAGATATACATTGTCACAGCCCACGACTCTCCCAACGTGATGCAAGAGATCGGGCGGCTCAGGGAAATCGCTTTCCGGTATTACGGAGGCGGAACCGGCTTTCCTGTCGATATCGACGAATACGACACGATGGACGATGCTTATCGCCAACTTATCGTGTGGAGCCCTGAAGACGAACAGATCCTGGGGGGGTACCGCTTCCTCTGCGGTTCGGATGTAAAATTCGACAAAACCGGCAAACCTATTTTAGCGACCTCTCATCTGTTTAATTTTTCCGAGAAGTTCAATAAAGAATATTTGCCGTACACGGTCGAGCTGGGCCGTTCGTTCGTGACGTTAGAATACCAGTCGACCCGTTCAGGCAGCGCGAAGGGATTGTTCGTGCTGGATAATCTCTGGGACGGCCTCGGAGCGCTTTCGGTGGTGGACCCCAGCTTGCAGTATTATTTCGGGAAGGTGACGATGTACAACACCTACAACTCCGAAGCCCGCAACATGATCCTGTATTTCCTGAACATGCACTTCCCCGATCCGGAGAAGCTGATCACTCCGGTCTATCCCTTGGAAACAGGCACGGATCTGGAAAAGATGCAGGAGCTTTTCAAGTACGACAACTTCAAGGATAATTATAAGGTATTGAACCAGGAGGTCCGTAAGTTCGGCATCAATGTGCCGCCGCTGGTCAATGCCTATATGAGCCTCTCCCCCAAGATGCGCGTATTCGGCACGGCCATCAACCATGAGTTTGGAGAAGTGGAAGAGACCGGCATACTGATCGCCATCGACGAGATCCTCGAAGACAAAAAGAAGCGTCATATCGAGACTTACCTGAACGAGGAAGGCAAATCGGCCGACCTGATACGCAATAGTTGAAACGATATATAAGAGCCAGGTACGCGGATGACGCGGATTAGACGGATTAAAACGGATTTAATTATTTCATCCGTCAAGATCCGCTTAATCCGCGTCATCCGCGTACCTGGCTCTTTTTGTATACTAACCTTAGATTACTCTCCGCTCTTCTGTTTCTCCCACTCTCCGGCAATCTCCTCAAGCGCGTCGTACCATTCCTTTCCGAAACGGCGGATCAGCGGTTCTTTCAGGAACTTATAGACCGGAAGATTTTCTTTCTTACCTAACACCTCTGCTGCTTTGCAGATATTCCAGCGATTGTAATTAACCGCTTCGAACGTGTCGTACTTTTCCACACGTATCGGGTAAAGATGGCAGGAAACCGGTTTATAGAAAGAGAGCTTGCCTTCGCGATAGGCCTTCTCCACGGCACACTTGCAAGTTCCGTCCGTATCGTAGCAGGTAAAAACACAGTCCTTGCCGTTTACGATAGAAGTCACCAAGTCTCCCTCTTCATCAATATAGGCAACGCCTTGTTTCTTGATGATCTCCTTGGCTTTCGGCGCCAGGTCGTCCCAGATAACCGGAAGGGCCTTTTCCAGTTCGCCCACCTCTTCCTCCAGCAAGGGCGCACCGGAATCACCTTCCACGCAGCAAATGCCTTTGCAATGCGACAGATCACATAAAAACCGGCGTTCGAGGACGTCGAGGCTGACCAAAGTATTGTCTATTTGAATCACTGTATTAAATTAAGAATTAATAATTAAGAATTAAAAAATATTATTTAGTTATAGAGGATTTGACGGATTTGACGATGCTGACCAAGAGAGCGACTAATTCATTGCAATCGGCAGATAACGAATCATAAGCTTGTTGTTCCAAATAGTCCGTATCCTTCAAAAGATTCAGCCAATAACAAGTTTCATTGGCCTCCTTTAATGCAATACTCATTTTACTTACAAAATCAGCACTGCTTTGTGCATAATGCGCTTCTGCGACCAAAGCTCCTACGGCAGTTCCACTTCGCAGCATTTGCTTAGTCAAGACATATTCTTTTTTAGAATCGATTAAAAACTTGTATGCGTTCACTATACGAATAGCGAACGCATACGATTTAGTACGGATAACATTATCCCTTACTATCATTTTTTAATTTTTAATTCTTAATTTTTAATTCTTAATTAAGTCACGTCCTGTCATATCAGCCGGCTGCGCCATACCCAAAATGTGCAGGATAGAAGGAGCGACATCGGCCAGGACACCGTTTTCCACTTTTGCACTTTTGTTTTCCGTTACATAGACAAAAGGAACAGGGTTCAGGGAGTGGGCCGTGTTAGGAGTGCCGTCCTCGTTGAGCGCGTGATCGGCATTACCGTGGTCGGCGATGATGATTACTTCATAACCGTTAGCCTTGGCAGCTTCGACAGTGTCCTTCACGCAGTTGTCGATAGCGGTCACCGCCTTTTCGATCGCGCCGTAGATGCCGGTGTGGCCTACCATGTCGCCGTTGGCATAGTTCACGACGATGAAGTCGAACTTCTGCGTATCGATAGCTTCGACCAACTTTTCTTTTACTTCGTAAGCGCTCATTTCCGGCTTCAGGTCGTAAGTGGCGACTTTCGGGCTCGGAACCAGGATGCGTTCTTCTGCCTTGTACGGAGTTTCGCGACCGCCATTGAAGAAGAAAGTCACGTGAGCATACTTTTCCGTTTCGGCGATATGAAGCTGAGTCTTTCCGTTCTCAGCCAGATATTCTCCCAATGTATTCTGGACGTTTTCCTTGTCGAACAGGATATGGACGCCTTTGAAAGAAGCATCGTACGGAGTCATGCAATAATACTGCAGGCCGGGGATCGTGTGCATGCCCTGTTCCGGCATATCCTGCTGAGTCAGCACGACAGTCAATTCTTTCGCACGGTCGTTACGGTAGTTGAAGAAGATCACGACATCGCCTTCTTTGATCGTACCGTCTACGGTAGTGTTGTTGATCGGTTTGATAAACTCGTCGGTCACGCCTTCGTCATACGATTCCTGCATGGCCTGAACCATGTCGGTAGCCTGTTTTCCCTTGCCTTCAACCAGCAGGTCGTAGGCTTCCTTCACGCGTTCCCAGCGTTTGTCGCGGTCCATTGCGTAGAAACGGCCGACGATGGATGCGATCTTTCCGGCAGACTGTTCACAGTGGGCCGTCAGTTGTTCGATAAATCCTTTACCGCTCTTCGGGTCTGTGTCGCGGCCGTCCATGAAACAGTGGATGAAAGTATTGTCGATTCCGTATTCCTTGGAGATATCGCAAAGTTTGAACAGGTGGTCGAAAGAACTGTGTACGCCACCGTTGGAGGTCAACCCCATGAAATGGATGTTTTTGCCATGTTCTTTAGCGTAAGAGAAGGCAGAAACGATTTCAGGGTTCTTCATGATGCTGTTGTCGGCACAGGCACGGTTGATCTTCACCAAGTCCTGGTAAACGATACGTCCTGCCCCGATATTGAGGTGTCCGACTTCAGAGTTACCCATTTGCCCGTCAGGCAACCCTACGTTTTCGCCGCTTGCCTGTAACTGTGAATGAGGATAAGTGGCCAGCAGGCTGTCCCAATAAGGAGTGGGAGTGTTAAAGATTACATCGTCTTTACCTTGATCGCCGATACCCCAGCCGTCAAGAATCATTAAAAGGGCTTTCTTGCTCATGATTGCTTAATTTATTATATTGTTTATACTCATTTTCGTTATCCGGGCGCAAAGATAATCAATTTCAACCATATATTGTTTGCCCATAAAATATTACTTTTGCAAACGAAATGGAAAAGACGATACAAGACAAAGAGCTGGGAACCATCCTCCTCCGCACCAGTCCCCGCGCTACCCGCTACACACTGAAAATCTCCAAGGGCATGATCACGGCTACCATGCCTCCGGGGGGCGACGAAGCACGTATGCTCGCTTTTATCCGCGAGAACAAGGAAAAACTTCTCATAGCCCTTGCCAAACATCCCGCCCGTCCGCTCCTGACGGACAAGACGGAGATGCAGACCGCAACGTTCCGCCTCCATATCTTCCGTACCGACCGGGCTAACTTCTATATGAAATTAGACAACGGCATCCTGCATATCGCCTGTCCCTCGCAGACCGACTTTGCCGACGAGCGGGTACAAAAATTACTGAAAGACTTCTTAGAGCAGGCTCTTCGTCACGAGGCCCGTCGCCTCCTGCCTCCACGGTTGCTTAATTTGGCCTCCCGCCACGGCTTCACCTGCACGGGTGTAAAGATATTCAACAGCAAAAGCCATTGGGGGAGTTGCACGCCACGCCGTAGCATCAACCTTTCCCTCTCCCTGATGCTCCTGCCCTGGCACCTGATCGACTACGTCCTCCTTCACGAACTTTGCCACACCATAGAGATGAACCACAGCGATCGTTTTTGGGCGTTGATGGACAAGGTCACGGACGGGAAAGCGATAGAAATGAGGAAGGAGTTGAAGAAGTATCATATGCTGTAAGCCGGATTGCCTTTAGTTTAAACAACCCGGCCGGTTCAATGGATGGGCATTAACAGGTTACAACCCGCTGATCTCTTTTAACGACAAGCCGGTACATTGAGCAATCGTTTCGATGTTGATCCCTTGCTTTTTTAAATTGGCTGCGATAAGACGCTGTTCCTCGGCCTTGCCTTCTTCTTTTCCTTTCTTCATACCTTGTTCGATTCCGTCTTTCATGCCTTCCGCCTTCCCTTTTTCCATCCCGTCTTCGAAGCTGGTATCGAGGGCGGCGGAGAGGTCGCGCTCGACGGAAAGGCTCAGTTCGTATTCCAGGCGTTGGTCGGGCGTCATGCGCTCTACCTCCACGATGCTTTTCAGCTTGCGGAATATCTGATTGTTCA
>NZ_CABUOD010000056.1 GCF_902493135.1 uncultured Parabacteroides sp.
TCTCTACTCACGGTGCTCGTAAAGGTTTGGCCGATACCGCTTTGAAGACTGCCGATGCTGGTTACCTGACTCGTCGTCTGGTTGACGTATCTCATGATGTGATCATCAACGAAGAAGACTGTGGTACGTTGCGTGGCTTGGTTTGTACGGAATTGAAGAACAATGATGAAGTGATTGCCAGTTTGGGTGAACGTATCTTAGGGCGCGTTTCCGTTCATGATGTCATCCATCCGTTGACAGGCGAAGTAATCGTTCGTGCCGGTGAAGAAATTCGTGAGGATGCTGCCAAGATGATCGAAGATTCTCCGATCGAAAGCGTTGAAATCCGTTCTGTATTGACTTGTGAATCCAAGAAGGGGGTTTGTGCGAAATGTTATGGTCGTAACTTGGCTACGAACCGCATGGTTCAGAAAGGTGAAGTTGTGGGGGTTATCGCTGCACAGTCAATCGGTGAACCGGGTACTCAGTTGACACTGCGTACATTCCACGTCGGTGGTATCGCATCTAACGTGGCAACAGAAAACAGTATCACTTCTAAATATGACGGTGTTCTGGAAATCGAAGAACTTCGTGCTGTGGATAGCGAAGAAAACGGTAAGAAGTTCCAGGTTGTTGTCAGCCGTTTGGCTGAACTCCGTATTGTCGATCCGACAACGAAGATCGTATTGCTGGCTCACAATATTCCTTATGGTTCCAAATTGTTCTTCAAGAATGGAGATACAATCAAGAAGGGGGATGTTATTATCGAATGGGACCCGTTCAACGCCGTTATCGTATCGGAAGTTTCCGGTAAGATCGAATTCGAAAGTTTGGTTGAAAATGTTACTTACAATGTTGAAAGTGACGAAACGACCGGCTTGAAAGAAAAGATCATTATCGAATCTAAAGATAAGACAAAAGCTCCGGCTGCCCACATCGTGGATGAAAACGGAAACTATCTGAAGAATTATTCATTGCCGTTGGGTGCTCACGTTGTAAAAGACGAGGGCGATATGGTTAAGGCTGGTGAAGTTTTGGTCAAGATCCCGCGTGCAGTAAGTAAAGCAGGTGATATTACCGGTGGTTTGCCTCGTGTAACAGAATTATTTGAGGCTCGTAACCCATCTAACCCGGCTGTCGTTTCTGAAATCGATGGTGAAGTTGGTTTCGGCAAGATCAAGCGTGGTAACCGTGAAATTACTGTTACATCCAAATTGGGTGAAGTAAAGAAATATATGGTGCCTCTGTCTAAGCAGTTGCTTGTTCAGGAAAACGACTATATACGTGCCGGTATGCCGCTCTCCGATGGTGCGACTACTCCGTCTGATATCTTGGCAATCATGGGACCGACAGCTGTTCAGGAATATATCGTAAATGAAATCCAGGACGTATACCGTCTGCAGGGTGTAAAAATTAACGATAAGCATTTCGAGGTAATCGTCCGTCAGATGATGCGTAAGGTTGAAATCATCGATCCGGGAGACACTCGCTTCCTGGAACAGCAGGTGGTTGATAAACTGGAAGTAATGGATGAAAACGACCGTATCTGGGGCAAGAAAGTTGTGACGGATCCGGGAGATTCTCAGACATTGCAGGCGGGTCAGATCGTGACTGTCCGTAAGTTGAGAGACGAGAACAGCATGCTGAAACGTCGTGACTTGAAATTGGTTGAAGTCCGCGATGCAGTCCCTGCTACGGCTAACCAGATTCTTCAGGGTATCACTCGTGCCGCTTTGCAGACAAACAGCTTTATGTCTGCCGCATCTTTCCAGGAAACGACGAAAGTGCTGAACGAAGCAGCTATCAACGGTAAAGTGGATCGTCTGGAAGGTTTGAAAGAAAACGTTATCTGCGGTCATTTGATCCCTGCCGGTACAGGCCAGCGTGATTTCGACAAGTTGGTTGTCGGTGCTAAAGATGAGTTCGAACGTATCTTTGCAAATCGTAAGAATGTCGTAGACTTCAATACTATGGACAGAGACGACGAGTAAATATGCGAAATAAATAATGAGAAGGGTTGCCGATATTCGGTAGCCCTTTTTTATTTTCCGATATTTGTTTAATAAAATCAGAGTGCTTATATTTGTGTATTATCTTGATAATTAAAATAAATCATATATGAAAAAAGTTCTACTCTATTTATTAGCCTTTCTGATCTCTACGAATGTGGCTTTTGCCAAACATTCTGATAATGAAATGAATGTGATGTCCTTTAATATCCGGATGAGTACAAAATCTGACGGGGCTAACTGGTGGGAATACAGAAAAGACCTGGCAGCCAATGTGATCAAGTTTTATGATGTCGATATGTTCGGTGCGCAAGAAGTCTTGTATAACCAGTTGACGGATTTATTGGATCGTTTGCCGGACTATGGCTATGTCGGGGTGGGACGTGAAGATGGCAAGACGAAGGGTGAATATTCTCCTATCTTTTACAGAAAGGACCGTTTCTCTGTTGTCAAAAGTGGCAATTTCTGGTTGGCGGAAGATATGAATGCCGTGGGCAAAAAAGGTTGGGATGCCGCTTGTGAGCGTGTTGCGACTTGGGCGATATTCAAGGATAAGGAATCCGGAAAAAAGTTTTTCTTTCTGAATACCCATTTGGACCACATGGGGCAGGTGGCTCGTCATGAAGGGGCTTCCTTAGTCTTAGAGCAGGTAAAGCAGCTTGCCGGAAATCTTCCGGTGATTGTTACGGGCGACTTTAATGCTGTTCCGACCGATGATCCAATCAAAGTTTTAACAGATGAAAAAGATCCGCGCCATTTGACGCATTCCCGTACATTGGCTCCTTTGCGTTACGGCCCTGAATGGACTTTCCACGATTATGGACGTATTCCTCTGGACAAACGTGTATGGATTGATTATATCTTTGTAAAAGGTAATATCGAAGTGCTTCGACATGGTGTTTTGACTGAAAGTCTGGGTAACTTGTATCCTTCAGACCATTGTCCTGTTATATCGAGAATGCTTGTCCAGTAAGTGCTATGGGTTCCGTAGATGTATTAAGAGAAATTACGCCGCTTTCACCGGAAGACTGTTTTCTTGTGATGCAGCGGCCTAAACGTAGTTTTTCCTATCCGCTTCATGTGCATCCGGAATTTGAACTGAACTATTTGGAGAATGCCGGTGGCGCGATCCGAATCGTCGGTGATTCGGTGGAGGAGATGGAAGATCTTGACCTGTTATTGGTTGCAGGAGGAGCCAAGCATGCTTATTCAAATCACAAATGTCTGAGTACGGATATTTTGGAAATTACAATTCAGTTCCATGCCTCTCTTTTCGATAGTTTTATCAACAAGCGTCATTTCAAGACCATAAAGGATATGTTTGAGAAAGCTTCATGCGGTCTTGTTTTTAGTCATGAAATGATTTTGCGTATTCAACCTGAATTGAAAAAGCTATCGAGTGATAAGCCAGATTCATTTCACAATTTATTACGTTTGATAGAAATACTCAAGACTTTGTCATTAGATGAAAAGGCACGCAAGTTAAACGCTGTCAATACTGTAGAAAACTTTAGCAATATAGATAACGACCGCCTGGATACGATCATGTTGTTTTTGCATGAAAATTATCAGCGTCCGGTTTTATTGTCCGAACTTGCTTCGTTAATAAATATGAGCGAAGCGTCGCTTACCCGGTTTTTGAAAAAGTGGACGGGAAAAACTTTTATCGACAATTTGAATGACATTCGTATAGCTGAAGCGGTTTGCCGACTGATCGACACAAGTGATACAATAGCAGAAATATGTTATAAATCCGGTTTTAATAACTTATCGAATTTCAATCGGGCTTTTAAGCGACGAAAAGGTAATACACCTACCGAATATCGTGAAAAATATGCACGTACTCGTTTTAGGGTTTGAAACATGATTTTAAACTAATTCACAGAAGTGATAAATTATCCGTGACGGAATAGTATCATATAATGATAAAATAGTATTTGGTGGTTAATTGCATGAGGCATATCTTTGTAATGTTGAATAAACAATGAAATTACTAAGACGAATAGCCTTAGTTTAAGCGTCGAGATTATAAAATATTAAACACAATAAGGTATTTTTTTTACATTGGTCTAAAGAATTGAGAATTAAAAACACAACTGAAAAAGGGCTGCCTGTGAAGGTGGCCCTTTTTATTTGAGACTATTCCGATTTTAATACGTATATTTGTCTTAGAATATTTATTATCAAATATAGAAATATGGAAAACAACAAACCGACAAATGAGATTCAGGTAGAGCTGTCAGAAGAGATGGCTCAGGGAACGTATGCAAATCTGGCAATTATATCACATTCTTCATCCGAGTTCATCTTGGATTTTATCCGTGTTGTGCCGGGTGCACCGAAAGCAAAGGTGAAAAGCCGCGTTATTCTGACTCCGGACAATGCAAAACGACTTTTGTTCGCTTTGCAGGATAATCTGGCGAAGTTTGAAGAACAAGCGAATGGTAAGACTGCCAAGTTTGAAGATTTTGTTCCTCCTATCGGAGGTGTGAAAGGGGAAGCCTGATTCCCGGACAGAAAATAAAAAAGGTCGCTCAGAGGAGCGGCCTTTTTTATTTGTAAGTGTGTAATTATCCGAGTCTCTTGTTTATAACGATATGACCGATATAACCCAGAATAATGACTCCTAAACCGGTAAGAAGAATAGTATTTGACAATCCTCCGTTAATTGCCGGTACAGCCAAAATGATAACACCGATAAGGAGTACGATTACCCCCAGATTTTTCAATAATTCGTTCATGGTGATAGATATGTTTATATATTATTATTTTTCTACCGCAAATAAAGCAATAATAACCCGATTGCAAAAATATTTTGGGACAAAAATGATGAAACCATTGAATTTAGCTTTTATATTTGTGAAATAATACAGTTATATATGCTACGAATACTTTATATGCTCTATTTATGGCTGTTTGTGGTTCCTGTTTTTGTGGTATTGACCATACTGACAGCCCTTACGGTTATTGTTGGTTGCCTGTTAGGCGGGGAAAGAATATTTGCTTATTATCCGGGAATGATCTGGTCATGGCTGACCTGCCATTTGGCCCTTTGTCCGGTGAAGGTGAAAGGCCGGGAAAATATAGACCGGAAGAAATCGTACGTCTTTGTAGCCAACCATCAGGGGGCTTTTGATATCTTCCTTATATATGGTTTTTTAGGTGTTCCGATCAAGTGGGTGATGAAAGCCGGCATCGCTAAGATCCCGTTTGTGGGCGCTGCTTGCCGGGCAGCCGGTTTTATCTTCGTCGATAATTCGACACCGAAAGCTGCTGCCCGCAGCGTGTTGGAGGCAGAACGCAGCCTGAAGAACGGAGCGTCGGTGGTGGTATTTCCGGAAGGTTCACGTACTTATGACGGAAAGATGATCCGTTTTAAAAAAGGAGCTTACCAGATGGCAGCCGACCAGCATTTGCCGATTGTCCCGATCACCTTGAACGGACCTTTTGACGTATTGCCGATCGGTTCGTTGAATATTCACCGGCACAAGATGGAAATGGTCATTCACCCGCCTATCCAGACCGAAGGGATAGATGCTTCCCATAAAGGATTGCAACAGATGGCAGATAAAACACAAGACATCATTGCGTCGGCCTTATGGGAGCAATATAAATAATCTATTTCCAGGATTTTAAAATGCCGCGTTTGCAGACGCTCAGGCTGAATCCTACATTGTCTCCATAGAGTGAACCTGCATCAGCGGCTACGGCTCCTGTGAATTCCCAACCTTGCAGGCGTGGATGGCGATATTTGACTTCCACCTGTCCGGAGTTGCTTCTTTTGTTATTCAGGAATGGGGCGTAAGGTGTTCCCCAACTATTCATGAGCGTGTATCTGAGACGATAGGAAACCATAGGCGACAGGTCTCCTTCAAAAGCCAGATGCCAGGCACGGACACGTGTATTCTTGAAATCCACATCCCCGTTCGTATTATATTGCGGTGAAGTCAGAAGAGGGGAGCCTATCCCATGTCCGAAATAAGAAGAGCCGGTTTTATATTCCCCGTTATTATAGTAATCATCCCCACCACCACCGGGGCCTTGGTATTTATCATGATCGAAAATAATAAAATGGAACGGTCCGCTCTGATTGCGGGTAATCAGATATTCCGTTACGACCTTCCGCAACCAGGGGAAATGGGGCAGGTCCAACTGTACTCCCCAAAGTCCGTCTGTCCCGTTCCCGAATATCATTCCGGATTTGTCTTCGAAATAATGCTGATGATAAGCAGCCAGTTTCCAGTTCGGCATCGTATATTCCAGTTTGAAATCGTACGAACCGAAATGATTGCCAAGCACATTGATCTGGTCTGACAGAGTAGCATCATCTCCGCCTTCGCTACCACAAATTACCCGGATAAAATCCTTCAGCGAATGAGGTTGTACGCCTACTTTCGGATTGCTGGATGTTCCACCCCATTGCGCCCAATGTTGCACGCCGATAATACCGGAAAGCGGGAAATCGCTTTGCGTGTCCTTGATGCGGACATAAAAAGATTTATGATGCCAAAGGACATTCTTCACATAGGTTTGTTCCCCATTGGAAAAATCTTCCAGATATTTGGTATCGAAAGATTTGCCTACCGCAAAATCTCCCTTCACCTGCATCCAACCCTTTGTGAGCGGTACGACGGTGAACTCCGGCATACTCAGTTTTATTTCCGGGATCGGGCGGGCGTTGGGAGAGAGGACCATGTCGCCTGAACTAAGGGAGTGATCCCAAAGCGAATGCCGGTTTTCTTTGCTTCCCACACTCAGAAGCATACTTTTATATCCCAACTCGGCATATATCTGCTGGATAAACACATTACGGTAACGGGGTACGGCTGCGACCAGATCCAGCCCTACACTCCAGCGGAATCCCTTTCCAAAATATTGCTGATGAAATACTCCGGCGTTGAGATAACCGTTGTTGGCATCCAGGGGAACCATCCCGTACCGGTTGCTCACCATCCAGAATGGAGTGGTCGATCCGCTGCTGACCGATCCGAAAACTTCGGCTTTATATGAGGTTGCTTCTTCTACTTCTTCCGTCTGTGCAAAAGTATCTGCAGCATGGAGAAGAGCGGCAACTGCAATGATTGTCTGTAAGGCTTTCATTCCATATTTGTTTTAACCGGACAAAGGTAAGGATTAAAACTTACCGACCGATATCTCATTTCGAAAAGAAGTATAAGCATTCTGAAAATACAAATATCAGAATAATCAATGTCTATTTCCCCTGTAACCAGTCGAATACCGTGCGATAAGCATGGTCGCGCGAGTCCTTTTCTGAAAGTATCAGGTCATGAATTCCGTTCTGTATCGTGTCGCGCGTAACATAATTGCCCAGTTTCTGTCCGTATTTTTGAATATCGTGCACGTCCAGCACGATGTCGGAAGACAGATATTCGTTATTCCAATCTTTTGTTTCCGGGAACGACTTGTTTGACGACATCACCAGTACCGGGCAGTCCAGGTCGATCCCTTTCTGTACTGTTTTCTGCGCTTCTTGAATGGCATTTATCCATCCGGCTTTTTTCGGATGGGCGTTAATCATCTTCCAGTCCGTATTATATTCCCATTCCCCTTTGAACTGTTTGAGCAGGCTGTGGGCGTACGAAGCATCCCCGTATCCCTGTACGGTCAGGTTAGGAAATAGTTTCCCGATGCAGGAAACTACGGGGATCACGATCTTTTCCATCATCCATCCGAAATTCCAGTCCAGGAAAGGGCTGTTCAATATCAATCCGTCGACGGGAAGTGTTCCTTTTTTGCTGTTCAGATAATACGGCGTGATCAACCCACCGGTAGAATGCGCCATCAGCAATATTTTGTCATTCCCTTCTTCCCTGATAATAGCCAGGGCCGTATCGAGGTCTGCAAAATACTCTTTCAGGCTTTTGCAGAAGAAAGGATTCTGGTTCGGCAATATCGATCGTCCGTACTTGCGGAGGTCCATCGCATAAAAATTGTAGCCGTGGGCATTGGCGCTATCGCCCAGTTGTTTCTGAAAGAAATAATCGTTGTAGCCATGTATATACAGGATAGCCTGTTTAGTCTCCGGCAGTTGCGGTTTCTTGACAAGCGTGCAGACCACCTTGCCCTCGTAATCGTCCGGCATCTGAATCGTCCGGCGCAGGTAATTGTCGCCCAGTACGTCCGGAACGTATTGAGCGGAGATGGCAGAAATGAAGAGCAGTGATAAGATTGTAAAAAATAGTTTCCGTGTCATATCTGTTTTTTGTTTCTTGATTATTTAACGTATTCGTCCTGGCGTTTGTTGCAGGTCACCGGTTGCAAAGATACGATCTTTGTTTTTACCAACCTTATGGGTTCCACCGTAACCCTATGCTTTACGCCTCCTAACCCTATGGGTTCTGAACCGTAAAGCATAGGGTTTTGACCTTTCTTGAAAATCTGGGCAGGATCGTTTTTTTTTTTCTAAATTTGCATCGTCTTTATATATGACCATCATGAAAACATTGTGTTACTTTTTCTTATTTTGCTTTTGCTGCATCCATTTGGCGGCAAAGAGCCGGAAAGCGGTATTTGTCATAGTGGACGGAGTGCCTGCGGACCAGATCGAGCGTTTGCATACTCCGGCCGTTTTCGATATCGCTTCGAAAGGAGCTTATGGCCGGGCGTATACGGGCGGTGAGATTGGCGGTTATTCCCAGACTCCGACCATCTCCGCTATCGGATATACCAATCTGCTCACATCGACTTGGTTCAACAAGCATAATGTGGGAGGCAATTCGAACCTGAAGCCGAACTACAATTACTGGACGCTGTTCCGCATAGCCAAAGAACAACCGCAACCCTGCAAAACAGCGGTCTATTCAAGCTGGACGGACAACCGTACCGTGTTGTTAGGAGAAGGAAAAGAGGAGACGAACCGTCTGAAGATAGACATCGTAAAAGACGGTTATGACCTGGATACCATCCGTTTCCCTCATAAGGAGAAAGACTTGCATGTCTTTGACTATGACGAGAAAGTATCGCTCGAAGCCTCCAAAAGCATCCGTGAGGATGCTCCTGATTTGAGTTGGGTGTATCTGTGGTACACGGACGATGCCGGACACATCGCCGGAAATGGCGTTTACTTCGACGAATATGTAAGGAAAGCGGATGCGCAAGTCGCCCGTATCTGGGAAGCCGTGAAATACCGGGAAGCCAATTTCGACGAAGAATGGATGGTGGTGGTGACTACAGACCACGGCCGGACGGAAAACGGACACGGTCACGGCGGACAGTCTTTGCGCGAGCGGACCACCTGGATTTCAACGAATCTTCCCGTGAACGACTATTTTAACAGCGGCCGGCTTGCCATTACGGATATCGCTCCTTCTATTTGCCGCTTTATGGGATTCGAGGTTCCACGGGACGTTTTGTGGGAACAGGATGGAATGCCTTTCATCGGGGATGTCGATATTTGCGGGTTGCAGACTTCCCCATACGATCAGTCGGTCGAGCTCTCCTGGGATTGCTTCTCGGAAAAGGCCGGGGTGACTGTTTATGCCGCGTGCGGCAACAAGTTCAAGAACGGCCAGCCGGACGAGTGGATAAAGGTGGCTGCCGTGCCAGCCGCAGCCCGGAAGTATCGGGTCGATTTGACATCCCTTCCCCGATCGGATTTTTATAAATTCGTATTGGTCACGCCCAATAACCATTTAAACCGTTGGCTGAAACGATAGTTATAATAAAGGAGTATCCGGTTTCCGGCCTGTCCCGGAAAAAGTGCATTTGTTGTTAACAGGCGAAATTAATCCGTTGGAATTTGGGTAATCTCGTTCGTAGAAGCTATTTTTGCAATGCTAACAACACATGCACTTGGAGAATCGGAGAGACATAATAAATCCTTTTGAAATTAATTCGGAAATGAATTTCGGCATCTTTTACAATACGTACTACCAGCGTTTTGTAAGATATGCCTTCTATTATGTAAATGATTTGCAGGCGGCCGAGGATCTGACGCATGATGCTTTGTTGTACTATTGGGAGAATAAGCAGAAGTTGCCTGCCGATACGGATGTCTTGGGATATATACTACAGTCCGTCAAGAACAAATGCCTGAATTACCTGAAGCATATCCAGGTGGAAATCGAATACAGCAAGAACCGTACGGAACTGCATGATTGGGAAATCACCACCCGCATCCAGACATTGGAAGACGAAAGCTACGGCACGATCTTTTCCAAAGATATAATGAAAATCGTCATGGAGTCTTTGTCCGAATTGCCGGAGCAGACTCGCCGGATATTCGTGTTGAACCGCCTGGACTATAAATCAAGGAAAGAAATAGCGGCGATCTTAGGCGTTTCCCAACAAAAGGTGGACTACCATATCAATAAAGCCAACGACCACCTTCTCATGAAACTGAAAGATTACATTCCCCTCGTATTGTTATTCCTGAATTAAGCATATGTTTTGTTTTTCTCATAGCTATGGGAACTTTTTCCCATGCCTGTGAGAAACTTTTCCCAATACGATGAGAATAAATTCTCATGCCGGTGAGAATTTATTCTCACGGTGTCGGGAATTGGTGAGAAAAACAAACGAATAGTTCGTAGTATGGGGCTGCCGGCAAAAAATGCTTGCGTTACGTAAAAAAAGTCCGGTTACGGTTGGGATTTTTCCCGGATGAGTTGCTCTATTTATAGAAACAGGAAAAAGAGCAACGATGCAAATAGATCAACATATACTTATCCGATACTTTCTGAAGCAGGCTTCGGAAGAAGAAAAGGAGGTGATACGGCAGTGGATTGAAGACAGCGAAGACAACCGCCGGCGTTTTATCCGCGAACGGATTCGCTTCGATGTTTCCATTTTGGTAGATGAAGCTGCGGTTGAGCCTTCCGCTAAAATAGCTTCCGGCAAGCGTTATCGCCTTCATCCAGCATTGGGTTGGTCTTTGAAAGTGGCCGCTTCGATTTTGATTTTATTGGGAAGTTTTTATCTGTATGATCATTACCGGATCGCCCGATTGGCGGAGACTTTCCAGTGCGTATATGTCCCGGCGGGCAACCGCACGAACGTCCGGCTTCCGGACGGCACGAATGTCTGGCTGAATGCCAACACGTCCCTCCGCTACCCGATGGCCTTTTCTGACAAGAACCGTGAAATACAATTGGACGGCGAAGGCTATTTTGAAGTGGCGAAAGATAAAAAGCCTTTTATCGTCAAAACGAGCAAATATGACGTGGAGGTGCTGGGGACAACTTTCAATGTCGAGGCCTATAAAGATAAGTCGGGTTTTCGGACAATGCTCTATGAAGGTAAAGTCAAACTCTATAATACGAATGACCCGAAAGCGATCTACCTCTCTCCGGGACAGACAGCGGAGTTGATGGGTGAATCGTTGCGAGTCGTCCCCACGACGGAGCCTAACAGCTATCGCTGGAAAGACGGCCTGATCTATATCGAAGACAAGTCTTTTAACGCGATCATGGGACTGTTTGAAAAGTTCTACGATGTGCGGATCGTAGTCAACAACAAAGCTGTACAAGATTTGGGTTATCGCGGGAAGCTCCGGATATCCGATGGCGTGGACCATGCCTTGCGTGTCCTGCAAAACGACTTCCCATTCAAGTACAAGCGGGATGAAGAGAGAAACATCATCTATATTAACTGATAAAATCGATTTGCCTATGAGGAAGGACACATGAGAAACACGTAAAAAAGAACCGGCAGTTGCGCCAACAACCACCGGCTCTCCAGTACATTTATAATATACTTATTAATTTAAAATCAATCACAAAGGTATGAAAAAACTTTTTTTATCCGACTCTTTGCCTAAAAAAGATTCGGGAAGAAAACAAATATGTAGAGTTATGAAGTTAACAGCGAGTTTTCTACTATTATGTTCATGTTTCGCTTTTGCCAGCCAGGCAAATTCTCAAAATGCGAAAGTCAGTTTGAATAAAACCCAAGTAGAATTGGAGGATGTTTTGAATGAGATTGAAAATCAAACGGATTATCTGTTTGTTTCAAATCGGGATGTCGATTTGAAAAGGAGGGTTTCTGTGCGAGTGAAAAACAAACCTGTCCAAGATGTTTTAAGTAAGGTGCTGAAAAATACAGGAGTTACCTTTTCTGTAGAGGGTGTGAATATTATCTTAGCTTCTAAATTACCGGTAACAACAATGGCTCAACAGCAAAATAAGATTGTTACAGGGAGGATAATGGATCAAAATGGTGAGCCGATCATTGGGGCAAACGTTGTGGAGAAAGGGACAACGAATGGGACGATAACAGATATGGATGGGAAATATTCCTTAAATGTGATTTCTAATTCAACCTTAATAGTCTCTTATATAGGTTATAAATCACAAGAAATAAAAGTCGGTGGACGTAACAAGCTTGATCTCGTATTAACGGAAGATATGGAGCATTTGGATGAAGTGATAGTAGTAGGGTATGGCTCTATGAAGAAAAGTAGTTTGACTGGATCTGTTACAACGGTGGAAACTGAAAAGTTAGAAGGTTTTCCTTCTGTTAATGTCGTGGACGCATTGCAAGGGAGGGCTGCCGGTGTTTATATTAATCCATCTCGGCAGCCGGGGGAAGATCCTACTATTCGGATTCGCGGAACACGTTCTTTTAATGCATCAAATTCGCCTTTGTTAATTGTTGATGGTATGCCGGGGTCGTGGGAAAATCTTAGTTCTGAAGATATTGAATCGATGGAGATTTTAAAAGATGCCGCTGCTACGGCCATTTATGGTTCGAGGGCTGCTAATGGTGTTATTTTGATTACTACGAAGTCTGCAAAAAAAGGAGGCAAATTGTCTATCGAATTGAATTCTTATGTCGGACTGAATAAGTATGATTTTGTGGATATGCAATCTCCTGAAAAATACAATGCGATGATTCGGGATGTGATGCGTTATCAATCACATGGATTAAATAAGGAGGCTTGGGAAAATTCCGATATCGATTTGCAGCGCGGGCTGGAGATGTTCAATAGTTTATGGGCTGATAATTATTATAACAGAGGTATTTCATTCGATTGGCAAGATGCGTTGTTCAATAGTTCAAGTTTGACAACCGGTCATAATATCAGTATTGGACAATCAACAGATAAGCTTTCTTATAAATTGTCTTATAGTTTCCAAGATGATAATTCTTATTATAAGACAATGAATTTTCAGCGTCATATATTAAATAATAATGTGAAAGTAAAGTTGGCAAAGTGGATGGATTTGGGATTGATTACCCGTTTAAGCATACGCGATATGGGCGGTTGGCCTGGTAATATGTGGGATAATTATAGACGTATGACTCCATTTGAAACCCCTTATATTGACGAAGATCCCAAAAACGGACTAAAGGATGTTGTCGGAAAGGAAAAGTTCGTGAATGCTTTATTGAATTATGAAGATGGGAATTTTGTAAATGACCGCACGAATAAACGTGCAGATATCATTCTGACTGCTAATATCCGTCCTTTCTCTTGGTTGACTTTTACGACTAATTTGAAGTTGGATTATAAAGAATCGAGTAATGGTAAATATTATGATTCGAAAACAAGTGAGCAAAATTTGGGATATAATTTTGCTTCATTCAATAAAGGATCTGATTCGGGATATACTTGGAATGGTATTTTGAATTTTGATAAGTCGTTCGGCTCACACCATTTGATGGCAACAGCTGTATTGGAGGCACAAGAAAGTAAAGGAGAAAGTGTCGAGGCTTCTTCACAAGATATTCCTGCCAAATATATGGATTATCATTTTTTATCATCAGGTATTGTGAATCAGAAAGTATCTTCTGACTATTGGAAATCGAATCTGTTGTCGTATATGTTCCGTTTACAATATGAATTTAAAGACCGTTATTTGTTTAATGTGGCTATCCGTACGGATGGTTCTTCAAAATTGGCGGAAGGTAACAAATGGAGGAGTTTCCCTTCTGCTGCTATTGCTTGGAGAATGTCTGAAGAAGGTTTCTTGAAAGATTCTAAAGTCGTGTCCAATTTGAAATTGAGATTAAGTTATGGCGAAATCGGAAATCAGGCGATTGATTCTTATCAAACCATGACACGTTTGAAATCAAAGACCTATTCATGGGCAGGAAACGGATTTTATACCTGGCAACCCGATGGGTTAGCCAATAAAGGCTTGGGCTGGGAAGTGTCGAAAACATGGAATGCAGGCGTCGATTTTGGCCTTTTGAATAATTTGTTAGGTGGCACGTTTGAGTTTTATCGTACACGGAATGAAGGTTTGTTGTTGACACGTACTTTGCCTGAAACAACAGGATTCGGAACATTGTGGCAAAATATTGGAACTACACAAAATCAGGGTGTTGAAGCAACAATCAATGTAAATCCGATTCGTAATAAGCATTTGAATTGGAGCTTGACGGGAACGGCAACGCGTAATTGGAACAAAATTGTGGATTTGGTTGATGGAAAAGATGACAGAAACTCAAGCCGGTTTATAGGGCAACCGATAAGCGTCTTTTTCAACTATGAAAAAATAGGTATTTGGCAATTGGATGAATTGGAGGAAGCTAAAAAATACAAACAAGAGCCAGGCCAAATAAAGATTAAAGATGTAGATGGGGATGGAAAAATAACGGATAGTGATAAAGTAATAATAGGACAAAAAGAACCTAAAGTTATAGCTTCCATTCAAAATAGTTTAGCCTATAAGGATTGGGATTTCTCATTCAATTTGGTTGGGCAGTTCGGACACATAATAGAAGCAGGTAATTACACGGCTGAATGGAATGCTGACAAAATGATTATCAATAATGTTGATTGGTGGACACCCTTGAATCCAACAAATGAATGGCCGCGTGCCCAGACTGCTCAAAGCCAGGACTATACATCAACGTTGTCTAAGTTTAAAGGTGATTTTATTAAATTGCAAGATGTATCGGTTGGATATAATTTCAAAAGTTTATTGGCACCTATTTGGAAAGTTGAAAAACTTCGTTTGTATTTTCAGGCTCGAAATTTATTTTATTTCTATCGGGCGTGTCCAAATGATGTTAATCCGGAACAACCTAATTCGGTTTACACATTACCGACATCTTTGGTTGTGGGACTTAATTTAGCATTTTAACAAATAAAAAACGATTGTCATTATGAAAAAGATAATAAATATTATAGTGTTAGCTTTGTCTGTCTTTTCGTTATTTTCATGTCAGGATTTTTTGAAAGAGGAATCAAAATCTCAAATGACGCTTGATTATTACTATACAGATAAAGGCTTGAAAGAAGGTGTTGCGGCTGTATACAGCTCTTGTAGGGAAATGTTTAGGCAAAATATGTTTGAAGTCAATTATTTCTCTGATTTATCAGAACTGGCAGCATCGCAAAATAATACTTATGACCATGTCGGAAAAGTTTCTGTTGGCTTTCTGAATGCTCTGTTCGCTGATATGCATCAGGGAATTATGATTATCAATCGGATGGAAAGAGTGATTGGGGATAATCCGGAAACTCGAACAAAAGAGATCTATTTGGCGGAATTGAGAGGATTTCGGGCTATGTTCTATCAGTATCAGGTTGAACTTTGGGGAAAGTATGGTCATTATCAGGAAACGGTTTATGACCAATATGAAGAATCTATGCTTTATCTCAATCAAAAGCCTGTTTCTTTTTACTATGAACAGATATTAAAGGATATTGACTATGCGATTGAAAAATTGCCGACACAGTCTGAAATCAAAGAGTTTGGTCGTTTGTCGCAAGGAGCTGCAAAAGCATTGAAAGCTCGTTTTTTGCTGGCTATTGCCGGATATTCTAATCCTGAATATGCAGGCAATGAGGAGTATAATATATGTACTCAACTTGGCTTCGCCTCTGAAAATGATTTGTATGTTCAGGCGCGTGCTTTGGCAAGAAGTGTTATCAATGATTACAATTATACATTGCTCTCCTCTTATGGTGATAATTTTGATGAAGGCAAGCAGGTGAATAAGGAGGTAATTTGGTCAGTGCAATGGACTACAGATAAAACGTTTAATACGGATGACGCAAATTTCCATAGACCCGGTATCGGCCGTACATGTGAAACATTGGATTTGAAAGAGACTTCAAATGGAGTTTTAACGGCGACAACTCGTTCTTTGGCCGTTACTCGTTTGGATGGATCCGGATCAAAATTTACTTTTGCTATGCCATGCCATTCTATGTATTATGGAAGAGAATATCGTCATATTATGCCATCATTTGCGTGGATCAATATGTTTGATAATAAAGATAAACGTAAATATGAAACATTCGAAACTCTTTATTTGCGTATAGATGATGACAGGGCGGCTCCGAGTAATATGACAGATACGGTTGCTTATATGCCTTTTGAGGTGATCACTAAAGAAATGGATGAATGGCATCGTGAATGGGTGAAGTCCGGTGATCCGCATGCTTATTATTTGGATGGAATGAATGAAGTGTATGATATGGATGATCCAAATGATACAAGGCATTATGGCGGTCCGTTATTGCATCGTTCACGTTATCACTCACTAAAAAAATTCTACGATCGGTCGAGAACGGAGAAAGGTAAACAAGAGGAAGGAACTGCCAATGGTACAATTATCCGGTTAGCGGAAATGTATTTGATTGATGCTGAATGTGCTTTTCGTTTGAGAGAGGGAGAACAGGCTGTTTATAATGCGTTGAAACCTCTTTGGGAAAGGGCGTTTGACAATCTTTCGGATGCAGATATCTATAAACCGAAAAACGGAATGGATATTCATTTTATTATTGATGAGTATAGCCGTGAATTAGGATTGGAATTTAATACTTTCTTTATATTGAAACGTACACGTACATTGTTGGACCGTATAGGTCGGATGCCTATTAGTAAAGAAGAAGAAAATAGTGGAATTTTGCGTAATGCAGATTATGTGAAAGAGTTTGGTGAACATTTGTATATAAAGCCATTTCCGGAAAATCAAGCAACTCGTTTTAAGGTGATGTCTCGTGAAATGCTTCCTCCCGGATATGATTATGGTTCTTTATTCTAATAGTTTAATTAATAAAATATAGGTTATGAAAATTTTTTTCTCAAACATAACGTGGAGTGTATTTTTATTTTGCCTTCTTGTTCTGGGCTGTTCTTCTGATGATTTTCACTTGAATGTTTCTGTTCAAGAGAATAAGCAAGACAAAAAAATAGATGTTATGGTCGCAGATCAATTATTCACTTCATATCATTATTCTGTCGCTTATGAGAAGCCTTTTTTATTCCCGGTATATTCTCCTAACGGTTCTGTGATTACGCGGGGATATCCCTTGGAACCTCGTAAAGGTGAGCGTGTAGATCATCCTCATCATACAGGAATGTGGTTTAATCATGGAAATGTGAATGGATTAGACTTTTGGAATAATTCGTCAGCGATTAAAAACAAGGAAAAATATGGTCATATTGTCGTGACGAAAGTCTTAAAAACTCAAAGTGGTAAAAAGGGATTGATCAAAGTCTTTTCTGAATGGAGGGATCAACAGGAAAATGTATTGTTAGAAGAGACTACCGAATATATCATCCATGCAACTAAAGAAAGTCGTGTGATTGATCATATTTCTACGATGAAAGCTGTTCAAGACGTTACTTTTACTGATAATAAGGAGGGAATGATCGCGATTCGAGTAGACCGTTCATTTGAAGAACCTGCTAAAGGAGATATGATTTTCACGGATGCGCATGGTAATCCGACGGAAGTTAAAGTACAAGCGGATAATACAGGTGTGAATGGTGTATATTATAGTAGTAGTGGTTATATAGGCGATAAGGTTTGGTCAACCCGTAATGAATGGGTACTGTTGACCGGTGAGAAAGATGGATCTGTCATAACGTTCGGTTTTTTTGATCATCCGGATAATGTGGGGTATCCTTTTCACTCTCATGCTCGTGGATATGGCTTATTCGCTTGTAATAATTTAGGATCGCGTGCTTATAATAAGCAAGATGATGAAATTGTTAAGCATTTGGGTAAAGGAGAGACTTTGATGTTGAAACATCGCTTCTATATAGAAGCGGGAACTGAAAAAATTTCGAAAGAGCGGGCGGATGCCATTGGGCGTGATTTCTATAAGGCATATTGATTCTCTTGGAAAATGGGATTGATATAGGTAGGATTTATTGACAATAAAAGAATGGTATCATGTCTGGTTTTTGGTTTATAGATAAAGGTTTGGTTTCATGTAATTGGAAAGATTTTAATGAAGAAGTTGTGCATGGGGTAGCGGAAACAAAAAGGCAAGTTGCTACCGTATCGGAGTTAATTAACTTTTAAATTGTAATAATATGAAAACGAGTTCAAGAAGAGATTTTTTAAAGAAGGCTTCATTAGGGGTAGTTGCTGCTACTATAACCCCGAATGCGGTAGGGGGGGAAGTGATATCTGCTCCTGAAATATTGCCAGGGTCTGCTAAAGGTGCGAATGATCGTATTCGTATAGCTGTGCTTGGCGTTAATGGACGAGGGCAGTCGCATATTGATGAGATCATGAAAATATCTAAGGAATATAATGTGGAATTGGCTGCTTTGTGTGATCCGGATATGGATGTTTTGCAAAAAAGAGCGGGAAAAGTAAAAAGTAAATATGGCAAGAATGTTCATATGGAACAAGATTTCCGAAAGGTATATGATGATAAGGAAATTGATGCAGTAACATTGGCGACTCCTAATCATTGGCATGCGCTTCAAACCATTTGGGCTTGTCAAGCTGGTAAGGATGTCTATGTTGAAAAACCGGCGACACATAACATCTATGAAGGCCGCAAAATGATAGAAGCGGCCTATAAATATAATCGGATTGTACAGCATGGGGTCCAATTGAGAAGTTCTGTGGCTATTCGAGAGGCTGTGGAACATTTGAAGAACGGGCTGATAGGTCGTGTCTATATGTCTCGCGGATTGGTGTATCGTTGGAGACCGGACATTGGGAACAAGGGCATTTCTCAAAAGCCGGCAGGTTTGGATTATGACCTTTGGTGCGGACCAGCCCCGATGGTCCCGTTTACTAAAAATTTGGTGCATTACAATTGGCATTGGCATTGGAATTATGGTAATGGTGATGTGGGGAATCAAGGAATTCATGAAACAGATTTGTGTATGTGGGGATTGGGGATTGACCGTTTGCCTGAAAGAATTACTTCTATGGGAGGTAAGTTCTTGTGGGACGATTGTAAGGAAGTGCCGGAGATACAAACTTCTATTTACCATTATCCGAAAGAAAAGAAAATAATTCAATTCGAAGTACGTAACTGGTGTACGAATCTGGAAGATGGTGCTGGGGTTGGCAACATATTCTATGGAGATAAAGGTTATATGGTTATCAAAGGCTACGATACATACGAAACTTACTTGGGTGAAAAACGGGAAAAAGGCCCCAGTCGTTCTGAAGGCGGAGAATTGACACGCCATTTTCAAAATTGGGTAGATGCTATGAGAGCACGTGATATGAGTATCCAAAATGGTCCTGTTCAGACGGGGCATTTATCTTCTGCACTTGCTCATTTGGGTAACATTTCGTTCCGGCTGGGTAAACAGTTACAATTTGATCCTGTTGCCGAACGATTTATTGGTGATGGTGAAAACGAAGCCAATGCAATGCTGAGTAGAGACTATCGGGCACCTTATGTGCTTCCTGAGATTGTCTGATTAGTCTTTGATGAAAATGAGATATGATTAATTGTATAATAAGTTGAATTTATGATAGATAATCAAATGTCAAGGCGGCATTTTTTAGCAACGACTGGGGCTATAGCCGGAACTGCTTTGTTTAATCCGATAGCTGATATGAAAGTTGAAGCTGCGGAAACTGCTTTTGCGAATAGGAAGAAACTTCGTGTCGCACTTGTTGGAACTGGAAGTCGGGGAACCTCAATGTGGGGACGAGATATTCTAAAAAATTATTCTGAATATCTGGAATTTGTCGGGCTTTGCGATAAAAATGAAGGGCGTGTGGAAACAGGAAAACGTATCATTGGTGCTGCTTGTCCTACTTATACTGATTTTGAAAAAATGATGAAAGAAACAAAGCCTGATGTCTTAATTGTCACAACAATGGATAGTACGCATCATGGGTTTATCATTCGTGGCATGGAAATGGGAGCGGATATCATAACTGAAAAACCGATGACGACGGATGAGAAGAAAATCCAACTGATTTTGGATGCTGAAAAACGAACCGGTAAAACGTGCCGGGTTACTTTCAACTATCGCTATTCTCCGCATCGGGCGAAAATATGGGAACTACTTCGTGCCGGTGAGATCGGAAATATTACTTCTGTGGATTTTCACTGGTACTTGGATACCTCTCATGGGGCAGATTATTTCCGTCGGTGGCATCGTTTGATTGAATGTAGTGGGTCTTTGTGGGTACATAAAGCCAGCCATCATTTTGACTTGCTGAATTGGTGGATTGATAGTGATCCCGAAAGTGTCTATGCTCTTGGTGCGTTAAATCATTATGGGAAGAACGGAGAGATGAGGGCTGCCAATTGTCGTACATGTCCTCACACTGAAAAATGTAAATTTTATTATGATATAACTCGTAATAAGAATTATATGGATTTGTATGTGGCAAATGAAAAATATGATGGTTATTTACGTGATGGATGTGTGTTTAGAAATGATATCAACATTTTTGATAAGATGGCTGCTACGATTAAGTATAAAAATGGAGTGCAAGTTGCTTATTCTTTGACAACTTATTCTCCTTATGAGGGGTATAGAATTGCGTTTAATGGGACTAAGGGACGATTGGATGCATGGATACAAGAGTCTCGACGCACGTCGGATACTAATTATGACGAAATTGTTTTGTTTAAAAATTTCAAAAAGCGAGAGTATATTCAAATTCCTTTTGGAAATTCAGGACATGGAGGTGGAGATGCATTGCTAAAAGACCAGATTTTTTTGCCGAATATAGCCGATCCGTTTCAGCAATGTGCCAATGTGCGTGATGGAGCACTTGCTTGTTTGGTGGGGATTGCAGCTCGTAATAGTATTGTAACTAATCAGCCTGTAAAAATAGCAGATCTAACATCAATAGTTCCGATGGAAAAGAAGCAATATAAAAGAATTTTTTAACGAGGAAGCAATTGGAGCCTATATAAATTCAATTTTCTAAGATTGCTTACTAAGGAGCTGACTTTTTAGACAGCTCCTTACTTTGTAAATATACAAAATATGTCATTTAATGAATTTGTGATTATTACTTCTCTCTTGTTGAAGAGCAATTATCGCAATGTCCATCTGAAAAAGTGATGTCTTGATAAGTTCTAAATGCTTGTTATAAGCAGATATAGATTAAAAAGATAGGGATTTGTTTGCAGAATAAAAAAAAGTCCCTACCTTTGCACCGCAAAAATTATTAGTAATAACAATACAAAACAGCGTTTTATGAACAATTACGAAACCGTTTTCATTTTGACTCCCGTTTTGT
>NZ_CABUOD010000057.1 GCF_902493135.1 uncultured Parabacteroides sp.
ATCCGCGAACCTGGTTCTTAAATGTTTCATCCGCGAACCTGGTTCTTAAATGTTTCATCCGCGAACCTGGTCCTTAAATGGAACATTTGGTTCAGCGTTATAGCGGCAACTCCCTTAATATCCGATCCGTCACCCCTGCATTACCGCTCACAAACAGTCCGGCATTCCCGCCGGCGGCATCCAGAACTTCGCGATAGGTCAGCAGTTCATCCATTTTATCGTTGAACTCATCCTTCGATGCGACCGAGAATCCCCCGCCCACCTTGATCAGGTCACGGGCTTCCCTGAACTTCCGGTACCGTGGACCGAACAACACCGGAATGCCGTAGACCGCGGCTTCCAGCGTATTATGGATGCCGGCTCCGAAACCGCCTCCGATATAGGCGATCGTCCCATACCGATAGATGGAAGACAACAACCCGAAACAATCCACGATCAGGCAGTCTTTCCCTTCGAGCAGGTCCTCGTCCAGCATCACATCGGTCAGGCGGACGGACGGGCGTTTCAACAACGACTCGATATACATCAGATGCTCCCGGTGAATCTCGTGCGGGGCGATGATCAGCTTCATCTCCGGATGCTCGTTGAAATAAGGGATCAGTATCTCCTCGTCTTGCGGCCAGGTACTCCCGGCGATCAAGATGAGACTTTTCCCCCCGACGAATTGTTCGACTTCAGGCAACTCACGCGCCCGATCGCGCACGTCGAGCACCCGGTCGAAACGGGTATCGCCGCAGACCGTCACGTTGCGGATGCCATATTGTCCGAGCAGTTCCTTCGAACGGTCGTCCTGCACGAACAAATGCGTGAAGCAGTGCAGCATCTTCCGGTAAGGAGCTCCGAACCATTGGAAGAACAACTGGTCGGGACGGAAGATCGCCGATATGATATAAACCGGGATTCCCCGCTTCTTCAACTCGCGCAAATAGTTCCCCCAAAACTCATACTTGATGAAAACAGCCATGGCCGGATTCGCCAGATCCAGGAACTTCTTTACCCGGTAAGGCGTATCGAAAGGCAGATAGCAGATCACATCCGCCCCGTTATAGTCTTTCCGTACTTCATAGCCCGAGGGAGAAAAGAAAGTAAGCAAGATCTTATATCCCGGATATTGCGCCTTGATCTTTTCGATCATAGGACGTCCCTGCTCGAACTCTCCCAACGAAGAGGCATGGAACCAGATGTACCGGGCGTTCCGGTCTATCTCCTCACGCAAAAGGCGATTCGTCTTCCACTGGCCGAAACGCATCAGGCGTGCCTTCCGGTGGAAAGGGGAAATCAGAGCGACGATAAAGGCATAGAAATGTATGAGTAAGCTGTACATAAGATTAAAAACCGCCCCCTTTCAACTGCTCTATCGCACGCTGGATACGGCGGATCGACTCTTCCTTCCCCAGGGCTTCCGTTATGTCGAAGATATGCGGGCCTTTGCCTTCGCCGACCAGGGCCAGGCGGGTCGCATTCATTATATTCCCCAAATGGTAGCCCTTGCTTTCGATCCAGGCTTTTACCTCCTCTTCCGTACCTTCGATATCGAACGGCTCACGCGTGCGGAGCACTTCGACCAGTTCGGCAAGTTGTACGGCACTGTCTTCCTTCCAACGTTTTTTACGCGTCTTTTCGTCATATTCCGTCGGAGCGATGAAGAAGAAGGAACAGAGATCCCACAGATCCTTGATGAAGGTGGCACGGTCTTTCATCATGGCTACGACCTTCTCCACGTAGGCCGGGTCGGCTTTCACGCCGTGGCTTTCGAGGATCGGCATAAAGAGGGCGGCCGCTTCCTTATTGTCCATAGCCTGGATATAGTGATGGTTGAACCATTTTCCCTTTTCATAATCGAACTTGGCCCCGCTCTTGCTACAACGGCTCAGGTCGAAGCAGCGGATGAGTTCGTCCATGCTCATCACTTCCTGGTCATTGCCCGGATTCCATCCTAACAGGGCCAGGAAGTTGACAACCGCTTCGGGCAGGTAACCGCTCTCGCGATAGCCTGAAGAGACTTCGCCGCTCTTCGGGTCATGCCATTCCAACGGGAACACGGGGAAGCCCAGGCGGTCGCCGTCACGTTTGCTCAGCTTGCCGTTGCCTTCCGGTTTCAGGAGCAAAGCCAGGTGTGCGAAGCGG
The DNA here is from genome assembly GCF_902493135.1 of uncultured Parabacteroides sp. Lineage (GTDB taxonomy): Bacteria > Bacteroidota > Bacteroidia > Bacteroidales > Tannerellaceae > Parabacteroides. The sequence goes on from NZ_CABUOD010000057.1 coordinate 2,128, forward strand.
GGCATCGTGTCTTCCCATCCGAAATAACGGTACAACAGCACGTGGAGCGGGGCGCTCGGCAACCATTCTTCACCACGGATCACATGCGTCACTTCCATCAAGTGGTCGTCCACGATATTGGCCAGGTGGTAAGTGGGCAGCTGGTCGGCCGATTTATATAAGACTTTGTCATCCAGGATGGAAGAGTTGATAATCACTTCGCCACGGATCAGGTCGTTCACATGGATGTTCTCATCCGGCTCGATCTTGACGCGGACCACATACTGGCGGCCGGCATCGATCAAGGACTTCACCTCCTCCTCGGAAAGAGTCAGCGAGTTGCGCATCTGCATACGAGTGGATGCATCATACTGGAAATTGGGGATTTCCTTCCGTTTGGCTTCCAGCTCTTCAGGCGTGTCGAATGCGATATACGCGTGGCCGGCCTCCAGCAGCCGATCGACATACTTCTTGTAAATATCCCTGCGTTCGCTCTGGCGGTAAGGGCCATACTCGCCTCCGAAGCCGACACCTTCGTCGAACTTGATGCCCAACCAGGTAAGCGCTTCTATGATATAGGCTTCCGCTCCGGGGACGAAACGTTGCGAGTCGGTATCTTCGATACGGAGAATCAGATCTCCACCCTTCTGTTTGGCAAACAGATAATTGTATAAAGCCGTACGAACACCTCCGATATGCAAGGCTCCTGTGGGGCTCGGTGCAAACCGGACTCTAACTTTCCTTTGAGTCATAATTCTTTCATTCTATAATAATGCGGCAAAAGTAGCCCTTTTTTTTCTCTTAGTAAACTTTTTTATGTACATTTCGCCTTTCAATAAACAGAACATTATGAAAGCAAAGAACTATAGCATACATCCGAGTGTCTATTTTATCGTAGCGGCCTTGTTGATCGCTTACTTCTTTCCACGGGAAGGGAAGTTCCGTTACCAGTTCTACGAAGGGAAACCCTGGCGGTACGGGTTGCTCACCGCTCCGAGCGACTTCCCGATCTACAAGACGGATGCGGAAGTAGAGGCCGAACGCGATAGCGCCTTGGGGAAGTTCGAGCCCTATTACCGGCTGGATGCCACGATCGAATCCGAAGAGATAGACAAACTACGCGCCGACTATCGGGGCACGCTGAAGAACCGGGCGACCCCGGCCTATATGCAATATATCGAAAACAGCCTGCAAAAGCTATACCGGGACGGCATCATTTCGACCCAGGACATGGACGAGCTCAAGAAGGAGAAATATCCCCGCATCAACCTGCTCGCGGGCAGCGTCGCGCAGCCTCACTACAGCAGCGAGTTCTTCACGGTCAAGACGGCGTATGAGTTTATCATCAACAATTGCCCCTCCCGCCTGGACAGGTCGATCCTGCAATCTTGCGATATCAACAACTACCTGGTGGAAAACGTCACCTACGACAAGGCGATGTCGGAAAAAGTCAGGGAAGACATCCTGAACAGCGTCCCGCTGGCCAACGGCATGATACAGGCGGGAGAACGTATCGTCGACCGTGGCGAGATCATCGACAACCACACGTACAACGTGCTCCGTTCGCTTAAGATCGTACACGAGACCAAGTCCGGAGGCGCCCAGCGCCAAGGCATCATCATGGGAGGCCAGTTCGTGCTGGTATTCGGGATCCTCTTCTGCTTCTGGCTGTACCTGTGGTCGTTCCGGTTGAAGATCCTGCATAACAGGAGGAACGCGCTTTTCCTCGTACTGTGCGTGTTCGTGAGCTGCATCCTGACGGAGCTTTGCGTGACGTACGGGTTGTTCAATATCTATATCCTTCCGTTCGCCATCGTGCCGATTGTCGTACGCACGTTCTTCGACTCGCGTACGGCTCTGTTCACGCACCTGATCATCGTGCTGATCTGTTCGCTGATGGTGCCATTCCCGCACGAGTTCCTGCTGCTCCAGGTAATTGCCGGCATGGTCGTGACATTCAGCTTGCGGGATTTGTACGAACGTTCCCAGCTGATCCGTTGCGCCTTCTTCATCTTCATGTCCTACGCGCTCTGCTACATCAGCCTTTCCATCTATCAGGAAGCGGACTTGAAGAAGATCAACTGGATGATGATGCTCTACTTCGGCATCAACTTCATCCTGCTGATGTTTACCTACATATTAGTATATATGTTGGAAAAGACATTCGGCTATGTCTCCAGCATCACGCTGGTCGAGCTTTCGAACATCAACACGCCGATCCTGAAAAAGCTGTCCGAGACGTCACCGGGCACCTTCCAGCATTCCTTGCAGATGTCGATCTTAGCGTCGGAAGCGGCTGCCGCCATCGGAGCGAACGCGCAGCTCGTACGTACAGGCGCCATGTATCATGACATCGGCAAGATGGCGAACCCGGCGTTCTTCACCGAGAACCAGAGCAGTATCAATCCGCACGGCCAGCTATCGTTCGACCAAAGTGCGAAAATCATCATCAACCATGTGAGCGACGGTGTCAAGATCGCTGAAAAAGCGATGTTGCCGAAAGCCATCATCGACTTTATCCGCACCCATCACGGCCGCGGAAAAGCCAAATATTTCTATAACTCCTTCAAGAACCAGTATCCCGACCGCGAGATAGACGAAGAGGCTTTCACCTATCCCGGCCCGAACCCCTTCTCGAAAGAGACAGCCGTCCTGATGATGGCCGACTCGGTCGAAGCGGCCTCCCGTAGCCTGAAAGAGCACACGGAAGAAAACATACGCGCCCTGGTCGACAAGATCATAGACGGACAGATCGCCGACGGGCTGATGCGAGGCGCCCCGCTGACGTTCAAGGATGTGGAAACGATCAAGAATGTCTTTGTGGAAAAACTGAAGATCATGTACCACACGCGGATCAGTTATCCGGATCTGAAGAAGTAGGTCCCACAAGTTCCTCCAGCAACCCCGCGCAGGCATCCTCCAGCAGATCGAGGACCAGTTCGAAACCTTCCGCCCCGCTATAGTACGGATCGGGGACGTAGTCATAGAGCTTGTTACGGGAATATTCCGTCATCTGATGTATCTTTCCCACGGATTCCAAAGCCGGGGCTTTCCGTTTGAGATCGTCTATGTTGCGGTTGTCCATGCCGATGATCAGGTCGAAGTCGAAAAAATCGTCCGTACATACCGGGCGGGAAACCGAATCCAACTTATATCCCCTACGGGCAGCATGCGAACGCATACGCGGATCGGCCTTTTCTCCTGCGTGATACCCGATGATGCCGGCAGAATCGACCTTGATCCGGCCGGCCAGCCCCGCATCCTGAACCAACTTCTTCATCACAGCCTCGGCCGAGGGCGAACGACAAATATTCCCCAGACACACAAACAATATCTTATATTCTCCTTTCCCCTCTCCCATCTTCCTTAATTCTTAATTCTTAATTCTTAATTTCTAAGCCGGATCCACATCATAGTGCACGATCAACTGCTTAAACGGCAAGTAGCGTTGCATTTCGGTGTGTACCGATTCCAGTATCTCGCGTACCGGAGCGATCGCGGCGGCGATCTCTATCTTTAGCACAATCTTCCGGATGTGAAGGGTCTGCACACGCGTGATCGGCGGAGTGACCGGTCCAAGCACGCGTTCGCCCAGGCGGCGACGTAGGTTTTCGGCGTATAAAGCCGATAGTTCCTGCAAAACGGAATCATTCCGGCTACGCAAGACAATCACGATCAAACGGTAGTAAGGCGGATAACGGAACAGGCTCCGCTCACCCAATTGAAGACGTACCATCTCCTTATAGGCGAAACGTTCCACCATCCGGATCAACGGATGGTCGGGCTGAGACGTTTGCAGGACAACCGTTCCCCGCTTATCCCGCCTTCCGGCGCGGCCACTCACCTGTACCATCAACTGGAAGGCGCGTTCATGGGCACGGAAATCCGGGAAGTTCATCAGGCTGTCGGCATTCAGGATACCGACCACGCTGACGTTGCCGAAATCCAGGCCTTTCGACAGCATCTGGGTCCCGATCAATATCTGTGTTTTACCTTTCTCAAAGTCGGCGATGATCCGCTCATAGGCCGTACGGGTGCGGGCGGTATCGAAATCCAGACGCTCGACCTTGGCTGATGGGAACAGGGCGGCTATCTCCTCCTCCACCTTCTCGGTCCCGAACCCCATCGTGCGAAGTTCCGGACTCTGGCACTCCGGGCATTGGCGAGGCAACTGGATCTTGTATCCGCAATAGTGGCATACCAACTCGTTACGGAACTTATGATACGTCAGGCTGACATCGCAATTGACACAATGAGGAACCCAACCGCACCCCTTGCACTCGATCACCGGAGCGAAGCCCCGGCGGTTCTGGAACAGGATCGCCTGCCCTCCCTTCTCCAACGCATCGCTCAACTTGTCTACCAGGACCGGCGAAAAGAGCGTGTCTTTCATGATCTTCTTGCGCCTCAGTTCCTTGATATCGACCGGCAGAATTTCCGGCATCAGCCGGTCGCCGTAACGGGTAGACAGTTCCACCAGACCGTATTTGCCGGTAGTGGCATTAAAATAGGAATCGATCGAAGGAGTAGCAGAGCCCAACAAGGTTTTCGCCCCATGCATACCGGCCAGCACCAAGGCGGCATTACGGGCATGATAGCGCGGGGCCGGCTCCTGCTGCTTATAGGTGTTCTCATGCTCCTCGTCTACGATAATCAAGCCTAAATCCTTGAAAGGCAGAAATAAGGAGGAACGGACGCCTACTACCAGCATCGGCTCGCCCGTATGCAACAAACGGTTCCAGACTTCCACCCGCTCGTTATCGGAAAATTTGGAATGATAGACCAGCAGCTTATCACCAAACAACTTGGCCAGCCGTTCCGTGATCTGGGTGGTGATGGCGATCTCAGGCAGCAGATACAATACCTGGCGTCCCGTCTTCAGCACCTCGTCGATCAGCCGCATGTAAACTTCCGTCTTTCCGCTGGAAGTAACACCGTGCAGCAGGCAGACTTCTTTCTCCCGGAAGACTTCGTGTATCTCCCCGTAAGCCTTCTCCTGCGCCGCACTCAAAGGGTGAAGGGGCTGCAAACGGCAAACGGGGACCTGCAACCTTCCCACCTCTTTCTCATAACTTTCCAGCACGCCCCGCTTCAGCAGGCTGTCCAGTATAGCCGGCGAACAACCGCTGCACTCCAACAATTCCTTCTTCGACAATTCGCGTACCAGTGCCGGATTAAGCGCATGACTGAACTCCAGGAAACAGATCAGCAAGTGCTCCTGCTTCTTCGCCCGCCTGAAGTCTGCAAACACGGCCTGTAGTTTTCCTTCATCCTCATACGCCTCGGCAAGGCGGATAAAGGTCTGCTTCTTCGGCACAAAGCCCCGTTTCAGCTCCTCGCTCACCTCGACCGCCCCTTTAGCCATCAGGGAGGCGACAACCGGCACGACATTCCGCAGACCGGTTTTCTTCTCCAGCTCCGAAACAGTGAGTTTCAAGACGCCGGTAAAGGCATCCAGCACGGCCTGTTCATTCGGCCGCAAAGGGCCGTCGGCTTCAAACTCTTCATTATAGGTGACAGCCGTTTCACTCTCCAGTTTCAATCCGGAAGGCAAAGCCGCCTTGTAAACATCTCCTAATTTACACAGATAATAGGATGCGATCCATTTCCAGAAACGAAGTTGCGGCCGACGGAGCACAGGCGTGGCATCCAGCAGGGCATAAATCTCCTTCGTCTCGTACTGGCCGTCAGCCCCATGCTCGTGCACATCCATGACGATGGCCGTATAATAACGCTTCTTTCCGAAATGGACGATCACCCGGCAACCGGGCGTTACCGCCTGTTCCATATCGGGCGGTATGCTATAGGTATAGCTGTTCTCTAACGGAAGCGGGAGTATGACGTTTGCGTACTTCATATATTCATTAAAGCTCCAAAAATAATGAAAAGAAAAGTCATACACAAAAAAATCGCAAATTCCGCTCCTTGTTCGATGTTCAATCGAAAACAGGATTCTGAACCACCTCTCCCCATTCATATATCCAGACATTAACAGAGATCTTGGTCGGTTCGTCCGGTGTCGGGGGAACAGGATCGGGGTCGGGATCGGGATCAGGGTCAGGCACAGGATCGGGCACCGGGTCCGGATCAGGCTCTGCTTTGGGAATATTTGTAAAGCTCTCTTCCGTAAAAGTGACGTTCAAGGCATACACATTATTCCGTTTGATAAAATTATGGTCATATCCATTCTTTATCCCATTTTCATTTATCCGGACGATATAATCATGCGTTTCTTCCCGATATTCATCATTCTCAAGCAAAGTAGCCCGGATCAACAGGCAGGTCGCTTTCTCGGACGCGGCATTTTCCATGACATAAGCACTTTCCGTAGGCCGATAAGGAGAATTTTCGGAGACATAAGCGTTTACATTGTTAAAACCGATCGTTTCCATAAAGTTCCCCGGCATTTCCACTTCGCCCCAATGAGCTTCACTAAAATAACGGGAAGCCTCTTTTACCTCAATCAAAGAAATAGCATCGACTCTCACTTGCCGTCCGGCTAATGCGGTCCCGGCAAAATGAGCTTCCACGCTGCTCAAATCGACTCGGGCGGCAATACGGGTAATATAGACCGGCTCGTTCATCCCGTCTACATTCTCCATTGTTGAAAAGCCGATATAGTTATCTCCTTCCGACAAAGCATCATTCGTTGAAATCAGAGGACTGCTCATCGTCAAGTTCGTCCGGGCCTGAGTCGCCAACCTTGCATACTGATTCTGAAACTCGCCATAAGTACGGACAGATGAGAACGCATTTTCAGGGACATTCGAAACAATGACGATACGCGCCTGTCCCGTTTGCGTCTCTACGTTATTGATCGTTGCCGTCCCACGGGCCGACTCCAGACTTTCCCATTTATATCCCGTCCGATTGCCGGCATAATCAAATATCAGCACGGACAGGTTATTGATATCGGTTTCCCCCTGTAAAGCATGAATATCACCATCGACTGCTTTGGTCGACGAACCGGTCTTACCCGCTATTTTAACAGCAATGGACAAACGGGCATTCTTAATATGAAACAGTTCAGCCTCTTCGCTCTTTGTGCAACCCGCCAGCAAGGATAAGGCGAGAAAAAATATATATAAGCTATTTATTTTCATGACAATTACTAATTTACAGGTTTCAACTCCGAATTATCTTCCACATATCCCCACGGAGTCACGATTATCTTCGCTCCCAAAAAGGCGCCATCTTCTCCCCATTGGAAGATGACGTGTGTGTTACGTTCCGCATAGATCTCGATCGGACCGGACGTCCCGTCCATATATTGTCCTTCCGTCACTTCTTGGATTAATTTGCCACCGACATAAATTGTACCCGACATATTTTGTCCCTCACACAAAGTCTGCGCCTCCGTCGTCACCCATTCCGAGGCGGTCGAACGATCCCACATGCCTTCCGGATTGTAATAGACACTGTCTCCGGTCTGCCTGCCCGTATAATCGAAAGCGCTCAACGTCCGATTCATATAAAAATCACAATCGCCCGTCGCTTTCAACCCACGCGCTCCCAAGGCATACGGCAATCCCTGGGTTTCCATTGTCACGGTCCCTATCTTCGGGACAATCACGATTTCCTGATTACCTCCGGCGACACCCGTTCCACGAGTCACCACCTCTTTACTTCCAAAGAACAGACTATCAGGAGACTGGGCAACCTCTTCCTGCGTTTTCAGCATGACCTTCAGTTCTTCCGCCTTCGTCGCTTTTGAAATGTTTTCTTTACCTCCGCCCAGATTTCCCCAAGCGACAATATGCAATTTCGTATCTTCGGGATAGTCCAGCATAATAACTTCACGGTTCGCAATAAAGTCTTTTTCCAAACTTCGCGTTTCCAAAAAGTTCAAATTTTCATCGAATATGTAAAGAGATGCATCGGTGACAGCTGACAAGGCCGTAATATCGTCCCCCTTCACGTTCTCCACCTTCAACCGCAAAGTATAACATGCGTCCAGATCCTCATGTATGCTACAGCTTGCCATTGCAAGAAGCGCGAATGCCAAACCACTCATATATTGCATTATATTTTTCTTCATATCCTTTTTATTTTAGGCATTAAATCACATGGTTGAAATTTCCGTTTCCGTCCGACATGAGGTATTGCTATTTCCCTCACTTTTCGTAAGCGTCTCCAACGGAGAAGATGCACCCGGTTGCGTGATTGTCATTGATATCGCATACAAGACATTCCGCAATACTCCTTGCAATTGTCCATCACTACGGTTCCCAACAGGTAAAGTCTTCAATATTGAATGATCGACCTTTTCTCCGATCTTAACGGTGTAATAACATGGTTCGGATTTTCTTTCTCCGCTTTCTTCCGGATCATCATAAGTGAAATCCCCCTGTACGACTAACAAGGTCGGATGAGCGATATCCGTATTTTCATACAAATAGAATTCTTCTATGCCATAATTGCAACGCCCTGTTTTACCTTTACCACCAGTTATCTTTACAGTTCCACCTATGCCATGCGGATTCTTTCCATCTCCAAAACCAGGATATCCCAAAGATTTATCCTTACAGGAATTATCCAAAAAATACAGGCACTCATCTTCAAACATCAATGCTTCCGGATCCGTTTCTCCCACATTTCTCGGCTGAAACTTCTCAATATAAGTTGCAGACAAAACTTGCGCTCCCTTATAATTGGAAACGAGTTGATCGGAATATACTCCAGAATCCTCAAGGCCGCCAAGAGTATTATTACCGGTTCCGGTAGCGCCCCACGCTTTTCCGCCCTCACCTACTATTGCCGACTCATTAGCCGCATTTAAGACAAATATTTTTGTCACGTCCAAACGAGCGTTAGGATATTTTTTCTTATCCGTTACATTCAAAGTTATTTTAGCCAATCGCACCAAGGCTGTATTGAAATAAAGATCAACTGAAGACGATGGGTCCAGATTATGCTTTTCTTGCTTTACAGGCTGATTTGTCCAATCGTTTATTGTAGTGGCATTCATTTTATTATTATCCATCCCCAAACAGTTCACCACTCCCGGCAATATCTCCACGTCATAAATCCCGCTGCTTAAAGACAAACGGCTATCCTTTCGTAATGGATCTTTTTCTCCCAGCCCCAACCAAAGGCGTGTGACACGGCCTATGATTTCACTCCCGGCTTCTGCATCCTCATATTCTTTCGTTAATTCAAGAACCTCTTCAAGCGTTTGTCCCTCCTTAAAATAAGAATGTTCATATTCCGTATTTTTACTATTAATCGTTGTCGTGCCAATATTGGCGACCAACATTATTTTCTTTTTACCGGGATTGACCTTAAAGGCTCTTAAAAAACCTCTAACAGAAGAACCTATGCTCAGAGATTTATCTTCCAACCCAAAACGCGCACCAACCGTTTCCAAAACATCATCCTCATTAAAAACAAGTGCGCAGACGGACCATATTGTTTCGGTATGCCTTAGATCCTGAAAAGCCATCGCCTTGGTTTCCACATCCGGATCCGAGCCACCCACCTGAACAAACAAATAGGTATCATTATCCTGCACCTCGTCTACGGCAACCGTATCATTTCCTATTTGATCGGAACAAGCCATCAGAATGAATCCCGATAGTATTCCTATAAAGTAATATAGATTTCTCTTTACCATGTCATTGGAGTTTTTTAGAATTTCACATCTTGTGAAAGTTTTTCAAACGGAACAATCTTTGCAAAAACAGACAACCAGCTTTGCTCATCCATACCATGTGGATAACGGGAACCCGGTCCGGTTATGGTCATTGTTATCTCATAGTTTATATTGCGTAATACACCTTTTAATTCATCCTCCGTACGGGAAGCGACCGGATACTTTGATTTTATCGCATCCCACGCATTTTCATCCAAACCGTCAATGCCGATGCGAACCGGATAAAACCGATTTTCCCACACCTGCTGATTCCCGCTTGGATCTGTATAATAAAAGTTTCCCATTACGACCAATAAGGTCGGTTTCTCAACATTCAAATTCTCATAAATCAAGAAATCTTCTCCGGCTAACCAACCTTTAGGATTAGTATAAGGCCCGTTGTCGGCGGGAAATGTAAGGAACGGGCCATTGCCTTTCTCACCTTCGCTTGCCTCATCTTCATATCCTGCATAAAGATAAGAAGAAGCAACATAATTTTCTTTAGCCACCGGCTCTTTCAGATAGGGTTTAAAACAAGCCGCATTTTTTGCATTATCAAAATACCATTTATACAAACCATCATAGTTACTGGGGCCGTTTATATATTTAGCATCTTTCTCATCATCAATATAAGTTGTTCCCCAAGCCTTTGCAGACTCACCGATAATTGCAGATTCATTTTTTGCATTTAAAATAAATATTCCCGTTACATGGAGTTCCGGTTTTTTAAACATCACATCTCCTTCCGCTTCCTTCACATTTATCTCTTTCAAGTGAACTCTCGCTACATTCCGATATAACCAAACCGGATTTCCCTTTTTATCTGCCGTCCCTGCATCAGGATCGGAATTGGTGGCATTCAACCACTTTCCTCCCCACTCATCAACCTCTTCTCTGGATTCTTCTCCTAAATAATTATCAACTCCTCGTTGCAAGACGACATCATACACCTGGCTGCACATCGAAACATCATATCGGTAAGAGGATAAGGCCCCTTCTTTAACCACTAATTCCGTTTCATTTCCCAAACCCTTTTTTCCTAAGAAATCCTTCGTCTTTGCCAGAACCTCTTCATATGTCATTCCGATTGTGAATGATTTGTTTTCATAAAATGGTTCGGTCGGATCATTTCCGATTTTCACCATTTCTCCCACATTCGCCAAGGCTATTACCTTTTTAGGTCCGGGTGTCAGCCCTGCGACCCAAACATTGTGAACACCTTGATATGTCGATGTTCCTTCCAACTTGCCATCCTCTGAAAAAACCAAAGCGGTCAAATATTCAATAGTGCCAATATCCGTAAGCTGATCACCAGGCTTACCGGGAACCACCGCTTTGGTTCCTGCGATCGACGAATCTTGAACTTTCAGGACAAGCGTTGTCCCTTCAGTTTTCTTATCGTCATTTATTCCATTTTCAATGAAATCTTCTTGAGAGCAAGAGATGAGCGCAACCAATGTTGCATAAAATAAATATTTTGCCTTCATACCCTAAATTATTTTGTTTTTGTTATCTAATCATCCTTCTTGTTTCTTGAAAATCATAATTAAACGAGCCTGCTATTTGATATTTTTCTAAAATATATCTTATCAGAAGATTATTTTTGACACAGTTCTGTAAAGACTCAGGTTATTTGGAAAGCAAGAATGATGATTTAAATCGTAAGTTTTAGAAAATTAATAAAATAATAAGGCGAGAATAATTCAGGATTAAAGTTATTGACATCTAAAAAGACCTGAGTCTTTACAGAACTCAGGTCTTTTTACTGCATTACGAAACAAAACCGTAAAACAATTTTGTACAAAGAAAAAAATATTAACAGAATAGGGTTATAGGTATATCTTTCACATTAGAGAGGTAAACATAAAAAGCATAAAAAAGATAGGAACACCTCTATTGAATGAGAGTATTCCTATCTATCCTATGCTTAAAATCAAAATAAATATATTTAGAACAGGATGGCAGCCGTAACTGACCAACCCCGGTTCTTGCCGTTCAAATCCAACTTGGATGCATTATAATCATCCGTCAAGCCGAGGGTGTAATTGAAGCCGACCTGCAAATGCTTGATCAGTTCCACACCGGCGCCCAAGTTCAAGCCGGCATTAAAGCTTTTGGCCTTCAACTGGTCTCCGACCGATCCCGGAATATCCCAGAATTTATCGCCGCCCACACGAAAACCGACATACGGACCGGCAGCCAGATATCCTTTGATAATAGGCAAACCGAATTTCCATTTCAGGTTGACCGGGACATCGATATAGTCGTTCTTAATGTCTTTCTCGCTCTTCACGCCTATCCCTTTTTGCGAATAGAGGATAGCCGCATCAAAACCGACTCCCATTATCGGAGCCATCACCTCCACCATCGGGCCGATATTGAATCCGGTCACATTATCCTTGCCGATCACCTCCTTGTTGAAATGGACAGACGAAACATTCAAACCGCCTTTTATACCGAACTTAATCTGGGATTTCGCAGGCATGGCTATCAATGCCATCACCACCAGCAACATAACCCCTACAATCTTTTTCATACCTGTTTTCTTTTATTAGTTAATATGAATTACAAATAAACGCACTTTTCCAATAATAAACAAATATCACCGCCTAAGTGTTGCCTAAGTTGAATTTCGACCGACTTCTAACAGTTATTTTCCTACGGACGGAGTAGGAACTTGCGCCCACAAAAACAGATTGATCCCATAATATTAGAAAGCATGAACCGGGGGGCGGAGCTCATCCCGCACGCAGATTCATGCCTCTTTTCCTAATTATTATGGCAAAATAATTAAAAACAAATACGATAGGCTACGGGAGACGGGGGATTAAGAAAGGCAAAAGCCTGCGGCTTCACTGTTCTCTTCCGGCCTTTCCTCGAAGCCGTCGAAAAAATATGCGTTGCAGGTCTTCTGACTTACTTCCGGTATGAGCGCCTTCCCGACTCGCGTCAGTGGCATACAAAGAATTGCCCAATCCGTTTTGAAGCTTACAGCAGCGGGACTGTCCGGGATTTGCACCCGATTCCCTTTTAATCCTTTTCCGCAGATCGCGAAGCAGGAACAATGCATGGGACAAATATACAGACATTTTCCATATATTCCTCATCTTCCTACAGAAAAAAGTGAAACCGGTCCCGGACTTGTTAGCCGTTACGGTAAGCCTCGACGGCTTCCCGGACGGAGCCGTACATCAACAGCAGATGGCGGGACTGGTGATAGGGAAGGCCCAATTCCTCAGCAACCATGCGGGTTCCACGGTCTATAAGTTTCTGATTGGTGAGCTGCATATCGACCATCCGATTCCCCTTGACCCGTCCAAGCCGGATCATAACGGAGGTGGAGATCATGTTCAGGATCATTTTCTGTCCCGTCCCGGATTTCATGCGGGAACTGCCGGTGACAAACTCCGGCCCGACAATCATTTCGATGGCGACATCGGCCACCGCCGCCATCGGCGAATCGGGATTGCTGGAAATGGAGGCGGTCAGGATGCCTTGTTCACGCGCTTTGCGAAGGGCACCGATCACATAGGGAGTCGTTCCGGAAGCGGCAATACCGATCACAGTATCCTTCGTATCGACCTGATGCTCCAACAATTCCTGCCAGCCGCGTTCCTCATCGTCTTCGGCATTCTCCACCGGATTCCGGAGGGCGGTATCGCCACCGGCTATCAAGCCGATAATCAATGTAGGAGGCATCCCGAACGTCGGAGGGACTTCTGAAGCGTCCAAAACCCCCAACCGTCCGCTGGTCCCGGCTCCCAGATAAAAGATCCGTCCGCCCTGCTTCATGCGGGGAACAATCTGCAAAACCAATTCTTCTATCCGGGGGATGGCCCTTCGGACAGCCAACGCCACTTTCCGGTCTTCCGCATTGATCTCTTCGAGCAACTCCCGGACGGACATCCGTTCCAGGTCGTCATAGAGAGAATCCTGTTCTGTTATCTTGATGAACGACATAGCTTATCACATTAGGAAAGGCAAAGCTACTAAAAAATATCAGATTCACATATCAGCCAACTTCAAGCAAACAGGCTTGCTTACCCGGATATCTTTTCCCGTATCTCTCAATAAGCCGCTTTGCTTGTCTATAGCGTACACCTGCACGACATTACTGTCCCGGCAGGCGCAAAGCAGGAACTTGCCATTGGGAGTGATGACGAAATTACGCGGATGAATGCCGGTCGGCTGATAGCCGACCTTTGCCAGTTGCCCGTCTGCCGGATCGATGGAGAAAATCGCGATGCCGTCGCCTTTCAGACGGTTGGAGGCATACAGGAAACGGCCGTCCGGTGTGATGTGTATATCGGCGCTGCCGGAGACATGCAACGTGTCGGCTTCCACAAACCGGACCGGGGCAAGGTTGCCTTTGTCGTAATGCATGAAAGCGACGCGACCCGAAAGCTCGCTGACCAGATACGCCCATTTCCCGTTCGGATGGAAAACCGTATGGCGCGGACCTTCTCCCGCCGGCAAACTAAAAGAGGCAGGCGTTCCTTCCCGTAGGCTCAAACCCTTATCGGAAGCGACGATATCGTATTTATAGATCCGGTCCGTTCCCAGGTCGTTGGCATACAGAAAGCACTCATCCGGCGAGGCGTACACGCAATGCAGATGCGGGACTGCCTGGCGTTCGGAGCCCGGCGTTCCGCCTTCATACGCATAGACTTCAGCCGGTTGCAGAGTGCCATCGGTCGAGATCGGGAAAACGCTGATGCTACCGCCGTTATAATTGGCCGTGACAGCCATCCGGCGTTTGCTGTCCACCCAGATATAGCAGGGAGCGCTCCCTTCCGTCTTCTGCTCGTTCAGCAAAGAAAGCGTCCCGGTATGTTTGTCAAACGAATAGGCGCATACTTTTGCATCCGGCACAGCCGTCTCACTTACCGAATAAACAAACTTGCCGTCCCGGCTCACCGCCAGATAAGACGGATCCTGAATGCCCGACAGGCTCTTCACCGGCTCAGCCGTCCCTTTCTCCGGATCGAACCGATACAGACTTATGCCCGGATCCGTGGCATCCGCATACGAACCGACAAACAAATACAACTCATTTTCGGGTGACGAGCACGCCGCCACTGCCATCGCCATCATACACAAAAAACCAGCCATCTTCTTCATACTCTATCATTCTTGATTATTTAGTTTTCACTTTCCCCATGATACCGGATCAGCCCTTGAACCGGACTTTGAACGATCGTTCCTAACCGAAGCCCGAACTCACGAGCCACCTCTTTCAATATATCCTGATAATACCAGGCAATGGAGCCTACCAGATGGACAGGATGATCACGGCAACCATACTGCATGACGTTGCGGGCAAAGAACGCCCGGAAACTATCGCCTACCAGATTATATACAGTCGGCTCTTCCATATGCCGGAGCAAAAAAGGAGACAAACTTGCCAGGAAACGATTCGGGAAAGGTTGCTTATACACCTTTTCCATGATGACAGCCGGCGTCAAACCGGACTCCGCAAAGAAAGCCTTTTGCAAAGCGGCCGGCAACTGGTTCTTCAACACATCTCCGACCAGCAATTTCCCAAGTACGGCGCCACTTCCCTCATCTCCCAAGATAAAGCCTAACGGCGATATGTTCCGGACAATCTCCTTTCCGTCATACAGGCAGGAGTTGGAACCGGTCCCCAAAATACAGGCAATGCCGGGATGATGGCCGCAGAGGGCGCGGGCTGCTGCCAACAAGTCGCTGCCGACCTCCACCGAAACCGGCAGATAGTGCATGACGGAGCGGCGTAAAATCTCGTTCTTTTCCGGGAAGGCACATCCGGCGCCATAAAAGTAAACGGCCTCGATAGCATCATACGGCCTTATTTGAGGAATCAGGTTGTCCCTTATTTCGGCCGAAATCTCTTCTTCCGTCTGGAAAAAAGGATTAATCCCGCGCGTCCTGATCCGTTCCGTTTCGCGATTGCCGGACACGACGCTCCAATCGGTTTTCGTAGAGCCGCCATCCGCTATCAATATCGTTTTTGCCACCATACACAAAGCAAATATAATTAGTTATCTCCTTGTTTCTTCTTCCCAAATTCGGGATCGATCTTCAAGCAAGCCGTGACAAGCAATGTTACCAGGCAACATCCCATCACCCACCAGAAGAAGTTCTCGTAGCCCATCTGTTCCTGCAACCAGCCGGCTGCCATTCCGGGGAGCATCAGGCCTAAAGCCATAAAAGCCGTACAGACCGCATAATGCGCCGTCCTATGTTCTCCGTCGGAATAATAGATCAGATACAACATATAGGCCGTAAAGCCGAAGCCGTAGCCGAACTGTTCGATGAACACGCAAATGTTGACGATCCACAAATTATCAGGCAACGCACTGCTCAGATAGATAAAGACTGCGTCAGGCAGGGAAATCGCCAACGCCATCGGCCAGATCCATCTCTTCAATCCTCCCGTCGAAGCGGCGATGCCTCCCAATATTCCGCCCAACGTCAAACCGATCGTACCGATCGTCCCGTACACCAGTCCGATTTCAGTCGTCGAAAGTCCCAATCCTCCCACTTCGCGGGAATCGACCAGGAAAGGCGTTACCAGCTTTGCCAACTGAGCTTCCGGGAAACGGTACAGCAACATGAACAGGATCGCGACAAAGGCTTGTTTCTTCTTGAAAAAAGAGGCGAAAGTCGCGAAAAACTCTTTTAGGATCGTGGAAGGAGTCACCGTCGCTGAAGGCTTATCTCCTTTCGGCAAAGGAAGTATATACCGGTGATACAGGAACAAAGCCAAAAACAGCCCGCCTAAAATAAAGAACGTAACCGACCAGGCAAGCGGAATATTCCCCGTACTGTTTTCCAGGAGTCCGGCAAACATGACCAGCACACCCTGCCCGGCAATAATCGCAATCCGGTAAAAGGTACTCCGGATACCGACAAAAAAAGCCTGTTCGTGCGAATCGAGGGCCAGCATATAAAAACCGTCCGCCGCAATATCATGCGTGGCGGAACTGAAAGCCAGCAACCAGAAAACCGCCAATGAAGCCTGGAAAAAGAATGTCGTCGGGATCGTAAACGCAACCCCGGCAAGCCCTGCCCCGATCAATAGCTGCATGGTGACCACCCACCAGCGTTTGGTCTTCAGCAAATCCACGAAAGGGCTCCAAAAAGGCTTGATCACCCAGGGCAGGTTCAGCCAGCTCGTATAAAGGGCGATATCGGTATTTGAAACTCCCAGGCGCTTATACATCAGGACAGACACGATCATCACCGCGACATAAGGTATTCCCTGCGCAAAATACAGGGAAGGGACCCAGAACCAGGGAGACCGTACAGATGGCTTATCAGACATAGGCTTATGTGGCATCATGCTTCTTCTCTTATTTTACGGATGAGCTCGTTCTTCTCATCCTCCGTAATACTTACCTCTTCCCAGACCTTTTCGAGGTCTGCAAATGTCACTTTCTTAAAGTCCTTTTCCAAAGGGACGACAAACAGGCCGGCCATCTCGACCGTCGCCGGACTGATGAGGATATTGGCATCTCCCTCGGCATAATAGCAGGAAGAACGCAATTCCCGCCGGGGGAAGATACAGGTTATCCAAACCTCCTCCTCCTTCCAGACCGCCACATTCATCATCGGCTCGTAATCCTCCGGCCCCATCGGCATCCTGTCGTATAATAACCCGAAAGCGGCCACCGCCTCACTTCTATCTCCCGACACCAGGATAAAACAGACCGGAAGGAGGCCGACAGAAGCATAGAGACTCGTCCGTCCCCTTTCCCAAACGGCCCGTTTCCGGAAGTTTAGCCAATTTCTCACAACCGGAAATTCCTCTTTCCTTCCAGCCTGGAAATGCATGTGGTCCGGAGCCGAAGCACCGCATTTAGGGCCATTATAGAACAAGACATAGCCGGATAAATCCGAAACGATGTCCAGCAGATCCCCGTAATAAGGTTTTATCTGTTGCCTTTCATGCCAACGCAGAGGCACGGTCAGATGGTCTTTGAAAATAGGGTATGGATTAACCAGTATTTCAAACGCGTCATTATATGTCACTCCTTTTTGTTCTTCCGGCCGATGGCAGAAAAAACAGGGACGCGCCTGCAAGGATGCCTTGTCGATCTTAGCGGCGGAAGAACGAATCCGTTCCGGATTAAACTGAAGAACCGTTGTCCTGTAATCCTCCTGGAAATAGCGCGTCTGCACATTGGCCAAAGAAGCATAATTCTCCCTTGCCAGTTTCCAATCCTGCTTTTGGCAGAAAAGAAGAAAGTCTATTTGTTGTTCCAAATCATTCATAAAGTTCGTGTTTTCACGGTTGCCCGCAACTTTTCCCGCAACACAAATGTAGTGAAAAAAAACAGGTCGCATACTTTTATCCGGTTAATAAGAAAGAATTATCGAATCGCACCTTCAAAATCAGCACGAAAGAGCTTGTCCATAAGTTGTCCGTTTCACGACGGATGACCATCCGTTTCACGACGGATGACCATCCGTTTCACGACGGATGACCATCCGTTTCACG
>NZ_CABUOD010000058.1 GCF_902493135.1 uncultured Parabacteroides sp.
TCGCCATCCACTCTTCAGTAGACACAGGTGCGAATTCTGAGAAAAGTTTTTCTTTTAATTCTGCCATAATATTAGTTATTTTAATACTGGTATTAGTAATTGTTCAATAGTATATTGTTCAATAACAAGAGGCAAAGGTAGAATAAATAAACTTGAACGCAAATGAAATACTAACGAATTTGATAGCTCTTTTAACGCCTTTTAGTGGAGACACGAAGAATTCGATACCAAAATGACAAGGGATAAACATTTTCTTCAAAAAAATTCCCTTAAATGATACATCGGAATAAAATATTTACTAATTTCGCAACGTCAAACAAAGACAACTTGGTGCATTCGTCTAGTGGTCCAGGACGCCGCCCTCTCACGGCGGAAACTCGGGTTCGACCCCCGGACGCACTACAAAAAGCTCGCAGTTTACTTGCGAGCTTTTTCTTTTCTCGGAAAATCTCTTACAAGACTTTAAAACTCTATAAAAATCATACTTCCTATAAATCATTTATCCCTTATGCTTTGTTTATATTCTACATAACATATAACATAAAATGAAGTTTATCATGAATAAAGGGACTATCGGATTAAATGCCGGAGCAATCTGCAATTTATTGTTAGATGGTGGGTGTTGGAGTTTTGAGGAGTTGAAAAAGGCAACCGCTTTAACGGAAGCTGATCTGTGGTCGGCGATCGGATGGCTGGCAAGGGAAAACAAAATCGAAATAAAAAGTGCCAGTAGCCAATTGGCTTTCTCTCCGGGAATGAATTGTTATTTCTAAACAACGGTAGGATGTTTGTAGTATCTGCCGTCATCTTCCGGACGACAGATACTGCAACATCAGGAATGAATCCCTTTATTCCGGTTTTCTGAACAATGTCGAAACGACCACGTTGTCCCCGTCATTAGGAGCTGGCTGCAAATCCAGCAAACGGGCAATTATCAGATATAAATTGACATTCGCCATAACCGGCAACTCGACATTCTGTTTGAAAGAAGGTCCTGCCGCATAGAAAATAGCCTCCATTTCCGGAGTAAAATTATCATATCCATGTGTAGCCGCAAATATAGGACGCGATTCGGGACGGAATTGCAAATACGTCCCGATATCCGGTAATACGAACAGATCGCCTATACGCGGATTCTTCCCATACACGAACTTTTCCGGAATCTCGTTCTTTCTCCACGCCGTCACATGAGGTACACGCTTCAGGATTGCATAAGCGCTATCCGTATAAGTTGGTTTCGGATAAAGCAAAGTCGGTACTCCGTCGAAGACATAATCGAAACTGTCGCGAGGCAGATAATCGTTCAGGTTCACATAATTCTCCGGATAATAAGTTGCCATGCCATGATCGGACAGGACGATAAAATCAATCCGGTCAAAGATATCCAGCCTACGGGCTTTAGCAAAGAAGTCACCTAATATACGGTCCAAATGTTCAACCGTCGAAAGGGTCGCCGCCGAATCGGGAGTTGCCCTATGCCCGATTCCGTCCGGTTCTTCCATATACCACATTATCAGATGCGGACGAACTTCCTCAGGCAGTTGCAACCAGACAATCACCGAATCCGCCCGGTCAGAAAAAGGAACATTCTTATCGAACGGTTTCCAGATCGAAGGCTGGCGTCCCTGTATCGGATATTCGCTACCCACCCAATAGAACGAGGCGGTCCGGACACCCTGCTTTTCCGCCGTATTCCAAATCGGTTCACCACCGAAAAAAGCAGGATTAGGATTTCCCATTATATAAACACTGTCCAGATCGGGTGCGTAAAAGAAATTGTTCACCAATCCGTGATGATCCGGATGCAGGCCTGTCGCCATACTGTAATGGTTCGGGAAAGTAACACTCGGAAAACTGGGACGAAAAGCCGCCTTCACACCTACGCATGCCAACGAATCGAGCGTCGGCGTATGGGCATGCGACGGGTAATCGGATCGAAAACCGTCCATAGACAGGACTACGACGTAATGTTCCTTCTTCGAATGGTCCGTACATCCGGTTATCGATAAACAGATTATCAAAAAGAGACTTACCAATATAAATGTCAGAAATCTATACATATTAGATTTAGAAAATATACTTAAAACCAATCTGGGCATGCCAGCGGGACAAAATATCATTCTTGGCGATCGTATTTCTCGAATTATAAGCATACGTGTTTGTATAGTTGCCATCTTCACCCTTCTTATTCCCGATTACCTGCAAAGGCATTACGTTATAGGCAGCGGTGTAGGTGGTTCCCCATTTCTTATTCAACATATTGGCAAAGTTCGTAACGTCGAATGTCACCTGAAATTTGCTGCCACGGTCTTTCAGCACGAAAATATCCTGTGCGACATGCAGATCGACCTGATTTTCCCATGGGGCCGAATTGGAGTTGCGCATGGCGTACGCTCCGCGATGTTTCTTCGCATAGCTGTCGCCTTCGATCCATTCGTTAAACTTCCGACGGTCTTCTTCCGTATTGAATTCCATCTTCTGCAGTTCGTCTTCAGTCGGGATATAAAGCAATGAATTCCCCCCCCAGCCGTCACCGTTGTAGTCGATATAGACTGTTTTCTTTTTCTCGGCATCGTAGTAGGATTCGTTCATCGTCAGACTGTAACGCTGTCCCACGTAACCGTTATAGACGAGAGAGACGGTAGTCGCCATGAAGCCTTTGGCATAGCGGGGAGTCCGATAGCCAACAGAAACCATCACACGGTGAGGAATATCGAACATGGAATAAGCCAGACCGGGACTGTTGGAATCTACTGCATAATTATATTTCCAGTTGGAATAAGCCACAGAAGAGGTTCCGTCATACACCGATTTGGAATGTCCGAACGTATAAGACGCAACCAAATCCAAACCGAAATGAAAACTCTTTTCAAACAAGGCAGACAGAGAATAGGTATATCCCATATTCGTATTTTTCAGATTGGTAATGCTGAAATACTTCTTGTCTACGGAGTAATAAGGGGTGGCGGAAGTTTCCACACCTGGAACGGCATAGACTTTGGCATTGCTCGATAATGCCAGGTTCTCAAAATATACGTTATTGAATGTTTTGGAATAAAGCCCCTCCAAAGTCATCTTCACATCACCGGGCAAGGTACGTTCCAGTGCCAAGTTCACACGGAAAACCTGCGGATATTTAAAATCTTTGGACACCGTCACGACATCGGGAGTCGCGGGACTTCCCTTTTGGGAATTCATAGCACCGATCGGGTCATCCGCATATTGCCCCAGCGAAGGGGCGGAAGTCGAGCCGGAAGCAAAGATAGTCGTACCTTTCTGCTCAACCCCGGTATTATTATAAGCATTGGAAAGCCATACAAAAGGAACACGCCCCGTAAACAACCCCAATCCACCACGAATCAAAGTGGTCCGGCTGTCATCCGTATACCAGCGGAATCCCAGACGAGGAGAGACCATCACTTTGGCTCCAGGCATTTCTCCCACTCTTTCCTTAATATTTTTACTTGCGGCATATTCATTGAACTCATTATTGGTAGTCGGATCATTAAACAACAAAGGAATATCGAAACGCAAACCGTAAGTCAACGAGAAATTATCGGCAACATCCCATTTGTCCTGTGCATAGAAACCGAACTGACCGGCTTTAATGATAGGTGTATAGCGATAGTTACCGCCTGTCACATCGGGATCCGTATACTTGAATACATATTTGGAAGGGCTGTCGTTCAAGAATGCGTCCATCGAACCGAACTCCCATGAGCCGGTAACAGCTTGGATAAAGAGGTTCTTCATCCGGAAGATTTCATTGTGCGTACCGAAGGTAAAGGTATGATTTCCCTTATACCAGGAGAGATTGTCCTCAAATGTGTAAATATCTTGATCCAGAGCGTTTGCACCTGAAGAATACTCCGTACCGATGTTGACCGTCATATTGTTCGTTCCGCTATTATCACTACCGTTAATCTTTACGTTCGGTCCCTGATAAGCCACCTGGCGTTCATCCCGGACTGTCGTAACACCTGCACGAAATTCATTATACAAGATATCGCTCAAATGAGAGTTCCACTCGGCCACAAACGAATTCGTCTTATTTTTCATCCGGTAACCGCTTCCGTTAAAGAAGTAAGTCGTACTTGACGGGCTGAAAATATCATCGTATGAGTTATTATACTGATAACGAAAAGCCAGTTTATTGTTCCTGTCGATATTCCAATCGATACGTCCTAAGAAATTAAAGGCTCTCTGATCTACATCGCGTGACCCGAAACTCTCTCGGATTCCGGTATATTCTTCATACTTATCGGCTATTTTCTGTGCCATATCGGTGGTAAAGCCTTTCTCGTCATATCCGGCATAGAAACGAGACGGGTAAGATTCCTTGCGGTTTTCGACATTAGCAAAGAAGAACAGCTTGTCTTTGATGATCGGACCGCTCAACGTCCCACCAAAAGTTTTTGTGGACTGTTCCGTCAATTTATCCTTTATGTTATCTTTATAAGCATTGTATTTTCCGTAGAGACCTTCATTTGTAAAATAGGAATAGACCGATGCATGGTATGTGTTGTTTCCCTGTTTGGTAATTGCATTGATGCCACCTCCGGTAAAACCGCTCTGACGGACATCGAAAGGAGCTACCACCACCTGGATTTCCTGGATGGCATCCATCGAAATCGGGTTGGCGTTCGTCTGACCGCCGTTTGTTCCCGACGGAGCCAGTCCGAAAACGTCATTGCTTACCGTACCGTCGATCTGAAAACTATTATAACGGTTGTTGGAACCGGCAAAAGTGACACCTCCGTTCTTAGAAGTCATCGCCATCGGCATATTCTTCACGATATCGTAAATATTACGGTCAACCGTCGGAGTACCTTGTATTTTCGATGTAGAAAAGTTTTTGGATGCACCGATATTCGCTTTTGCATCAGCCGTAACCACCACTTCACCCAATTGTTCCAAACTGGGATACAAGGTTGCATTCTGAGTATATGTATTACCCAGTTCCAGTCTGATATCCGTAAAAATAGCCTTTTTATAACCGATATAGGAAATCTCCACTTTATAAGGCCCGCCGGTACGCATTCCCTGGATCGTATAGCGTCCATCTACATTCGTAACCGCACCATACAGCGTTCCGGACGGCTCGTGCACCACTACCACCGTAGCCCCTATCACATTCTCATTCTGATCATCGATAACTTTTCCGCTCAGTGCAGAAGTTGTCACCTGAGCCTGCACAGAAAAACCTATGCATATCAAAATAAATACAAAAAAGCAGATAACTTTTCTCATACAGAAATTTGTTTTAATAAATACCCTCTACATAATTTAACATTGCGACACAAAGATACAACCTTATAATCACGTTTTTATTACATTTCTGCATAAAATTAACGACAACTTATTAACTCTCACTCCCATTACGAAGCTCATCAGCAATATCCCGATGCTGCTGAGCCAACTCTTCTTCCCCTATATGTAGAAATGCCTCAGCAAGATATTCATGGGCTGCAGCATGCTTCGGTTTCAAGTCGACAGCTTTCATAAAGTCAGAAACGGCCTCGTCATAATATTTCAGTTGGAGATAAGATTTCCCACGATTATAACGCGCTTTAAAAGAGTTAGGGTTAAGCCGCACAGCTTCATTCAGACAAGTAACCGCCCGGAAGTTGTCACCCAAATCGAGAAGAGTCACCCCTTTACGTACCCAAGCATCCACAAATTCGGGATAAAGCCTGAGCGCCTTGTCGAAAGAGCGGATAGCTGCATTCGGATCATGTGCTTTCGTGATACATTCATTCCCCATCAAATAGTATTCGTGAGCGTATTCTTTCTGGATCTCCCGCTGAGCATGTATCTCCTCCCTGAGTTTTTTGATCTGCGCCCGTTGAGTATTTATAATTTGCAATTTCATACGAAGCAACCGTTGTACCTCCGGCTTTTCCAGCTCGTTCCGTTTACTTACGGCAGCCGCAAAGGCCTCGACCGTCTCTTTTACATTACCGGATTTAAAACTATGGGCGGCGCGTGCATACAGCAATTCCGCTTCACTTTCACGCAAACTCTTTTCGATCAGCTGCCGATCATTAAACATCTGACTAAACTGCACAATCTCTTTCCGCACAAAGATGTCATGCGGAGAAATCCGACTTTTCAATACCAACCCTTCCAGAGACGTGCAACGGCTTAAAGCGACATACGTCTGACCTCCGGCAAACACACCGCCTGTCAAATCCACCACGACACGGCTGAACGTAAGCCCTTGGCTCTTATGCACGGTGATCGCCCAGGCAAGTCGGATCGGCAATTGCTCGAAAATCCCCACAATCTCCTCTTCGACCTTTTTCTCCTTTTCGTTGTACTTATATTTATAGTTACGCCAGGAAGTTGGCTCGACCAGATATTCCCTCCCGTCCTCCAACAGGACGTAGACATTTCCATTTTCGTCAATCCCCGACACCATACCGATCGTACCATTGACCCAACGGCGTTCATAATCATTATCGATAAAGATGACCTGAGCCTGTTCCTTGATGGACAAGTTCAATTGTGTCGGTAGAGACGATTCGGGAAAATCACCTTCGATCTTACCGTGAGAGACAAATTCTTCACCAGGCAATTCCGCCAACTTCCGTTCATTGATAAAATCCACCTGATCCCGCCGGGTGGCAAGCGTGATGTACATATCTTCATTTCGAGGTGTAAAATCGGGGAAATAGCGAGCATTCAATGTGTCCAACTCCTGTTTCCGCGCGGCATTGTTACGGATGCGGTCCAAAATATTGATAAATACCGGATCTGTCTGCCGATACACTTTCTGCAATTCAATCGGGACCAGATTTATATCCTTGAAGACACGGGCCGAAAAGAAAAACGGACTGGCATAGAAAAGACTTAATATTTCCTTCTGATCAGAAGGGACTACAGGCTCCAATTGAAAGACATCGCCGACAAACAGCAACTGCTTGCCCCCGAACGGCAAACGCATATTACCGGAAAAGACACGCAAAATCCGGTCGACACAATCAATAATATCTGCCCGCACCATCGAAATCTCATCGATAATGATCAATTCTACTTCCGAAATCAACTTCCGATGTTCTTTCCTGTATTTGAAAAACTCAAAGATACGCCCGTTCTTCAGACTCAGGTCCGGATCATCTGGCAACATCGGACGAAAAGGCAATTTAAAAAAGGAATGAAGCGTCACCCCTTCCGCATTAATCGCCGCTATCCCAGTCGGCGCCAATACGACATATTTCTTTTTTGTATGCGCGCAAATGTATTTCAGGAACGTGGATTTACCCGTTCCGGCCTTCCCGGTCAGGAAAACGGACTGGCGTGTATGGGTGATCAGTTGCAAGGCATCCTGAAACTCCTTATTATCTATATCTAATTGAAATTCCAATCGTCTAATTTTTGAGTAGACAAAGCTATAGAATATTTTATATATCTACTTATAAAAAGTTCATAATTTATTTGCAGAAGTTCGGAACTTTACCTTACTTTGTGATATCAAAATAATATCATATATAAATCATTATGAAAACACAGGAAAAGAACTTCGACGGCATTAAAATATCCGGTTTTACGGTTATATTTATCATGCTTGCTTTAACAGGGACAGCCATATATCTACTATCGTTGTCACAAATATCAAGTACCATCGTCGGTGTCATCTGCGGGATATGCGTAGTTGTCATGTTTCCCGGATTTATGATCATTCAGCCGAACAATTCACGCGTATTGACTTTTTTCGGTAGATATGTCGGAACAGTCATAAGCAACGGTTTCTATTGGGTAAATCCACTTTTCCAGAAATCGACCGTAACATTACGTATCCTTAACCTGAACATCGATCCGATCAAGGTCAACGACAAAGTAGGAAATCCGATCATGATCGGAGCCGTAGTTGTCTGGAGAATAAAAGACACCTATAAAGCCTGTTTCGATATATCCGGAAACATCCGGGAGTTTGTCCAAATACAAAGCGATGCCGCTCTTCGACAAGTTGCAGGCATGTACGCTTACGACACAAACGAAACGATTGACAAAGTCACACTCCGCTCCGATGAAAGCGGAGAAATAACCCAACGCTTGGAAGACGAACTTAACAGCCGTCTCGCCATCGCCGGAATCGAAATCGTAGAAGCACGCATCAACTACATAGCTTACGCATCCGAAATCGCCAGTGTGATGTTGCGCCGCCAGCAAGCAGATGCTATCATCTCTGCCCGCGAACGGATCGTTGAAGGAGCCGTCAGCATGGTGCATCTGGCATTGGAAAAACTGGAAAAAGACGGTGTTGTCGAGCTGGATGAAGAACGGAAAGCAGCAATGGTCAGCAATCTGCTGGTAGTCCTTTGCGCAGACGAGTCCGCACAGCCTGTAGTCAATACAGGTACTTTATATCAGTAATTTATACAATAATATAAATATGGCCAAAAAAGAAAATGGAAATGCGACCAAAAATTTCATATTGCGTGTGGACGCAGAAATGATGGAAGCGATTGAGACTTGGGCAGCCGATGAGTTTCGGAGCACAAACGGCCAGATACAATACATTTTGGATCAGGCCTTACGCAAGGCAGGCCGGCTCAAAAAGAAACGAAAACCAAAATCTGAAAAAGAGAATAAAGAGTAGAAAACAATAATAACGAAAACCTGTCCGGACGTTTTTTAAATATCCTTCGGTAGAAAATAGTTTTTCATCCGAAGGATATTTCTTTTTATATCGTATAAATCAGCGGCTAATAAATAACCACGCATCCTTATATTTCGGATTGGAACGGAGAGTTGCCATATAAGATTCCGCAGCTTCGCGATTATCGAATTTATCCGCATAGATACGATACTTCCCATCACGAACAACCTTACTGACATGGTTGCATTCGCTACGATCTACACCGGCAATAAATTCATCCGCCTGCGATTCCGAGGGGAAACTGGCAATTACGATATGATACATTTTTTTAGGCTGGACAATTACAGGCTTGGACACAAGTGCTTTCTTTTCCGGTACCGGAGCAGGCGCAACGTTTTTCACTTCACGCGCAATCACCTCTTCCGATGGTTCCTGCTTCATATCTGCCTCTGCCACCATGCTATCGGGAAAAACCGCTTCAGAAAAAACCGATTTTTGCCCGACCATTCCGGTAGGGACAAAACTGGCTGTATAGGTATCCTGGTTGACATCTTTCACCGGAGTGGAAACCAGCAGGAACAAAGCCAATGCGGCAGCTGAAGCCATAGCCGTACGGATAAGTTTACGACTGATCGGAATATAAAGAGTATCTTTCTTTTCTTTTTGGGATGTAAGAAGAATCTCTTCTCCCCGCTCCTCCTGCAACGGCGCGAGAGCCGGGAAATGGAAAACGGGTAAGCCATACGAAACGACACTAAACAAGTCGGTTTCACCCGGATGGAAAATCATCTGTCCCTCTTCTCCTATACTGAACGAGCCTAACACTCCAAACGACAACTTTCCATACTGTTGCAAAGAGTTCTTTATGTCCTCCACATCTTCTTCCAACATCAACTGTGCCTGACGATAGCTCACCGCATATACCTGCATATACAATTCAGGCAAAAGCCCGTCATTATGCTGCAGCGTCATATTGAAACCAATCTCTTTTCGCAAAGGACGAAACGTATGTTCCTCCACATGCTGCACGGCAGGAACAACCTGCAGAACAAAACCTCCGAACTTCGGTACAATCACACAATCATGCACCAGAAGCAAATGTTCAATATGTGTTACAATTCTAAGCATGCAACAAAGGTAAATCTTTTGTCCGAATTGCCAAAAAAATCATTATATTTCGAGCACTTTCCAATGCGAAACGCATCTGAGTTCATTTTGTTCGTAACCATTCGGTGTCGTATATATTTTCTTTGTTGTGCCCCATAATTATTTTATTAACAAAGACATACATATCGAAGAGAACGCATCGAACCAAAGAAAAAGCAAACACTCTTGGCACGAAGCCTTTGGGCTGTAAACACAAACGCAAGCCAAAACTTTAATTATGAAACGAGAGGAGTGAAGAGTCTAATATGGGACAGGGAGACTCCCCATGCCTTTTTTATACTCTCATGATTTATTTGTATAAATACCTCTTCCTTCTGTAAAAGTTTTTCCCATTTTATTTGGTTTACATCATAAACTGTTTTATTTTTGCAGCGTGCAAGTGAGAAACGCGCAGCTCCTTGCACTTTTTTAATCCATATATGGTTTACAAAATAAACTTATTCACATCAAACTTAAAAAGAAGTCAAAAATGGAAGCAACAGCAGAGACAAACAAAAGAGACTGTTCATTATCAGCACAGATGAAAATGAATATCCTGAGATATATCGTAGTATGCAGTTTCCTTGCAGTAGTCAATTATATCACAAATCCATCTTACTGGTGGTTTTTATGGGTAGTCGCCGGCTGGGGATTGGATCTGAGTTTAAACATCATTAGTCAGTATTTTATCAAACAAGAGGAGGGGAAAATATGAAACGTATTATTATAACAAGTATATTGGCCCTGATTTTCAGTTGCAGTTCGGTAATAGCCCGCACCATCATCGTGAAGGTCAGCAATATCCGGGGTGAAAAAGGGAACATCCTGGTGATGGCTCAACAGGGGAAAGAAAGCAAACCGGTTTATGGAATGGCTAAAGCCGAAAAGGGGGCCGCTGTCATCAAACTGGAAAATGTGGAATGGGACGAATTCGACCTGTCTGTTTTTCATGACGAAAACGACAATTGGAAAATGGATTTCTCTGAAGATAAAAAGCCAGTCGAGGGTTACGCGATGAAAAGCTGTAAACCTAAACAGGACGAAGAGACCGTCAGCCTGAAATTGTACTACCCGACTCACGAGTAAAGTCATGAAACGGGTATCACTCCTGATCCTCCTAATGGTGGCGACTCTCTCCGCTCACGTATATGGCCAGACGAATAGGACAATATACGGCGGCCATATACAAAACCATCAAGGGGAAGCGGTGAACTATGCGACCGTCGTTCTACTGCGGAACGGCGATCAAATAGCCGGAGGCGCAACCGACAGTATCGGAAACTTCGCATTGAAGGCCGACACAGGAGCCTACACACTCATTATTCAATGTATAGGCTTTGAAACGATACGCAAGTCAATCCGACTAACAGCCGACACACGCGAGGCATTTATATTGGAGACTTCAACCTATGCATTGAAAGAAGTGGTAGTGCAAGCTCTTAACATCGAACGAAAAGCAGACCGCTTTGTCGTCAACGTCTCCCCTGCCAGCGGTAAAGACGGGACGGAATTGTTATCGCAAGCACCGGGCGTATGGCTGACCGACAAGAACATTTCCATCAATGGAGCATCGGGGACCAAGGTGTTTGTAGACAACCGGGAAATCAAATTGAGCGGAGAAGAACTGCTTTCCTACCTGCGTTCATTAAAATCCGAGGATATCAGGCGGATCGAAGTGATCCCGATTACCGGAGCGGAATATGATGCCAATATGCGGGGCGGGGTTATCCGGATCTCCCTCCGGCGCAGGCTGGATAACGGCGTACAGGGAAATATCTCGATGGGAACGGTTTTGGCTCCTTCATTAACCCGGTATTTACCTTCCGCCGGCCTTCATGCACGTATTGGAAAATGGAGCATCCAGGCAGCAGCTTCAGGCATATTCACACCGAACGACAGAAGCAAGATGAGTTCGGAAAGGGAATATCCGGAGGAAACTGTTCATTTTTCGAGCCTTTCAGGATTCGACACCCGCTCCGGTTACGGGACGGGACGTTTAGGGGCGATCTTTGAAATAGATACGGCCAATAGTGTCGGGGGAGAAATCGAATACATCCGGCAAACGGCCAAAGGACCGTCCTGGAGCCGGACAAATCTCACGAAAGGAGGATTCATGCTGAACAGTAACGGGAAATACGGACAAAGCAGCCAATACCAGACTGTCACCGCCACGATGAATTATCTGCATAAAATTGACAATCGAGGTTCAGCGATCAAACTGATCGTTGATTATGCAAATAAAAAATCGAAAGGCGATAATGACTACAGCGTCACCCAAGAGACGGAAATGCTGAAACACGACAGCCTCTACAGAAGCCATGCGGATGCGACTTACGAAATTGTCACATCCGACCTGTCGGGATTGAAATATTTCAACAAAAACCTGTCGCTGAACGCCGGAGTGAAGTACACGCATACTTCCATGGACGACTATTCCCACTATGACGGCCTGTCGCAACAGCAGGAATGGAAAGAAAACCCAGTCTATGGGCACAGCCTGAAATACAAGGAGGACATCATGAGTGCGTATGCTTCTTTTTCGGCCGAGGCAGGCAAGTGGTCGCTTATCGCCGGCCTGAGGGGAGAATACACACAGACGGACGACCGGAGCGGCCGCATCAAACGTGACTATTTCGACTTCTTCCCCAACCTGAGTGCCACGTATGCATTCGACCGGATGAAAAAGTGGATGCTGGTCGGCCAATATGCCCTCAACATCGAGCGTCCGGCATTCTACACCTTGAACCCGAACCGGTTGCAAACGTCCGACTACAGTTACCAGATCGGGAACCCCTATCTGCGTCCGACTTATATCAACAGGTTCAGTGCGACACTGGTCTATAACTACCGCTATACGTTGACCGTCGGCGGAAACCTCCACCACGACCTGATCCGGGAGTTTTGCAAACAGGATGCGGGAAATCCGGATATCTCCTACATCACCTACGAGAACCATCATTCGGAAAACCACTGGTTCGTAGCCATCAACCTGCCGATGCAACCGACCGCATGGTGCAACCTGACGGCAAACTTCGTAGGCGTGCGGCAGGATATCCGGATGACGGAAGAGGCCAACTTCAAAGCGCATTATCTGGCCTTTGCCAATGCCAATGCAACGTTTCTGCTGCCGGCGGATTTCACGGCAGAGGTCCAGTACAGCGGGACAAGCCGCCTCTATTCCGGAAACAGCGAGGTCGCTCCCCGCCATACGGTCCATCTGGCCGTGCGCAAAAAGTTTGCCGATAACCGTTTCCTTCTGACGGCTTCCGCCAACAATATTTTCGACCGCCGACAGTCCTTCGTCAGCCGTATCGATGCCTACACAACTTACAGCCGGTACGAAAGCGCCCTTTCGGGACGGACTTTCAAAATATCCCTGACATGGAACTTCAACAGCGGGAAGAAAGTGAAAAAGAGCAAGATCGAAAGAAGTTCGGCCGACGAAAGAAGTCGGCTCAATGAAAAATAATTATCTTTGAATCAACAAAGTACATACGAACAAAATAAAAAACAAATAAAGTTATGGAAGACAGAAAATTAAACGAGAAAGAAAGTCTGGAACTCATTACCCGGATGATCAGGGAAACCCAAGAAAATGTAGCCCGTTATGCCGCCTACCCGCTTCTGGTATGGGGATACACGACGGTTATAATAGCGGTTACCATCTGGTATGCTTTCCTGCAGACCGGTTCTTACAAGGTGAATTATTTATGGTTCGCACTGCCCGCCATTGCCGGCCCGATCACGATCTATTTCGCCCGCAAAAACGGGAAAAGAGGAGTTAAAAACTATATAGACCGCATCACCGGCCAGATATGGATCGTGTTTGGCGTTGTCGGCTGGTTCCTATCCCTTGTCTCTTTTGCCGGAAAGGTGGACATCCTGTTCATCATCCCGTTGCTAATGGGGATGGCAACTACGCTCTCCGGATGTGTCAGCAAATATAAGCCGATGATCATAGCCGGATCTGTCAGCATTGCACTCTCCTTTTCCATCTTATTTATACACGGGGCCGACCGGTTATTAGCTTTCGCCGCTATCTTTGCCGTCATGATGATTATACCGGGACATATCCTGAATAAACAAATGAAGCAGCTATGTTCAAAGAATTAGATCCATTATTACATTCCCAGCTCCGGCTTGCGGTCATGTCCATTCTCTTGTCGGTTGATGAAGCCGATTTCGTCTACCTGAAAGAAAAGACACAAGCGACCGCCGGCAACCTGAGTGTGCAGATAGACAAATTGAATGAAGCCGGATATATCGAAGTCGAGAAAAGCTTCGTCGGGAAAAAGCCCCGTACCACCTGCCGGATCACGCCTGTCGGCAAGCAGGCGTTCGAGGATTATGTGAATGCGCTGAAAGGATATATCGGAATCTGAAAATTTGCTGCATCGACAGATGGGCTTCTGTCGATGGAACAGATGCCCACCTGTCGATCGAACAGAAGCCCATCTATCGGGTGAACAGACGGACATCTGTCGGTCGAACAGAAACCCTTCTGTCAGCCTCGCAACAAATCGCTTGCGATATGTTTTATTCAAAATCGGCCGGATAAGTCAATAGTTGATACATCAAAGCCTTTGCCATCCGGTAATGCCCGTCCGCATTCGGATGAAGGCGGTCCGTATCTTCCTTATGAAAATATCGGGTATGGGAGTCGCTGACAGGATAAAGCCCGCTGACGCTATTGAGGTCGATGACAGGAACGGCCCAGACATTGGCCGCTTCTTTGATCACTTCCACATATTCATCCACATACAGACCGATCCGGTTGGGATAAGATTCGTCCGGCTGGATATTGTTATCCCCGAATTCGGCATATCCGCGATGTATCGGAGTCAACAGTATGATTTGTTTCGTCGGATAATTCGCTTTCAGATAAGACAGGACACGGTTGATACGTCCCCGAAACGTCCGGTCATCCGTTTGTAGCGTCCGCCGCTTACGCACTTCCCGCTTCGGCCCCGACACTTCAACGGATTCTTCCTTCTCGGCGTACCATTCACCTAAAGGAACTCCGGCATTAAAGTCGTTTGTCCCGGCAAAGACCAGGATTGCGTCGATATCGCCACCCCGTTCAGCCAGCAATCTCCCGGCCTGCTCCAACACGCCGTTCCACTGATGACCGTTAATGCCGTAAACGAACGGTTCCATGCCCAACATCTCCGAAAGATACTGCCAATAATTTTTCGTCGTCCCAACATGTATCTTATCGGTAATCGAATCACCCAAGAAAGCCACTTTTTTCCCTTTCCACGGATTAGGGACAGAAACCTCCTGCATTTCCTGCAAGAGACAAGCCGAATAAGGATGAACATCAGTCGACAACAATAAGGCTGACAATAACAAAGCTGAATAACGCATATGCATATCGTTTTTATCAATTAAGATGAACTAAACGTACAAAATTATAAATATACCCCGAAGCGCCCAAAGCATCTCTCCTGTTTTAATTGAAAAATTTACCGTACCTTTGTACAATTCTTATTCACTGTAGAAATATGGAAATTGCAGCATTAGTTTCAGGAGGAGTAGACAGCTCCGTAGTCGTCCACCAGTTGAAAGAGGCTGGATACGATCCAACCATCTTCTATATCCGTATCGGCATGGAAGACAAAGACGGATATATAGACTGCCCCGCCGAAGAAGATATCGAGATCACCTCCTATATAGCCAAGAAGTACGGATGCCGGTTCGAGATCGTCTCCTTGCACGACGAGTATTGGGATCGTGTCGTGAGCTACACCATCGATTCCGTAAAACGCGGACTCACCCCCAACCCGGATATGATGTGCAACAAATACATCAAGTTCGGCTGTTTCGAGGAGAAATGGGGCAAAGACTTCGACAAGATAGCAACCGGCCATTACGCCACGACAACCGAGATCGACGGCAAAGTTTGGCTCTCCACTGCCAAAGACCCCGTGAAGGACCAGACCGACTTCCTCGGCCAGATCACCCGTTTGCAGATACAGAAGTTGATGTTCCCGATCGGACACCTGATGAAAAGCGAAGTCCGAGCCATCGCCGAGCAACAAAAACTGCCGAGCGCCAAACGGAAAGACAGCCAGGGTATCTGCTTCTTAGGCAAAATCAACTATAATGAATTCATCGAGCGCTACCTGGGAAAACGGACCGGAAAGATCGTCGAACTGGAAACCGGCAAGGTGTTGGGCAAGCACAACGGATATTGGTTCCACACGATCGGGCAGCGTAAGGGTTTAGGCTTGAGTGGCGGACCGTGGTTCGTTATCAAAAAGGATATCAAGCGGAACATCATCTATGTTTCCAACGGTTATGATCCGGAAACACAATACGGCAAGATTATCAACATGCACGGCTTCGACTTCATTACCGAAGACCCGTGGGGAGAGTTTGCGGACGAGAAAGAGATCACTTTCAAGATCCGTCACACGCCGGACTTCACACATGGCCGCATCCGTCGCATCGGTGACCTCTACCGCATCGAATCCGACAACAAAATCCAGGGAATCGCCCCCGGACAGTACGGAGTGGTCTACGACAAAGACCACCATCTTTGCCTCGGCAGCGGCATGATTATTGATGAAGAGAAATAGGCCAATTGCCGATTATTATGTATCTTTGTTTCAAGTTGTAATATTTAAACTAAGTAAAAATGGAAGCAACAAGTATAAAAAAAGAAACGATAAAAACATTAAAGACATTCGAGATAGCCATTCCCGAAGAGTACGCTGCAACAATCCGTAAACTAATTCAAGGATTAGGAGGCAAAATCAAGGTCCGCAAAGAAAAAAAATGCGGACTGGATGAATAACCGGTACGCATGCCGATCTATTCTGACCGTTACAGGTTAAACCAGTAATTCATTTTAATCATGAACGTATTCGTTGCGGGAAGGCCGAACATGCGGTCCAGGTTATTCCCCCAGCCGGAAAGATAACGGCTGTCACGATTAGACATCCTGTGTTCCCATACCAAGTATAATGTAGAACCCGGCAGATATTCCCAGCGTGCCACCAGATTGGAACGGAACTCGTTAAAACTGAAGTCCGGCTTCTCCTTTATAAAAGACGTTTCCTCCTCCGACAACGGGCGGAAACGATTTTCATACGTATGCGAAGTCGTATTTGTCATGGATTTGAAATCACTGAACCGGGCAGTCGAGGTAAAAGGCGAGCCATAGAACTGAACCGAAATATCCGGTGTCACGTTTACCTGCAACTTCATGGTCAGCCCGTATGTTTTCTGATCCATATGTGCTGTCATGTAAGGGGCCGTAGTGATCTCCGGTACAGCCTGTACAAATTGCATATTGTCCCTATTCCAGGCATAATTCACCTGTCCGGAAAGATAGACATGGTTTCCGAGACGAAAAGTCAACCCCGGTATAAAGGAGTTGAAACGGTTATATCCATCCAGATTATGATTCCCTTCATATTGCAACGTCAACATAACCCGTTTTGCCTTATCCGTATTAAACTTGACCGATGTCAGGAAATAAGGATCAAACCGCACATCCGGGCCACCCCGTAGCAAACGGCTATCCAGGCTGTTCCAGCAGAACGTTTCCGATAAGACCAGTTCATAACGGCTCATCGTCATCGTCTGCCACTTCAACGCCACATCATTATAAAAAGGAGTCCCGCCATAATTCCATTGGTTCCGTTGTGTCAACGTAAAAGCGTTATACCGGAACATCTTCCAAATATCCGTCTGCCGATAGACGACCTCCGTCTCATTCGATAAATTATCCGTTTGCTTCAAGTAGCCGATATCATTCAGGTCGAAACCGGGAGACGACCAGCTGAAGGTCTCCGCAAAAGCCCATTTCGCATTTCCCTTCCGTCCCAGCTTCAGATAACCGCCCGTTCCATTCAACGAACGACGGTCCGGATCGACCTCCAAATAACCGGCGGAAGACAACCGTTGATAATAATGCACCGCATTTTCCTGTAATGCACGGATCGCCTCCCGACTTCCATTCAGGGAACTGGCCATCGCCTTCGCCTCGATATAATACAAACGATTCTTAAAATATTGCGTAAAATCAATCCCTGCCGTAAACGCATTACGTACCATGAAATCCTCCAGATACGGTTCATCCAAAGCACGGTTTACAGAAGTAACCATTCCCCCCAACAACGTATTCCCTTCCCAGTTTTTCTGCACACGGGCTACGGTATAATTCGTTAACGGCTCCACCACAACCTTATCTTCCACCCCGTTGAACGTCACTTTGGAAGACGACTGTGCCGTCAAGCTTTGCACCACTCCGACCGTCACCCCCTTACGGTTCGTCCCTGTCAGTTTCAAAGCTCCGATAATAGGAATATTCTCTTTCCGGCTGGCAAAGCTATTGACATTATCGATGCCCGGAGGAGTGTAGGAAGGGGCTGCCCCGATACGGCGTGTGTAGAACATCATATCATTGCCGTTGGCAAAATCCAGAATGTGCTTGCCTTCCAGAAAGAACGGACGCTTTTCATCGTAAAAAGTCTCATAGGCCGTCAGGTTCATCACCGAAGGGTCCAACTCCACCTGCCCGTAATCAGGATTGATCGTCAGGTCCAACGTAAAATCCGACAAAGCGAATTTGGCATCCAGTCCCACATTTCCACCCCATCCATGCCCCTTCTGATAAGGGCTGCCGGGGATCTTCGGTTCGCTTCTGTATTTCCCCATCACATACGGCAAGAACTCAATACCACGAGGTTTCGGCAATTCGTCCATCCCGTGCATCTCACCGAACGAAAAGACATGCCCGTTATTTTTCAACGGGATCATGCTCCAGTTCTGCACTTCATTGTTCCGCCGGATGATACGTCTCACATGGAGTCCCCAGATACCATCTTCGGATTCCCGGTTATAACGAAGCTGGCTGAACGGGATACGCAATTCGGCCGTCCAGCTCGAATCCGGCAGATTGGCATGTGTCTTCCCTTCCCAGACCGCATTCCAACTCAAGTTCACATTCAACTTGTCCGTCACGATCAAATCGGTCTTGTTCCCGCCTAAATTAATATTGAATTCCGGAGCCGCCCGATAATCATGATAGGTATCGAAAGCCACACTGATCAGATCGCCCATGCTGTTATCGTCCCGGTTACCGATAAAACGGTTCATCTTCCCCGGAACTCCATCTTTACAATAAACCCCTACATAAATATATTTATCATCATAAAAAAGTTTGACCCGCGTAGGCGAAGAAGAGACAATCCGCTCATAAGGAATAATCTGAACAAAGCGGTCGGACCACTCGCCTTGCTCCGTCCAGAAAGGCTCGTCCAGCTTTCCGTCTATTACCGGCTTGTTTCCCGACACCTTCGTTACATTATAAATACGCTTGTAAGCATCCTTGAAAGGGACAATGGAATCCTGCTGCCCATAGCAAAAGGCACAGGCCGCCAGAAAAAGGAGATTTAAGAGATAGCGGTATTTCATGGTCAAACGAATCAAGCGAGAAGGTTATCGCTTTTTTCTTGCACACAAAGTTAAGAATTATACGGAAATAAAAAGGAGGGTGTCAAAACTCCTTTATCACGATCTTTAAGGCACGGATTACGCGGATTACACGG
>NZ_CABUOD010000059.1 GCF_902493135.1 uncultured Parabacteroides sp.
GTCTTCCTGTGATGCAGGAAATGAAAGCCACGGCCGGAATCGTAACAGAAGAGCTCCGTTTGATAGAGCGTTTCTTCCAGCCACTGAAAAAGATCTTGCGGGAAGGAATGTAAGTGGCTTTCAAAAGTTTCATGAGTTTTTAAATGGGGGGAACGAGTTAAATCTGTTCCTGGAAGTAGTCAATTTATGGATGTAACCGTATAAAAAACATAAATCTTCGTATACGGAAATTTCATTTTCTCTTTTACTCGCTTTTGATATGGATGTGTCTGCCAGGTATTTGGCTGATAAAATCCGGTATGTGCGGATGGATTCGTACGATTTTACCGACCTGTTGGAGAAAAGCAGTGAGAGGGAATAGTTGAAAGGTGACAGTTGAAAGGTGAAAGTTGAAATACCGCTTGTCGCAACTTTCACCTTTCACCTTTCAACTGTCTTGTCTCACTGCTTTTTTAACGGTTTTCGGGTGCCATATCTTTGCAGTGTGATCAAAAACAAATTATTAATCATTTAAAAACTAAAGATTATGGCTTTGAAATTTAGAAAAGTACAGAGAAAAGTAATGGTCGGCGAAGAAAAAGACCAGGTGAAAACGTATGCAGTGGCGAAAGCTTCGGGCTATTGTGATATGGAAAAGCTTTGTGAATTGGTTTCAAACCGTTCGGCTATGTCAAGTGCGGATGTGAAAGCCGTACTCGATTCTTTGAATTGGGCTATGGGATTGGAACTCCGTTCCGGCAATATCGTACAGGTCGGTGAATTTGGAAATTTCCGTATGTCGGTTCGCTCGAAAGGGGCGGCAACGGAAGATGAATTCAATGCTTCCAATATTACGAAAGCGCGTATTGTATTTACTCCGGGATTGAGCCTTCGCCGTTCAAACGGTCAGATTAGGTTTGAAGAAGATGATGTGAAAGTTGTGATTGGTGAAGGTTCCGGTGGCGGAGAGGAAGAAAGGCCGGGCGAGCTCTAAAAGATGACAACAATAAAGGGGGGGGGATTGACACCTCCTTTTGTTCTTGTAAGAGGATGCGACAAATATATCCTGCGGGAGCAGCCTGAAAAAGATAAAAAACTTGTATGTTTGTAGGGACAAAAACAGAAACGAGAAATGAAGACATTAGTACATACCGATAAAGAACTGATTGAAGCGATCATTAAGAAGTGTGATATTTGCTATGTGGGACTGGCCGATACGGATGGGACTCCCTATGTATTGCCGATGAACTTTGGCTACCGCGAGGGTGTTATATACCTGCATTCGGCACAGGAGGGACGGAGCATCTCCATTTTAGAACGGAATCCGCGCGTCTGCATTACGTTCAGTACGGATCATGATCTCGTTTTTCAGCACCCGGAGGTCGCTTGCAGTTACCGGATGCGCTCCAAGAGCGTGATATGCTGGGGGAAAGTCCGCTTTGAAGAAGATTTCGACAAGAAGACGGAAGCCCTGGATATCATTATGAAACAGTATTCGGATAAGGAATTCCGCTATTCCGATCCGGCTGTGAAGAATGTCAAAATATGGATTGTGGAAATGGACGAAGTGACCTGCAAGGAATTCGGGGCACCGCATAATAAGTTGAAAATTGGAAGTTAAGAATTGAAAGTTGACGTTGCCGGGCGATTTGTCTTTTTGGATAAAGCGTTGTATGATGGGCAAATAATTGCCTGTTGTCAATTGTTCATTTTCAATTTATTCTTACTTTTGTTGCCAAATACGATATTGCTGAATAATGGGATTGCAAAAGCATAGCAAGGTCTTGAACGATACGGTTGAGATGCTCTCGGACGAGGGGTCTTACCAGCAATTGTTTCATGCTTACCGAGATGAAGAGGCGCTACCCTCGGGTGAAGTGCTGAAAGAGATCATAGATTTGTGCCGGGCAATCCTTTTCCCCGGTTATTACGGGAATGCACGGATCAGCAAGCAGACCATCCGTTTCCATACCGGCGTAAATGTCGGAACGTTGCATACGCTGCTTTCCAAGCAGATTTATGCAGGGCTTTGTTTTGCTGATACTACCTGTGTCTCTTGTCCCGAAGAAAAAATACTTACCGAGGCGGAGAAACTGTCGGAAGCCTTTATCCGGACGCTTCCCGAAATGCGCAGCCTGTTGGCGACGGATGCCGAAGCCGCTTTCAATGGCGATCCCGCTGCGCAGAACATCAACGAAGTTATTTTTTGCTATCCCGGTTTCCGGGCTGTCTGCAACTATCGCATTGCGCACCAGCTATACCGGTTGGGCGTCCCCTTTATTCCCCGCATGATTACTGAAATGGCCCATTCGGAGACAGGTATCGATATCCATCCGGGGGCAGAGATCGGGCACTATTTCTCGATCGACCACGGGACGGGAACCGTTATCGGTGAGACAAGCGTGATCGGGAACCACGTCCGCATCTTCCAGGGAGTCAGTCTGGCAGGAGAGAAACTGCCGCCCGACGAAAACGGGAATGCGATACGCGGTGTGCCGCGCCATCCGGTGCTGGGCGATCATGTGACGGTTTATTCCAATGCTACATTGTTAGGACGCATTCGTATTGGCGAAGGAGCTACGATCTGTGGCAATGTCTGGATTACGGAAGATGTTCCGGCGGGAGCAACCGTGAGTCAGCAGACAATTGATAAATGCCAGTTGACAGTCAGCGAAGTCATGGAACAAAGGATGATTAATAATTAAACAATTAATAATTAAAATAGAATTACTAATAAACGATGAGGAATCATTGTTAACTTTCAACTTAAAATGAGCGAAACATTTGAAATGGTGGCCAAGACCCTTTACGGGTTGGAAGAAATACTGGCCGGCGAGTTATTATCTTTAGGTGCTAACGATATACAGATTGGCCGCCGGATGGTTTCCTTTACCGGAGATAAGGAAGTGCTTTACAAAGCCAACTTCTGTTGCCGTACGGCATTGCGTATCCTGAAACCTATCTATCACTTTAAAGCTAAAGACGCTGATGCTGTCTACAAAGAGGTTAAGAAGGTGAAATGGGAAAACTATATGTCCTTGGACAAAACATTTGCCATCGACTCTGTAATCTACTCTGAAGATTTCAATCACTCCAAGTTTGTTGCTTATCGTACGAAGGATGCAATCGTGGATTATTTCATGGAGAAGGAGCAGAAACGCCCCTCTGTCCGTGTAAACAATCCGGATCTGTATATCAATATTCATATCTCACATAACGACTGTACGCTTTCTATCGACAGTTCGGGCGAGAGTCTGCATAAACGCGGTTACCGCGTGGACCAGACGGAAGCGCCGTTGAATGAGGTGCTGGCTGCCGGTATGATCTTGAAAACGGGATGGAAAGGAGAATCGAATTTCGTCGATCCGATGTGCGGCTCCGGTACGTTGCTGATCGAGGCGGCGATGATCGCCTTGAATATTGCGCCGGGTGTGCACCGTAAGGAGTTTGCTTTCGAGAAATGGATCGACTTCGACCAGGAACTGTTCGACCGTATCTATAACGACGAGAGCCAGGAACGTGAGTTTGATTTCAAATGTTATGGCGCCGATATTAATCCGGCGGCGATCGAGATTGCCGAAAAGAATATCCGTAGCGCCGGCCTGATGAAATATATCGAGCTGAAGACCCAAGCGTTCCAGCAGTGCACGGAGGCTCCGCAGCCGGGCATCATGGTGACCAATCCTCCTTATGGCGAACGTATTTCCAGCCGTGACTTGTTAGGGTTGTACAATATGATCGGCGAACGTATCAAGCATGTGTTTACCGGCTATAAGGTTTGGATTCTGAGTTATAAAGATGAATGTTTCGACAAGATCGGCCTCAAACCGAGTGAAAAGATGAAGCTTATGAACGGTTCGCTGGAATGCGAATATCGTTGCTATGACATATTCGAGGGGAAGAACAAAGATTATAAAAAAGCACTGAACGAAGAGGGCGAAGCACGTCCTTCCCATCCGGAAAGACCTTCTTTCGAACGCAGGCCGGACCGTCCGTCACGTCCGAACTTCCGTTCCGATCGCTTGGATCGTCCCGACCGTCGTTTTGCCGCCGCACATGCTGAAGAC
Source organism: uncultured Parabacteroides sp. (assembly GCF_902493135.1). Taxonomy (GTDB): domain Bacteria; phylum Bacteroidota; class Bacteroidia; order Bacteroidales; family Tannerellaceae; genus Parabacteroides. The sequence goes on from NZ_CABUOD010000059.1 coordinate 4,047, forward strand.
GATAGCGAGCGGGCTCCCTTTATTCCCGGTAAACGTTATTTTGGCGATGATCGTGCAGACGGCCGTCCGGCACGTAAGGATTTTGTCGGCAAACGTCCTGTCAAGAGACACTTCAAGGATGATGAGGACTTTGGCGGTAAGAAAAAGTTCGGAGATAAGAAGTTTGGTGACCGTCCGTTTAAGAAACCATTTAAAAGAAGGGGCAAGGATGACTTTGAGGCTTAATTTTTTAAGTATATTCTGTGCTTTGGCACTTCTAAATCCGTTGTCGATGATGGGACAAGACAAACAGTTTACTTTGCATGACCTGATTCCCGGTGGAAAGACGCAAAGTCGTTTTGTGTCTCGCAACTTGAAACAGTTGCAGTGGTGCGGAGACACCTATCTGTATGTCAAGGGTGACAGCATGATGAGTGGCGAATCGACAAAGGCGGTGAAAGTCGCCTTTACCCGCCGGCAGTTGAACGAAGCGCTTACGGCGGCCGGCGCACAGACGGTCGGCAGCATGCCTTTCTTCTCGGTCCCTTATAAAGATCAGCCGGTGCTTGCTTTTAATGCCAAGCGCCATCGTTTCCATTATAACTTTGCGGAAAACAGGATTGTAAATACGTATGACCTGAACGGCTCCTGGGAGAACTTCGACTTCTGTCCGGCCAACGGTTATTTGGCTTTTACGGAGGGCGACAACCTGAAAATCCTTTCACCGGATAACGCTGTCGGTATCGTGACGGACGAAACGGCCGAAGGTGTTGTCTGCGGGAAGTCCGTTCATCAGAACGAGTTCGGTATCCATAAAGGGACTTTCTGGTCCCCGAATGGTTCGGCGCTGGCTTTCTACCGGATGGATGAAAGCATGGTGACGGATTATCCGTTTGTCGATATTACCGCCCGTTGTGCAAAAGCCGAACCGCACAAATACCCGATGGCCGGGATGAAAAGCCACGAGGTGACGGTCGGTGTCTACAACTTGGCGACCGGGAAAACCGTCTGGTTGAAGACCGGTTTGCCGAAAGAAAAGTATCTGACGAATATTGCCTGGAGCCCGGATGAGAAGAGCATTTATATTGCCGAACTGAACCGGGATCAGAACGAGATGCACCTGGTACGCTATTCTGTCTTGACGGGTGAGAAAGAGGCGGATCTGTTTACCGAAAAGAACGAACATTATGTGGAGCCGCAACATCCGGTGCTTTTCCTGCCGAACAATCCGGAACAGTTTATCTGGCAGAGCCGGCGCGATGGCTATAATCATTTGTATCTGTATAATACGAAGGGAGAACTGTTGAAGCAGTTGACGGAAGGCGAGTGGGAAGTGCTGAATGTCCTCGGTTTCGATGCCAAGGGAAAGGCGTTGTTCTTCTCTTCTACAAGGCCGTCGATGCTGAGTTCGTTCAGCTATGGCGATGCTCTGTATGTCGGGACGTCACGTCTGGATCTGAAAAAGGGAACCTCTTACGAATTGACTTCGGGCGGTTTGCAGGGAGCGCATGCCACGCAGTTGAGCGCTTCCGGCAAATATCTGATCGACAGCTATTCCGCTCCCGACGTCCCACGTGAGATTTCGATCATTGACGGACAGAAACGAGAAACCTTACGGACGTTGTTGACGGCGAAAGATCCGTACGAAGGATATGCGATGCCGGAAATCGTTACCGGAAAGATCAAGGCGGCGGATGGCGTCACTTCTTTGAATTACCGCTTGGTAAAACCTGTCGGTCTGGATGAGGCGAAGAAATATCCGACGATCGTCTATGTGTACGGCGGGCCGCATGCCCAGCTGGTTACAGGCGGATGGAAAAACGGCGTAGGCGGTTGGGATATCTATATGGCTCAACGCGGCTATGTGGTCTTCACGCTCGACAGCCGGGGATCGGCGAACCGGGGACAGGCTTTCGAAAATGTCATACATCGTAATTTAGGTGTGAACGAGATGGCGGACCAGGTGAAAGGCGTCGAGTATCTGAAATCACTCCCGTATGTCGATGCCGGCCGTATCGGCGTGCACGGATGGAGCTATGGCGGTTTTATGACGACGAACCTGATGTGTTCGTATCCGGAACTGTTCAAGGTGGGAGTTGCCGGTGGCCCGGTGATCGATTGGAGCAACTACGAGATTATGTATGGCGAGCGCTATATGGACCGGCCGCAGGATAATCCGGAAGGCTATAAGAATGCCAACCTGAAGTTGAAAGCGGGTAACCTGAAGGGACATCTGCTGTTGATCCACGGAGATATCGATCCGGTTGTTGTCTGGCAACATAGCCTCGGGTTCCTGAAAGCTTGTGTGGATGCGGATACCTATCCTGATTATTTCGTTTATCCCCGCCATCTGCATAATGTGATCGGCAAAGACCGCCCGCATCTGTATGAGAAGATAACGCGCTACTTCGACGATTATTTGAAGTAAGGAGACGTATCAGAATTGATAAAATATAAAAAGAACTACATATGAACATATTATTACTTGGCTCAGGCGGCCGTGAACATGCAATAGCCTGGAAGATGGCTCAAAGCCCGAAAGTGGATCAGTTATTCATTGCCCCCGGCAATGCAGGTACCGCATTGGTGGGTACGAATGTAAATATCAAGGCGGACGATTTCCCTGCTATCAAGGAATTTGCGTTGGCAAACCGGATCGGTATGGTGGTGGTGGGCCCGGAAGATCCGCTGGTGAAAGGAGTGTATGACTATTTCAAGAACGATGCGGCCCTGGCAGGTATTCCGGTGATCGGCCCTTCGAAAGAGGGAGCGCAGCTGGAAGGCAGCAAGGATTTTGCGAAGGCGTTCATGATGCGGCACGATATCCCGACTGCCCGTTATAAGAGTATCTCAGCCGGAAATTTGGAAGAAGGATACGCTTTCCTGGAAGAATTGCAGGCTCCTTATGTGTTGAAGGCCGATGGTCTGGCTGCCGGTAAAGGGGTGTTGATCCTCGACACGCTCGAAGAAGCGAAGAAGGAGCTGGGCGATATGCTGGGCGGCATGTTCGGCGATGCCAGCAAGACGGTCGTGATCGAAGAGTTCCTGGACGGTATCGAATGTTCCGTGTTCGTGATGACGGATGGCGAGAGCTACAAGGTGCTTCCGGTGGCAAAAGACTACAAGCGTATCGGCGAAGGCAATACTGGTCTGAATACAGGCGGAATGGGGGCCGTGTCTCCGGTTCCTTTTGCCGACGAGGTGTTTATGCAGAAAGTGGACGAGCGCATTATCCGCCCGACGATAGAAGGGCTGAAAGCGGAAAATATCGATTATAAAGGTTTCGTTTTTCTCGGCTTGATCAATGTGAAGGGCGAACCGATGGTGATCGAATATAATTGCCGCATGGGTGACCCGGAAACGGAAGTTGTCATGTTGCGTATCCAGAGCGATTTGGTTGAACTGTTGGAAGGGGTGGCCGAAGGTAATTTGGGTAGCCGTACACTGGTGCACGATCCGCGTGCGGCCGTAACGGTTATGCTGGTAAGCGGCGGTTATCCCGAAGCGTATGAAAAAGGCAAGGCTATCAGTGGTCTGGATAAGGTTTCTGCCGAAAACATCGTTTTCCATGCCGGTACAAAAGCTGATAACGGGCAGATCCTGACCAGTGGCGGCCGTGTCATTGCTGTCAGCTCTTACGGGGCTGACAAGGAGGAAGCCCTTGCCCGATCCTTCGCCGGTGCCAAGGTCATCGATTTCGAAAAGAAATATTTCCGTAGCGATATCGGATTTGATTTATAAATTGTTGTCATAAAAGCTGATTTATGGGGTGAGCAAACAGCCGATTCAAGCCTATGGTATAAGGTTTGCCTTGTCTGTTGGCTCGCATGTAAATCAGCATTTATCTATACTCAATCAAAAATGCGAGTAGCTTATAACAAATATTCCCGCCGATTTGACTTTTCTGCGCCACCGACATTCATGCCGGTCTTATTGGCGTGCATCGTCTGTTGGGTGGTCAGTTATTTGTACTCCGTGGGCTATCCTGTCTATGGCGAGGTCTCGGCTACTCCTCTCTGGAATACGATTTGCCAGGCATTGCCAGGCAAAGAATTTACCTATATCATCGGGATGGCGTTGATGTTCGGAGGGGCTTTCCTGTTGCACCGTGCGAACTATGTGCTGGTGCTGATACGGGAGAAGACGATGTTGCCCTTTCTCTTCTATGTCCTGTTCATCAGTACGAATCCCGATTTCTTTCCCCTGAAATCGACTTCGGTCGGTGTTTTCTGCCTGATCCTGGCGATCTACCAGCTGTTCACGACCTATCATGATCCCGAAGCGAGGGAGAAAGCCTATAGTGCCGCCTTGCTGATCGGTATCGGCAGCCTGCTCTGGATTCACTTGCTTTGGTTTCTGCCGTTGTTCTGGCTGGGGATGTATAATTTCCGTTCGCTGGCGCCCCGTACCTTTATCGCTTCTTTGTTAGGGGTGGCGACGGTCTATTGGTTCCTGCTGGGCTGGTGTGTGTGGCAACGGGATTTCACGCTGTTCAGCGTTCCTTTCTCGACACTTTTCAAGGTGCGCTTCCTGGCGACGGACGGTATTGTGTTGCTGGATTGGATCAGTATCATGGCGATTGCCTTGTTGACGGTTGTCGCTTCCTTGAATATCGTCATGCACGATACGGAGGATTCGCTTCGTTCCCGCCAGTTCCTTTCGTTCCTGATTGCGATGTCCGTATGGGCATTCGGTCTTTATTTCCTCTATGAACAGGTTTCGGAAGAGTTTCTGGAAACAGCTTGTGTGCCAGCCTCTATTCTCATCGCCCATTTCTTTACAGTGACACGTGGCAAGATCGTGTTTTGGGCGTTTTTTGCAACTGTGGCAATCCTGATTGCCACTCTATTCATTCGGATATGGAATTTCTTATAGAATACGGATATATCGGCGTGTTTATCGCCTCTTTCTTAGCTGCTACCGTTTTGCCGTTCAGCAGCGAGGTCGTTCTGACCGGCGTGTTGTTGGCGGGAGCGGCCTACTGGCCTTGTATGATTGCGGCTACGCTGGGTAATTTCCTGGGCGGTATGAGTTGTTACTGGCTCGGTATGCTGGGCAAGGTCGAATGGATAGAGAAATATCTGAAACTGGATGCCGCCAAATTGCAGAAAGTACAAGATTGGATAAAGGGGAAAGGTTCCTGGATGGGCTTTTTCGTCTTCCTTCCCGGCATAGGTGATTTTATCGCCGTGGCGCTCGGTTTCCTCCGCGCCAATATCTGGATCGTGGCTATCTCGATGTTTCTCGGAAAGGCGATCCGATATTGGGTTTGGATGGAATTTGTCTATAAGGTGCAGGGAATGTTCTGATTATTCCACTCTGACATATACTTTCGTGTACATCTCATTATGTCGGGCATAGATGGCGTAGTTGCCCCGGATGTCGCGCCACGTGAGTAGAAGCCTCATTTTTAGGGCTCCGCCTTCAGACGAAATCTGGAAAATATCTTCCAGATCGCTATCGTAGCTAAACTCTGTACCTTTCGGGAATTCATAGGCCACTTCGTCTTCAGTGCCGCTGACCACAGTCCCGATCGTACTGTCGTAGGCAGGCATCCCGTCGGCCTCTGGATTGATCAGAGCAAACAGGACAACGGCCCCTATCCTTCTTTCCTCTTTCTTGATCTCGGAGTCGACATAGAACTGATAGTAGTCGCCGGCCAGCGCCAGTGCCAACTTCCCCGAAGGAAACCGCATCACGGCATCTTCCTTGAAAGCCTGGTAGAGATGTCCCGGCGTCACGGCTACCTGATTGACCAATCCCTCGCCGATTTGGGGCGGGACAACCTTTCCGAGTCCTTTCGACGAACCGAGTTCAACGATCAGGCATCTGTTTGTCTCGAAATTGTTTGCTGCATTGATATAGATATCGGAGTTGCCCAAGCGGGTCTTGCCGTTTTCTGCATCGAGCATGTTCAAGGTGGTTGCATTGTCGATTTCCGGAGTGGAATCGTCATCCGAACAGGAAAAAGCCGGGAGCAGAAATGCCGCCAGCAGGAGCTGAAACAAGAGATTCTTTTTCATTTGCTTCTTTATTAATAAGTTAGACAATAGGTGAAACACATATACAAAGATAATTATATTTTGTTGAAAAGCGGTCGTTATCCATTATTCTTTTGAAACTTGTCCGAACGATAACCCTATGCTTTACGATGGCTAACCCTATGCTTTAGCCATCGTAAAGCATAGGGTTATAGATGCTATTCCGCCAGCCATTTGTTGATCTGCGTCAGTATCTTCTCCTTCATGTCTTCCGGCATGTTGCTGATACGGGCGCGGTGGCTGCCTCCGGGCTGGATGTAGACTTGTTCGTTTACCTTGCCTTTGAAGGTCGGGACGCGGGTGGCGCTCCACGGATCCACTTCGCCATAGATGAAGATCATCTTCGGATCGTTGTCACGGAGGAAATCATAGACTTTATGATAGAGTTCGGGGCGGTATTCAACTTTGTCGACCAGTTCTTTCGGCAGCATGATGCGGTTCAGGTATCCCTGGCTGTTGTCGATTGTCAGGTATTTCCTGAACGGTTTCGTGTCGTAACCGTAGTAGCCCAATTCGCGGGCAGCCTGCACGAAGAAGGAGATGTTCGGCTGGTCTTCGGCAAAATAGTCGGGGCCGCTGATATCGGTCAAATGGTAAAACAGTGTCTTTGTATCGGATGTGAGCGGCGGGATCACACTGGTCGGCGTACCCCATTGCCAAAGGGCGAACGGGTATTCCAAAACACAATAATCCAATACTTCGGCCATCGGAATACGGAATTCCAGCTTCTTGTCCTTGCAGAACTTTTCCAGCATCGGGACGATTTCGTCCTTGTGTTTCAGGATTTCGGTTTGGAAAGCTTCGATCTTTTGACGGTCTTTCTTCGTGCCGACCTTGCGGAGGAAGGGTTCGTGGCGCCCGTCTTCCACACCGCGGTTCAAGGGGGCTACGTAGGGGACGGAGAAATCTACATCGTCCGGGAACCAGGCGCGGTACAGGCAGGTGGTCTGTCCGCCTTTGCTGATGCCGGTACTGACCCATTTGCCGGCGTACAGCTCTCGGAATGTACGGTTGACATTATGCAGGTCGTAGGCCGAATTCTCTGCCGTCAGGTAGTCCCAATTGCAGGGTTCCGGGGTGGATTCGAGGAAATAACGGTATTCCACGAAGATGAGGTTAGCGTTGAGCAGTTTTGTCAACTCTTCCTGATAGCGCGGGTTGAGGGCGTATGCCGCTCCGTAGCCTTCGGTCACGAGGATGGTCGGGCGGTCGAAGCCGGCGTGCCCGATGATCACGCGCTGCGTGAATGTCCCGGCTGCCGGGTCACGATGGTCGACAGGCTGGGTGATGCGTACGAGATATTTCTCGGCATAATGATCCGATTCCAGCTTCTCGATGCCGCTGACTCCTTTCAGCTCTTCCAATTTCTTTTGTAATTCCTGCGCGTTACCTGCAAATGCGACTGTCATCATCAACAGGAATGTGACGAGGCATGGGGATAAGGTTTTCAATGTCCTTCTCATGGTATTAATCTTTTAAGTTATGTATGTTTCGTATCAATCCTTCGTATTTGGCTCTTTTGACCGCCGATTTGGCAAATATACGATTATATTCTTCACGGGAAAAGACCTTTAGATCCTCTTTTCGAAGAGAAAGCAAAGCCGATGCCGGGCGGAAGGCCTCTATCCGCGTCGGGCGGGCGAAACGGTTCCAAGGGCAGACTTCTTGGCAGGTGTCGCAACCGTAGAGGCGGTTACCGAGGAGGGCGGCCTGTTCGGCGGGGATTTCTCCGCGGTTCTCGATGGTGAGATAGGAGAGGCATTTACGGGCGTTCAGATGGCGGGGACCTTCCAGCGCTCCTGTCGGGCAGGCATCCAGGCAACGGGTACAACTGCCGCAACGGTTCTTCTGCGGTGTGTCGTACTGGTCCGCTTCGAGGGTGGTGACGATTTCTCCCAAGAAGAAGAAAGAGCCTTTGCCGGGAATAATCAGGTTCGTGTTCTTCCCGATCCAGCCCAGTCCGGCTTTCCAAGCCCAATAGCGTTCGAATATGGGAGCGGAGTCGGTGAAGAAGCGGGCGTCTCCTGCATCGGCCTGTCCCGTCCCCGTGTGCGGCAGCAGTGCGGCCCATAGGCTATTCAGCATCTCTTTCAGGACGAAATGGTAATCTTTTCCATATGCGTAATAGGCGATATGAGGCGCTTCGGGCCGAAGTTTCTGTTCCGGATAATAGTTCAACGCCACGGATATGACTGTCTTGGCTCCTTCCACCAACCCGGTGGGGTCAAGCCGTATTTCGCGGTGGTTCTCCATATACGCCATCCCGGCATGGTTGCCCTCCTTCAGCCACTTGTCAAAAAAAAAGGCTTCGCTGTCTGTGGTCGCCACTTGTGCGATCCCGCAGGCATCGAAGCCGATCTCTTTTGCTTTCTCTTTTATTTCGGTAGCTGGAAACATATTATATAGGGAAGAGCCAGGTACGCGGATGACGCGGATTAAGCGGATGAACGCGGATTTAAAATAAAAAATCCGTTTCTATCCGTTTAATCCGCGTCATCCGCGTACCTGGCTCTTATTCATATCTGTTTTTTTATGTAAATACTATTTAAAACACTTTGAACTCATATCCCTGCGCCTGCAACCATTCGATTGCTCGCGGCATGGCTTCGCGCATATTGCTTTCGGCTTTCAACGAGTCGTGGAAGACAATGACAGAGCCGTTTCTCGTATAGTTTTTGACGACGTTGAAGACGCCGTTCGGTGTCATGTGCGGACTATAATCGCGCGTCACTACGTCCCACATGATGATCCGGTAATGCCTCCGGAGCCATATTACCTGCGGGAAACGCATGTGTCCGTGAGGCGGACGGAACAGGTCGCTTTTGATGTATTCGGCAGCCTTTTCCACATTCGCCAGATAGTTCTTGGTCCAGAAGCGGATGCCTTGGATGTGGTTGAAGGTATGGTTGCCCACACGATGTCCCCGCTCCAGTACCATCCGGTAGATCTCCGGATGCTTGCGGACGTTGTCCCCGACACAGAAGAAGGTCGCCTTCACGCCATATTTGTCTAATATATCCAATACCCAAGGGGTAACCTCGGGGATCGGGCCATCGTCGAAGGTGAGATATACACACTTCTTCTTTGCCGGAATCCGCCAGATTACCCCTGGAAACAGGACCCTGTAAAACCAGGGCGGTTGTTCTATAAACATATCTATTCTTTGCGTCCAACCGATTCGTAAGCCATACGGTAGTTGTCAAACTCTTCCTGGTATTTCTTATTGAATTCGGGGTTGTAATGTTTGTTGATTAACAATACTTGATTCAAAACCTGCATGTCCTGTAACAATTCTGTTTCTACGGACGCCAATTGCACTGGGTTCAAGCGGAAGTACCAGTTAATGTTACGCATCATGTTATCGGCAATGCCTGTAAATATTTCCGCCGCTTTCTCTTTCTGGCCCAGCACGTAATAGAGCTCACCGGTTGAAAGAGCCGTGTAGTCGAGCGGAACATTTTCCGGCGGCAACACCTGCATACATTTGTCCAATACTTCCAGAGCCTTGTCGTTCTTGCCTTCTTTCACCAATGCCTCTGCCAGCTTGTTGAACAGCAGCAAGCGGTAGCTCTTACACATGCGCATTACATTTTCGTCGATGTAAACGCCCGGTTTATCCACGCCACCCCATTTGAATTTGTTCATCACGTTGTCATACATCTTGTCGGTGTTGACCGACTTGTTGGCATTTTTCGGAACGACCTGGTAAGCCAGACCGGTCTGTTCGAAGTAACCGTCCAGATTGACGAACTGGTCCGGGCTGACCGTGATCGCGTAGTACATCGGACGTTCGAAGTTGTTCGTCTGCAACATGTCGAGGATTGTCAGTTCCTGTTTGCCCAGCGCATTCTTTCCGGCAAGGTTGATCATCATCTTGTCTACCATGCCGTCTGTCTTGCCGCCTAAGATCTTGGCTCCGGCGACCGAGTCGACTTTGTAGTACAGCTTGTCGGCGGGGATATAATCGAGTTCCTGGTTGATACCCGGAATCTTCTTGAACTTCGGATCGTCGCTGCGGACAAAGTTCAAGGCCGTGTTCAGGTCGATCGAATCTTTTGTCAGCGGGAATACATAAGCAGCATCGCGGGTTCCTTGTATATATTGGTCGCGTGTCCAGGTGATAGGCAGCGGAGCGGACTCGTAAGCCTGTTTCTTCATCTGGTCGATGTACCAGTCAGTCTGCAGGTAGCTGGTGTTACATACGCGGACATCGGTACGGACACCTTCTACCTCCTGGGCATACCACAAGGGGAATGTGTCGTTGTCGCCGTTGGTGAAGATGATGGCATTCGGCTCGCAGGATTCCAGATAGTTGGAACCGAAATCGCGGCAGACATAGCGGCCTGAACGGTCGTGGTCGTCCCAGTTTTGTCCGGCCATCTGGATTGGTATGAACAGGCAGAGCACGGTTGCCACCGATCCGGCGATAACCGGATTCAGTTTGCCGTATCGCTCCAATCCCTTTGCCAGTGCCGCGACACCGAACCCGATCCAGATACAGAACGCATAGAACGATCCGGCATACGCATAGTCTCGTTCACGCGGCTGGTACGGCGTCTGGTTCAGGTACAGCACGATAGCCAGGCCGGTCATGAAGAACAGGAAGAAGGTCACCCAAAAACTCTGGATCCCTTTCTGTCCCGAATAAGCCTGGAACAGCAAACCTAAAATACCTAACAGCAGCGGCAGCATATAATAGACATTGTGCCCTTTGTTATTGATAATATCGAACGGCATATCTTCCTGCGGACCGACCAGCACTTCGTCAATAAACGGAATACCGGTAATCCAGTTGCCGTTCAGCACCTCGCCATTTCCCTGGATGTCATTCTGACGGCCGGAGAAGTTCCACATGAAGTAGCGCCAGTACATAAAATTCAGCTGGTAGGAGAAGAAGAACTTCAGGTTTTCCGCGAATGTCGGCTTCATTACGCTCTTCATCTCTCCGCAATAGTTGTATTTCACCGGTTGGCCTTTTACCTGCGCCCAGTCCTTGTAGGCCTGGACATGGCGCGGGTCGGAACTGTACATACGCGGGAACAACATGTTCAGTTCGTCGACATATTTGTATTCCTGATCCGTGCGCGACACATAATAACGGTCTTTCTCGTTTTTGTCCTTCTTGATCACACGGCTCCAGGTCGGTTCTCCTTCGGTCGTGACAGGCACGCAACTTCCTCCCTGGTTTTCGCGCTGTACTTCCGAAACGTAGGTCTGTCCGTAGAGGAGCGGGGTTTTGCCATACTGTTCGCGTGCCAGATAGGTACGCAACGTAAAGATATCGCTCGGCGCGTTCTGGTTCATCGGCGTGTCGGCCGTTGCACGGATCAGCGTCAGTGCATACGAAGAATAGCCCACAACGACTACCATCAGGCAGACCAGGATCGTATTCAGCGTCTTGATATCCACCTTCTTGCTCTTGAACAGGTACAGGCTCAATGCAGCAGTCAGGATAACCGCCAAAACGTAGCCGCTACCGATAAACGGAATACCGATCAATACGACCGACAGGATGAAAGCGATCTTCATGCGTGTCGGATGGATCTCGTCGCGCATGGTTTCCCAGATAGACCAGATCAATACGCCTGCCACAATGATCACATAAGCAAATACTCCGGAATTGTAAGGCATGCCTAAGACGTTGACAAACAACAGTTCGAAATAGCCGCAAACCTCGACCAGTCCCTGTACGACGCCGTACATCATCAACGCAACGATGGCGAAGGAAACGAGCAGGGCAACCAACGTACCCTTCATCGTCGGGTTCGGGAATTTCTTATAGTAATATACCAGCACGATAGCCGGAATACACAACAAGTTCAGCAAGTGGACGCCGATACTCAACCCCATCAGGTAAGCGATCAGTACGATCCAACGGTCTGCATGCGGTTTGTCGGCAACGGCTTCCCACTTCAGTATCAGCCAGAAAACAACCGCTGTAAAGAGGGATGAATAGGCATAGACTTCCCCTTCCACGGCACTGAACCAGAACGTATCGCTGAATGTATAAGCCAATGCTCCGACCAGACCGCTCCCCATGATGGTAATCATCTGGCCTAAAGAGGCTTCTTCTCCGTCTTTCACCATGATCTTGCGTGCAAGATGAGTGATACTCCAGAAAAGGAACAGGATTGTCAATCCGCTAAACAGGGCGGACATCGTATTCACCATCTTTGCCACTGTGGCAGAGTCGGATGCAAGTTGTGTAAACAGGTTGGCCGTCAACATAAAGAACGGTGCTCCGGGCGGATGCCCTACTTCCAGCTTGTAAGCCGAAGAAATGAACTCACCGCAATCCCAGAAACTGGCAGTGGGCTCCATAGTCATCAAATAGACGGTCGAAGCGATCGCAAAAACGATCCAGCCCAACGCGTTGTTGATCAATTTATACTTTCCCATACTTTGTATAAAGTGTAATAATTAATTGTCTTAATTTTGTATCCTCACACGGACAGTCGGCCGCAAAGGTAAGCATTTACGTTTAATACCAACGCTCTGATACGCTATAAATTGTGTGGAAGAGATTAGAAATATATTAAAAGAATCCGTTGAATGACAGTCTGAAATCTGATAATTTGCCGACATTCGGATGACAACAAACCGACATCTGCGGACAGGATTCGTATCTTGTTGGTAGAGAGGTGTGGATTTATAGTTTTTGTTTCGAATCCACTGTCTCCTGTAATTTTTGTATAGTGGAAATTTTAGGGATATATAAAAAAGGATTAATTGAAAGTGGTATATTTGTACACGGAGGTTATCAAGGTTGTTATTTCACTTTTACCGTTATAAAATGAAATAGCAGTTTTCTTATTTCACTTTTTGGCTGAAAAATGAAATAGTGATTTTCTTATTTCACTTTTTGGCTGAAAAATGAAATAAGGGAATGGTATAACTCAGTGATAAGAGTCCTAATTTTAATATTGTAATCGATATGAAAGAATTTAAATCAGGTCTGTATATAAATCAAGGGTATTATAAAAGTTTCCAGCCGAACCCGATTAACCATAGCTGGGTGATTGATAATATGGAGATAATCACTTTGTTAAGTAAGGCGGACAGGATGTTGGGGCGGTTGGATATGTACTCAGAACATATTCCTAATCTTGATTTGTTCATCAGTATGCATATTATGAAAGAAGCCACACAATCTTCTAAAATAGAAGGTACACAAACCAATATGGAAGAGGCGCTTTTATCAAAAGAAGATGTTCCGTTAGACAAACGGGATGACTGGATGGAAGTGCATAATTATATTAACGCGATGAACGAGGCAATCAAGATGCTGGAAGATTTGCCGTTTTCAAGTAGATTGATCAGAAATGTCCACAAGGTTTTATTGTCGGGAGTACGTGGAGAGCACAAACAGCCAGGAGAGTTTAGGAAAAGTCAGAACTGGATAGGAGGTTTGTCTATTAATGATGCCATATTCGTACCTCCGGTCTGCACTTCAATCCCGGAACTGATGGAAGATATTGAAAAGTTTGTTCATAATGAGCAGATCTTTTTCCCGGAATTATTGAAAATAGCATTGATACATTATCAATTCGAGACTATTCATCCCTTTTTGGACGGCAATGGACGAACTGGCCGGTTGCTGATTACGTTGTATCTGGTCAGTAAAGGTATTTTGAAACGGCCTATATTGTATTTGTCTGATTATTTGGAAAAACATAGAAATACATATTATTCCAATATGATGAAAGTCCGGCTTGAGAATGATATCGAAACTTGGTTTAAATTTTTCCTTCATGGAATAATCGATACAGCTGAAAAGGGAGTTGAAACATTTGAAAAGATTTTGTCTTTGCAAAAGGAATATGAAGAATGTATTAAAGCCCTGGGTAGCAGATCGGCTAATGCTTTGAAAGTCATAACAGAACTATACAAACATCCGATGATCGATGCAACAGGTGTTTCCGAGATAACAGGCCTTGGTACGGTTTCCTCCTATAAGTTGATTAAAGAGCTGGAACGTTTGGAGATGTTGAAAGAAATGACAGGCAGTAAACGGGGGCGGATTTATGTATTGGAAAAATATATTCGGATATTCGATTAGGTCTTTGTTCTCACTGTCCTCGGCATACAATTCCAGTTGCATGGGCATGTATTCCAAATGGGTCTTGTTCACTTTTGCTGCCTTATACCAATATTGTCCTAAATAATTTTGAGGCGTGATGTAACTTGCGGCATCAAAAGACG
>NZ_CABUOD010000060.1 GCF_902493135.1 uncultured Parabacteroides sp.
TAATCCGCGTAATCCGTGCCTAAATTGTGTCTATTGTAAGCAGGATTTTCTTTTTCACACACCTTCTCGTTTGAAATATGGATTCTGGCAAGGCGGATCAATCGTTTTCCACCACGCGGATCATGTCGAAGTAGAATTGGCCGGCCACTTCCGCTCCTTTTTCTACAGTTCCGTTCTTTGTGTCGTAGATGTAGATGACGGCATTGGCATCCGTTTCGGTGTTCACACCGAAATAGGCTTTCTCGTTGAAGACGACAGAACGCTGTGAGAAACGGCCGCCGCTGTAAGCAAGTTCTTTGCCGCCATAGCTCAAGCGTGTCCTGTCACCTGTGGCAAGGTCTATGATGGAATAATAATGGCTGTAACTGTCGATCGCCGTGCCTGCCGCATCATTGCGGGCATAGGCAAGCGCCTTGCCGTTCCCCAAATACTGGATGGTAAGCAATTTGCCGTCTGCATCCGGATAACCTTCGTAGTCGGGGTCGAAATCGGTTTCCCCGTTTTTGATGCGCAACAGGTGTCCTTCTTCTATGCCATTGGCATCGGTAAATGCGGCTAAATAGAGGTCCCCGTTTTCGTCATACATCACGCAATCTTGCATCAATTGACCGTATGCGCTTCCTGCCATTTCAGCCGCAAGCGAGTTTCGATTGGTGATTTCTACTGCCATATCGGAAGGATTGATGACTGCCGTGTGAAACGCAGTAGTGGTTTTGCCTCCTCTTCCGGATACGCCGTTTTTCCCGAAATAGAAATAATAGAGCTTTCCTGCTTTTTCGTTATAGGTGAGGATACCTGACGAGGAGAATTTTTCTGTCGTTTCGCCTTCAACTTCAGATTTTGGTAACGCAATATCCAATACTCCTTCTTTCAAAATCGACATATCGCTGACATTCAACTTGGTCCAAAGAATTTGGTCCGCTTTGCCACTTGCCGCCATGATGACGAGTGTGTTGTCGTCGATCCAGGCGTGAGAATAAGCGCGTACTTTATATGTGTTGTCTTTGAACGGCCGTGATGTAATTTCTACTATTTTATTGTCTTTGATCTGATACTTCACGAAACGGTCGTTGCTTGAAGGGATCTGGTAGTAATATTTTCCCTTCGAGATACTCTCCATCGAGTAGTCTCCCAATTCGGTCCCTTCACCTTTTACAGTAATGGTCCCTATATCGGCTGTCAGTTTATCGATACTGTTGACAACCGTCGTGTTCTTGCTGTTCATGCCGCCATGTTTTCCTACGGTCAGGAACAGGTCGAAGTGGTATTTGCTTTCGTCGAAAGCCGGTGCGTCACTTGCTACGGTTACTTCACAAGTGGCAGTGAACCCACCGTCATCCGTCTTTACCGTGATCGTGGTCGAACCTTCGGAAATAGCCGTTACTACCCCTTTGTCCACTGTAGCTACATTCGTGTCCGAACTGTTCCAGGTAACAGCCGTTACGGTTGCATTTTCAGGAACTACGGTCGCTGTCAGTGTTCCTGTAGTGCCCGTTTTCAGTGTTAATGCGGTCGGGGTGATCGTGACACCGGTCACAGATACGTCTTTCAAATCATCGTCATCAGAACAAGCCGTGAAACCAAGTGAGATCAGGGCGGTCATGAAGGCAAGCAATGTGAATTTGAACTTCTTCATTTTTCTCTTGTTTTTAAATATGAATGTTAATTGATAAATACTCTGAACTTTGCAAAGAAAGCGCGTCCGGGCTTTTGCAGCTTATAGTTGTCATAAGCCGTTTCATCAAGGAAATTCGAACATTCCAATGCGATGTTATAACGATCCTGCTTCCATGAATAGGTGACGTTGGCATTGCAGATATGTTGCGAAGGGATACGGGCTTTGGTATCGCGGTTGCCATAGGCTTCCCAGGTAAGGAAATACCAATGTACCCATTGGAACGTACAGCCTAAACGTAGCTTGTTGTCTTGTTGCAGGAGGTTGCGGAACGTATAGCTCGCCTCCGCACTGCCGAACAGCCAGGGACGGTTGGGCACGTGGTTGTCATATGTGGCGGACGGTTTGCCGTCTTCTTTGTATTTTTGCTGGTCACGGGCATCCTGGTAGCTGACGTTGGCCATGAGTTGCAAGCGGCCGTCCCAATCATAACGAACTTCCCCTTCCATTCCTTTGATGTGGACGGCGGGATCGTTGACAAACTGCATCATACCCTCTTTTTCAATGACGGAGGTCTGTATATAATTGTCCACATAACGCAAGAATCCGTTTACCTCGTAATAGATCGTATGTCTGCCGGCAGGATGCCATGTGCCGAACAAGGCAAGATTGACGTTGTTGCTCTTTTCCGGTTCCAGCGCTACATTCGCATAGATGGTGGTCCCGTTGCCTAACAGTTCGCGGGCGATGGGCAGGCGTACGCTGTGTTCATAAGAAACCTTTACCGCCAACGGGTCGAAGAACTTGTAGCGCAGTCCGGTACCATATCCGAAATAATTTTTGGTGGCGGAACCCAACACTTTGTCCGATCCCGTCACGGTGGACTGGTCGGTTTGCCGGATATTCGGACGGTTCACATAATCTTTAGCAAAGAATACATTCTGCATCTTCCCGTCAAAAAACGACTGGCTGTAGGTCAGTCCGATAATATGTTTGGTAACGGCATCGTTTGATGGTTCGAAACTCTGGTCCAGGTCATCGTAGCGATCATTTCCGGTGCGGCTCAAATGATAGTTCAGGTTGAGGCCGTGATGCCCGTCCAACCGGTAATCCAAATTGACACGCGCGATAGTCAGAGGGCGTTTATAATGGCGTATGGAGGGTTCATTGCCTCTGATTTCGTTGCGCTGGCTCACGATATAGCCTCCATCCCAATAATATTTTCGATAGGCCGTATCGATCGTAATGGAATGGTCCCATGTGTGCGACAAAGTCGCTTTCAATGTCATGCCTTCGGTAATGAAATTATATTTGCTGTAACGCGCCGATATGTTCCAGGCATCCGAATTACGTTCGGCCATACCATATACTTTGGTCTGCACGGAGCCGGTCTGCAACTCCTTGTCCGTTTTAGAGTAGGAAGCGGAAACAAAGAATTCGTCAGCCCAGAATTTACCTGTGATTCCGGCTTCTATCTGTGCCAATAGTGAAAAATAACCGTCATGGAACCGTTTGGGGTTGGCGTAGATAAATTGGTCGCCTGTCTCATTGCGCATCTGCACGTCTTTCATCCGGTAGTCGTTTTTCGAATAGTTGACGCCGATGGCAGGACGCACGATCAATCCGGTGCGCCGCTCCACAAACTGTGCGTTCAGGTCGGCACGATGTGTGTGGAAGGAACCGACGCTGTAAGAAGCGTCCATAAAGTTTTTCTTTTCCGTCTGGGTGATGATATTGACGGCGCCGCCTAATGCATCCGTACCCAATGAGGCCGGTACTACGCCTTTATAGATCTCTACCCGGTCGATCAGGTTGACGGGCAGATTGGCGAGCGTCACATTGCTCCCTTTGCTATCTAAGGGGACACCGTCAATGAAATAACGGACGGAATTGCCTGACAGCCCGTTGATCGAGAGGTCGAAGTCGGAACCTACGCCTCCCTCTTCGCGCACTTTGACACCGCTTGTGCGATTCACTAATTCATTCAGGTTGTTAAGCGAATTAATGATAGGCTTGACATCAAGTGCATTGACTGAAAGTGCACTTTCTCTTGCCTGTTGAGATTGCGTTTTTCCGTACACTTCCACTGAGTTCAGGTTTACGGATCTTTCTTCCAGTTTGAAATCGAGGGTTTTGCTGTGGGAGAGATCGAGTGGGATTTTGATTGTTTGATATCCTAAGGAGGAGACGACGAACGTGTGTTTGCCGGGGGATACTTCCAGGGAATAATGCCCCTTGTCATCCGTATAAGTGCCGGAAGCCGTATTTTCGATGGCGATCGTTACCAGCGGCAGGGGTGTGCCTTGCCGGTCGGTGACTTTCCCGGAGAGCATGACCTTGTTTTGTGCCGTCAGGTTCGATTGCGACAGGCAGACAAGCAAAAGAAATACATGTACAAAGACTTTCATTTTAATCCTTGATATAGCGATTCATGACTTGCTTAAGGGAATGCACACAAGGAGAAATGATTTCTTTATGTAAAGGGATAAAGAATGACCTGACTCGATGTTTTGCTGCTTTATTTCCCGAAAGCATTAAAACTATGTTCGTTCTTGGCAGGTCTTCTGACTTGTTCCGTCTTTGAATGCCTTCCCATCCGGTGACGGACAGTGGCTTGCAGCGTATTCAAAGATTTGGAGAGGAACTTACAGCAGCGGGTCTGTTCAGGATTCGCACCTGATTCCCTTTTCATCGCGCTCCCGTAGCGATTGGGAGTCGCAAAACCAAAACTGCGGCAAAGATAAGAAAAATCTCTGTCCGTACAAAAAGCGGATAAAAAAACAAATTCATGATCGAATTGCTCTTGATTGGCGGGCGTGCTTCCGAATCGTTTATCTCCACGGAACTGCGCGGCTGCTTGTCGTGCCAGTCGAGGTCGCCATACCGACGGCCGGCAACGATCCCATTTGGCGAGACGGAATGCTGTTCATGATTTTTTATTCAATGAAGTTGTTGATTCTGTTTGCCGGATTGAGTGGGGTTTGGTCGGACAACACCAGCGATTTGACCATGTGCAGCGTCCCCTGCTTGTACTTTTGGAAATGCTCCGAAGCGATGTGCGACTTGTATGCCTCTTGGCTGGCATAAGTTTCAAGAATCGTAATCTTGCAAGGATCGTCTTTTTCCGCAATAGCGTACATCGTCAGCACGCCCGGCTCGGTACGCAGGGAAATTTCTCCCACTTCGGTGGCATATTTCACGTATTCCTCCAGATATGCCGGATAGACTTCTATTTTTGACAGTCGCACTATGCCATCAGGCTGCATTGGCAGCTTGGTGCATATTTTCGGTGTTTTGTCATTGTTCATCCCCGTTTCCGTATAGAGAGTGAGCATAAACGATAGTATAAAAATGAGTAGTTTCATCCGTTACCTCCTTTCCTAAATCATCGGTATTTCCCATGAACTGCGCGTATTTTCCTCACCGCGGCGGCATGCTTTGGTGAATGCCGCAAGTACGGTTTCCGATGCAACCATGTGCCCGTTCTTCATTCCTGTTTATTTGATAATGCAAAGTTATCTGATTCCGCAATAGCCGACGTAACCATAAGTGGGCAGTTCGTACCATTTTTACTGATTTTCATATGTCGGATTCGGCTATTCGATTGAAATAATGTATCAATGGCTTCACTTGGCTTTGCCTTCGCAGTTCGTTATCCTCTAAACTTCCTATTTACAACCTTCCTGTACACATCTGCTCAATCTCTCGTTTTTTGTTCTTATCTTTGCGCCCAATTAAGCAGTGTCCGGGAAACCACGAAGTTTTCCGCCATGAATGCATCTTCGCCTAAAGAATTAAATCTCTTATTAATATAATTAAGCAAAAAAAATGAAACGTATAGTTTTCTTGGATTATGTACGCGTGTTCGCATGCTTCCTTGTCATGGTCGTCCACGCCAGTGAAAATTTTTACGGCGCGCCCGGTTCGACAGACATGGTAGGGCCGCAAGCCTTTCTGGCAAATGAAGCAGACCGGCTATGGGTGTCTATGTACGACGGTTTCTCGCGTATGGCCGTGCCGTTGTTTATAATAGTTTCCGCTTTTCTTCTTGCGCCGATGAAGGAAGGGCAGACCATGTGGCAGTTTTACCGCCGGCGTTGCATCCGCATCCTGCCGCCGTTTTTCATATTCATGATACTCTACAGTACCCTCCCGATGTTGTGGGGACAGATCGATGGAACGACCTCGATCAAAGACCTGTCGCGGATACTTCTGAACTTCCCGACACTGGCCGGACACCTGTGGTTCATGTACCCTTTGATCAGCATTTACCTGTTCATCCCTATCGTATCACCCTGGTTGAGCAAGGCGACGGCCAAAGAAGAACGTTTCTTTATCGGGCTGTTCCTCCTGTCGACCTGTATGCCATACCTGAACCGTTGGTTCGGGGAGGTGTGGGGACAGTGCTTCTGGAACGAATATCACATGCTGTGGTATTTCTCCGGTTACTTAGGCTATCTCGTGCTCGCACATTACATACATGTCCATCTGACCTGGAACCGCTCCAAACGTTTCATTGCCGGAACCGCTTCGATGCTCGTCGGGGCGGCTTTGACCATCTATTCGTTCTATGTTCAGGCCATACCCGGGGAAATCCTTCCCACGCCCGTACTCGAAATAGGGTGGGCTTTCTGCACGATCAACTGTGTGCTTCTCACGGCAGGCACGTTCCTGATGTTCAGTTGCATTGAACTTCCGGAAACTCCGCGCTTCGTGCTGGAACTCTCGAAACTCAGCTACGGTATGTATCTGATGCATATCTTCTGGCTCGGTTTGTGGGTTACGGTGTTCAAGTCCGTCCTGCCGTTGCCTACCGTTGCCGCCATACCCGCCATTGCAGTATGCACGTTCGTTTGCTGCTTTGTGGCAACCAAGATTATTTCGCTCATACCGGGCGGAAAATGGATCGTCGGATAATTTGCGGCGGTTTTGCAATAAGATAAGTTATTCTAAAATAACTACCATGTGGGCTTGCTTGAGAAAGCAGGCCTTCTTACTTTTGTACCGCATTTAATCGAGAAAAGACAAAAAGAATGGAAAAAGAGATTTTGACTGACCGGGAGGTTTTGTTATTACGGAGAAAACTGGACTTATTGCTCCGTACGGGAAAATTGCTGATGGAGAGTGCGGCGGATACGAACCGCATCGAACGGAACATGAAGCGTGTGGCTGCTTTCATGGGGATTCCGGAAGAAAAGCTTCATCTGGATATCAGATGGACGATGATTATGGTGAATGTGAGCGACGAGACACATTCTTTTTCCAAATTCCAGAAGTGTGAGAAACACGGTATCAATATGACGACCATTACGGAGGTCAGCCATTTGTCGTGGAAGGCGATCGAACAGGACTATTCGTTGGACCAGTATGAGGAAGAGCTTGAGCGGATTGCACATAAACCTCGTAACTATATGTCTTATCTGGTGGCGATCGGCGCCGGGTTCGCCTGTGGCGGTTTCTGTAAGTTGTTCGGTTGTGACTGGATCGCATTTTTGTTTGCTTCTATTTGTGCATTTGTCGGATTCCGGATCCGGGCACGTTGTATCGAATTCGGGATTAACGTGTATATGAGTATTGCGATTGCGGCATTTGGGGCGACCTGCCTGGCATACGCTTCTTCTTTTTCGGGGCTGTCGTCCACGCCTTATCAGCCGTTGCTGGCTTGTGCCCTGTTTATCGTGCCGGGCGTGCCGTTGATCAACTTTGTGGATGACATGATCGATAATCATCTGCTTGTCGGAATTACGCGGGCGACCAATACGATGATGATGGTCGGGGCAATGACGTTCGGGATTGCCTTTGCCATGCGGGTGTTGGTGATGAACGATATAGAGATCGATCATAAGTTCAGCGAGTTGAGTATGGTGCCGCATGATCCTTATTACGTTTATGCCATCGCGGCGGCTATCGCGGCTATGGGCTTTTCGATGATCTTCAATATCCAGCGGCGTCTGCTGTGGGTGGTGGCTTTAGGGGGGATCATTGCGGTGTGTACCCGCAATTTCGTGAACTTCGAGTTGGGATATGGTCCGGTGATCGGTTCGTTTATGGGAAGTTTTGTCGTGAGCCTGATTGCGGTAAAGGCGGTCCATTGGTTCGATGTGCCGAATCACGTGCTGACGATCCCGTCTGTCATTCCGATGATTCCGGGAGTATTGATGTATCGTTCGTTGTTTGCCTTTATCAATCTGCACGGAGTGATTGGCGAAGTGACCAACGCTTTTGCCAACGGAATCAATTCGGCTTTGATCATCTTGTGTATCTCCTTAGGTGTTGCTGTACCGAACATCTTCGCCCGCCGCTACATCGCCAAAGACCGCCAGCGTTATCTGGAAGAAGAACTTGAAAAACGCCGGCAGCGTGGCAAGTTCATCGAATGGTAGCAGGATGATCCCTAAATATCATAATTCAGTGTCAGGCAAACCACCTTATCAGCTTTAAGGGAGGCTTTGACATCGATCAGGCGCTGGTTGCTGCTACCGCGGAAAAGGAGGCTCTCATCGCGTAAGGCCTGTTTGAATTTACCGTCTACCAAGACGTCGATGTATCGGAGCAGTTCCGCCTGTTTCGGATTGTTGAGAAGGCGTTCGAAAGTATAGCCGGTATAACACCAGATGTTTTTCCGGCTTTTTTCTTTGATCGCCTGTGCCAGTTCGGTGAAGCCTTCCGGCTGGAACATGGGGTCGCCGCCGCTGAAGGTCACGTTGGCAAAGTCATCTGCTAAGACTTTCTCCAAGATTTCTTCCGTCGAGACTTGTTTACCCTTTCTTATATCCCATGATTCGGGATTATGACAGCCCGGACAGGCGTTCGGACAACCCGCCGCATAGATCGCGGTCCGGAATCCCGGACCATCGACCGTCGTATCTTCTATAATATCAATGATGGAAAGCACTTTGGAAATTAAAACTTAAGAATTGAAAATTGAAACATAAAATGCTTGACTTACAATCTTCAATTCTTGGTTTATAATATATTGTTATATCTCTCGCTGTTTTCAATTATGAACGACCCTGTCGTTTAGTTCCGCCAGTTTTGCCTTGTTCCAGCGGTCTGTCGTGCCGACCAGGTAACCGGTGATGCGCTGTAGTTTGTCGAGATGGGTGCTGCCGCATTTCGGGCATTTTTCCAGATGGGTTTCCGCATTTTCGTAGCCGCAGTCAAGGCAACGGTTGCGGTTGTGGTTGACAGAACCGTAACCGATGTTATAACGGTCCATCATATCGACAACCTGCATGATCACTTCCGGGTTATGGGTCGCGTCTCCATCCATCTCGACATAGAAGATATGGCCTCCGCGTGTCATCTCATGGTAGGGAGCTTCCACTTCCGCCTTGTGGCGGGCACTACATTTGTAGTAGACCGGGACATGGTTGGAGTTCGTATAGTAGTCACGGTCCGTGATGCCGGGCAACGAACCGAATTTCTTGCGGTCACGGCGGGTGAACTTGCCCGACAAGCCCTCGGCCGGCGTTGCCAGTACACTGTAATTATGCTGGTATTCTTCCGAGAACTGATTGGCCCGGTTGCGGATGTAACTGACGATCTTCAATCCTAACTCCTGCGAGTCCGCATCTTCGCCGTGGTGCTTGCCGGTAAGGGCGACCAGGCATTCCGCCAAGCCGATAAAGCCGATACCCAATGTGCCCTGGTTGATCACGGGAGCGATCGTGTCGTCAGGTTTCAATTTCTCGCTGCCCAGCCAGAGAGACGACATCAGCAACGGGAACTGTTTGGCATATGCCGTTTTCTGGAATTCCATGCGCTCGTGCAGTTGGCGGGCGGTTATATCCAGCATATGGTCGAGCTTGGCAAAGAATTGGGCGATCCGTTCTTCCTTGTTTTCGATAGGCATGCATTCGATGGCGAGGCGCACGATATTGATCGTCGAGAACGAGAGGTTACCGCGGCCGATAGAAGTTTTCGGACCGAAACGGTTCTCGAATACACGTGTGCGGCATCCCATGGTCGCAACCTCATGCATATAACGTTGCGGGTCGTCGGCACGCCAGTCTTCGCTCCGGTTGAATGTCGCGTCGAGGTTGAGGAAGTTCGGGAAGAAACGGCGGGCCGTCACCTTGCAGGCAAGCTGGTAAAGATCGTAGTTGCGGTCTTCCGGCAGATAGCTCACCCCGCGTTTCTTTTTCCATATCTGGATCGGAAAGATGGCCGTCTCGCCGTTGCCGACCCCGCGGTATGTACTTTTCAATATCTCGCGGATGATGCAGCGTCCTTCGGCCGAAGTGTCCGTCCCGTAGTTGATAGAGCTGAAAACCACCTGGTTGCCGCCACGGGAATGGATGGTGTTCATATTGTGGATAAAGGCTTCCATCGACTGGTGCACGCGGCTGACGGTTTTGTTGACGGCGTGCTGGATGATACGTTCGTCGCCGCCCAATCCTTCGAGCGGACGGTTCACATAGTCGTCCAGTTCCCGCTGGTAGAGATGCGAATAATCTTGCCCGTTCAGTTCTTCCAGGCTCTTGATTTCTTCGATGAAACTATTGCGCACGTAGGGAGCCAGGTAGAAATCGAATGCCGGGATCGCCTGGCCGCCGTGCATTTCGTTCTGGGCTGTTTCGAGCGAGATGCAGCCTAAGATACTGGCTGTTTCGATACGCTTTGCCGGACGTGATTCGCCGTGTCCGGCTGAAAAGCCGTATCTCAGGATGCGGTCCAACGGATGTTGTACGCACGTGAGGCTTTTGGTCGGATAATAGTCTTTATCATGGATATGCAGGTAGTTGTTTTCCACCGCCTCCTTGACCTCTTCGCTCAGCAGGTAGTCGTCGACGAACGGCTTGGTCGTTTCGCTGGAGAACTTCATCATCATGCCCGCAGGCGTGTCGGCATTCATATTGGCATTCTCGCGGGTGATGTCGTTGGATTTGATATTGATGATCTCCAGGAACATATCGCGCGTCTTGGCTTTGCGGGCGATGCTGCGTTGGTTGCGGTAAGCAATGTATTTCTGTGCTACATCCTTGCGGCTGCTGTTCATCAGTTCCAACTCGACGGCGTCCTGGATAGCCTCGACAGTCATCTGCGTGTCGCCTTTGAAAGAAATATGGTCGGTGATCTGGCGGACCAGCTCCCGGTCTTCCCCGTTTTCCGTATGCAACATCGCTTTGCGGATAGCAGTCGCTATCTTCTCTTCGTTGAACCCGACGATACGTCCGTCACGTTTGATAACTGTCTGAATCATGATAAATCTATTATTGAGGTTTGAATGTTTTTATGCCTGCAAAAGTATATAGTATAACAATGCGGTAAACTTTTTGGAAAACTTTTATGCAGTTAAAATATGTCAATCACCTAATAATCATATATCGTTTTATTCAAAACGGAAAACTTTTTCTATTTAATACCGTTTTTAGCACTCCAAAAGTGCATACAAGACAGTTCTTCCCTGTGCGGATATTAATCATGCTGACACGAATTATACAAGCAAGCGGCGGAAAGTATTAATCGTAATCTATGCTTATTGCCCGCCCATAATATCCAGCAACTCGTTGGTGATGGCCTGCTGGCGGGTTTTGTTATATTGCAGGGTCAGTTCCTGGATCAGGTCGTTGGCGTTGTCGTTGGCCGTTTGCATCGCCATCATACGGGCGGCATGCTCGGAGGTCGTCGTGTCGAGCAACGTCGTGTAGACCGTCAGGTTGAGCAGCTTCGGGAAAAGCAATGCCTGAAGGCTATCCGGCGACGGTTCCAGGATATAATCGATTGCCGGGGCGGTGTTTCCAACCGGAGCCTGCGGCAGGGCGACCGGCAGGTAGACTTTATGGGTCAATACCTGTGTTGCCATATTCTTGAAATGATGGTAAAGCAGTTCCACCCGGTCGGCCTTGCCCGAAGAAAAGAGTTCCATCAGCTTTCCGGCGAGGCGGACCGCTTCTTCGTATGAAGGTTTCTCTCCTGAATGCAGAAAATCGTCTTCGGTCGCATAGCCCGCCTTGTGCAGTTCGTCGGCGATCTTTTTCCCGACGGGATAGAGGCGGACGGCGATGTGTTGTGCTTCTAATTCATGCAGACGGGCGGACAGTTCTTTCCATACGTTGGTATTGAACGTGCCGCACAGTCCGCTGCCGGATGAGAAGACGGCGATAGCGACCTGTTTCACCTCACGCTTTTCAGTGTAAGGTGATTCCAGATCGCATTCCGTACCTAAAAGACCGTTTAAGATAGCGGAAAGCTTGTTTGCATAGAGGAGTGTGTGTTCGGTCAGCGTCTGGGTATGATGGAGCTTTGCCGAAGAGACCATTTTCATGGCTGCGGTAATCTTCTGCGTGCTCCGGATAGACGCGATCCGGACTTTTATTTCTTTTAATGATGCCATAATCTTGATACTGTTTTTGCCGTTTCTTCCAGTTTCTTCCGGATATCGTCGTCGATGATTCCGGTTTTCAGGATGTCCAGTACATCGTGCTGGTGTGATGTGTGGAGTTCGCGCAGGAATTCCTTTTCGAAGTCGTGCACTTTATCCAGCGGGACTTCTTTCAGCAATCCCTGTGTACCGCAATAGAGGATGGCGATCTGGTCTTCGACAGGCATCGGGCTGTATTGGGGCTGTATCAGCAGTCGCGTGTTCTTTTGCCCCTTGTCGATCGTGAAAGCCGTTACGGCATCCATCTCGCCTCCGAATTTGGAGAACGATTCCAGTTCGCGAAACTGCGCCTGGTCGATCTTCAGCGTCCCGGCCACCTTCTTCATCGCTTTCAGCTGGGCGTTGCCACCCACACGGGATACCGAGATACCGACGTTGATAGCCGGACGGTTTCCCTGGTTGAAGAGGTCGGTTTCGAGGAAGATCTGTCCGTCGGTGATGGAAATGACGTTCGTCGGGATGTAGGCCGACACGTCGCCCGCCTGTGTCTCGATGATCGGCAGGGCAGTGAGGGAGCCGCCGCCTTTCACCTTGTCCTTCATGCTGTCCGGCAGGTCGTTCATCTGCCGGGCCACTTCAGGCTGGTTGATGATCTTGGCAGCCCGTTCGAGCAGACGGGAGTGCAGGTAGAAGATGTCTCCCGGATAGGCCTCGCGTCCGGAAGGACGGCGCAGGATCAGGGATACCTCGCGATAGGCGACCGCCTGTTTCGAAAGGTCGTCATAGACCACCAAGGCATGACGTCCGCTGTCGCGGAAATACTCGCCGATGGCGGCGCCCGCAAAAGGAGCGAAATATTGCATGGCTGCCGGATCGGATGCCGTCGCGCTGACAACGATCGTATAATCCATCGCCCCTTTTTCCTGCAACGTGTTGACGAGCGAGGCGACGGTAGAGCCTTTCTGCCCGATTGCCACATAGATGCAGTAGACCGGATTGCCCGCTTCGTAGTTGCCGCGCTGGTTGATGATCGTGTCGATGGCGATGGAGGTCTTTCCGGTCTGGCGGTCTCCGATGATCAGTTCGCGCTGTCCGCGTCCGATCGGGATCATCGCATCGACGGCCTTGATACCGGTCTGCAACGGCTCGTTGACCGGCTGGCGGAAGATAACGCCCGGTGCTTTGCGTTCGAGCGGCATCTCGCAGGTCTCTCCCGTTATTTCCCCCTTTCCGTCGATCGGGTTTCCGAGCGGGTCGATCACACGTCCGATCATACCTTCGCTGACATTGATGGAAGCAATACGTCCTGTACGTTTGACGGTGTCGCCCTCTTTTATCCGGTCCGTCGGCCCCAGCAGGACAGCTCCCACATTGTCCTCTTCCAGGTTCATCACGA
Organism: uncultured Parabacteroides sp.; assembly: GCF_902493135.1. GTDB lineage: Bacteria > Bacteroidota > Bacteroidia > Bacteroidales > Tannerellaceae > Parabacteroides. The sequence continues at coordinate 13,339 of NZ_CABUOD010000060.1, forward strand.
TCGCCTCCATCCCGTTGTCGAACTGCAGGAGTTCGTTAGCCTCGGCATTGTCGAGGCCGTAAATCCGAGCTACGCCATCGCTCACCTGGAGCACCGTACCCACTTCTTCCGTCCGGATGCCGGTGCTGATCCCTTCCAACTGCTGGCGCAGGATGGCGGAAACTTCACTCACTTTTATCTGATCTGTCATACTTCTTTCTTTTTTATCTGTTTTCGAGTAACCGGCTGCGGATGTCCCGTAGCTGGGTCGCATAGCTGGCATCTATCCGGTAGTTCCCGATGCGCAGGCGGAAACCGCCGATCAGTTCCGGTTGCACGATGCCGGTAAATTCGATGGTGTTGCCTGTCTCTTCCCTCAACTTGTCCCGGAGATGTTCTTTCACTTCTTCGCCGACCGGTACGGCGGTGCTGAATTGCACACGGGTGATGCGTTTGTCTATCCTGTACAAATGGATATAGATATGCGCCATGAAGAGCAGCAGGCTTTCCCGTTTATGTTCCAGCACGAGGTGCATAAAACGTTCATACAGGTCGGAGACCTCTATGCCGCCTGCCGCCGTCAGCAGCTTGAGCTTCTCCTCTGCCGGGAGGATCGGATTGCCGAGGGCAGCCCGCAACTCCGGTTCGAGCGAGAAGCTGTCTGCCAGCATCTTCATGTCGTCATATACCCGCGTCTCCAGTCCTTTCTCCTTCGCGAGGGAGAAAAGGGCTTTCGCATACCGGGAAGAGATTGTTCCTATATCCATACGTTACGATTTACAAAACGATACCTCATCCAACAGCCGGTCGATGATTTGTTGTTGTTCCTTGTCTCGGCTGATCTTTTCTTTCATCACCTTCTCTGCTATGGCGATCGAGAGGTCGGCAATCTCGGAACGGACTTCGCGGATTGCTCTCTCCTTCTCCTCGCGGATACGCCGGGCAGCCTCTTCCACCTGCAAACGGGTTTCGGCGGCAGCTTTCCGGTGAGCTTCGTCAATGATTTGTTCCTTTTCGGCAAAGGCTTCTTTCAGGATGGCATTCTGCTTTTCCTTTGCTTCGGCAAGTATCCGGGCTCCTTCGGCCTGGATATTGGCAAGCTGTTCATTCGCCTGGCGGGCCGTTTCAAGTGAGTTGTCGATGTAAGCTTTCCGTTGTTCCACCGCCTTGATGATGACAGGGAACCCGTATTTGGAAAGGATAGCAAAGACAATCCCGAATGAAACGATCATCCAGAACAGAAGCCCCGAATCCGGTGTTAATAATGACATAACCTGTTACTTTTTTATTGGAACAAAGCCAGGAAACATACAACGATCGCAAATAGTGCCACACCTTCGATCAAAGCTCCCATGATCAGCATGGAAGTACGGATTTCACCGGCGGCGGAAGGCTGGCGTCCGATTGATTCGACAGCCCCCTTGCCGATCAGCCCGATACCCAGGCCGGCGCCGATGGCGGCGAACCCGGCTCCTATTGTTGCACCTAATTTAGCCATTCCCATTCCGGTTGCTGCTTGTAATAAAATTGTTGATAACATAGTGTTTGACTTTATTAATTAGTGATTTTAAAATATCTTTATCTCTTGTCGTCTTAAGTCTAAGACGGATGTCGTCTCAGAGCAGAGACGAGGTGCGTCTTAAGCTTGCGACGCGCCTTGTCTTAACGCGGGGATTCTTTTTTCACCTTTGCCATTCCGATATAGTTAGCCGACAATAACGTGAAAATATAGGCTTGCAAACATGCCACAAACAGTTCCACGCAGTTCATGAACACACAAAACAGCACGGATACGATCGTCATTCCGAAATTCACCAGCAACCCCATCGATACCGTTATGAATATCAAGCTGGTGAGTGCCAGGATGATCGTGTGTCCCGCCATGATGTTGGCAAACAGACGGATCATGAGGGCAAACGGCTTGGTGAACACGCCGAAAAACTCCACGAAAGGCATGATCGGCAACGGAAGTTTCAGGTAGATCGGCGCTTTCGGCCAGAAAATCTCTTTCCAGTATTCCTTTGTCGCAAACAAGTTGACGGCGATAAACGTACATCCCGCCAGTACAGCCGTAACCGCAATGTTGCCGGTGATGTTGGCTCCTCCCGGAAAGACCGGGATGATTCCGATCAGGTTGTTGATCAGGATAAAGAAGAAGACGGTCAGCAGATAAGACGAAAACGGCCTGTATCCTTCTTTCCCGATCGAATCCCTGACCACGCTGTCCTGGATATAGGATATGATCGTTTCCATCAGACCGGTGAATCCTCCCGGAACCTGGTTGGGGTGTTTCTTATACCAACGGGCTGTCCGCAGAACCACGAACAACAAGATACCGCAGCTGAGAAACAAGCCGCAAACATTCTTGGTCAGCGACAAGTCGAGGGGGCGCACCTCTTCGCCGCGGCTGTTCCTTTCCACCACTTTGCCGGCGTGTCCGCCTTCGGACGCGATATAATAGTCATGATGCACCTGCCCGTGGTGCAGATGATGGGAGAGGAACATATCCCATCCGCGCTCTTCGCTCTTGACCAGCACCGGCAGGGAGATGGCGATCTCCTTCCCGTTCCATTCGGTGATATGCCAGGTGTAAGCGTCCTGAATATGCGAAAAGACAATATCCTGTACATCGATGCCGCCCTCTCCGGCCTCCGCACGGGTCGGCGCCAGAAAGCAGAGCCACATCAGCAACACTGTCCATATCGATCTGTTATTTTTGATATTGTTCGTCATTTTCCTTTTTCTCTCTTTTCATTCTTTTCTTCTCGAACAGATAAACCGTATATGTTTCCAATCCCAGGTAGATGAAATAGAAAAGCATCAGGGTGAAGCCGAACATCTTCAAGTTCTCCCTGACCAGCGAGGCGTAAAGCCAGAGGAAGATGATCGCGAGCGTGAATTTGCAAAAACGCACCAGCATAAAAGCCGTAATCGTCACGTCACCCTTTTCCCTTTTTACCCGGTCGAGAATGAAAGTCATCACGATTCCCATCACCCAATAGAAAATCGGGATGGAGGGATACCATCTGAAATAATGTTCCGGCCAGATTGTGTATAGCAAACCGCCCAATGTCACACCGATAACCAAATTGATAAGGGTTATCAACCCCATCAGCTTCATACTTAACCACCCAGTCATGTCGTTTACTTTTATTTATTCGATACAAACCGATATACAATCTTCCTTTACCTCCACGAATCCGCTCCTGATAGCCAGTTCGCCTCTTTTGCCATCGTTTTCATACCGGATGGTTCCCTGGCGGAGGGCGGCTATCAGCGGGGCGTGATGAGGGAGGATGTCAAATGAACCGGCTGTTCCCGGTAAGGAAACACGCTCTGCTTCGCCTTCGAAAAGAATGCCGTCCGGTGATACGATTTCCAGTTTCATATCCGTTTAGTTTGCCTGTTCTGCCAATCGCTTTGCTTTTTCCATCACGTCCTCGATCGTGCCTACGTTGAGGAAGGCCTGTTCGGGGATGTTATCCGTTTCTCCGTCCATGATCATCCTGAATCCTCGGATCGTGTCTTCGATGGGGACCATGACGCCCGGCACACCGGTGAACTGTTCCGCTACGGAGAACGGCTGTGAAAGGAAACGCTGTACACGGCGAGCGCGGTTGACGGTCAGACGGTCTTCGTCGGAAAGCTCTTCCATGCCGAGGATCGAGATGATATCCTGCAATTCCTTGTTACGTTGGAGGATTTGTTTCACACGCTGTGCCGTTTCGTAATGCTCTTTACCCACGATCAACGGGTCCAGGATACGCGAAGTGGATTCCAGCGGGTCGACAGCCGGATAGATACCGAGTTCGGTGATCTTACGGCTCAACACCGTGGTGGCATCCAGATGCGTGAAGGTCGTTGCCGGAGCCGGGTCCGTCAAGTCGTCTGCCGGCACATAAACCGCCTGGACGGAAGTGATGGAACCTTTCTTGGTGGAAGTGATGCGTTCCTGCATGGCTCCCATCTCGGTGGCCAGTGTCGGCTGGTAACCGACGGCAGACGGCATACGTCCCAACAAGGCGGATACTTCCGAACCGGCCTGCGTGAACCGGAAGATGTTGTCGATAAAGAAAAGGATGTCTTTCGTTTCCCCTTCTGCCGCCAGGTCACGGAAAGACTCGGCGATCGTCAGTCCCGAAAGGGCTACCGAAGAGCGGGCTCCCGGCGGTTCGTTCATCTGCCCGAAGACCAGTGTCGCCTGCGACTTGGCCAGTTCGCCGTAGTCGATCTTGGACAAATCCCAATGGCCGGCCTCCATGCTTTTCTTGAATGCTTCGCCGTAGCGGATGACTCCGGATTGGAT
>NZ_CABUOD010000061.1 GCF_902493135.1 uncultured Parabacteroides sp.
TTTGGTGCGTTAGTTCAGTTGGTTAGAATACATGCCTGTCACGCATGGGGTCACGGGTTCGAGTCCCGTACGCACCGCGATAAATATTGAAAATCAATGTTTTATAAAGAAAATACCCGGTTTTACACCCAATAATGTAAAACCGGGTATTTTTTGTATTATTTAAAATTTTCTGTTGATGGATTGAGTTCTTATCATATAATATGAAAGTTATTCCAGGGCTTGGTCGGGGAAAAAATAACTGAAGCTACACCCAAACACCCGGACAATTTCGTTAAGATGGTTTAAATTATACTTTGCTCTTTTTCGTGGATTTTCACAGTCGCGGATAAATCCCTGACTCAAGTTTATGTTATCACCAAATTCCCTCTGGGACATTCCTTTTTCTATACGGAGTTCTTTCACTCTTTGAATTACAAAATCTTCTATTTGTGTCATACATTCTTCCTTTTGTCAAAGGAAGAACTCTTTGCATAAACATTAGAGGGTACATGTGCTCTTATATAATGTGTGTATATTTTCCTCACTGTAGAAGAACATAGTATCATGATAGTTTTAGCGTGATTGATAGCTTTCAGTACTAATCTTTTTTTCTCCTTTGAATAAATATGACGGTTTAAGGAATTTGTTGAAAAGTTTTTAGACTGCTCTCTTGTGTATTCATCTTTAATAAATACCTTTGAGAATTATAAATCATGAAAGATGGAAGATATTATAAATAGACGTTGTGGTTGGGCTGGAACTGACGATTTGTATGTGAGATATCACGATGAGGAATGGGGGCGATTGATTACCGATGATAAAACCTTATTCGAATTTCTGGTTCTGGAGAGTGCTCAGGCTGGATTGGCTTGGATTACGATTCTTCGCAAACGCGAAGGATATAAAAAGGCATTTTGCAACTTCGATGTTGAGAAAGTGGCCTCGATGACCTCGGATGATATTGACCGGTTGATGCTTTTTGATGGGATTGTCAGGAATCGGCTGAAGATCGCATCCGCCATCACGAATGCCAAATGTTTTATGGCGATTCAAAAGGAATTTGGCAGTTTCTATAATTATACGTTATCATTTCTTCCCGGACAGAAACCGATTGTAAACCGTTTTAAATCATTAAAGGAGATTCCTGCTACGACTCCGGAATCGGACGCAATGAGCAAGGATATGAAGAAACGAGGATTTAAGTTCTTCGGTTCTACTATATGTTATGCTCATATGCAGGCAACAGGGTTTGTTAATGATCACTTGGAAGGATGTTTTTGCAGGGAGAAGATTCTTGCTGATTGCCCCGTTTAGCGGTTTCTGGAGGGTAAACGCTCTTTACGAAGTGGGCGTCTAATCCGGATAATAGCACTGTTTTGCCGGTCTTAACAAGAAAAATGACAATTTATAGGGTGATAATAGTTGTTGGTTTGATTAATAGTGTTACCTTTGAGTCAGAGTTTGAGTTACGTATTATTAGCGTATAGTTCTTCTTTATTATAAGTAGGCCTCTCCATTAATTTTCCTCTCATACCCTATTAGTATTTATTAAAAACGAAATTTTAAATGAACATTTACATTACAGGTTTGAATTATAGCATTAATGATGCTGATTTGAATGATTTGTTTGCAGAGTATGGAGAGATTACGTCTGCAAAAGTTATCATGGACAGAGAAACTGGAAGATCCAGAGGATTCGGTTTTGTTGAAATGGTAAACGATGCTGATGGCGAAAAGGCTATCGAGGCGCTTAATGGAGCTGAATTTGAGAAAAAAGTGATCTCGGTAAGCGTGGCCCGTCCCCGCGCCGAAAAACCTTCAAACGGCGGATACCGTGAAAGAAGAGGTGGTTATAGTAATTCCAGACGATATTGATCTCCTGATATATGGGGGTATGTCATAAATCTGTATATTAGAACACAGATAACACAGATGAGACGGATTCACACAGATTGATTATTGTTGATCAATAAAAAAATCTGCGGTTCTCTGTCGGATCTGTGTCATCTGCGTTCCGTTTTCTATTTTTGACACTCCTTCATGACTCTTCCATAGCTTAGTTAGCTCCTACTCTTCAATGCAATAGCAGGGATTTTTTTATATCCTGCGTTTCCATATTCCGGAAATACCTTGGCATTCCACTCCGAACCTTTACATAAGAGGTTGATTATTAATGTAATTAAATATAGATTAAATGGCAAAATCCGTAACATACAATAAACGAGAAAACGAAAAAAAGAAACAAGCCCGGCGGGCAGAAAAACAAAAAAAGAAGGAAGACAGAAAACTACTTGGCAAAGCGAATAGTTTTGATGATATGATCGCTTATGTGGATGAAAATGGTGTGATTACATCGACTCCTCCCGAAGTGAATCCTAATAAAGAAGAGATTAAACAAGAAGAGATTCTTATCTCGACTCCCAAAAAAGAAGATATAGAGACGCCTTCCGTACTGAAAGGGAGAGTTGATTATTTTAATGAATCAAAAGGTTATGGTTTTATCAAAGACCTTGATAGTGCCGAGAAGTATTTTTTTCATGTCAGCAATAATACACTGACCGATATTTCGGAAACTGACATCGTTACTTTTGAACTTGAACGCGGTCTGAGGGGGATGAATGCGATTAATATTCGTATTGAAAACGAATCCTGACAAGATGCAATAAATCTTGGAAAGTCTTTTAGAGTCATGATTTATTGTTCAGAAAGCTCACGATATAGGTGGCTATCGGGAGCCTTCTTTGACTATTTCGGTTCGTTGAGTGAAGACCAGTGATAAAATGATGGCGACCATCACTAAGGTGAAATCGAAAATGGGCTTGAATTTACCGGACTCTTTATTGTAACGGCTGGCGGTGTAGTTGACTTGGGCTTGATCTCTAATAGGACATCGATAGAAAAACATTATTCATCGAAGCGATTGTTACTATTTGTCAATCGCTTGTTGGGAAAGATTTTGTACCTTTAGAGCAATTAAAAAGAGTATCTTATGTTTGAAAGTTTTGATTTTCAGCAAATGATCAGTGCATTCATTGTATTATTTGCAGTGATTGATATTATTGGTTCCATTCCGATTATTATCAATTTGAAAGAAAAGGGTAAGGATGTGAACGCCATGAAGGCGACGGTTATCTCTTTTTTGTTGATGATCGGATTCTTTTATGCAGGTGATGTCCTGCTGCGGCTTTTCCATGTGGATATCGAATCGTTTGCAGTAGCTGGTTCGTTTGTTATTTTCCTGTTGTCGCTGGAGATGATACTCGATATAGAAATCTTTAAAAACCAAGGACCGATAAAAGAGGCGACTCTGGTTCCGTTGGTCTTTCCTTTACTGGCCGGTGCCGGCTCGTTTACCACATTGTTGTCTTTGAGGGCGGAGTATGCCAGTGTCAATATAGTGATAGCTTTAATACTGAATATGATATGGGTTTATTTTGTTGTCCGTATGACAGCCCGTATCGAACGTTTTTTTGGAAAAGGCGGAATCTACATTATCCGGAAATTCTTCGGCATTATTCTGTTGGCGATATCAGTCCGCTTGTTTACCGTCAATATCAATCTTCTGGTAGAAGCACTGCAAGGGCATTGAAAAGGAATTTATAAAGTTTCCTTTTCGCTATCTATTTGTCCTTTGTTTTTGCGGGCGGCAGGTGAATAACTGTAATCGCCTGCAAACTGATGTGGCATTAGCTCGACGGATTTTACTGCGATTTTGTTGCCTTTTTTGGTGAATACCAAGCATTGATCGTTAAGTTTTCGTTCTTGCAGGTCGAATACTAAATTCGGATTGAAGTGTTGCCCGTTTACCCGTACTTCAAAATGAAGATGTTCGGTCGTGGCCCTTCCGGTACGTCCGGTCAGGGCAATCGGTTGTCCGGCTTTTACATAATCTCCCGGCTTTACCAGATTCTTGGAGTTATGACTGTAGACTGTTTCTAATCCGTTGTAGTGGCGTACGACAATTACATTTCCGTATGCATAATAGGGCTTTGCTAAACGGACAATTCCATCGAAAGCCGATACAATCGTATCATTGGCACGGGTTTTCAGATCGACACCCGAATGGTGTTTCCTGCGTCCGGCATACGGGGATATTACTTTTGCTCCGGGTAAGGGGAATGCATAATCTTCTTTTTGTACCAAACTTAAATCTATAAGCATCGAATTTTCTTCCGCCATCAGTAGTGGATCTGATGCGGCAATATCGCTTTTTTCCCTGCTGGAAAAGTTTTCTGTAATATTTTTGCGGGGAGATGTTTGTTTGTTCAGTTTCGGTTCTTCCGGAAACAGAAAAGCAAAGTCTGTATTAGGAAGAGGAATATCCGTTGTCGGCAGAACTAAGAGCGATTCCTGCTGCGGTGCAGGCTGTGTCCGAGCAGTCCATAAAGAATGGCATGCGTTTAACACGAGTAAGACGGTGACTGACAGTATGCTGTAGTGTGTTTTAGACATTTTGTGAAATTGTTAGCACTGCAAAAGTAGGGAAAAACGGTTAAAATCGCTATCCTCTTTTTCTTTGTTTACATATCATTCTGATTTCTTTATATTTATTTTCGTTTTGAAAAGAGCGGAAAAGGAAAAAGAAAGGCGTCCGAAAAAGAGTCGAACGCCTTTCAATGTCAAACTATTTGTGATTACTTGTCACTATTATTTAAATAAAGAACGAGCAATACCCAGTTCCAAGCCACGCAATTCAGCCAAGCTACGCAAACGACCGATACAGGAATAACCCGGATTTGTTTTCTTGTGCAAGTCATCGATCATCTGATGACCGTGATCCGGGCGCATCGCGATCGAGCAACCGCGTTCCTGTTCGATTTCAAGAAGTGCCTTCATTACTTCATAAACGTTCACGTCGCCTTCCAATAGGTTTGCTTCGAAGAAGTTTCCGGCTTCGTCGCGTTTGGTACTGCGAATATGGACAAAGTCGATACGGTCGCCAAAACGCTTCATCATGCCTGCCAGGTCATTGTCGCCACGAACGCCGAATGAACCGGTGCAGAGACATAAACCGTTACTTTTGTTCGGCACGGCTTCGATCAATTTGCGAAAATCTTCTTCAGTACTCAAGATACGGGGCAAGCCCAGGATCGAGTAGGGAGGATCGTCCGGATGGATAACCATACGTACGCCTACTTCGTCGGCAACCGGAGTGATCTCTTTCAGGAAATAAATCAAGTTGGCCCGAAGTCTTTCTGCATTGATATCTTTATAACGATCCAGTTCGGCACGGAACTGATCCAATGTAAAGCTTTCTTCCGAACCCGGTAAACCGGCGATCATGTTACGAACCAGCAATGCTTTGTCATCTTCGCTCATTTCGTCGAGACGGGCCTTTGCAATCGCTTTTTCTTCGTCTGTATATTCTTGTTCTGCAGCAGGGCGTTTCAAAATATAAAGATCGAAAGCCATGAAAGCGGCACGTTCGAAACGCAATGCTTTGGAACCGTCCGGCATGGTATAGGCCAAGTTGGTGCGGGTCCAGTCCAGAACCGGCATAAAGTTGTAAGTGATCACACGGATATCACAAGCTGCGAGGTTACGGATGCTTTCTTTGTAATTGTCGATATATTTCTGGAAATCTCCACTCTGTGTTTTGATATGTTCATGTACAGGTACACTTTCCACTACGCTCCAACGTAAGCCGGCAGCTTCGATCATATCCTTGCGTTTTTGGATTTCTTCAACTGTCCATACTTCTCCGTTCGGGATATGGTGCAAGGCATTTACGATTCCGGTAGCACCGGCTTGGCGGATATCGGAAAGGCTAACTGGATCGTTCGGTCCGTACCAACGCCATGTTTGTTCGCATAAATACATAATGTCTTGTTTTAATTGTGAGATTAAATAGAAAAAGCATCAAAACCACCGTCTACGATAGCGATTGTTCCGGTTACGAATTTGGAAGCGTCGCTGATCAGATACTGGATCGTACCAAACAGTTCATCCGGTGTACCCAGACGTCTGAACGGAGTATGTGCAATAACGGATTCGGCACGCGGAGTGTAGGATCCGTCCGGATTAGTCATCAAAGTACGGTTCTGTTCCGTCAGGAAGAATCCCGGAGCGATTGCATTTACACGCAAACCTTCTCCGAATTTGATCGCCAATTCACCGGCCAGGTATTTAGTCAGGTTGGAGATGGCTGCTTTAGCCGCGCCATAACCAACTACACGGGTAAGCGGACGCAAGGCGGATTCGGAAGAGAAGTTGACGATAGCCCCTTCTTTCTGGTTTGCCATTACATCGGCAAATACCATTGTCGGGAGAACTGTTCCGAACAGGTTCAGGTCTACCACCTTACGGAAAGCGTCGATGTTCAGGTCAAAAATCGTGCTGTCCGGTCCGATAGTCGCACCTGCCATATTTCCGCCGGCTGCATTCAGCAACGCATCGATACGACCGTATTTGGCCAGGATATCTTTTTTGTTCTGTTCCAGAACTTCTTTGTTTAATACGTCAGTCAGGAAAAAACTTGCTTCTCCGCCTTTAGCTTTGATGTCGGCTACAATCTGTTCACCAACTTCGGCTGCACGATCGAGAATAACGATTTTGGCACCTTCTTCAGCCAAATGGCCTGCAATACCTCTACCTAAAATTCCGGCTCCACCGGTAATAATGACAACTTTGTCTTTAACGCAAAATAAATTAGCCATATTTTTATTGTTTATGATTGTGATAATTTCATTGTTACTATTCCATTGTGCTCGCGCACACATTGGGTACAAAAGTATAGTATTTATTTATCAAACAAAAAGAAAACAGGGAAAAAATACCTTTTTATGTTTTCAAATATAATTGTTATAATATTTGATATTCTCTTTCATCAGGATATCGATCGGCATATAATTGATCTGTTCGACTTTTTCCTTGAGGACCAGGTGGCGGAACAGTGCCCGTATGCAATTGAATCCCTGTACTTCCGGCCGTTGGGCGATCAGGTGCGTGATGGAACCGTCATTCAGGCAAGTGATATTCGGGTCTATCACGTCATAGCCGATCAATCTGAATTTTCCTCCTTTGTCACGGAAGTACTTTCCCAGTAAGTGGGCGCGGGAGTTGAATATGATACCGGCGTTCACTTCCTTATGCTCTTCTAAAAAAGCATCGAGGATGCTTATGTTCTTTTCCGGCTCGTCAGCGTGCAGCTGTACGGAATAGATACGCCCGTCGTAGTTCTTTTCTGCCAGATAATTTCTGAAGCCTTCCTCGCGTTTCATTACTTGGGTCACCTGCATTTCTCCTTTGCGGATAAAGCGGAAGATTGCGATGTTTTCGGTCGGGTTGATTTGTTCGTACAGCAGACGGCCGGCAATATATCCGGAGTCATACGAATTGGTTCCGTAATAGGCCACGCAATTGGTGTTTTCGATGAATGCGTCTATCAGGATATAAGGTATCTGTAGCTGATCCAACCGGGATGCCAGTTTGATAACGCTGTCGTGGAATTGTGTTGCGATCACGACTCCCTGGCAGTCGGCTTTTTCGATTCGGGGAATGAGCTCGTCGAAACTGCTCTTGTCGTATTGGTTGAAGCATATACGTTCGACTTCTACGTTGTAGCTGAAAAGTTCCTGTTCCGCTTTATCTATCCCTTCACAAAGTTTATCCCAATATTCGCCTTTTGCAAAAGAAGGGATCAGTGTGATGAAATGGTAGTTCTTTTTTAGTGCAAGAGAACGGGCTATCAGGTTCGGGTGATAGTCTATTTCTTTTAAGACTTTTTCTACCTTTTTCTGTGCCTCTTCGGATACTTTGCCTCGGTTGTGTAATATGCGGTCGACAGTTCCGGTCGAAACACCGGACATCTCTGCAATGTCTTTGATTCTATATGTCTTACCCATAGGTTGGAAAGCTATACAGCCCGCAGAATGTTTATTTTTGCGGGCTGTTGTCTGTTTTTATTGATTTAATTATTGTAGTTGTTGTACTTCTTCTTCCGTTGAAATTGTATTTAATTTTCTGAATGTGTAGCACTGCATCATAAAGATAAGAGGAATAGCAACGAAAACACCGACGACAAACAATATACAGCCGATGATCGCGATGCCGATCATTGCCAGCAACAATAAGAATAACGGCATTACCTGTCCTTGCGTCAGATTCCAGCTTTTTTGCAAGGATTCTATGATTCCGCAATCTTCTTCCACGATGTAGGCGGCAAAAAATTGTAAACGGATCCCTAGGTAAATCCCCGGAACAATCAGCAAGAATGCACCGATAGTCACCACGATACCCACAATAAGGCTGGCGATAAAATAAGTGACGATTTTACGGGACTGTTGTCCATAAGCCGAAAACTGTGGCTCTTCCCCATCCATTGTCTGGAACAGGTTCTTGATGTATCCCAGCATAAAAGCGCTGTATATCGCGGCACTTATCAGATACACAATGATTTGCCCGACCATCGATCCTTGTGCCGGCATGCCGAACAGGCTAATGATCATTGACAGGATAAAATACCCGATATACAGGCCTACCAGTACCCAAATCTGAGATTTAGTGTACTTCCATGAAGTGCCGAACACTTCCGATATCATAAACTTTGGTTCCATGTGAATTGATAATTTAGGTTATATAAGCCGTAAAATTAGGATAAATTATTGAATAAACAAATTCCGTGTTAAAATTATGTAGCAATTTAAACGAATATATTTTCGATCGGTCAAAGTCCTGATATATCTCTGATACAGAAATACAAAATAAGCGGTTTTTTAGTATAAAAGATTGTATAAACGGAAAAAGTACAACAAAAAGATTCTACATTTGTACGCTTTTTATGAGGAATAGGCTATGAACCCATAAGTTTTGAACAGCATCGTTGTGGAATTTTTACTATGGTGCAGCGGATCTCACCCGTTGCGATGGCTTTAACGGTCTTACTAATGACTAAAAAACGAAAATAGGTAGAATATATATAAATAATGAATATGGATAAACAAATGTTGAGAACTACTATTACCCAATTGAGGCAAATCGCATTGTTTGCAGTAGGGGTGTCTTTATTAACCGCTTGTGGAAACAGTCAAAGCGGTATGAAGTTAGGGGATAATGAGTTTGCTGTTCTTGCTGTCAATTCGACAACGAGCGACCAGTCGACTTCCTATCCGGCCACGATCAGAGGAACGCAGGATATCGAGGTGCGCCCCCAGGTTTCGGGTTTTATTGTTAAGTTATGTGTGGATGAAGGAGCAACTGTTCGTAAAGGGCAGGCTTTGTTCCAGATCGATCCGACCCAGTATGCAGCTGCGGTAGGACAGGCGAGAGCGGCTGTCGAGATGGCAAAAGCCAATGTCGCTACTCTGACTTTGACCGAAAAGAACAAAAAGGCTTTGTTCGATCAAAAGATCATTAGTGATTTTGAATATCAGACGGCGGTCAACCAACTCATGTCTGCCAAGGCAAGCCTGGCCCAGGCGGAAGCATCTTTGGTAAGCGCGAATCAGAATTTATCTTTCTGTACGGTGACGAGCCCGTCGAATGGCGTTGTCGGTACATTCCCGTACCGTATCGGAAGTTTGGTCAGCCCTTCTGTTTCACAGCCGTTGACAACCGTGTCCGAAATCAACGACGTGTATGTTTATTTCTCTATGACGGAGAAAGAGCTGTTGCGCCTGACAAGAGCCGGGGGCACTTTGAAAGAACAGTTGGAAAAGATGCCGGCTGTCCGCTTGCAGCTGTCCGACGGCACTACCTATCAGTCGGAAGGTAAGATCGATGCCGTTAGCGGCGTAATCGACCAATCTACCGGATCTGTCAGCATGCGTGCTGTTTTCCCGAATGATAAAAATATCCTGAGAAGCGGCGGTACCGGTAACATCATATTCCCGTACACGATGGATGGAATCATTATTATCCCTCAGTCCGCTACTGTCGAAATCCAGGACAAGAAGTTCGTTTTCGTCTTGCAGGCGGACAATTCCGTGAAAAATACGGAGATTCAGATCTCCAATCTGGATGACGGAAAGAATTACCTGGTGACGAATGGTTTGAAATCCGGCGATAAAATCGTGATTGAAGGCGTACAGAACCTCCGTGACGGCCAGGCTATCGAGCCGATCACCCCGGAACAGCAGAAAGCGAAATATGATCAGGCCTTGAAAGATCAGAATGAAGGTAATCTGAAGACCGCTTTTAATTAATAACTCCCATTTGTTCGTTAAAAACAGAAAATATGAAATTAGATAGATTTATAAACCGCCCGGTGCTCTCAACGGTGATCTCCATCCTGATTGTCATACTGGGTATATTAGGCTTGCTGTCCTTGCCTATTACCCAATATCCGGATATCGCCCCTCCAACCGTTTCGGTAAGAGCTACTTATACGGGTGCAAACGCGCAGACGGTATTGAATAGTGTGATTGCGCCGCTGGAAGACCAGATCAATGGTGTGGAAAACATGATGTACATGACTTCCAATGCTTCTAACAACGGATCTGCCGATATTTCCATTTACTTTAAGCAGGGAACCGATCCCGATATGGCTGCCGTAAACGTGCAGAACCGTGTTTCCATGGCACAAGGTTTGCTGCCCGCCGAAGTAACCAAGATCGGTGTAACGACCCAGAAACGTCAGAACTCCATGTTGGTCGTGTTCTCCGTCTATGACGCCGAGGACCGTTACGACCAGCGATTCATCGAGAACTATGCGAAGATCAACCTGATCCCCGAAGTACAGCGTGTACCCGGTGTCGGTGATGCGAACGTGTTAGGTACCGACTACTCCATGCGTATCTGGCTGAAACCGGATGTGATGGCACAGTACAACCTGGTTCCGAATGACGTTGCCGGTGTCCTGGCCGAGCAGAACGTGGAAGCCGCTCCGGGTTCGTTCGGCGAACAGGGGAACCAGAGTTTCCAGTACACGATTCGTTATAAGGGACGTTTGCAGGAGGTAAACGAGTTCGAAGACATGGTTGTGAAAGCCTTGCCGAATGGTGAAGTCCTCCGCATGAAAGATATCGCCGATATCGAATTGGGACGTCTGACCTATAACTTTGTCAATAAAGTAAACGGGCATAGCGCCGTAACCTGTATCGTCTATCAGATGGCGGGAACCAATGCGACGGAGACTATCAATAATATCCAGAACCTGTTGGAAGAGACGGAAAAGATATTGCCTCCGGGCTTGAAGATCGATGTCGGCATGAACGCGAACGACTTCTTGTACGCTTCTATCCATGAGGTGCTTAAGACATTGATCGAGGCCTTCATCCTGGTGTTTATCGTCGTGTATATCTTCTTGCAGGATATGCGTTCGACTTTGATACCGGCTATCGCGATCCCGGTTGCGTTGATCGGTACGTTCTTCATGCTGTCGCTGATCGGCTTTAGCTTGAACTTGTTGACTCTTTGTGCTATGGTGCTCGCCATTGCGATTGTGGTCGATGATGCGATCGTGGTCGTCGAGGGAGTCCATGCCAAGCTGGACCAGGGTTACAAATCGGCGAAACTGGCTTCCATCGATGCCATGAACGAGTTGGGTGGTGCTATCGTCTCGATCACGTTGGTCATGATGTCCGTGTTTATCCCGGTAAGTTTCATGAGCGGTACGGCCGGTACATTCTATCGTCAGTTCGGTTTGACGATGGCTATCGCAATCGGTTTGTCCGCATTGAACGCCTTGACATTGAGCCCGGCTCTGTGTGCGATGTTCCTGAAGCCACACGAAGAAGGACATGAGAAGAAATCGACTTTCGTGTCCCGTTTCCACGCTTCCTTCAATGCTGCATACGACTCTTTGCTGAATAGCTATAAAAAACGTGTCGTATTCTTTATCCAGAAGAAATGGCTTTCGTTCGGTATCGTTGCCGGATGTATCGTCTTGCTCGTCGTTTTGATGAATGCGACTCCGACAGGTATGGTTCCGAATGAAGATACCGGTACGATCATGGGGGCAGTGACGCTGCCGCCGGGAACTTCCCAGGAACGTACGATAGAGGTAATGAATAAGGTGGACAGCCTGATCGCTGCCGACCCGGCGGTCAAATCACGCACGGCCATCATCGGCTTCAGCTTCATCGGTGGTCAGGGACCTTCCTACGGTTCGTACATTATCAAGTTGAAAGACTGGGAAGAACGTTCCATGATGCAGAGTTCGGATATCGTGTATGGCAGTTTGTTCATGCGTGCGCAAAAGATCGTGAAGGATGCACAGGTGTTGTTCTTTACTCCGCCTATGATTCCGGGTTATTCCGCTTCCAGCGATATCGAGTTGAATATGCAGGATAAGACCGGTGGCGATCTGGAAAAATTCTTCGATGTGACGAAGCAATATACGGCAGCCTTGACCGCCCGTCCTGAAATCAAGTCGGCACAGAGTACCTTCAATCCGAACTTCCCGCAGTATATGATCGATATCGATGCGGCTGCCTGTAAGAAGGTGGGGATTAGCCCGAGCGATATTCTGGCAACCATGCAGGGATATTACGGTGGTCTGTATGCCTCCAACTTCAACCGTTTCGGTAAGATGTACCGTGTAATGGTCCAGGCTGATCCGGCTTTGCGTACCAATCTGGAATCATTGAAGAATATCAAAGTCCGCAATGGTAACGAAATGGCTCCTATCTCGCAGTTCGTATCTATTAAGAAAGTGTACGGTCCGGATATCATCAGCCGTTTCAATATGTACACCTCTATCAAAGTGATGGTTGCTCCGGCAGACGGTTACACCAGCGGCCAGGCATTGAAAGCGATCGAAGAAGTTGCCGGAACGACGCTTCCGACCGGTTTCGGATACGAGTTGGGAGGTATGGCGCGTGAAGAGGCCGAAACCAGCGGCAGTACGACCGGTTTGATCTTCCTGCTCTGTTTCGTATTCGTTTATTTGCTGTTGAGCGCCCAGTATGAAAGTTATATCCTGCCGTTGGCCGTATTGCTTTCCATTCCGTTCGGTTTGATGGGTAGCTTCCTGTTCGTGCAGGGGTGGGCCGCTTTGGGCAATATCCCGGCTCTGAAGATGCTCTTAGGCACGATGTCCAACAATATCTATATGCAGATCGCCTTGATCATGTTGGTCGGTCTGTTGGCGAAGAACGCCATCCTGATCGTAGAGTTTGCCCTCGACCGTCGCCGTATGGGGATGAGTATCACGTGGGCTGCCGTTTTAGGGGCTGCCGCCCGCTTGCGTCCTATCCTGATGACATCACTGGCTATGGTAGTCGGTCTGTTGCCTATGATGTTCGCGTTCGGTGTCGGTGCTCACGGTAACCGTACTTTGGGTACTGCTGCCATCGGAGGTATGTTTATCGGTATGATCTTCCAGATTTTTATCGTTCCGGTTCTGTTTGTGGTATTCCAATACTTGCAGGAGAGATTCAAGCCTATCGAATGGGAAGATCTGGATAACAGCGATATGAATACGGAAATAGAACAGTACGCAAAAACAAAATAAGAGATGACAATGAAGAAACAGATTATATATATGGTGTGTGCAACCGCTCTTTTGAGCAGTTGCCACATCTATAAAGCATATGACCGTCCGGATACGATCGAAACTTCCGGTATCTACCGTGATCCGGTATCGGCTACCGATACGTTGGCCGCAACCGATACAACCAATATGGGAAACCTGCCCTGGAAGGAAGTTTTCCGTGATCCGAAATTGCAGGTCTTGATTGAAGAAGGATTGGCAAACAATGTGGATATGCAAGCCGCTATCCTGCGGGTCGAGGAGGCTAAGTTATTGCTGACTTCCGCCCGCCTGTCTTTTCTCCCTTCTCTGAATTTAGCTCCCCAAGGTTCCGTTACGACGATCGGCAACTCTGATTACGCAAAAGCTTATACCTTGCCGGCAGCAGCCAGTTGGGAAGTGGATTTGTTTGGTAAACTGTTGAATGCAAGTCGTGGACAAAAAGCCGCTTATTTGCAAAGCCAATACACGCAGCAAGCGATACGTTCGCAGTTGATCAGCGGAATCGCCAATACCTACTTTACCTTGTTGATGCTGGACCGCCAGGTGGAGATTACTTCCAAGACGGTGGATATCTACAAAGAGAATGTGCGGGTTATGGAGGCGATGAAGATTGCCGGCATGACAACCGAGGCCGCAGTCGTCCAGATGCGTGCCGTGTTCCATCAGGTGTCCGGTTCGTTGATCGAACTGGAACGCCAGGTGCGTGAGGTGGAGAACTCTTTGTCCGTATTGCTCGCGAAAGCACCGCAGTCCATTGATCGCAGTACGCTCGAAGACCAGGTAATGCCGGAAGAACTGATGGCGGGTGTCCCTTTGCAATTGTTGGAAAACCGTCCGGATGTGAAGATGGCTGAAATGACATTGGCCGGCGCTTATTATACGACCAACAAGGCCCGTGCCGCCTTTTATCCGGGACTCAATATCACGGCGACAGCCGGTTGGACGAACGGTTCGGGCATTACGGTTTCCAATCCGGGACAGTTTATGTTCCAGGCGTTGGCTTCGCTGGCACAGCCTATCTTTAACAATGGTAAGCTGGTGGCTAACCTGAAAATCTCAAAAGCGGAAGAGCAGATTGCCAAGATGAACTACCAGCAGACGATCCTGGAAGCAGGAAAGGAAGTGAGCGACGCTTTGCATCTTTATGACGCGACAGATCGGAAACTTGTCCAGGACAAGGCTCAGATAGAAGAGTTGGAAAAGGCGGTAACCTATACCAATGCTTTGTTCCAGTCCGGACAGTCCACTTATCTGGAAATTCTTTCTGCCCAGCAGAGTCTGCTCAGTGCGCAGTTGACGGAAGTCTCCGACAATGTCCAGCGTATGCAGGCTGTTATCAATTTATATAGTGCCGTCGGTGGCGGAAGAGAGTAAAAAGCAATTGTCAATTAAAAAAGAGATTATTATTATGATTAGTCCGTTAGCTTATATAGATGCAAGCGCGAAGTTAGGAGCGAACGTAACCGTCCATCCGTTTGCATACATCGACAAGAATGTGGAAATAGGGGATGACTGCGAGATCATGCCTCATGCCAGCATCATGAGCGGAACCCGCATGGGAAAGAGAAACCGCGTCTTCAATGGCGCTGTCATTGCTGCCGAACCGCAGGATTTTAAATACAAAGGAGACGATACGATCGTCGAAATCGGAGATGATAACGTGATCCGTGAAAACGTGGTGATCAACCGTGCGACCCATCCTGATGGAAAGACGATCATCGGCAATGGCAATTTCCTGCATGAAGGCGTACATGTTTCCCACGACACGCATATCGGTAATCATAGCGTGTTTGGCTACGGGAGCAAGATATCCGGCAACTGCATGATTGAAGATTATGTGATTTTCGGAGGTAATGTATTGGTGAGCCAGAATTGCCGTGTCGGGACTTGGTCGATGACGCAGACCGGTTGCCGTTTTCGCAAGGACGTGCCCCCTTATATTGTTGCCGCATTGGAGCCAACCACCTATTACGGGGTAAATTCCGTAATCCTGATGCACGAGGGCATGAGTGAAAAGGTCGTAAAACATATCAGCCATGCTTACCGTATCATCTATCAAGGCAACACCAGTATATTCGATGCCCTGCTGATGATTAAGGACCAGGTTCCGATGAGCGATGAAATTCAGCATATCATCGACTTCGTCAATGCTTCGAAGTTGGGGATTATCAAATAAAATCGGATGATCCGAACTGAAAAGAAAGAGTTGTTCTTTATGGAGCAGCTCTTTTTTTATTTATCTTTGCTCAGTTTTAATATTCTCAATGTCTAATTTAAAAATGAAATGTAACATGAAAAACGTATTGAAATCGTTTGTGGTCCTTTTGGCCGTTATGGCTGCTGTCCCATCTTTTGCGCAAAAAGCGAATAACACGTTGACTGAAAAAGAAAAGAAACAAGGTTGGACCTTGCTGTTCAACGGGAAAGATTTTACCGGTTGGAGACAATGCAACAATACCGGAATGGCTTCGAACTGGGTAATCGAAGACGAAGCGATGAAAGTCTTTACCGCTCCGGGCAAGAAACCGGGACATGGTGCAGGAGGCGATATCCTGTATAAGGAAAAGAAATACAAGAACTTTGAACTGTCTGTTGATTGGAAAACCAGCAAAATGGGAAATTCAGGCATCTTCTACTATGTACGTGAAGTTCCGGGCAAACCGATCTATTATGCAGCTCCCGAAGTGCAGGTCTTGGATAATGTGGATGCTACCGACAACAAGTTGGCCAACCACCTTGCCGGCTCTTTGTATGATATGCTTCCTGCCGATCCGAAAACGGTGAAACCTGCCGGCGAATGGAACACGATCGTAATCAAAGTGAAGGATGGCAAGGTGACGCATACCCAGAACGGTAAAAAGGTCGTTCAGTACACTTTGTGGAGCAAAGAGTGGGATGAGTTGGTTGCCAATAGCAAATTCAAGGATTTTGAAGGTTTTCAGGAAGGTATTTCCCATGAAGGTTATATCGGCTTGCAAGATCATGGCTATCCCATTTGGTTCCGTAACATCAAGATTCGGGAATTGAAGTAAGTGATTGCCTAAGAATATGAGCTGATTGGTAAATCTTAATTTAGCGGTCGCCGCCCATTGTCCAATCGGCTCATATTCTTGTAAACGGACCTTCTTCTTGCAAGGTCGCAGTTTCCCTTATAAAGACCGGATTGTTTCCTCGCTCAAGCCGGTGCACCTTGCTATGGTAGCCATATCTACGTCCGTCTCTTTCATCTTGGAAGCGACTTGGCGCATGCCTTCGGCAAAACCTTCCGCTTTTCCTTCTTCAAGACCTTCTGCTTTCCCTTCGGCAAGCCCTTCCGCTTTCCCTTCTGCAAGCCCTTCCGCTTTCCCTTCGGCGATTCCTTCCAGCTTGGAAGTATAGATCGCGTTGTTCTGGATGTTGATGTCTTCGAGGTGGCGGATGTAGACGAGGC
>NZ_CABUOD010000062.1 GCF_902493135.1 uncultured Parabacteroides sp.
AAATCCGTGAAATCCGTGCCTTAAAGATCGTGATAAAGGAGTTTTGACACACCGCCATTAAGCAAGAAAGCTATAGGTTATGAAAAAGCAATTGAATTTAATCTGCGTATTGATATTTTTCTTTGTCGGTCTGTCTTTGGTTCCGAGCATCTATTCGATGGGTAATGCTTTTGTAGACGGTTTCAAAGAAGGAATGTCACAAGCGAAAGAAGCACATGAGCAGGGAACAACATATATCAGTGCGGAAGTATTAAGTCCGCTGGCTCTTAATTTATGGCCGAAGTCTTTGGCTGCCACCTCTGATAAATTGTTCAACCAGAAGGACCAGGAGTGGTATCCGGCTTCACATATCAAGGCATTGGTCTGGGCGAAATCCAAAGATGTCGGAATAGCGAGATATGTAAGTTTCCTTGCACTGATCGGCCTGTTCTTTATTATAAAAGCAATCATCCAATTCTACAAGCTGATCAATGCGATTAACCACGAGGTGATATTCGATTGGATGAATGTGCGCCGTTTGAATCGCATCGGACGTAATCTGCTGATCTCTTTTGTGATGACACAGACCTATACGCTAATGAATTACTGGGCGGCAATCCGTCTGTTCGAACTGGAAGGTTATGAACATAATTTCTGGTGTGACTTTCAGTCGATGACGTTGATAATGGGACTGATCGCTTTATTGGTAGGCCGTATTTTCGCGATCGGCTTACAGATGAAGGAGGAACAGGAGTTGACAATTTAAAGATTTGATAATAATGAATAAGATCCAAATCATGAGCAAGCTATCTAAAAATACAAATTTAGGAGCAATAACAGGTGTGTTTCTATTCTTTTTAACCCTGATTGGTATCAATACGTTCAATGAGGCTTATATACAATTGAAACATAGTGTTGTAGACGAACATATACATGCCGTTTTATTCTATTCGTTGGAATTGGCAGTCCTTCTTTTTGTTGCTTATGGTGTTTGCAAGGTGATCAGTAATATCAATAAACGAAAGTTTTTTGTGAAGATAAATTATATGCTTTTCTATTATATGGGGGTTGCATTATTCTTTTTACCTGTATTTCATGAATTAGGAGATGCTTTGGATACAGCCCATGATTGGAAAATTATTCCTATGGAAGTTCCTGTTTGGAGTGCAATGGGGACATTCCTGCTTATCATAGCAGAAATTTTCCGTTACGGAATACGGATGAAAGAAGAACAAGACTTGACGGTCTAATAAAAGGAATGAAAATGAAATCGAAAAGTATAAGAATATTGAGCATTTTGATACTGCTTCTTTCTATGGTGGTGTTGGGTGACAGCTTTCGGGGAGGAAAAGACGGATGGAACAGTGCAGACGGTGACTTGGATAAGAAAATACATCGGGTAAATGTGTCGTTGAATCCTGCTGTCGCGTATAGTTTGCCTGATACATTGCAACTGACGGATAACCGGAAAATACCTTATCAGATAGGAAGTATTACTTTGGGAATGAAGACCGATAAGGTTTATGAGCTTTTTTCCGTCATTATAGGATTGGTTTTCACACCGGTCTTTCTGCTTCTGATTATTTGGGCGGGATTGTCTTTCTTCCGTTTTATCCGGGATGTGCAACGGCAACAGATATTTATTCGTTCGAATGTCAAGAGACTTCGTGTTATCTGCTGGATGTTGTTGTTGGCCGGGATTATGAAAAACGTGTTTGCAGGGGTGGACTACTTCCTGTTGTTAAAAGATGGCGATGTATCTTTCCCCGGCTATAAGATTGCGGGGTTCGAGTTTGAATATAGCACATTCTTTTTAGCTCTCTTGTTCGGTCTTTTTGCCGAGATATTTGCATTAGGGGTCAAATTGAAAGAAGAACAGGATCTGACGGTTTAAAGGAGGAACGGATATGGATAGGATTGTAAAATTACTGATTGCCCAGATAGGATTTGTGTTTTTGGGAATTATTTTGGGGGCTATTCTTTCGAATATGATTGTGAACGGTATTTCGGCATTGCTTATAATTTATTACCCGGATGCCCGTTCCGTATATGAAATAATAGGGACAAAGCCTTTTGCCGGACTTGCTGTTCTGGGCGTAATATTGTCTGCTATTTGTATATATTATCTGAACCGGAGTCTGAAGGTTCCGGCTTGGCAAATATCGGAGAACAGGGATGGTGAAACCGGTGATATTGTAATTAACGAATAATCAAAGGAATAAGATATGGCTATAATAGTGAATTTGGATGTGATGATGGCAAAACGAAAGATTGCACTGGGTGATTTGGCCGATCGTATCGGTATTACCGCGGCAAATCTTTCGATCTTGAAGACGGGTAAAGCCAAAGCCATACGCTTTTCTACTCTTGAAGCAATTTGTAAGGAGCTCGATTGCCAACCGGCGGATATACTCGAATTTAAGGAGGATAAATCGTAATGTTCGGGATAGGAATGACCGTGTGCTTACAATATGTAAGTGTGTTATAGTAGGTGAAGGTGAATAAAAGTTTGAATATTGTTAAATAAGCTATATATACTAACAATATGTAAGTAAAAGTTTGGTTTATTATAGAATAGTGTCTACATTTGCACCGCAATTTGAAAGTAATCTTAAAGTAATAATTATATGAAAACTTCAATTTTAAGTAAAAGTATTCTTGTTCTTGCAGTTATGTTCTTATGTAATCTTGTAATGAGCGCAGCCTCTCCCAGAGAGTACATGTATGATACGAAGGAAGAGAATGGTAAAGTCGTTTCAAAAGTCATTTTCTTGAATGACAATGGTCTTTTGAATAAAGAAGTTAAATATGAATTTTCTTACAATGAAAACGGCAAAGTGTCGGAAAAGAAGGCATATCGCTGGGATAAGAGTAAGGATGAGTGGATTCCCTATTATCTGACGACTTATTCATATAATGCAGAAACAGGGGAGATCAATACCACATACGGCATGTGGGACAAAAAGAAGAAAAACTTTAGCTTAAATGTCCAGAATATGGTTGCTCCGGCAACAAGTTATAACGACATTTTCTCATAATACCTATTTTTATAATATTTCATAGACACAACCGTAAATGGCGCGAATAACAAAAGACGTGAGTCCCTGTTATTAGCGCCATTTTCATCTTTTTACGGAAATATGTATGTTTATCTGTAAATAACGAAGAAGACGGTGAACAAGTCGAGATTTGGTTCGCCCGCGATTTGCAATCCATTTTGGGATATGCAAGATGGGAGAATTTTATTGTCGCAATCAATCGGGCAGTGGATTCTTGTAAAACGCAGGGTATCAGCCAGGAAGACCATTTTCGTGAGGTCACGAAAATGGTCGGATTAGGAAGTGGAGCCAAACGTGAAGTGCAGGATTTTATGTTAACCCGTTATGCTTGTTATCTGATTGCACAAAATGGAGATCCAAAGAAAGAAGAAATAGCTTTTGCTCAAAGTTACTTCGCTATGCAGACCAGGAAGGTGGAATTGATAGAGGAACGTCTCAATTTGCTTTCCCGTCTGGAAACCCGTGATAAATTACGGGCTGCAGAGAAACAATTGTCACAGAATATTTATGAACGGGGGGTCGATGATAAAGGATTTGCCCGGATTCGTTCGAAAGGCGATACCGCTTTGTTTGGAGGTTTTACTACGGAAGATATGAAACTGAAACTTGGAGTAAAAGCCAGTCGCCCCTTGGCCGATTTCTTACCTACGCTTACTATTGCAGCGAAAAACCTTGCAACGGAGATGACGAATTATAATGTAGCGAGTAAGGATTTATATGGTGAGCCGCCTATAACAAAAGAGCATATCCAGAATAATTTAAGTGTGCGGGAAATGTTAGGAGCAAGAGGCATTAAGCCGGAAGAATTACCTGTTGCGGAAGATATTAAGAAGCTGGAACGAAAAGTTGCGAAAGATGAAAAGTTGATCGAGAAAAACACGTTAAAGCTACCTAAATAATAGCGCTTTTCGATAGAAAGTCGCCGATCATTTTCGTGACCTCACGAAAATGATCGGCGACTTTGTTTTTTAATGCTTTAGACCATTTTCGTGACCTCACGAAAATGGTCGGCTTTTATCTCGTCTTTACTTGATGATCTTCTCGATCTCCGAAAGATTCTTTTCCACGTCTGCATCTGTTACTTCGTAGTTGGTCAGATCGCCTGCCAGATACTGGTCGTAAGCGGCCATGTCGATCAGGCCGTGACCGGAGAGGTTGAACAGGATCGTGCGCGGTTTGCCTTCGATCTTGGCCTGTTCAGCTTCGCGGATGGCGGCAGCGATAGCGTGGGAGGATTCGGGAGCCGGTATGATGCCTTCGCTCTGAGCGAACAGCGTAGCAGCTTTGAATGTTTCAAGTTGCTGGATATCTACGGCATCCATCAGCCCATCCTTTTTCAGTTGGCTGACGATGGAACCTGCACCGTGATAGCGCAGACCGCCTGCGTGGATATTGGCCGGGGCGAAGTTGTGTCCCAGGGTGAACATCGGCAGGAGCGGCGTGTAGCCGGCTTCGTCGCCGAAGTCGTACTGGAACTGTCCGCGTGTCAGTTTCGGGCACGAAGCCGGTTCTGCCGCCACGATACGGATCTCTTTTCCCTCTGTCAGTTTATGGCGCAGGAACGGGAATGCGATGCCGGAGAAGTTCGAACCGCCTCCGAAGCAAGCGATCACCACGTCCGGATATTCCCCTGCCATCTCCATCTGCTTTTCTGCTTCCAGGCCGATCACCGTCTGGTGCAGCATCACATGGTTCAGCACGCTACCCAATACATACTTGCAGTTGGGAGTCTGCATAGCCAGTTCGACAGCCTCGGAGATAGCCGTACCCAGGCTTCCCTGATAATTCGGATGCTTGGTGATGATGTCGCGGCCTGCACGTGTACTCATGCTCGGCGAGGCGATCACCTCGGCTCCGAATGTCTGCATCATAGAACGGCGATAGGGTTTCTGGTTGTAGCTGACCTTGACCATATAAACGGCCAGTTCCAATCCGAAATGTTTGGCAGCCATAGCCATCGAAGCGCCCCACTGTCCGGCGCCTGTTTCGGTCGTGATATTGGTTACGCCTTCCTTCTTGCAGAAATAAGCCTGCGGGATGGCGGAATTCAGTTTATGGGAGCCGACCGGACTGACACTTTCGTTCTTGAAATAGATGTGAGCCGGCGTGTCGAGCGCTTTTTCAAGTCCGTAAGCGCGTACCAACGGGGTCGGGCGCCAGATTTTGTACATTTCGCGAACTTCTTCCGGGATTTCGATCCAGGCATCCGTCTGGTTCATCTCCTGGTCTACCAATCCTTTGGCAAATAAAGGATAGAGATCTTCAGGGTTGAGCGGTTCCTTTGTTTTGGGGTTCAACGGAGGAAGCGGTTTATTCTCCATGTCTGCTACGATATTGTACCAGGCTGTAGGGATATCTTTCTCCTGCAGTAAAAATTTCTTACTTTCCATGATGTTGTTATGTAGTTTACATTATTGATCGATTTGGCCTCTAAGGCTTACAACTTGGAAGCAAAGTAACAAATAATATTTCGTTCTTCAAATGAAATACAGGAAAATATATATCTTTGCGGCTCACAACTCTGTTAAACAGGTAACGAACTATAAGAATGAAAAAGCTGATATTACTGCTGGCCGGCATCTGCATGCTGTTTCAGGCGACAGCGCAGAAGAAGAACTTCGCTTACAAATTCTACGGCTTTGTCCGCGGAGACCTCTTCTATAATACACGTGCCAATATGGCTCCGGTAGACGGGAATTTCTACCTGTACCCGCTGGACAAGAAGCCGGATGCGGACGGCAAGGATCTGAATGCCGGTCCCAACGGCAGTTTCTACACCTTCACTTCGCGCCTCGGCGTGGACGTGACCGGTCCGGATATCGGTGCGGCACGTTCGTCGGCGAAGATCGAAGTCGACTTCGGAGGCTTTTCTTCCAGCAACACCATGTTGCGTATCCGGCAGGCCTATGTCGTCCTGGATTGGGAAAAGAGCCAGGTCCTGATCGGGCAAACCTGGCACCCTTTGTTCGGGAGTGTCTGCCCGGATATCCTGAACCTTTCTACCGGCGCTCCTTTCCAGCCGTTCAACCGCGAACCGCAGATACGTTACCAGTACAAGGCGGGGAAAGTGAAGCTGACGGCTTCCGCCCTTTGGCAATTGCAATACCTTTCGAGCGGCCCGAACGGCATGAGCGAGGAATATATCAAGAACAGCTGCGTGCCGGAGTTCTATGTCGGAGCCGATTATGCCTCCGCCGGTGGTTGGCTGGCGGGTGGAGGCGTGCATCTGATCTCCCTGAAACCCCGTACGTCTTCCCTTTGGAATGAAAAGACGTATAAGGTGAACGAGCGCATGACGACGCTTTCCTATGAGGCCCATGTCAAATATACCGGGCGCAATTTCACTTTTGCCGCCAAGAGCCTGGTGGCTTCCTGCCTGGACCATACGGCGCTGATCGGCGGTTATGGCATCAGCTCCATCGACCCGGACAACGGCGAACAGGAATATACGCCTTTCCGCCATTCCACTTCCTGGGTCAATTTCACCTGCGGGACGAAGTGGAAAGGGCATTTCTTTGCCGGTTATACCAAGAACTTGGGAACGGCCGACGCATTGGCTTCCGCCACCAAGTACGGCATGGGATTGGATATAGACCAGATCTTCTCGACCAATGTCGCTTTCTCCTACAATCTGCCCCATTGGCAGATCGGCTTGGAATATATGCCGACGACAGCCTGGTACGGCGATACGGAGATGGCTTCCGGCAAGGTCGTGGACACGCATAGCGTCACGAACCATCGCATACTGGGGCTTGTGATGTATTACTTCTAAGGCTACGACGTTTTCGTATGCTTTTCTCACGGGTTTTCATATGGGTGAGAAAAGATTCTCATGCAGGTGAGAAAAGATTCTCAACCGGGTGGGAAAACTTTCTCATGCTGATGGGAAGACTTTCTCACTCGCATGAGAATTGTCATTCATGCCTGCCCGTCTGCTGACGGGTTTTGTAGTAATCTTAAACTTCCTTACCTTTGCAGTCTATTTGAATGGACAAAAAATGAAAAGATACTTACTGCTCCTTACAGCCCTTTGTATGGGGATGGCCGGTTATGCTCAGAAAAAGAATTTTTCTTATACCTTTTACGGACAGGTGCGTGGCGACCTGTTTTACAATTCCCGCGCCAATGCCGAGACGGTGGACGGGCTGTTCCACCTTTATCCGAAAGACAAGGACCCGGATGCCGACGGGAATGACCTGAATGCCACGGCAAACGGGAGTTTCTATTTGCTCTATTCCCGCCTGGGAGTGGACGTGAAGGGGCCGGATATCGGGAAAGCCGTGATGACAGCCAAGCTGGAGGCGGACTTCCGGGGTTCCGGCAGCAATTGGGCGGTCTTGCGTATCCGCCATGCATACGTCAATCTGGATTGGGGGAAGTCGGCGGTGCTGGTGGGACAAACCTGGCATCCGCTCTTCGGCGATGTGTCTCCGCAGATGTTGAACCTCTCGACCGGTGCGCCTTTCCAGCCGTTTAACCGCAGCCCGCAGATCCGCTACCGGTACACGTCCGGCAAGGGATTGCAGCTGACGGGGGCGGTACTTTGGCAGTTGCAGTATTTGTCTGCCGGCCCGAACGGAAAGAGCGAGGAGTATATCAAGAACAGTTGTATCCCGGAAGTCTATGTTTCGGCTGATTATAAGGCGGACGGTTTGATTGCCGGCGTCGGCATGGAAGTGCTGTCCCTGAAACCCCGCCGGCAGGCGACGGTGGACGGCCGTGTGTATAAAGTAGACGAGCGGGTCACCTCGCTCTCTTTCGAGGCGCATGCCAAATATACGGCTCCGAACTGGCTGATTGCCGGTAAGACCTTGCTGGCTTCCAATCTGACACAAGCCTCCATGTTGGGCGGGTATGCCGTTACCTCCGTCGACCCGCGTACCGGGGAACAGGAGTACACGCCTTACCGTCATTCTATGACCTGGCTGAATGTGGTCTATGGCAAGAAATGGAAGCCGGGGATCTTTGTCGGATATTTGAAGAACCTCGGGACGGGAAAGGCGATCGCCGGACCGGCATACGGCGTCGGGCTGGATGTGGACCAGCTGTTTACCACGAACCTCCAGCTCTCTTATAATCTGCCTCACTGGAAGTTGGGAGTGGAGTACAGTCCTTCTCTTGCCTGGTATGGCACAACGAATGCAAAAAACGGTAAAATAGAGGATACCCATTCGGTGACGAACCACCGCGTGCTGGGCGTCCTGATCTATATGTTCTGATGGAAAAGATATTGATTGTAGGAGCAAACGGGTTTGCCGGGCGGAGGATCCTGGATAACCTTTCGGGGAACGGGGCTTGCGAGGTGTTCGGCTGTTCCCTCCATCCGGATATCCGTCCGGAAGGGAACCATACGTTCGTCCGGCTGGACATCAACGACTATCCGGCGGTGGAGGCCTTGTTCGACCATATCTGCCCCGATGCCGTCGTCAATTGCTCGGCTCTTTCGGTCCCGGATTATTGCGAGCAGCACCACGATGAGGCGTATGCCCTTAACGTGTCGGCGGTAGAAAACCTGGCTCATTGTTGCGAGCATCAGGGGAGTCGCTTCATCCATCTGTCGACAGACTTTGTGTTTGACGGGAAGAGCGGTAGCCTTTATACGGAAGAAGACGTGCCCGCTCCGCTCAACTACTATGGCGTGACCAAGTATCAGGGAGAGCAGGCGGTAGCGAGTATTTGCCGCAACTATGCGGTTGCCCGTGTGGTTGTCGTCTACGGAAAGGCATTGCCGGGGCAGCATGGCAATGTCCTTCAACTGGTCAAGAACCGCCTGGAGGCAGGGCGGGAGATCCGCGTCGTCTCCGACCAGTACCGTACGCCGACCTGGGTGGCGGACATTGCCGACGGAGTGGAGAGGCTGGTGCATTCCGACAATTCCGGCATTTATCATATCTGTGGCCCGGAGCATCTCTCGATCGCCGAAATGGCGTACCGTGTAGCCGATTACTTCGGACTGGAACGTTCCCTGATCCGTCCCGTCACGACAGAGGAGATGCGGGAGGCAACCCCGCGTCCGCGTAATAGCGGATTGTCCATCGAAAAAGCGAAACGCGAATTAGGCTATCGCCCGCATACGCTGGAAGAGGGGCTAAGGGAAATGAGGTAAAGGGAATCTCGATTTTCTCTACGTTATTCGCCTTTGCAAAAGTCTCTTATTCCAACAGCCATTTCCAGATCGGGACGACAGTGATCTTTTTCTCCTCTTCGACAATCGTTTCTTCTTCGTCCCGCGTGATGATGAGCAGTTTATCTGCATCCAAGACTTTGGCTATTTTCAGTAGGGCGCTAATTTCACGCTTGCGTGTAGCTTCATCCTTTAGACTGTATGATACTTGTATCGCTAATTTGTGTGCCGGTATATAAAAGTCGACTTCGATATTCTGAAGGTAGAAATAAAGTTCGTCTTCGTATTTCTTTTTTAAACTGATAGCCACTATGTTTTCTAACAGAGATGTTTCCGGATCTATCAAAAATAGGTTCAGTAGGCCATTGTCGATAAAATAGTATTTCCGGTTGGAAACTTTCTCTACTAATTTGCTGGCATAGTTTTCAATAGAAAATATCAACCAGGTGGCTTGTACAAACTCCAGATAATCGATGATGGTATCTGTCGTGACTTTAACTCCTGTGGATGAAACGATGTTTGATAACCGGTTGAAGGAAGAAGGTTGTTTTACGCTTTCTGCCAACTTGCGGATCAGGACTTTCATTGCCAAATCGTTTCGGATGGAATAACGTGTTATTAAATCACCGAAAAATATTTTGTTGAATAAACTGCTTAGCCATTGGCGTTTTCCTATCTCTTCTATCAGCTCCAATTCCGGTAATCCGCCAAAGTAGAAGTAGGCAGAGAACGTACGGACTATTTCAGTACGGTTTTTGAAATACCAAACCGGTTCGACAGTTATATGATTGGCCTTTAGGTATTCCTGGAATGAAAAAGAATATACATTTTGAATGATAAACCGTCCGCCGAGTGTCGTGGCGATCTCGCTACTTAACATTTTGGCATTGCTTCCGGTTATGTACACCCTGTATTTCTGGTCTGCCAGCCGACGGCTGAACTTTTCCCAATGTTCCACAATCTGGATTTCGTCCAAAAAAAAGATAGGACGATGTGCATACAGCTCCTCGTAACAGACTTTTATAAGATCGAGGTCTTCAATAGTCAGGTTGACCAAACGATCATCTTCGAAATTGAAATACAGGATTTCTTCTATCCGATGCCCTTCTTTCAACAAATGTTGTATCTGTTGATACATCAGATAGGATTTACCGGCGCGACGGAGACCGATGAATACGTAGTTTAGCTGATCTGATAAATGAATGTTTCGTTCTATCAGCGTTATTTCGCTGACAAAATTTTGGTATTCAATGATTAGAGACTTTATTGTATTCTTGTCCATACGATTTTACCTTTTGTAATCGACAAATATAAGGCTATTTTATCGATTATAAAAGATAAAATGCCTATGACTTTATCGATTATAGAAGATAAATGTGCAAAGGATGGGGAAGATGTTTAAACGAAAAAGGGACGATCCACTGGAGACCGTCCCTTTCTTTATGGTGGAAAATGGTAAGACTTTTTATCCGATATTCTTTACCTTCAACAGATATTCGGCGATCTGCACGGCATTCAGGGCTGCGCCTTTCTTGATCTGGTCGCTCACTGTCCAGAATGTCAAGCCGTTCGGGTTCGTGATGTCCTTACGGATACGGCCCACGTAAACAGGGTCTTTTCCGGCGATGAACAACGGCATCGGGTAGTCTTTCTTTGCCGGTTCGTCTTGCAGGATAACACCTTCGGTTTCAGCGAACGCCTTGCGGGCTTCTTCTACGCTGACCGGCTGTTCGGTTTCGACCCAAGTCGCTTCGCTGTGGGCACGCATGACCGGGACACGTACACAGGTGGCGCTCACTTCGATGTCGGAGTGCATGATCTTGCGTGTTTCGTTATACATCTTCATCTCTTCCTTCGTGTAGCCGTTGTCCGTAAATACGTCTACGTGCGGAATGACGTTGTAAGCCAACTGATAAGCGAACTTCTCGACAGTCGGTTCTTCGCCTTTCAGCAGTTGTTCATATTGTTTTACCAGTTCGGCCATAGCTGTTGCGCCTGCACCGCTGGCTGCCTGGTAAGTCGATACGTGTACGCGCTTGATGTGCGACAGGCCTTCGATTGCCTTCAATGCAACGACCATCTGGATGGTGGTACAGTTCGGATTGGCAATGATACCGCGCGGACGATTGAGTGCATCTTCCGGGTTCACTTCGGGAACAACCAAAGGTACGTCGTTATCCATGCGGAATGCACTGGAATTGTCGATCATCACAGTACCATGTTTCGTAATGGTTTCTGCAAATTCGACAGAAGTACCGCCACCGGCCGAAACAAAAGCAACATCGATTCCCTTAAAGTCGTCGTTATGCTTAAGCTCCTTGACGGTAATCTGTTTACCACGGAAAGTATAAACACGTCCGGCACTGCGAGATGAGCCAAAAAGCACAAGCTCATCCATCGGGAAGTTTCTCTCGTCGAGTACGCGCAGGAATTCCTGTCCTACGGCTCCACTCACTCCAACAATTGCTACTTTCATTTTGAGCACTAATTAATTTGTTTATAAAAAAAATAGTATAACTTTACAGCGTGTATAAAAAGCACTGCGCTTCCTTCGTTACAACGCTTTGGGGTGCAAAGATATACAAATTATAAACAAAACTGTAAGGCTATGAAACAATTTATTCTTTTTCTCTTCGTATTACTTCCTTTTTGTGTGACTTCACAGGTGAATGAGACGTTTGACGGGCCGGAGATCGATTCGGCTAATCCTTGGCGTGAAGATTCAGCCGGATTCTTTGTGAAAGACGGACGGTTGCAGTTCGATGCAAGCCGAAGGGTTAAAGGCATTCATACGATCAAATTGGACATCCCTTACAATGTTGACAGCATGGAATGGATGTTTGATGTTTCTTTTTCTTATAAGCCTACAAACAATAATAATGTAAGAGTTTTTGTCTATGCTACCGGTGAACCTACAAATGTCGCTTATTTTATACAAGTGGGCCATAACGAGGGAAATGTATCTTTGTATTCATGGCCTCTTTCTTCTTCCGATTCACAAAGGGAAATAAAAGGGAGAGGTGGTATCTTAACGAAGGAGAGTAATAACATTCGCGTTAAATTGACTTTGGAGAATAATTCTAAATTGGTTTTGTATACACGTTTAGACACTGAAAGTTGTTTTCATAAAGAAGGAGAATGTAAAGTTGTCTCTTTAGGAATTAGGAAAGGTGGCGTTTTAAATTTGCAATGTAGGTATATGGCTGCATCAAAGGATAATATGATTACTTCTTTTGATAATATCATTATTTCTGACCATGTCACTTCTACTCCGCTTGAACCGGAAGAAAAGCCGGGGGCATCTGATGAAGATGTAAAAACTCTGTCTTTGCAGGATTTGGAGCAAGAGAGTGCGACAGAACTTCTGATGGTGTTCGATGATCCCGTAGATCCTGCCCAATACCAAATATCTTTATCAGAGATAGGCGATGCCGATGATGTTTATATCTCAGAAGACGAAAAGGTGCTGAAAGTTGCATGGAATGAAGCCATGTTGAAGGACAAAACCTATACTCTGTCTTATTCTGGTATATTCAACAAGTCGGGTGGTGAATGTAAAGGTGATACAACGTTTATATCTGCTTACGGAGAGGACAAACAGGAACCAGGACGTTCAGGCACGCTCTTGATTAATGAAATTATGGCTGATGCTGTTGGGCTGAAAGAGTTAGAGAAAACGGAATATATAGAACTGTATAATGCGTCGGGAAAGGAACTGTCGCTTAAAGGTTGGCAGCTTATATACGGAAAGGAAAAGCCGAAAACGATCGGAAATGTAAGCGTCCCTGCAGCAGGTTATTTAGTTTTATATCGTTCGGGTAGGGAAATAAATATTGATGACGGAGGCATAGCTGTCCCGATGGATAATTTCCCTTCACAATTGGCTAATGCAGGTAAAGAACTGCAATTATGGGATGCTTCGGGAAAAGTGGTTGACAAAGTAACCTATGCCAAAGCCACTTCCGGCAAATCCTGGGAACGTTCCGCTTCCGGCTGGCATCTCAGCGTTGATCCCCGTGGAGGAACGCCCGGCTCGGTTAATTCCTCTCCGGGTAATGAGGAAGAGCCGCCGGTGGATCCTGCCGATCCGGACGAACCCGATGTCCCGGATAATCCGGCTGATCCCGACATCCCCGTAACCGCAGATCCTGTCCAGCCCGGAGAAATCGTTATTAACGAGTTGCTCCCCGACCCGTATGCCGGAGGCAGCGAATATATCGAATTGTATAACCGTTCGGATCACCCCTTGTCCTTGTCCGCTCTCTCTGTTGCCATCCGTAAATCGGACGGGACGCTCGGCACCCGGTATCCTTTGGCCTCTGTTCCGCGCAACCTGACAGCAAAAAGCTACCTCCTCTTGACCAAGAGCCTGGAAGGCGTTGCCTCTTTCTACGATATATCCGATCCGTCCGCTTTTTGCGGGATGGCCAAACTTCCTATTCTTGCCAATACATCTTCTACTTTGGTATTATTCCGTGCTGCGGATGAAACAGTAATAGATGAAGTCGCCTATTCGTCGAAATGGCACGCTCATTCCGTCAAAAATAAAAAAGGAGTCGCCCTTGAACGCATTGATCCGGATGCCGCTACGCAAAACCCGGCAAACTGGACCTCTGCTTCCGAAACGGCAGGTTACGGCACGCCCGGTTATCGGAACTCCCAATATAAAAATGTTTCGCCTGGAGGTGCTACGGGGATAGAGCCTCCTGTCTGGATAGAAGAATCGGGCAGCTATACCGTTTCCTACCTGCTCGACCGTCCGGGATATAACTGCCGTGCCTTTGTTTTCAATACCTCCGGCCTGCGTGTCGCCGAGATAGCCAATCATGAGTTATTAGGAACGTCCGGCGAAATTACCTGGAGCGGCATTGCCAACAACGGAAGCCCGTTGCAGACAGGCGTCTATATCTTTTATGCTGAAATATATCACCCCGAAGGTACGGTGAAACGCTTTAAGAAGGCTTTCCTGATTCGGTGATAAATGGATATGATAAAGCTGTTTGTGAATAGAAATGTAATATTCTACTTATAAACAGCTTTATACCATTCTAATTGTGTGTACCAACTATTTAATGTTGGATATGCCTGCTTGGGTATGTAGGTTGATAACCCGCTGAAGTGATTAATTTTTCTCTTGTAAAAATCGTATTCTGTGTTGTACTTATGAATTATGGCTTGGTCTCTTGCTTCGGAAAAAAGGATATATTGTTCGTCTGTGCTTATTCGTTTAATAAAATCATCAAAATCAAACAAAAGGTGTTTGGAAAATCTATCATAGCATTGTATCTCTGATGTGGATAATGAGTATATAGGATTAAGTCCAACTTGGTTAATGATGTTGTGAGTTGCTGCTGCTAATTCTTCTAAATGTTCAGTGTCTACTACTGATATTGTAGCATTATTATATGGCTCTTTCTCATTATAGAATGTGTAAAATGTTTCTGCGATTTCTTTTACTTTTGGTTCATCTGAAAATAAATAAGAGATGATATCCTGATAGGGAAATCCCAAACTGTAGATTTCTGTAGGGGATGAAATTATGTATTTAGCTTTATTGCGTAATTCATATGCGCATTCGATGCCTCCCATGTAACAAGCATCAAATAGGATATAGTCGAAAAATCTATTATTAGGTAATGCCTCTGCCAATTCATAAATTTCCATACTTTTTTTGTTCTCTTCTCCAAATGAACGTAACATTTGTATATATTGAGTTGGAAGCCAAGACATGCCGTGGCTGGATAAGAGCAAACCGTAACTTTCTGATGGGTATAAGGAGATTACATCATTTATAACACTGTTCATGACTTGAGGCGAAATAGCACTTTGAATATCGTAGTCTTTTATATGATGCCTTGTTGTAACGCCATTGACTTCTTTTATTTCAAATAATTCAGGATTTTCTCCTGTTGAAGAATAATAGACGACTAAATGTCCGTTGTTGAGGTTCTTAGTCGTGACTCCTTGTATCATGCTATTTATATTGGCTTGCAAGGAAGAACCTAAATTGCTTTCTATCATATAGACCAATACTGTACGGGTAGATGGGACCTCGATTTTTTCATTCTCGGAACAACTTGTGAATCCTAAACAAAGGGTGATAAATAGAGTGATAAGTTTAAATTTCATATACTCTCAATACTAAATAATTTATTCTGCAAAGATAAGGAATTAATCTGTCCGGCGCGTGCATTTAAGTATCAAATCTGTTTATAGACATATAGATTTTGCATATCTTTGTTTTCTAATTCAGGATGTAAATCAATAAATGTCGATGAACAGAATCTATCTTGTCCTAATCAGTCTGTGTTGCGCTTTCTGTGCCCGGTCGCAGATGGTTGCCGTAAAGACGAACGTACTGTATGACGCGACCACGACTTTCAATCTCGGAGCGGAAGTGGCATTCAATAAACATCTTTCACTCGATGTTTCGGGCAATTACAATCCCTGGACTTTCCGGGACGATAAATCCCTCAAGCATTGGCTCGTGCAACCGGAGTTGCGCTACTGGCTGCACGAACGGTTCAACGGGCATTTCTTTGGCGCCCATGCCCTGTATGCCGACTATGAGGTGGCGGGCAAGTCCTTGTTGAATGTGATGAAATCCCGTTATGCCTACGACGGCAATGCTTTTGGAGGGGGACTTTCGTATGGCTACCAGCTTTATCTTTCACCTCGTTGGAACATCGAGTTTACAGCCGGAATCGGGTATGTCCGGTTTAGATACGACAAAAGCCCTTTCCCCGGAAGCCGGGATGAGTCGGGCAATTACCGCAACGACTATTTCGGACCTACCAAGTTAGGGATAAGTATCATGTATATCATTAAATAAGAGCCTTATGAGAACAATTCCGTATATCCTGCTTTTCCTTTTTGCCGCCCTGTCCGGCCATGCCCAGGAACTTCTGTCCGATTACCGGGGGATGGTGCATGTGAAGGAGAATAGTATCGAACGACAGGGAGACAACTTGGTGTTGGACCTGCAAATCGACTTGTCCGGATTGTCCGTAGGCCGTTACCAGAGCCTGGCGATCGCACCGATGCTTCGCGAAGGACGCGACTCGCTGATGCTTCAACCGATCGTCGTCAACGGGGCCAATAAGCAGAAGATGTACGAACGGAAGCTCGCTTTCGAAGGCAAAGTCGTGGCGGATGACGGGGCTTATCTGGTCGTGAAAAACCGGCCGTCCTTGCTTCGCGAAATTATCTATCGGAAAGCGGTTCCTTTCGAACCTTGGATGAAGGGCGCGGAACTCGTCTTGGTCGGCGAACTGAAAAACTATGATGGCGTTACAAAGAAGGTGTATATAAATGTCTTGACGGATAGCCTGCCCTTTTATTCCTTCTGACATCCGGGTGCGACCGTCCAAAACAATCGGATGTAGAGGATTCTTCCCGTTTCGTCCTCCCATTCATAAATAATATGTATATTTGTGGATTACATAACAAATAAAAAACAGTAACTATGAAAAAGGAAGAGTCGGATCTGAAAATCATGGAAGAGATGGAAAGAAGAGAGTTGCAGGACAGGTATATCCGTTTTGATTGGGCCATCAAGCGTCTGTTGCGCCAGAAGGCCAATCTTTGGGTGAAGACTACGACAAGATCAAGAAAGTCTACTCCATCAGCGTCCTCT
>NZ_CABUOD010000063.1 GCF_902493135.1 uncultured Parabacteroides sp.
AGGATGGCCCGTTCGTCTATCGGTTAGGACGCAAGATTTTCATTCTTGAAAGGGGGGTTCGATTCCCCCACGGGCTACCTTTTAAAAAGAGACAAAGTCTAACTTTGTCTCTTTTTTTGTTATCCCCCGGCATTTGACTATTTTCACACTATCTATATCATCTAAGTTAATTATTTTCACTATATTTGTTAGCTTTTTTAGACAGACAGATAATTACAGATTTTAAACGATAAAGACTCATGAGTGAAGAAATTAAGAATACTTCTACAGAGTACTCTGCGGATAGTATTCAGGTACTTGAAGGGTTAGAGGCAGTACGTAAAAGACCGTCCATGTATATTGGCGATACCAGCGAGAAAGGTCTCCACCATTTAGTATACGAAGTTGTTGACAACTCTATTGACGAAGCACTGGCCGGGTATTGTACCCAAGTTGACGTAGTGATAAACGAAGATAACTCCATCTCCGTTACGGACGATGGCCGTGGTATCCCGGTAGATATTCATGAGAAAGAAGGCGTGTCAGCACTTGAAGTCGTATTGACCGTTCTCCACGCGGGAGGTAAGTTCGACAAAGGCTCCTACAAGGTTTCGGGAGGTCTGCACGGCGTGGGTGTATCCTGCGTAAACGCACTTTCCACTTACCTGAGAGCGGAGGTACGCCGTGACGGGAAAGTCCACATGCAGGAATTCTCCTGCGGTAAGCCCCTTCATCCCATCGAAGTGATCGGCGAGACAGATGTGACCGGTACCACTATCCTGTTCAAGCCGGACGGAAGCATCTTCTCTGTGACCGAGTATAAATACGAGATCCTGGCTACCCGTTTGCGCGAGTTGGCATTCCTGAATGCCGGCATCACACTTAGCCTGACAGACAAACGCGTCGTGAAGGAAGACGGCAGCTACAAATCCGAGATATTCCGTTCGGAAGAAGGCTTGAAAGAATTTGTCCGCTACATCGACCGTTCCAAAGAGCAACTGATCCCGGACGTGATCCATATCGTTACGGAAAAACAGGGTATTCCGGTCGAAGTCGCCATGACTTACAACACTTCATTCAACGAAAGCGTATTTTCGTATGTAAACGACATCAACACCATAGAAGGAGGTACGCACCTGGCCGGTTTCCGCCGCGGTTTGACCCGTACGCTGAAAAAATATGCCGACGACTCCAAGTTGCTTGAAAAAGCTAAGGTTGAAATCTCCGGCGATGACTTCCGCGAAGGCCTGACAGCGGTCATCTCCATCAAGGTGGCGGAACCGCAGTTCGAAGGTCAGACCAAGACGAAGTTGGGAAACAACGAAGTGACCGGCGCCGTAGACATGGCCATCGGCGAAGCATTAGGCTACTACTTGGAAGAACACCCGAAGGAAGCCAAGATAATCGTCGACAAGGTGATCCTCGCAGCCCAGGCACGCCAGGCAGCCCGTAAAGCCCGCGAACTGGTACAACGCAAATCGCCGATGACAGGTGGCGGACTTCCAGGCAAGCTGGCCGACTGTTCTTCTAAGGATGCCGCACTTTGCGAGTTGTTCCTCGTCGAAGGGGACTCTGCAGGCGGTACGGCCAAGCAGGGACGCGACCGTAACTTCCAGGCGATCCTGCCCCTCCGCGGTAAGATCCTGAACGTCGAAAAGGCGATGGACCACAAGATATTCGAAAGCGAAGAAATCCAGAACATCTTCCGGGCAATGGGGGTTACCATCGGCACCGAAGAAGATCCGAAAGAATTGAATCTGAGTAAACTGCGCTATCACAAGGTGATCATCATGACCGATGCCGATGTGGACGGAAGCCACATTGCCACCCTGATCCTGACCTTCTTCTTCCGCCGTATGCGTGCGCTGATCGAAAACGGATATGTCTATCTGGCCACTCCTCCCCTCTACCTGTGCAAGAAAGGCAAAGTGGAAGAATATTGCTGGACCGACCAGCAACGCCAGGCATTCATCGACAAATACGGCGGCGGTAACGAAAACCAGATTCACACACAGCGATACAAAGGTTTGGGAGAAATGAACGACCACCAATTGTGGGATACGACCATGAACCCGGAAAACCGTACGCTGAAGCAGATCACGATCGACAGTGCCGCCGAAGCAGACCAGATATTCGCCATGCTGATGGGGGAAGATGTCGGTCCGCGCCGCGAGTTCATCGAAGAGAATGCGACATACGCAAATATCGACGCGTAAAGATGTATGATTTATAATTTATGATTTATGCACCGATACTAAATCATAAATTATAAATCATAATTCAGAAATCATACATTATAAATCATAAATACATGAAGCTCCGTCGTCCGAATTTAGAGGCCCTCTACAAGGAAGTAGATCATTATATTCCGAAAAAAGAAAGTCTTCAACCTCCCCGTATAGGAATATCCGCCAATCGGAAAGACGGGCTTTCCTGCATAGCAGAGACATACGTGCAGGCGGTGCTGAAAGCCGGCGGCGCACCGGTCCTGATCCCGGTCATTACGGACATTGAAGCGTTGACGGCAATCGTGAACGGGTTGGACGGACTGGTCATGAGCGGCGGTGGCGATATCAACCCGCTTTACATGCAGGAAGAACCGATCCCCGCCCTGCAGGATGTGGATACCTACCGGGATGAATACGACCTGATATTGCTCCGCTTGGCGACCAACCGCCAGTTGCCGGTGATGGGGATATGCCGCGGCCACCAGATACTGAACGTCGCATTCGGCGGCGGCGTATATCAGGATATCCATACCCAGCACAATCAAAAGTTACTGAAACACAGCCAGGCGCTTCCTCGCGAACAGGTTTCCCATTCCGTCACGCTGGCCGAAGGTCCCTCGAAGCTCCGCACCATGCTGGACGGTGAAAAAGAACTTTTGGTCAACTCCTTCCATCACCAGGCCATCAAAGAGCCGGCTCCGGAATTTGTCGCTACGGCGGTAGCTCCCGACGGGATCAACGAAGCGATGGAACATCCGGAAAAAGAAATATTCAGCGTCCAGTGGCATCCCGAAGCGATGGCCGCCAACAACGACGAACAGATGTTGAAACTTTTCAGGCATCATGTCGAATCGTCCCGTCTGTTCAAAGAGGCCAAACACATCCATCACCGGAACGTGACGCTCGACTCCCATACCGATACTCCGATGATCTTTCCGGGTGAATTCAACATCGGGTTGAAAGAAGGCGGCAAGGTGAACCTCCCTTTCATGGAAGAGGGGCTGATAGATGCGGCGATCATGGTCGCCTACATTCCACAGGGACCGAGAGACGATGCTTCACTGCTGAAAGCGACGGACTTCGCCATGAACCGCCTGCAGGAAATACACCGGCAAATGGAGTTGAACCGTACACGCATGTGTATTGCCTACACGCCGCAGGAAGTCCACGTGCTGAAAGCTGCCGGAAAGAAAGCGATCATGTTAGGCGTGGAAAACGGATATGCGATAGGCAAGGACATCGAGAATATCACCCGTTTCCGGAAAATGGGAGTTTCCTATATCACTCTCTGCCACAACGGGAGCAACGACCTATGCGACTCGGCAAGAGGAGATGCGGAATGGAACGGACTCAGCCCCTTCGGAAAAGAGGTCGTCCGCAAAATGAATGAGACAGGGGTATTGGTCGATATCTCGCATGCCGCCGAAAGTACCTTTTATGACGCACTTGAAACAAGCGCCTACCCGATCATCGCCTCCCATTCTTCCGCCCGCGCCCTCTGCAACCATCCGCGCAACCTGACGGACGAACAACTGAAAGCGCTTGCCGAACAAGGTGGCGTCGCACAGATATGCCTCTACAAAGGATTCATCAACGAAGATGCCGAAAAAGCGTCTCTGAGCGATGCGATCCGCCATATCGACCATATCGTGGACCTGATCGGGATCAACCATGTCGGGATCGGCTCCGACTTCGACGGTGACGGCGAACTGATCGGTTGCCGGGCAAGCAACGAACTGATAAACATCACCATGCGTCTTTTAAAAGAAGGATATACAGAAAACGATATTGCTAAAATATGGGGAGGCAACCTGCTGCGCGTGATGAACAAAGCGCAATCCGCCCCCGATAACTCCTTATAAACGACAAGATATGACTAAACTGATTTTATTATTATTCTCCATGGCCCTGTTTTCATGCGGTCAGAAAGGAGCCGGCGAGACAACGGCTCCCGTCACGGAAGTGAAGAAAGCTCCGGCAACAACCGCCCCGTCGTTTGATGCGGACAGCGCCTATGCTTATGTCGAGAAACAGGTGTCATTCGGTTACCGTGTCCCGAACACGCCGGGTCACAAAGCTTGTGGCGATTACCTGGCATCCGAGCTGAAACGTTTCGGGGCACAAGTCTACGAACAGGAAGCTACGCTCACGGCATACGACGGGACTCCGTTGGAATCGCGCAACATCATCGGTTCCTTCAATCCCGACAAAGACAAACGTATCCTGCTTTTCGCCCACTGGGACACGCGTCCTTATTCGGACCACGATCCCGACCCGGCCAACCATAAGAAACCGTTGGATGGCGCCGATGACGGGGCAAGCGGCGTAGGCACCCTGTTGGAGATCGCCCGCCAGATAGGAATGAAAGCTCCGAACGTAGGGGTGGACATCATCTTCTTCGATGCCGAAGACTACGGGACACCCGAATTTGCCAAAGACAGGTACAACGACACGAGCGACACCTGGTGCCTCGGCAGCCGCTTCTGGGGTAA
Source organism: uncultured Parabacteroides sp. (assembly GCF_902493135.1). Classification (GTDB taxonomy): domain Bacteria; phylum Bacteroidota; class Bacteroidia; order Bacteroidales; family Tannerellaceae; genus Parabacteroides. The sequence continues at coordinate 4,700 of NZ_CABUOD010000063.1, forward strand.
GAACCCGCACAAACTGGGCTACAAAGCCAAATTCGGTATCCTGCTCGACATGGTCGGAGCCAAGGATGCGGTCTTTTATAAAGAATATATCTCCATGAAATATGCCGCCCGCTATGTAGACGAAGTGTGGGAAGCGGCCCGTAACTTAGGATACGGCAAATATTTCATCAACGCGAACGGCGGAGGCGTGACGGACGACCATGAAGCGGTCATTGAAGAAACCGGCATTCCTTGTCTGGACATCATCAACTATGATCCGAACTCGGACAAAGGTTTCCGCGACCATTGGCATACACAAAACGACAACATGGGAAATATAGACAAAAACGTGCTGAAAGCCGTAGGGCAGACAGTACTGGAAGTCGTATATACGAACTGACAATGGATAACTCAAAAAAATCATAAGAAGATGAGCATTAATGAACTTCAAGACAACGTCATCGAAGAGTTTGCAGATTTCGACGACTGGATGGACAAGTATGCGTTACTGATAGACTTGGGTAACTCGCTTCCCCCTTTGGATGAAAAGTACAAAACAGAAAGCAACCTGATCGAAGGTTGCCAAAGCCGTGTCTGGTTGCAGGCGGATTATGCGGATGGCAAGATCGTGTTCAAAGGCGAGAGTGACGCAGTAATCGTAAAGGGCATCGTCTCTTTGCTGATCAGCATACTCTCCGGTCATACCCCGCAGGAGATACTTGATGCCGAACTTTACTTCATTGAAAAGATCGGCCTGAAGGAACACCTCAGCCCTACCCGCTCGAACGGCCTGGTGGCTATGGTCAAGCAGATGCGCATGTATGCACTGGCATTCCGCACCAAGGAACAGCAAGGGTAACCTTCAAAGCATATTAAAAAAGGATGCCTACCGCTCTCCCAAAAGGTAGGCACTTCTTCCGAAAAAGGTCAGCACCTTTTTACCGACAGCCTATAACCTTTTTATCAATAGGGTATAGGCTATATTTTTCACTATTCCCCAAAAAGCGAACAAGGGTTCACATACTTATAAGGTCCTGTATAACAGCCAAATCCTGTGAGCCCTATGAATCCTAAATTAGAAAAACAACCACTGGTCGATAAAAGTAATCTTCTTATCATTAATAACGTTTAACTTGAAAAAGCCTTCTACGCTTACTATTTTTCAGTACATTTGCGAATATATAGTAATAGACTGAAATTCAAAATAATGACAATATCATGAAAAATACAAATACAATTTTAGCCATCCTCTTGCTTGCCATATCCGCTTGCGGGGAAGGAAACAAACAGGCAACCGAAATCATCACGGTAGACGTTAGTACCAATTATCCCGAAAAAGAATGGGTCCTTCAAGATATAATGGATGTGGAATATGTCCCTCTCGAAACGACCGACGAGTTCATCACCAAAGGCATTGTAAAAGCCATCGGCAAAGATGTCCTGTTAGTCACCAACCAAAGCAGCGACGGGGACATTTTCGTCTTTGACAGGAAGAACGGTAAAGGATTGAGAAAAATCAACCGCATGGGACAGGGCGCAGAAGAATACTCTTATGTCTCCGCCATCGCCCTGGATGAAGAGAAACAAGAAATGTTTGTCTCAGACTATGGAACCCGGAAGATAGTGGTTTACGACTTGTCCGGGAACTTCAAAAGAAGTTTCAAGAATGCCGATGCCTCCTACTACAACGATCTATTCAATTATGACCGGAATCATTTGATCACATACAAAAGCTATTCGACACCGGAAGAGAACGAGCAGGCATGTCACATACTGATCTCCAAGCAAGACGGCAGCATCGCCCGCGAAATCCGAATCCCTTATAAAGAGATGGAAACGCCGGTCGTGACGAAAGATGAATTCATGGTGGTGCCGGAGTTCCACCAGACATACCCGACGCATACGGACTGGATGCTTGTCAACACCTCATCCGACACCCTCTACAGTTACTCACCGGACGGCAGCATAAGCCCCCTGATCACACGCACCCCTTCCATACATGCGATGGAAACTAAAATATTCCTTTTCCCTACCGTCATGACCGACCGCTATTATTTTATGCGGGCCATGAAGAAAGAAGTGAGTTTTAAAACGTTCAAAGGATTCCCAAGTACGGATTTAGTCTACGACAAGCAGGATAAAACGCTATCCGAATATACCCTCTACAATGCCGACTACTCGAACAAGCAACAGGTCACATTAGGATTAAGTTTCAATGGTATTGTCAATCACGAGATCGCAACCTGCCAATCTTTAGAAGCCGCAGGCCTGATCGAAGCCAACGAAAAAGGGCAGCTTCAAGGCAAATTGAAAGAAATCGCCTCCGGACTGAATGAAGAATCGAATGCCGTAATCATGTTGGTAAAATACAGGGGAAAGTAACTTCCGGTTTCCAATCTTTCGCCCATTAACAACGTTTAACCAGAGAAGCACCGCTATTCTACTTAATTTAAATAGATTTGCGTACAGATAGTAGATTATTATTCAATAAAATAAAACAGTCATCCTATCTAAAGTCTTATAAACATCTTAAATCTACAAATATGAAAAACGTACATGCGATGTTAATGATGCTCCTGCTCGTGATGGCAGGATGCGGAGATGGCAAACCTCCGGCAGAAGATATGATCACAGTTGATGTGACAAAGAGTTATCCAACAAAAGAATTAATTCTGCAAGACTTTATGGATGTCGAATACATTCCGTTGGAAACGAGTAGTGAATTTATTACAATGGGATGGTTGCATGCTGTCGGTAAGAAGGTCATTATTGTCCGAAACAGGAACCGCAATACGGATGGAGATATCTTTATCTTTGACAGAAACGGGAAAAGCGTGAAAAAGATCAATCGCTTAGGTCAAGGTGACGAAGAATATCAATTCCTTTTGGGAATCACTTTAGATGAAGACAACAATGAAATTTTCGTCAATGACCATTGGAGAAGAAAGATCATGGTGTATGACCTGTCCGGAAATTTCAAACGAAGCTTCAACCATCAACAAGGGTGGTATGGAATGGATATATACAATTTTGACCGGGATAATCTTATTTGCCGTATTAACGGCATCGATGACAAGGAAAACGTAAGTCCATTTTTAGTCATATCCAAACAGGATGGAAGCATAACGAAAGAAATTTCGTTACCATACGAAAAAAAAGTATCGTCATTAGTCTTTTTGAAAGGCGGTAATCTTGTGATGCCGATCCGTAACCGCACATTGGTTCCTCATAGCAGTAATGCCTGGATACTTATGGATGATTCTTCCGACAAGATATATGAACTCCGGACAGATTTCAGCTTGGTTCCCCTTATTGCCAGAACTCCTCCCATAAGTTCGATGAAGCCTGGGATATTCCTGTATCCGGCAGTCATAACAGACCGTTATTACTTCATGCAAACCGTAAAAGCGGAATGGGATTGGGGAACCAACACCGGACATGAACGGACTGACCTGATGTACGACAAACAAGAAAAGGCCCTATTCGAATATGTAGTAAACAATGCCGACTTCCCCACCGAACAACCTGTCAGCATGATGGTATCGGAAGTCACATTCGGAGACGATGAAATCGCACTTGTGCAGAAATTAGAGGCATACGAACTTGTAGAAGCATACCAAAAAGGAAAACTGAAAGGCAAATTGAAAGAAATCGCTGCCGGATTGGAAGAAGATTCGAATCCGGTGCTTATGTTGATAAAATACAAGAAATAATATTTCGCCCTGTTCAGAACTGCAATTCCAATTGCTCCGGCAATAAAGTAAATGTTTTGCGATGATAGGGGGTTATCCCGCATTCCCGGATGGCCATGCGATGGGCTTTTGTGGGATAGCCTTTGTTTTCCTTCCAATGATAGGCGGGGTATTCCAGATCGAGGCTGTTCATATAATCGTCACGATAGGTTTTCGCCAGGATGGAAGCAGCGGCAATACTCAGATATTTGCCATCCCCTTTTACGACGGTCGTATGTTTGATATCGGGATAAGGAGTGAAACGGTTGCCGTCGATCAGCAGATGATCCGGTTTTACCTTTAGCTGCTCGATAGCCCGGTGCATGGCAAGGAAAGAGGCTTTCAGGATATTGATCTTGTCGATTTCTTCAGCAGTGACAATACCGATAGCCCAGGCAATCGCCTCCCGCTCGATAATCGGACGGAGCGCATACCGTTTCTTTTCGCTCAATTGCTTACTGTCATTCAAATCTTCATTATGAAAATCCGGCGGGAGGATGACTGCGGCGGCATAGACCGAACCCGCCAAACACCCACGGCCGGCCTCATCACAACCGGCCTCTATACGATTTGTTTCTAAGTAGGGTAGTAACATTGTCAATCAACTTCTTTTATCAAATCCATCAAATGATAAGGATCTTGTCTACAGTCCCATAACAGATGGATAAATATATAATTTTCTTCGACCGTATAAAGTATCTTATTATGCTTAATAACAAGGTAACGGTAAACTAAAGGCTCTTCTTCCAAAAGCAACTCCACAGCTCCCATATTAGGAAATAATTTCAAAAGGAATACTTTTTTCTCAATCTCATTTTTAACGCGAAAAGCAATTCGTTTACCAAAAGTCACTTTTAAATAATAGACCAAGTCAGCCACTTGCTGCTTGAAAAGCCTGCTCGATCGAATTTCCATTAACGAAAAGATTGAAAAAAATCACGCATTTCCTGTTCGGAAACGTAAATTCCATTTTCCTTATCCCGGTTTGTCTCCTTCAACATCTCTTTTACCTCTTCCAAAGTGAAACAATTCGGACGCTTCTGTTCCTGCTTTTCTATCTTAATTAATTTACGGGCAAGAGCTTCCATATAAGATATAGCTTCCTCGCTGTTGAAAGTTTGCAAAATATCCAACACCCGGTTTTTACGTTCTTGTAATTCTAATGCAGTCATAAGACATCTGAATTTTGATACAATACAAAAATAACACTCTTACGGCACATAAACTAACGAAATCCAGCCTTTCTTTTCATCATCCGGGGACGAAGGATGAAGTAAGAGAAAAGTGTCGCAAGGATGACGCCGCAAATATTCGCGAGGAAATCGAACCAGTCGCCACCACGATATGTCGTACAGTATTCCTGCAAAAGTTCGATTGCCCCGCTCATCAAGATCGGGCATAAGACGGCTCCGATCCAGGCATGCCACAACACATCGTCGTATTTGCAATGGTTGCGCAGAAACTCGATCCACAGCATACCGGACAGGCCGGCGTACATGCAGACATGAGCCACCTTGTCTATGCCCACGATCTTGCCCACCTCCAAAGAAGGCGGTTTAAAGAAAGAGAGATAGATCACCACTGCGATAATCGCCAGCGAGACCGGATATTTCTTCAGGTAATACAACATCACAATTACTCCATCAAATATATTCAGAACATCTTCCGCACCCGTTCGATACCAGCCGCAAAAGTGTCTATTTCTTCTTTTGTATTGTAGAACGAGAAAGAGGCCCGAACCGTTCCCTCGATTCCCAAATCCTGCATCAACGGTTGGGCGCAATGATGTCCGGTGCGGACAGCAATTCCCAAACGGTCCAGCAACATCCCCATATCATAATGATGGATATTGCCCACCAGGAAAGAGAGTACCGCCCCTTTATGCGCCGCCTGCCCGAAAATACGCATGCCGTCGATCGCATTCAGCTTATCGGTCGCGTAACGAAGCAACCCGTCTTCATAGGCCGCGATATTATCCATCCCCAAACGGTCCACATAACGCAAGGCTTCCGCCAAAGCCGTACTACCTATATAATCAGGCGTTCCGGCCTCGAACTTGAAAGGCAGTTCGTTGAAAGTCGTCTTTTCGAAGGAAACGGAAGCAATCATCTCCCCTCCCCCCTGATATGGAGGCAGCCTGTCCAGCCATTCTTCCTTGCCATACAGAACGCCGATACCGGTAGGGCCGTACACCTTATGACCGGAGAACACATAGAACTCGGCATCCAGATCCTGTACATCCACTTTCAGATGGGGAACGGCCTGCGCTCCGTCGATCAGTACCGGGACCTCATGATTATGGGCTTCCTCGACGATCTCCTTTACCGGATTGATCGTACCGAGCACATTCGACACGTGTGTAACCGAGACAAGTTTCGTCCGTTCAGAAAAAAGGTTGCGGAACGTGTCCATACACAATTCGCCCTTTTCATTCATCGGGATCACCTTTAGCGTGATCCCTTTGCGGGCAGCCTGTATCTGCCAGGGAACGATATTGGAATGATGTTCCATCACCGAAACGATCACCTCGTCGCCGGCCGACATACATTCGTCGGTAAAACTGGAAGCGATCAGGTTGATCGCCTCTGTCGTCCCACGCGTGAAAATAATCTCGTTGGAAGAGCGGGCGTTCAGGAATTGTTGCACGGTCTTGCGTGCTTCTTCATGGGCTTCCGTCGCCGCCTGGCTCAGGAAATGAACGCCACGGTGAATATTGGCATTCACATTATAGTAACCGCTCTCGATCTTTTCCACCACACAGCGCGGCTTCTGGGTTGTCGCCCCGTTGTCGAAGTAAATAAGCGGCTTATCGTATATCTTATGATCCAGAATCGGGAAATCCTTCCGGATAGACTGTGCATCTAACATGACTGTAACTATTTAACTTAATAACAAGCGTCAAAGATAGTATGTTTAATAGTAAAATATGCTATTCGCACAGATTATAAGCTAAAAGTTTTGTTTGTACTAATCAAATTTATACTTTTGTTTCAATTGATAATAATCATAAAGAATGAAGACAAGAACTGAATATATTGAATTGATAAGATCTTGCAGCCAGAAATTGATTCAGGATTTCGGTGTTCGTTCTTTAAGAATATTTGGGTCTGTTGCCAGAAACCAACAGCATAAGGAAACTTCATTCGGAATGGCCATGCTTGATGCCTTTCATTTCTTCTTCTGATAGAAACGCACCCAGTCGATCTCCATCTCGACAGGCAGATCAGAGGGATCAACTTCTCCTACCCAGCTTCCGCCCAGCTGCATATCGAGCAGCAGATAGAACTTTTTGTCTGTGAACGGGAACTGTCCTTCTTTGTCCGTTTCAATACGCGGATAGGCGAATGTACGGGTATTGTTGATAAAGAAAACAAGGCTGTCCCGATACATTTCGACACTATAGGTATTATAATCGTCACGATCGATCAGCCCGATGCTACCCTGTTTCGGATTATCTTTGACCCCCAAGACGTGGGTATAGGCGGAATGAACGGTCTGGTAGGCGATCGTATCATTATTCAAGCGTTCCATAATATCGATTTCCCCTCCATCCGGCCAACCTTCATTTTCAGGCAACAGCCAGAAAGCAGGCCATGCTCCGGCAGCACCGTACAGCTTGGCACGGATATCCAGGCGCCCGTCGGAAAAGCCGACCTTGCCCTTCGAATAGACGCCCCCCGTAATAAACGGAGCGGTGTCGGCCGGCAAACTGTAATTGACTAATCCCCGCAAAACCAAATTGCCATCGCGCATGGCATAACAGGAATCGAAGTCCGACATATAATTATTCCAGTCCGACCTTCCACGCGGTATCTTACTCCACGAAGCCTCATCGAAATGATCCTCCTGGTCGAAGTTCTCCTCCCAAACCAATTTCCATTCCTTCTGTTGCGGCCGGCAACCTGCCATGATCGACAGAACGACCGACATACCTAATACGAATAATCCTTGCTTCATTATTAACCTATTTTCGTTTTTTACACAAAGAACTTCTTTTCAACGCAAAGGTACAGAGAATCCAGTTCATTCTAAACCCCTAACTCCGTACCTCCGCATTTTAAACTAGGTAACTATATACAATCTTACAGTATAACCCTTGTAAAGAGGTGTAAAGACTTGTTAAGCCATATTGGCAGAATATTTCCTTATAAGAATGTATTCTTGTCAGTTTCTCTGACGCAGCAACTTACAAATCATGAATTATAAACTTTGGCATACGATTCGCATTATATTGGCTAGTGTCATAGGCACCCGCTTGCTGATAAATCTAATACGGTTATGCGGCAGTTTACACTTATCTTTCTGGGATTAAGATAGCGGAGCTTCATCCTCCGTATAAAAGGGGAATTAACATGTTAAATTTTTTGTTTTTTCATGAGTAAGAGAAATACATATAAGTACGAACTTACTAAAGGGAATAAAGTAGTGTACGTTGGTATTACCAATAATCCCGAAAGAAGAGAAGCAGAACACCGTCAAAATAAAAATTTCGACAAAATGAAAATAGTCGGAAATGTTTCTACTTTAGACGGTGCTTCTCAATGGGAGACAAATAGGATACAAACCTATATGAACAACCACAAGGGACAAACACCACTTTACAACCAAAACGAACATGGTAAGTAGTAATGTGATGCTTTTTACTCAAATCGTGTAGCAGCACGATTTTGAGGTCTAATCAAAGTCACTGTTAGTTTGGCACTCTAACAGCGATTTTTATAACGGTAGAAGTAATATTTTATTATATATCATTTTTAGATAGATCATATATTTTCTTTCATCCATTCAAGTAAATTTTCATCAATATCATATGTTGCCCAAGCAGAATCTGTTATATTAATAACAACGACTTGCCCTTTTCCTTCAATAGCTTCCACTAATTCATCTCTAACCTTTTTTGAAGAATGAGATGTATTGATTATCCAAGCGCGAGCAAACAATTTTGCCCAATTAGGATATTTTTTCAATCTTTTGCTCAACTTTGTATAGTCAGTAGAGTCTTTTAATGTATATGTAACAAAATATGTACTCATTCTTTTGATGCTTTAAAGTAATATCCAACTATAAAACCAAGAGGACCTGACAATACTCCTGACACGGTGACAAGCATGTCTTTGTATTCATCAACCTTGAAACATTTTAAGAATCCAATTACAAATACTATAGCTATTACTATAAAAAATGCACAAACATATATCATAGCAATTCGACTTCGTGTATTCTCTTTTGGGTCTGAACTTCCTTTTGAGCTTATTTCCGGTTTATCTGTTTCTGCCATATAGTTACGTTTATGTCCGCAAATATATAGAGAAATCGTAAAACCTCAACTCGTTTTATTGAAACAATGTGTATATAAATACTGTTTAAATTGAAAATTTAAATTCTTATATATATTGTAAAGGGAGTATAAATCTAATACCTCTTTGATAAAGCATCATATTATTTTCTATACAAATCATTGATAGTCATTGTTCTATTTTCAGAAGTGGAAATATGTGTTTTAGATGGTATTTGCTGTCCTTTATATTCTCGTTGCTCTGTTTTATATTCTTGTCGACCTTCTACTCTATTAGAATTTTTGTATTCATCTTGATTGCTTTTTCTGCAATACATGTTTCTCCACTCTTCCTCTTGAATGATTCTCTCCTTACGTTTTTCATCTGTCTCTCCTATACAAGCAATCATCAAAATTGCTAAGAAAGGACTGGTGAATATTGCTAATACAAACCAAAGTATAATATTTCTACCTCTTTTGGCTGCCATTTGAACAGGGATTATGCAAAGTAGAAGGTAGATAACTACTATCAATGCGAGAAAGAATGCTAAAAAATTGAAGATAAATTCCATAAGGCGATTTTAACGATGTTCTCTTAGGCAGTCAATAAGAGATATTTTAATAAAGAAAGTGGGCTGCCCCTGTGCATACTCGTTAAGTATCGCCAAACACTTGTATATACGCACAGATGGGCAACCCACTTGATATAGGTTGTCCTCTGTGCCTTGTATATACCTTCTTGAGATTGGCGATTTCAACGAGTATAAGGCACTTTCTCTTGTTATCAAAAAACTTTGTCTCGAAAGACAGGACAAAGATATTAAGAATATTGATATGTACTTATACAACTTTCTCATTTTCTTTCAGCCTATGCAACAGCAATAATATTTTGATAAGTCAATTTCTTTTCAGCATTGCAGAGAAATAGCTTAAATCTACTTCCTTCACTAATTTGTCTTGTGTTATACCTAAAGGCGAACTCATTTGCATATAATTGTAAATGCTTCTTACTCATGTGATGATAGATACCAATGATTCCTCTTTTAAGTATAGACCAAAATCCTTCTATTGTATTGGTGTAAATATCTCCATCGACAAATTGCTTTTTACTGTGATCTACTGAAAAGCGAGTATAAATTTCAGCAATATCATTATATCCTTGCCATTCATCAGTATATAAGATAGATGAAAATTCAACGAACTTTAAAATATTGGGAGTAATTTCATATTGAGAAGTATTTTCTACTACTCGACAAATAACATCACCTTTTCTCTGTAACATTCCAAATATTGGAGTTTTATCTTTAAAGCTTCTTCCTTGAGAATTTTTCACTTTTTTATTCTTATGCCTATTCTTATTTTTGCCACCGACAAAAGTCTCATCGCACTCTACCTCTCCATCAAGTTTACCTTTATTTTTACAAATAAGACAAGTTCTTATCTTCTGCAATATATACCATGCAGTTTTTTGAGTTATTTTCAAATCTCGTGATAATTGCAATGACGATATACCTTTTTTATGAGACAGAACCAACCAAATAGCCATAAACCACTTTCTTAAAGGTAATTTAGTGCTATGAAATATAGTTCCTACTTTTACATTGAATATCTTTTGAGTATTTTTACACATATATCTGTGATTACCTAAATGATAAACTTTTGATTTTTTATCAAATGGAGATTTTACTTTATTGGGCCACCTTAAATGCTCCAAATAAATAATGCAAGATTCTTCATCAGGAAATGCATCAAGTAATTCTATTAAAGAATCAAATTTAGCAATCTTTGCAAGCTTCATATTTATATTGTTTTATTATTAATATTACAATTAATATTTTATTATAAATAATTGATTATTAATTATTTATATCTCA
>NZ_CABUOD010000064.1 GCF_902493135.1 uncultured Parabacteroides sp.
GAAAGCATACAGAAAACAAGCCCCGAAGGTGATCGACATCTTCGGGGCTTCGTTGTTTGGAGGAGTGAACTGCCTCCTCCAAACAACGAAGAATTTATTGATTTAATAATTGCTTAATGGCTTCGCCAGACCGGGTTTCAGTGCTATGGATCTTGCCGTAATCGAACAAAGCATCGAGTTCGTACGGTTGCAAGGACACTGCCGGGACAAAACGGTCGGAGGCAACATAGTTGCGAACCGATGCCAACAGTTGTTGCATGGCCGGGCGTTTCTCTATATCCTTAACCGGATCGACCGTGAGGACAAACAGCTTGCCGCTACCGACACGGGCTTCAAACGAGATACCGAGCTTGCGGTTGATCTCGTAGGTATCGACACTCTGGATAACGGGAGTCAAGGCACGCATATCGGTCAGGTCGACAGCCGTGGCGTAGTTCAGGATGTCCCACCACTGCCAGTCGGCATAGTAGGAGGTCGGGAAGTCACGGAAAACCGGGTGCCGGTGTTCGATGCGCGTTCCGACGATCATCGGGTTCCAGTTGAACATGATCGGGTTCCAGAAGTGGCTGGCGAAATGCGTCTTCCGTCCGGCGCAGCTATCCGGGATCAGCAGGACGTTCTCGCCTTTTTGAAGAAGTTCTTTCGCTTCGGTCCACCGGCGGACGTATTTGTAACCTTCGGACGCAGGCTGCTTGACGGCAGGATAGACCCAGATATCCCATTCGTTACGGATATTTCCGGCGATACGCGCTTTCAGGGTGTAGCGTCCGGCGGTCGTGATCTTGTCCAACGGGATATGGATACTACCTAAAGAATCGACCGTACTGAACGGGATTTCCTTATGGCTTAGCTTACCGCTTGCCGTAACATCTCCGCTTTCGCTTTCGAGTCGCCAGGCCAGTTGGCCTTTGCGGATCGCTTCGGGACCGAAATGATAGATACCCATCTTCGCGGTAAAGGTCTCCGCATTTGTATAGGTACGCTTCGGCAGACGCGCCAACAGGACGACCGGTCCACATGACTCGCGGTATTTCTCAGGGGTTACCAGCCCTTTGCTTTCCCAGAAAGCATCCAAGATACCGACAAAGGCGCTCCCTTGTCCGGGAAAATCCGAAAGACCGAGCAACTGGAAACCGCCGGAAGTAGAGGTACGCAACAAAGCTTCATTCACTTCCTTATATTGGAGGACGGTATGAGCGCCGGTGGCACGGAAGAAATCACCTGCCTGATGAAGCATGCCATTCTTGGCAAGCCGGTCTTGATAGACTTTGAAGTTGCGTGGTTCCAATATGCCTGTATATTTCTTCATCTCTTCGAAGTTGGGGTACATGCAACGCTGCCCCGTTTCGTGGGCGATGACCGGCACGTCGATGGCCGACTCTTCGCCGCGATCCCAGTCGGTAGAGGGTTTGCCTTCGTAGACGGTGATCCAGCGTTTGTTCTTTTCTCCGACATTGGCAGCCACGTGGGAAGTATAATACTGGTCAGACTTCACATGCGTGCGAGCCGTAGAGGCGGAATAGAGACGGCGGTTGTCGTGGGCCTGCCCTTTCTTCACGAGGTCTTCGAGGACAGCAAAGTCGCCTTCGTTCTCATTGCCATTGCAAAAGAGGATGAAGGAAGGGTGGTTGCCATATTCATCGAGGATAGCATACATCTCCTTCTCGAAGAAATCGCGGCGGGCGGGGTATTGCCCGACATCCTTGATCCACATCGGAAGTTCGACTTGCAGATACAGTCCCAATTCGTCTGCCGCATCGAAAGCAGCCTCCGGCGGACACCAGGAATGAAAGCGGACATGGTTCATACCGTAGTCTTTCACTGTATGAAAGATGCGTTTCCACTCCTTCACATCCGTAGCCGGATAGCCGGTGAGCGGAAAGACACAACAGTCCAGGACACCGCGCAGGTGGATGTCGCGACCGTTCACACGGATATGATGCCGGCCTTGTTCCACGCAGCGCATGCCGAAGGCAGACGTGTAAGTGTCCTCGCCTGCCTCCGTCGCAAGAGTAGCAGTCAAATCATATAAAGCGGGGGAAAACTCGTCCCACAGTTTCATATCCTTGCCTAAGACAAGCTCCTGCTCGATCTTGCCTTCTTTGCCGGAAAGAGATACGGGGACTACTGCCCGGCAGACTTCTTTACCGTCCTTCTTCCGGATACGGAGGGTGAGTTCTCCCTTTACCGGGTTCCCGGAAGCGTGGAGGGCGAGGTGTACATTTATCTTCTTCGCTTCGATATCGGGATAAATATCCATCTTCCCGATATAGCAAGACGGCTTGGCTATGAGTTCCATCCGGCCGACTACTCCGTTCCAGTTGGTTTGCGTGTATTCGGTCGTCCCGTGGTTCCACTGGTCCATCGGGTATTTCAGGCGGTTGTCTACACAGAGCGTCAGGGTGTGCAAGCCGGGTGTCAATTGTCTTGTCAAGGTAAAGCGGTTCGGGGTGGAAAGCCGTTCATCGGTCGCAACCGGTTCGCCATCCACAAAAACGGCTGTTTCCCAATGGCAACGTTCCAGCGAGAGGATGATTTCTCGTCCTTCCCATTCTTCGGGTATCACGACTTCACGCTGATACCACGCCTGTCCGCAATATTCGAACTTGCGGCTCAGGCGGTCCACATGTGCCACGATATTCCGGATCCCTTTGCCCCCTTCGTCCATAGAGCCGGGCAGTTCGATCGTTTCCGTCAGTTTACTCAAATACAATTCCGATCCGGGAGTCTTGCCGAATCCCATCGGATCCAGTTGGAAACGCCACAGCCCGGAAAGATCCATCCGGTCGGTCTGTGCCGCCTGAACTGTCAGGCAGGCAAACAGACCGATCAATAACATAGAGAGTCTTTTCATTCCTTGCTCCTATTTAGAGTACAATACGTCTTCTATTTTTAACTCCTGCGATGGGTTGAACGATCCGGATGCCATATATTCCAGAAGGCTCTGCCGGAACTGAGCTGCTGCCGGGCGTTTATCCAAATCGTTTTGCAGGTCGGCGCCACAAACCAACAGTTTGCCTTTTCCGACACGGGCTTCGTAGAGCATTCCGAGTTTGCGGTTCGTAAACCAGTCGTCGACGATATGGACGATCGGGCGGAAATCCTTCGGATAATCATCCAAGATCATGGCATCGCAACGGTTCATCAGATCCCACCATTGGTAATCGCTTACTCCCTCATTCGGGAAAGCGGCCAATGCCGGATGTTTCGGATCACAGCAGACGCCAAGCGTATGCGGAGCCTGCCCACGGGTCCAAGCCGTATTCCAGAAGATGCTGGAGAAGCCGACGGCTATGTCGCCTCCCTTTTCAGGCGGGACGGTCCCGTAGGTCAGCAGCAGGACGGATTCCCCTTTATCCAGTTTATCCTGCGCCGTACGGTCCAGGCGTGTCGTGATATACGGGAGATTATCGACCGTCTTTTTCACTGCCGGATAGACCCAGATATTCCACTGATTCCGTATATCCGTATCCCCAATTTGGACAGAGACAAGAAGTTGGGAAGGTTCTTTGATCTCAGAAAGGTCGCAGCCAATCGTCCCGGCCGGTAAGCAATTGCCGATGGGCAGCTCACGCGTGAAAGAACCTTCCTTCAAGACCTGTTTGTCCGCAGTCGAAAACGTCCAGCGGATCGTTGTTTCGGGAAGCGGCTTCTCGCCGAAGTGGGCTATTTCGAGCGGGACTTCCAGTTTCTCATTATTCAACCAGACCATTTTCGGGAAACGGGCCAGCGGAACAGTGCTGTTGCAGAACGTGCGGTATTCCTCACCCGTCACATACCCTTTATCGTCCCAGAAGGGGTCGAGCACACCTACCAGCGCCGTCCCCTGTCCGGGAAAATCGTGCAGGTCAAGCAGTTGAAATCCGGCAAAACCCGGCGTACGGAGAGCGGCTTCGATATCCGCCTTATAGCAGAGGGTCTGCAGACGCCCGGAAGCATAAAGGAATTTCTCTCCCATATCTTCCATGCCTTTATCGGCTAAAGTCTCCTTGAATATTTCCAGGTTTTTGGCTTTCAGCACGCCTGTATATTTCTCTATTTCCTTGAAGTTGGGGTAGACGCACCACTGCCCGATTTCGTGGCTGACGGTCGGCATGTTTGTCCGGATCTTGCCGGCAAAATCGTAATCCGTCCGGGGAGCCTCGCGGTTGATAATGCTGTTGATACCGGCCCCCCAAGCCTGTATGCGCGGGTCGGGAGTGTTCCAGTAGTCGGCATTCTCGACATACGGCCATCCGGCGGCACTGGAGTAGACACGGCGGGGATCTTTCTTCTTCCAATGATCGACCAGGCCGGAAAGATAGCGCACCTGGTCCGCCCCACCGGGTTCATTGCCGTAGACCATCATGCAGAAGGAAGGATGGTTGCCGTATTCTTCGAGGATGCGATCGCTCTCTTCCTTCAACCACCGGTCCTGCGGTTTGCCGCTCCCGACTTCCGCCCATCCGCCGCATTCCACTTGCAGGTAGATTCCCATACTGTCGGCCACATGGAAAGCGGCTTCCGGAGGACACCAGGAGTGGAAACGGACATGATTCAAGCCGTACTCCTTGCAGGTACGGTAGATCTTCGCCCAATAATCATTTTGCATGGCAGGATATCCTGTCAGCGGGAATATGCAGCATTCGAGCGTACCGCGTAGGAAGACGGGCTGCCCGTTGACCTCGAAACGCGTACCGTTTGCCTTGAACTCACGGAAACCGAAATCGCAGGCCTTTCTGTCAACCCCATCCGGCGACTGCAACAAGACATTCATCCTGTAGACATTCGGGGTATGCTCGGACCAGGTTTTTATCTCTTCTCCCATCTCTACAGTCGCTTCGATACAGTTATCCGAGTTTTTCGCATCGACTTCCACCTGTACAAATTCACCGACAGGTTTTCCAGAAGCGGTTTCCGCCTGCAAGGAAAGAATCGAATGGTCTTTACCGGCATTTCCAGCCAGCCGTATCTTCAATTTGGCCTGCTTTTTCTTCAGATCCGGATAGATTTGGACGGATTCGATATACCGGGAAGGCTTTGCCGACAGTTTGATGTCCCCGATAATTCCGTTCCAGTTGCTTTGCGTATGGTCGGAAACACTATGCGCATTTATTCCGACCTCTGCATAAAGGCGGTTATCCACGCGCAACGTGATCGTATGCTCTCCGGCTTGCAGGCCGTCTAAGACAAAGCGGTGGGGAGTCTGAAGGGAGTTCTGCCCCCCTACTCTCTTGCCATCCAGGAAAAGGGTAGTCTCCCAATGTGTCCGTTCGAGGCTAAGTACCACCGGACGGTTCTCCCAACCGGAAGGCACATTCACCTTCTTCCGATACCAGGCTGCACCTACATAATGCTTGTCCGGGTTCAGCCAGAAAGGCACCTTGATATTACCCGGTTGCCGGTACTTGGCATATTCGGGCGCATTATACCACGAGCTATCGACCACCTGTCCGGTCCACCGGGTGTCCAGACTGACCTCTTCGCCTTTTCCCTGCTCTTGTAATGAGCCCGGCAGACGGACAACGTCTGCCAAGTCTTTCTTCTGCCACTCCTGCCCTATTCCGGCATCTGCCGGGTCCAAAGCAAATTGCCACTCACCTGCCAGAGACAGTTCGGAAGACGTCTCCTTGCAGGACAGAAAGAATACCAGGCTTATCGAGGCCCAAAATAAAAAGATGTTCACCTGCTTCATAATCCTATCAGTTTAAGTAATTCATATATCAGTCCGTCCATTGCACTATATAAGGTTTCCGACCATTTTCAGATGTATCTGTACTCCCTGATGGTTATTATCCATCCCGGCGGCGATGTGGAAATAACGTTCCGCCTTGTCGAGGTTGCCGAGTCCGAGATGCCCCAACCCCATCAGGTAGTTGCAATGGATGCGGTTCTTCTTGTCCATGTCGTCTTCCCAAATCTGGAGATCGGGGAGCGAGACGGCGAAATAGTCCATCTTGAAGGTGTCGAACAAATGCTTTTCGCCAAAGTCGATCAGCCGGTTAAAGCGGCCGCGTGCCTCATCTTCACGTCCTAACTTACGGAGCGCCAGTCCCTGGTAGAAGATCTTATCCGGCTTCTGGTCGTTGTAGTACATGGCGGCTGCCGGCTGGCTATTCCCGGTGCTGGCGGCCAGGAACAGTTCGCGGGCCTCGGCTTCACGTCCCAATGCTTGCAAGGCACAGCCTTTGTAGTAATTGAAATCGTTCTCCTGGGCGCCATAGAGTTTCCCCTCGCCTAAGTTATGAGGATAGATGAAACATTCTTCGATCAAGTCCAATGCTTTTTGATTCTCTCCGGCTTTCAGGCAAGCTTTTACCAACTCGACACGTGCCAACTGATACTGTGCAGGGACTTTCCCTTCTCCCCCTTCCCAGGGATGGAAACGGCGGGCATCGATCATGCGGATCGCCTCTTCATAACGTCCCAACTGGTTCAGCAGGGTGACATATTCCAGATACAGGTCGTCGCGGGAGAAGGCGGTCTCCTTTACCAGGTCCAATACAGCCAGACGCTCGGCATGCGGCCGGTTCAAGCGTTTATAGAGCTGGTCGCATTCCATCAGGATACGGGCATCCCGTATATCCGCCTTAAACGCCCTTTCCAGTAAGGCCACCGCTTCCTGTTGTTTATTCAGCTTGTTGAAATAGGCTAAGGACAAGTTGCGGAGTGCTGTCGGGAAGGTATCGTCCAGCTCTATCGACTTCTCCCATTCGGCGATCGCTTCGGGATATTGGCGTTTGTCATACCACAGGTTGCCTAAGTAATAATGGGCCTTAGGCACGGCATCCGTAAACCGGATCACCGCTTGCAAAGCCGTGATCGCTTCGAGCGCATTCGGGAAACAGCAGTCAGCCGGCTGGTGCTCGGCAACGCAGATCGCCATTTCGGCCTCTTTCAAGCGCCCCAAGGATAATAGGAACCAACATTTATAATAATACAGCAATGTGCGTTCCGAGACAACTACTTCGAAAGCCGCCTCAACGACCTTCAGGGCTTCTTCGAAGCAGCCGGCAGAGGCATAGTCGAGCGATAATTCCTCGTAGTTATGCCCTTCCGAACGCATCCGTACGAGCAGGTCGTCCAAAACAGCCTTCTCGCCCGTCAACAGATACTCTTCAAAGCTACAGCCGAAGTTGAAGCGGTCGATCGCGAGGGATTCCCGGATCAGGGCCAACGCCTCGTCCGCCCGTCCGAGGTGACGGAGAACGACAGCCTTCAAATGGCGCCCGCGCAAGTTATGCCAGTTACGGAGCAGGGATTTATCTATTTCATACAATGCCTCCTCCCAATTGCCTTTCGAAGCGGACAGTTGAGCCAGCGAATAATACCCGGCATCCTGCCAGGCCGCATTCCAACAGGCTTTATAGAAACAGTCGTAGGCCTCATCCGTCTTACCCTGATATTTAAGCGACAATCCGAGATTATACAAAGGCTCGCCGTCATACGGGTTCGGGTTCTTTTCCGTCAGCGTCTTGACAGCACGGCGCAAATAAGGTTCGGCTTTTGCAAACTGCCCCTTACGGATCAGCCACAGCCCCATTGCGTTGTTGTTGCGGACATCGCCCGGATCACGGCTGAGCGCCTCCCGGTAATAATCGGTAGCGGAATAGGTGGCATGGCGGTATTGTTCGAGATGCAGGCCGGTCAGATAGAGTTGTTCCGTCGTCCGGATCTCTTTCGGATCGAGAGCCGCCTTTGCCGGTTCGGGAATATCTCTGACTTCATCGGGTTCCGGCTCCCAAGAGAGCAGGAGTTTTCCCTTAAGGGTATAAACCGATACCCTTAAGCCTGTAAATTCTACCCTTGGGAGCAGTTCTTCCAGGATGGCTTCCGGGGTGACGTCGCGGACAATATCCAATATCCGTTCTCCGGCTTTTGTGACCACGATATGCAACTCTTTTTGTGCAGAAGTGGCAAAGATCTTCAAGCGCAGCGCTTCTCCTTCCGGCTCGATATTCATCAGCAGGTCGGAAGAGGCGTTCTTGACGACTCCCAACTCCCGGTACGGCATAAAATACTGGGTGAAGGTCTTTTCTTCATACGGTTGCAGCCAGGTGAAATCCGGCTGGTTGTCGGTATAGACTCCCGTCATCAACTCGATATAAGGGCCGTCGGCATCCGTCAGGTTCCGGTCCCAGGCCTTCCCGAAATCACCGTTTCCCCAGGTCCATTGTTTCTTGCCCGGTGAGATATGGTGGTTGGCGACGTGCAGGACACCGGCACGGGTATCGTTTTCGTAACCGCCGACAAAATTGTATCGGGAACGGATCGCCATGTAGGACGTGGGGACGGGAATATTCTTATAGCGGGAGATATCGACACCTGCCGAATAATCCATCTTGTAATACGTTCCCGTAGCGATCGGATAACGCGAAACATCGCGTTTGCCATGATCGAACACGGCATTGACATCACCGGGAAAGACCGATTGGTACTGCTCGTTCACGGCAACCGCCGGATTCGCCCACCAGAGGAACGTCTGCGGGAGCGGAGTCGGATTATACACCTTGCCCTGTATTTCCAGGACCGCACGCCCCGGACGCAATGTAAACCCGGCCATCCCTTTCTGGTGGAACATCCGTTCCCTTTCGCTCACCCAGACGACCACACTGCCGTCCGGCTTTTTCTCGATCGAATAATCCACCGGAAGGAACGTGCTCGGACGGTGGTGCTGCGGCCAGTTGAACTCGATTCCCCCGGAGATCCAAGGCCCCGTCAGGCCGACCAAGGCCGGTTTGATCACATGGTTGTAATAGATGAAATGACGCTGCTTGATCTTGTCGTACGCCATCTGCACCCGCCCGCCGAGTTCCGGCAGGATCATTACCTTTATATATTCGTTTTCCAGATACACGGCGTGATAGGACTTGTTTTCACAGGTATCTTCGATCTTCTCGATCACAGGATAGGGATAGACCACCCCGCTGCTCCCCTGATACACGCGTTTTTCCAGGAACATCGGGTTCTTTTCCGGTTTACCGATGCCGTAGGTAGGGAGAAGGATGTCTTCTTCCCAGACTTTTACATTCTCTGCCATATTCTAAAGTTATTTCGTTAATTCTTTTTCCAGTTCTTCCAATGTCTTTCCTTTCGTCTCCGGCAGCTTGGCCCGTATGAAGAGGAAACCGGCGAGGCAGATTCCGCCATACAGCCAGAACGTGCCCGAAGCGCCGACCGCCTCGTTCAGGATCGGGAAGGTATAGGTCAGCACGAAGCAAGCCACCCAAAGGAAAAAGGTGGAGAGCGCCATCGCCATCCCGCGTATGCGGACGGGGAAGATCTCGGAGAGCACGACCCAGACCACCGGCGCCAGCGACATGGCATAGCAAGCGATCGCCAGCACGACCAGCAACAGCATCGGCCAACCGCTGATCCCCAGGAAATAGCACGTCCCGAGGATCGTATAGATCAAAGCCAACCCTGCCGAACCGACAAACATCAGCGTGCGACGCCCCCATTTATCGACCGTATAGATCGCAACAAACGTAAAGATCACATTCGTCACCCCTGTCACCACGATATTCATCAGGACATCGGACACGGCATAGCCGGCGGCCGAGAAGATTTCCTGCGCATAATTAAAGATCACATTAATCCCGCACCACTGTTGGAAGACAGCCAATACGATCCCGATCACCAGCACACCCCGCACACCGGGCTGCAACAACGCGCCCCAGTTGGCCTTTTCTTTCTTGTCTTCGTCCAACTGTCCCAGTTCGGAAAGCGTTTGCCGGGCATATTCCTCCCCACCGACACGCACCAGGATTTTACCGGCTTCGGCAGGCTGCCCCGCCATAGCTAACCAACGAGGGCTTTCGGGAATCACAAAGGAGAGGATAAAGAACACGCCTGCCGGAACCAGCTCCGCCCAGAACATCCAACGCCAGGCCCACTCGATACTTTCCGCGCTCAACGTCTCGCCGCCGGCCGTAAAATATTCGCCGATCTGCCAGTTCGCCAACTGCGCCATCAGGATACCCAACACGATCGTCAGCTGGTTGAGCGAAACAAACTTGCCGCGAACGGATGCCGGGGAAACCTCGGCTATATAAACCGGGGAGACATTCGAGGCGATACCGATACCGAAGCCTCCGACGATGCGATAGACGATAAACCAGGAGAAACGATCTACCGCCCCGGTCCCAACAGCCGAAGCCACAAAGAGGAAAGAGGCGGCAATCAGCATCTTCTTTCGCCCGTAACGATCGCTCCAGGCCCCCGAAAGCAAGGCTCCTGCCAGGCAGCCGACCAGTGCGCTGCTCATCGCCCAGCCGCGGAGGGCCGCCGAACCTTCCAGGTTGAAAAAGGGTTCATAAAATATCTTGGCGCCTCCGATCACCACCCAGTCGTAACCGAACAGCAATCCCCCCATTGCCGAGACGAGGCAGATCAATAACAAATAGCCTGTTGTTTGCTTCATGATAATTAGTTATTAAGTTTGCGGTAAATGATTAAGATACGGATGCAAAGTAAATGCCTTTTGCGGGAAGAATAAATAGATAAAAAATTGATAGAGATGGACGATCTTCCGATTTTAATCGTAAGTTTGCATCATTCCTAAATCGACGTATTATGATCAGAAGAAAAGACGGTTTCAGCGGGGAGCGGGCGCTTGTCCTTCCACAGCCCATCATCCACGAGATGGAGGAAGACCCTATTTCCTCCATTTTGCACATTACCGATATCGGATATTACCCGAAAGCGTGGCATCATTTCCGGGAACGGCAGGAGCCGATCACGCAGTTCGTCTTCATCTATTGCATAGAAGGATCGGGCTGGTTCCGGACGGAAGGGCAGGAATTCCAGGTGACCGCCAACCAATATTTCATCCTGCCGGCCGGGAAACCGCATGCCTACGGGGCCAACGAGGAGGACCCGTGGACGATCTACTGGATTCATTTTAAAGGAAAGCTGGCCCCCCATTTCTCCAGGCAGTGCACACGCCCGATAGAGATCAAACCGGGGATGCACTCCCGCATCAGCAACCGGATCGACATGTTCGAAGAGATACTCCGGACACTGGAAATGGGTTACAGCCATGAAAACCTATTATACGCCTGCTCCATCTTCTACCACTACCTCGGAACATTGCGCTATTTGCAACAGTACCGTGACGCCGCCCGCCACGAACCGGAAAAGAACGATATCGTGACGGCTGCCATCCATTTCATGAAGGAGAACATCGAGAAAAAGCTGACGTTGCAGGAGATCGCCGCCCACACAGGCTATTCGTCCTCCCACTTCTCCGTCCTGTTCAGCCAGCGGACAGGTTACGCGCCGCTGGCCTACTTCAACCAACTGAAGATACAGCAAGCCTGCCGGCTTTTAGACTTCACCGACATGAAGGTGAACCAGGTCTGCTATAAGATCGGCATCGAAGACACCTATTACTTCTCCCGCCTCTTCAGCAAGATCATGGGGATGCCGCCGCGGGAGTACAAGAAGATGAAGAAAGGGTGATTACCAATAATACCCCTCCATAATCTCCTTCATCCGGGGAGTCGCCGCGTCGGTATCGCCAACCTCGCGCTGCAATTGCAACAGCTCGCGTTTCATCTTCTCGATTTCCCCGGCATAGGTAGGGGAACCGTAGGCATTATGGTTTTCGTGCGGGTCGGCGAGCAGGTCGTAAAATTCCCATGATGGCGTGACGGGAGCCTTATCCGAGCCGGTCGCATTCAGCGGATCGCCGTAGAGGAACATCAGTTTATAGCGATGGTTGCGGATGCCCATGTGGGCGGGACGGATCTTATGGTGCGTCCAGTAGCGGTAGTACATGGACTGCCGCCAGTCGCGCGGAGTCTCGCCTTTCAGGTTGTCGCGGAAGCTGCGGCCTTCGCTGCACGACGGAGCGTTCACTCCGGCATAGTCGGCCAGCGTGGCGGCAAAGTCAGTGTTGAGGATGATGTCGGCGTTGCGCGTCCCGGCGGGGATCTCCTTCGGGTAGCGGATGACGAAAGGCATACGGAGCGGTTCCTCGAACATCATGCGTTTGTCGAACATGCCGTGTTCACCGAGGAAATAGCCTTGGTCGGAGACATAGACCACGATCGTGTTCTCGGCCAGCCCTTCCTCATCGAGGAAACGCAGCAGGCGGCCGATATTGTCGTCGATGGCCGCCCCGCAACGCAGGTAGTCGCGAATCAACTTCTGATAGATCTTCCGGCGTGCCTCTTCCTTGCTCATCCCTTCTATGGAGAAAGGCAGTTCGGGATACTTGCACCACCACGAATCCGGATCTTTCGACGCGATGCCCCACCGGCGTGCCATGTCCTCCAACGGCTGTCCGGGGAAGGTACGCCCGGACTCTTCCGGCCCGAACTCCATCATATTGGCCGGTTCGGGGAATGTAACCCCGTCATAAATATGCGCCAGCCGTTCGGGGAAATCCCACGGCTCGTGCGTCGCCTTGAAATGGCAGCACATCATGAAGGGCTGGTCCTTATCGCGCGAACGGATCCACCGGATCGTCTTGTCGGTCACCAGGTCGGTCGAGAAGCCTTTCTCCACCTTGCCGCTCTTGCCCTGATCGTCGTCCACCCAGCCTTCGGCGGTCTTGAACAGCGGGTCCCAATATTCTCCCTGGTCGTGGAAAACACAGAAGTAATCGAAGCCGGAAGGTTGTTTCTTCAGATGCCATTTGCCGATCAGTGCGGTCTGGTAGCCGCCTTGCTGCATCTGCTTGGCGATATTGTCCGCCATCGGGTCAAGCCCGTCTTCAAGCGTGTAAACCCCGTTATGATGGCTGTAGGCGCCTGTCATGATCGCAGCGCGGCTGGGCGCGGAGATCGAGTTCGTGCAGAAGCAGTTGTCGAGCACGCACCCCTCGGCCGCCAGGCGGCGGATATTCTCATTCTTCACATACTCGCTCAGGATTCCTCCGTATATGCCCCACGCCTGCGACGTGTGGTCGTCGGAGAGGATGAAAAGGATGTTCGGGCGTTCGCCGGCCGTTTCCGCTTTGCCGGCAGCCGACACCGGGGAGGCTGTCGCCAGGAGGCCGGCTCCGATGATAAGTTGATTCAATGTTTTCATGGCATGTCTTTTGTTTTTCCCTGCAAAAGTAACGAATTTAAATAATGTGCCGATGGCAAGGATGCTCGGACGAAGAAAAAAAATCCGACAACAAATAAAAATCAAGACAAAACTGAAATGTTCCGGAATAAACCCTACCTTTAGCAACAGATTTATCAGAAAAAAGACAAATATGTTTACATCGACCATGACAGACGAAGAGATCCGCCACGAAGCGTTGCTGGATTTCCTGGAAATAAAGACAAAGCTGCAATATGGCTTGCAGGATTTCGCCCAAACACAACGACACAAACAAGCGATCCACTCCGTCGTGCAAAGCAGGACGTGCCGGACGCGCCGCCACAACAATTGGGAAGTGCGCTTCTTCGTCCATTCTCGCAAGCCAAACGGAGGCATGATCTATGGTTACCTCATCTACCTCCCGCTACAGAAAGGAGAACAAGTCTATTATCTCTTCCTGAAAGATACCACAGAGTTTATACTCGAGATAGTAACCCCTCATCTCTTGCAACGATACAAGGAACGTTACATCGAACCTAACAATATCAACTTGGGCTGGATGCCTTTGGCTGTCTACTTCCAACGATACACGACGGACATGAAAAAGACGAATTTCACTCCCCCAAACTGGACTGCTGAAGAATTCAAGACCAAGAAAGTCTGGATTTCAGATCAAGGACTGATCGTCACCGAGGAAAAAGGCGATATGCGCACGTTTATCACATTCCTCGACCAAGAGAGCCTGTCGCAATATAAGGCGCTCGTGTATGAAGAAGAATCGCTCCTCCGAAAATTCAAAGAAATCGGGCTATACCTCGACAAAGACTTTGACACTTACATAAACAAGGCCGAAGCCTTGTTCAACACCCCCAACGCCAGAAAAATCTGGGAACGGCATCTTAGGAGAGCCGCCAACCGCTTCCTACCCGATTATGAGGAGCAAATCCAAAAAGGAATCGAACACTGGGATACAATGCAAAAAATACTCCAGGATTCGCTGGACCAAAAAAAGGAATCGAACAAGTTACTCCGCGAAATGCAACAAGGCATTGTCCTGCCTCCCGATTTCTTTCAAAAGATGCTGAAGGCGATAGCGGAGGCTTCGGAACTTCCCGAAAACCCGGAAAATGATTTTTGAAGCTTCCGGAAACTTCCGAAAGTCCGAAAAATCATTTTTCAAGGCGGCGGAAGTTCCCGAAAGCTCCGAAAATCGTTTTTCAAACCGCCGGAAAGTTCCGAAAGCCTGAAAAATCATTTTTGAAGACGGCGGAAAGCTCCGGAAGCTTCAAAAATCATTTTCCGGGATTCCGGGAACTTCCGAAAAGATATTTATTTTATTCATACCATAAATTTATCACCATGAAACAGATTAATTTGAAATTTGATCTTTCACGTGCCCGCAACGCCGAGCACTACCAGTTCCACTCCGACATCCTGCGTATCATCACCCTCGATTTCGCTTCCGAACAGGGAATCGAAACGTTGCGCACCCCCTACCAGGAACTGTTCGACACGGAAAACACCTGCTACCTGCGCAATGCCAAGTTGCAAGACACGCCGGAGGTCGAAGCAGCCGACAAAACGCGCGACAACCTTTTCCTGTATGTTTCGCAAACCATCACGACCGGACTCCTGTGCCCGATCGAGGCGACTGCCACAGCCGCCAAACGGCTGGACTATCATTTGGCGCCTTACAAAGACGCACCTCGTCTGACCTACGCCGCCAACACGGCTGCCGTGACGGACTTCGTCGACAAAATGCAGCAGGAAGGCATCAAAGAGGATGTCGCCACGCTCGGCCTGACAGCCGTCATTACGCAATTGGGTGAAGCGAACAAGGCCTTCAACGACCTCTACAGCGGGCGGTCCGCCGAAGTCCTCGCACGTACCACTTCGGACAATATGAAGTCGATCCGCCCCAAAGTGGACGATGCTTACAAGGAACTGGCATCGGCCGTCAACGCCCTCTACCAGGTCAATTTCCTGGTAACGAAAAGCAGTGACAAGGAAACCTCCATCGGCGCGGTCATCGATGAGGTGAACGCCATCATCCTCCAATTGCAAAACACGCTTTCACGCGCCGGCGTCGGCCCGAAACCCAATTTCACCCCTGCCGACAAGCAGGAACCTTCCACCCCTTCGGGCGGCGGCGAGGAAGAAAGGCCGGGAGAGTTGTAAAAAAGGAGGGAGGTGTGTCAAAACTCCTTTATCACGATCTTTAAGGCACGGATTACGCGGA
>NZ_CABUOD010000065.1 GCF_902493135.1 uncultured Parabacteroides sp.
ACTTATAATATAGACTTTTATTTTTTAAGCTGTGCTCTTTTATTAATTAAATACACAAAAAGTAACCATACAGCAAAAGTGAACAAGACCCAATAAAATACCCTGGCGGGTAATATATTTTAACATATCAATCCGACTGCAAAACACTTAAATAATGAACATTCTGATAATCTTACATTCGTATTCCTTTATCATGTCGGGAGTGTTCTAAGGAAACAAAAATTTAATGTTTTTACAACTTTATTGTTAGCAACGATATTGAGAAGGGCAACATCCTTTGTGTTTTTTGAATACTCGGTTAAAATATGGAATATCAGTAAAACCTACATGGTAACATATTTCCGATATGGACATATTTTTCTGTTTTAATAATTGGCAAGCAAGTTCTATCCTATATTCATTTAAATAAGTAATGAAAGTTTTTCCTATAGATTGTTTGAAAAATGTGCAAAAAGCCGATTTATTCATTCCAACATGACGAACAACATCGTCAAGAGAAATATCCCTATATGCATTACAGATTACAAAAATACGTATCATGTCCAGTCGTTCTTGTTTCTTATCTTTCTTTTTATATTTCCCCACAATACGAGTATTATCCACCAATGATAAAATAGCGAGTAATCTTATTATTGACGAAAGGCGTTCCACCTCATTTTGTTTATACATTGATTCTAAAATAGATGCGATGGCTATAGATTGAGAATCATTATACTTTAGAGCTTCTTGATTTTTTTTTAAATCTTCAATATATCGGTACAGTTCAGGAAAATTTAGTGAACAATGATTGAGAAATTCATTAGTAAATGACAGTGTGATGTTTACTATTTTACCGTCTATATCAGTATTATCGCCATTAAAATACCAACAATGAGGGATTTCAGGTGGTATTATCACGACTTCACCACTCTGAAACGGTTCTGTAGTATCTCCAATAAGTTTTATACCGGAACCTATAACAATAAGTGTCAATTCCCATGAAGACTGTCTATGTAACCCTATTTGCTCTTTGGGGGAAAGTCGAACGTAATCATACGAAAATGATTGTTTTTCCAATAGCATTGCTTTATATTTATATAATTCTAAATAATTTGAAAATATAACCAACTATGCAAATATAAGACAATCTTTATGGAAAATGAAACAAATACATAGATTTGCCATGAATTAACTTTGCCAACAAAAAAATATAGCAATGATTAAATTAGATCACATGGCGATGTATGTGTATGATTTAGAGAATATGAAAAATTTTTTTGTTCATTTCTTCTCTGCACAAGCCAATCAAATGTATTATAATCCTAAAACAGGATTAAGAACCTATTTTTTAACTTTTGCAGATGGTTCACGGTTAGAAATCATGAATCGTCCCGAAGTCTTCATTCAGGAAAAGGAGACATTTCTAAGTGGATATACTCACATTGCTTTTTCTGTAGGTAGCAAAGAAGTTGTAGATGACCTTACTCATATATTGAAAAATAATGGGTACGCAGTGATAAGCGGTCCTCGGAAAACAGGTGACGGATATTACGAAAGTTGTATACAGGGGCCTGAAAATAATCTTATTGAAATAACGGAATAGATATAAATTATGGACAGAAAAACTTTTTTACAAATATCAGGGTTGTTATGCGCAGGTACTTTTTTGAATACAAATTTTGCGGCAGAAAAGGAGAATTCAACAGGGAAAACAATGGATAAATTCAAGTTTCCCATGATGGATTTACATGTTCACCGTTCCGAAGATCTGACGATTGAGGATATTGTAGCCAAATCCCAACAGTTAAATATGAAAATCGGCATCATGGAAAATATTGCCCCGTGGGGTATTACAAACGATGCTCAATTAAAAGAATACATCAACGCAATAAAACCGTATCCAGTTTATATCGGCTTGCAGCCTATGAGTCCGGGATGGTCGAAAAATTTATCTCCCGAATTAATAGCGCAGGCTGATTATATAGCTATGGATCCGCAGATTGTAACAAAAGGAAACGGTTACGGAGAAACAATCATGTTATGGGAATATAATGCATACATAGATGATCCGGAGGAATTTATGAAACGCAACATGCAACATTACATGGATATTCTTACCGGAAGTGAGCCGTTGGATATATTTGCCTGTCCTCTTTTTCTCCCCTCTTGCATACAAAGGGAATACGACATTCTTTGGACAAAGAAAAGGTTGCGGCAAATTGTTGATGCTGCTCGTTCAAGAGACATTGCAATAGAAATAAACGATACGGTACATGTCCCGCATGAAGATTTTATTTTAATGGCAAAAAAAGCAGGATTAAAATTCGTTTTTGGCTCCGATTCACGAAACCATACGGTAGGAAGACTTGATTATTGTAAGCGCATCGCTCAAAGATGCAATCTTACGGAGGAAGATTTTTTTATACCTACGAGATATAGATCATAGTAATTATTAATTCAAAATAGGATATGAAGAGAAATAGTATTAAAAAGCATGTGGGGGAAAATATTTCATCCTACCAAGTTATCAGGTAAATTATACGGAGGCACAAGTACAACGTATGTGCGGTTACTTTAATCGAGTGGGAAAAATTGCAGCTGAATACGGGCTTAAACTTGACTATCATAACCATGCTTCAGAATACAACAAGTTAAAGGATTGCGATGATGTCATGTGGGAATATTTAGTTGAGCATACAGACCCTGAACTGGTATGTTTTGAATTAGATGTTTATTGGTGTACCATAGGTGGCAAATCCCCTGTTGCGTATCTGCAAAAATATCCTAAACGCATACAAATACTGCATATTAAAGATGAATTCGTTATCGGCGAAAGTGGGCTAATAGACTTTGAAAATATTTTCAAGCAATTCTATAAAAACAAGATGAATGATTATGCGGCCCAAATATAGGAAGACCTTGAAGTGATGAGGACTTTATCCGTTTTTCTGTTTATATTTGTCCGAAAATAAGATCTGAATTATGGATAGGATGGAAAAAGACCCGCTTATTCAGGAGGATAGACGTCTTCCGGATGTGGTGGATGTAGACGGTTTGGTTTCTTTTATGGGCCGGTTGATGGATGGCCGGGAAAGTTTTTATCTTGATTTGCTATTGGCTTCGTTGGTTCGTCTGTATCCTTTTATAAAATCGGATGATGCGGAACGTATGAAGCCGGTTTTCGAGTGGGCTGGAACTGTAATGGAGAGGCCGGAAAATGAGATGGGAGGGTTGGATATGCTTACCGCTTCTGTTCTGCTTGATTATGCCGATGTGCTTGCCGGAACGAAAAAACGTGCCAAAAGTTCGAAACAACAGCCATTTCAGGACTATAAACCCTATTTGGATCTCGTTAAATTGGCATTTAACCGGATAAAAGATTATAATACGTTGCCTTTGCTTTCGACACCGACTCATCGTCCGGCCTGGATTGATCCGGTCGTGCTTGTTTCCCGGCTGGCGGAATATCAAAAGAAAGGGGTGAAGCCGGACAGTCTGGACTTTCAAATTGCAGTTTCGCGTGTGGCATTGGATGATACGGACGAAGCTGTCCGGTTAGTCGAACAAGAGATGACGGGAGAATATCGCGAGTTGTTGCTTTTCCTGTTCAGGTCGGAAGCACGTCCTAAGGAGCCTTTTACGTTTCAGGCCGTTTGGATGACTGCTGCTTTGGTCAAAAGTCCCGATATCGTTTATGAAGAATTTAAGGACTTCCCTTATTCTGCTGTGAACCGGGCTTATTTGACAGGGGATATTCCTTGTGACGTATTCACCTTTGAAAAACCGTTTGGGAAAGTCGATCGTATTTTGCAGTTGATTCCTCCGGCAAGCAAGAATGTTGCGATAAAATGGAGGTTCGGGGGGTATGCTTTGTATATGGCTTATCAGCCTTGTTCCCGTATTCCGCTTTTGGTGGAGACTTTTTGGAAGGTCCCTTTGCGGGAGAGGGATCTGAAGAGGTTCTTGTTGCTTTCTCCGAATGCGCCTCGGATTTGGTTGGCTTTATTGGTACGGGATCGCGTAAGGGATGCTTATTGGAACGATTTGGAACTGGCCAGGCTTAATCTGGTTGCCCTTGAGACTCTGCGTGAACTTGATTTGGAGTGGAAAGGGGGAATGGCTTTGACATATTTAGCGGTGTGTCTGTTGAGCATCGATCGTCCTGTTCGTTTGTGTGCGGCGGATCTTTGGGGAGAACTTGTTGAAAAAGGCTTGATAGATAATGTGGTTTTAGGTAGGGTATTGGGCAAGCTCCAATCTTTGGAGTGGGTTCCCGTGCAGAGAATTTCAGGTTTGGTTGTTGAAATGTTGATAAATAGATCGCCTTTCCATAACAAGGAACTGTCTGTTCTGTTTGTCTCTTTTTTGTCTTGCCTACCCGAAAATCCATTGAAGGATTTAAAGCGGTTATTGGAAGTCTTTTCGGAACTTCAGACTGTTAATAACTGGCCGAAAGTGAAAGATGCCCCGCTTCTTTCTTTGCTTGAGGCATGGAAGAAAAATAGTAAATTGACAGAGGTGATAGAATCTTTGTATTAAGAATGATGGAAAATAAGCCTATATTTGTGCTGTAATATAATCGTATATTTTAGATGCAGATGGAAGATAAAATCATATTGCCGGCGGAATGGTATCCGCAAAGTGCCGTCCAGTTGACATGGCCGCATGAGGAAACGGATTGGGCGCCTATGCTGGACGAGGTGGTTCCTTGTTTCGTATCGATTGCCAAAGAAGTCATCAAACATGAAAAGCTCGTGATCGTCTGCCCTGACGAACAGGCAGTCCGCGAGCAATTGGGGGATGTGGATTACAGCCGAATCATTTTCCGGGAGATGGCAACGAATGATACCTGGGCACGTGATCATGGTGGCATTACGGTATTCGACCAGGGAGAACCTGTCGTGTATGATTTTGTGTTCAACGGCTGGGGAATGAAGTTCGCGGCGAACCTGGATAATCTGGTTACGCGTAACCTGTCGGTACAGGGAACATTTGCCGACGGGGTTCCGGTCATCAATATGCAACCGTTTGTCCTGGAAGGCGGCAGTATCGAATCGGATGGCAAAGGGACACTCTTGACGACAGTCGAATGCCTTTCGTCTTTGAACCGGAATGAGTATCTGCAAAAGGAAGAACTGGAAGCCTACCTGAAGGAGGTCTTTGGTTTTGAACGCATCTTATGGCTGGAAAACGGTTACCTGGCCGGTGATGACACGGACAGCCATGTCGACACGTTGGCGCGCTTCTGTAGCGAAGATACGATTGCGTATGTGCAGTGTACGGATGAGTCGGATGAACATTTCGAGGAACTGCAAGCGATGGAACAGGAGCTACAGGCTTTCAAACAGGCTGACGGCAAACCTTACCGGTTGATCGCCCTGCCGATGGCGGATCCGGTGGTATGGGAGAACGAACGCCTCCCGGCTACTTATGCCAATTTTTTGATCATCAATGGGGCGGTATTGCTGCCTTTTTATAATTCTCCGAAGGACGAGCTGGCGAAGGATGCTTTGCAACAGGCTTTTCCGGATCGTGAGATTATAGGGATCAATTGTTTGCCGTTGATTAAACAACATGGTTCGCTGCATTGCGTGACGATGCAGTATCCGGAGGGAGTCGTTGGGGAATTAAGAATTAAAAATTAAGAATTAAAAAATAAGAAACGGGAATGAAGGACGAGGGAAGGTTAAAAGTTGGACTGGTGCAGCAGGCGAATACGGGAGATCGGACTGCTAATATTGAGAAACTGAAACAAAATATTCGGGCTTGTGCTTTGCAAGGAGCTGAATTGGTCGTTTTGCAGGAGTTGCATAACGGGCTTTATTTTTGCCAGATGGAGAATACCGAAGTGTTTGACCAGGCGGAACCGATTCCGGGACCTTCTACAGAGATTTTCGGGGCGTTGGCAAAGGAGCTGGGGATCGTGTTGGTTCTTTCTTTGTTTGAGAAACGGGCTCCCGGTTTGTATCATAATACGGCTGTCGTGATTGAGAAAGACGGTACTATTGCCGGAAAATATCGTAAAATGCACATTCCGGATGATCCGGCTTATTATGAGAAATTCTATTTTACTCCCGGTGATCTCGGCTTCGAACCGATCCGGACTTCAGTCGGTAAATTGGGCGTATTGGTTTGCTGGGACCAGTGGTATCCGGAGGCAGCCCGCCTGATGGCGATGAAAGGAGCGGAACTGCTGATTTATCCGACAGCCATCGGGTGGGAAAGCAGTGACACGGAAGATGAGAAAAAACGCCAGTTAGGGGCGTGGGTGACTGTCCAACGGGGACATGCCGTGGCCAATGGGCTTCCGGTCGTTACGGTAAACCGGGTAGGGCACGAGGCCGATCCGTCCGGACAAACGAATGGCATCCGGTTTTGGGGAAACAGTTTCGTCGCCGGTCCGCAGGGTGAACTTTTGGCCGAACTTTCCAATAATGATGAGGAAATACGAATAGTGGAGATTGACAAGACGCGTAGCGAGAATGTCCGCCGTTGGTGGCCTTTTTTCCGGGATCGCCGTATCGATGCTTTTGGGGGCTTGACCGAACGTTTTCTGATATGAGATTCTATAACCGTATAGAGGCCGTCTGCCGTATGAACCGATTGGGTGCGGAAAGGCGGTCTTTCCTGTTCGTGATCGATTATAAGCAAAACCGGGTGATTGTGGAAGAGCCGGATCGGATCGATCCGGAGGTGTTGCTTTACGACTTGGATGGTGTGACGAATGTCGCGATTGGAAGTCGTATGAATAGCCGGGGGAACCGGACTTCTGTGATTCGATGGGAACCATCCCCTATGACACAAGAGGCCTATGCAGACTCGTTTCATAAAGTTGTCGGACATATCCGGGCCGGAAACTCTTACCTGACCAATCTGACTTGCGCCACTCCTGTCCGGACCGATCTGAGTTTAAAGGAAATTTTTGTCCGTTCGGAAGCTCGGTATAAGCTCTGGATGAAAGACCGTTTTGTCGTTTTCTCTCCTGAGATATTCGTGAAGATACGGGATGAACATATCTATTCCTATCCGATGAAAGGGACGATCGATGCTACATTGCCGGATGCCCGCAGGCGGATATTGGATGATCCGAAGGAAACGGCCGAACATGCTACGATTGTCGACCTGATCCGCAATGACTTGAGTCGGGTGGCGACCGAAGTGACGGTGACCCGTTACCGGTACATAGACGAGCTGCCGACACATAAAGGCGCTTTGTTGCAGGTTAGTTCGGAGATCAGGGGCCGTCTTGTCGGAAACTGGCAGGCAAGGATAGGCGATTTGCTGTTCTGTCTCCTTCCGGCAGGTTCTATTACCGGGGCTCCCAAGAAGAAGACAATGGAGATTATAGCGGAAGCCGAGACTTACGAAAGAGGGTTCTATACGGGCGTCATGGGCTATTTTGACGGGAATAGGCTGGACAGTGCCGTCATGATCCGCTTTTTGGAACAACAGGCGGATGGCTCTTTGATCTTTAAGAGTGGAGGAGGCATCACCTCCCGAAGTGATTTGGCAAGCGAATATAATGAAATGAAACAGAAAGTCTATGTTCCCATTTATTGAAACGATCCGGATCGAGGAGGGGCGGATTCATAATTTGCCCTACCATAACCGGCGTATGAATGAGACACGTCGGAACGTGTTGCATCAAACCGCTACACTTGATTTGAGTGACTACATCCGACCCGGAAACTACCGGGAACGGACAAAGTGCCGTGTTGAATATGATAAAGATATTCTGAGGGTGGACTATGCCGCCTATCGCATTCGCCCGGTATCCTCTTTGCGGCTGGTCGTCGATGACGAAGCCGACTATCGGTATAAAAGTACGGACCGGAGTGTGCTGGATCGTTTGTTCGCATGTCGCGAAGCCGAAGACGACGTGCTGGTCGTCCGGAAAGGATTGTTGACCGATACCTCTATTTGCAACATTGCGCTTTGGAACGGGAAACAATGGATTACTCCTTCCGCGCCATTGCTGACAGGAACGAAAAGGGCTTTCTTGCTGGATCAGGGAGAGATTGTAGCAGGTAATATCCGCCCGGAGGATTTACCGGGCTATTCCCGTATCAGGTTGTTCAATGCGATGATTGAGTTCGGAGAAATCGATCTTCCGGTTGATAAGATCGTGCTTTGACTCAGATAGTCCTTATCGTTGGCATAGATGTAGAGCAGGGTCCCGTTCTTGATGGTGTTGATGATCGGTTTGGCAAGCGACTGAGGCAGGGCGGGACAACCGAAACTTCTACCTAAGCGGCCTGCCGATACTGCAACGGACGGGCTGCAATAGTCAGCCCCGTGCACTACGATCGCCCGTTCTTTTGCCCGGTCGTTAATCCCTTTTTCCAAACCGTTCAGGACTAAGGAATAGCCGTTTTTACCCTGATATGTATTCTCCGTAACAAAAAATCCCAATGAACTTTTGTAGGAATTGACTTTGTTGGAGAACGAAGTGGCGTAATTCCCGCCGCTGTTTTTTCCGTGCGAGACAAGGGATGAGAACAGGAGCTTCTTATGTCGGATATCTAGGACGTAAAGCCGCTCTTCCGTGGAGGGTTTCGTGAAGTCGATCAGGGTAATGATATCCTTGTTACGCCGTTCGATCGCCTGTGCTCCGGTTATCGCTTGCTCGAAGGCTGTATAGTCCACCACATTGTCCAGTTGCATATCCGCATAGAGCTGCCGGCATACCGAAGACACAGCCACCGCGGGATCAGCCGGGATCAGGGGAGACGAACTTCTGGTTGCCGTATAATTAGCTGGAAGAAATAATAAAACCAAGTATAGACAGATGCGCAATAACATAAGATTGAATAATGTCGCACAAAGATAAGACTTTTAATCGAAAACGAAAACAATAGTCTCATTTACAGGTGCCCAATCATAAACGAACTTAGCGTGCGAGGTCGCGTTCCGGACACACATATGGGAGCGTGGAGTCGTTCCAAGCGTTGGACTGTATTCGATCAGTGATTTGCGTGGCGCGTTTACCGGAACCCCGTGGATATATCCCCCGTTGGTGAACCGGCTGGCATAGGGAGCGAATCCGCCTGTCTCTTTGCTGCCGTCTACGAGGTAAATCATCCTTGCCTTTTTTTCCTGGACGACAAATATGCCTAATGGCGTTTCTTGAGCGTATGGAGGGCGGTGCTGCCCGGTCGTTGCCGGATTCATGCTTCTGACCAGCCATTTGGAACCCGCATGTTCGAGTGTTGCGATGTTCTGGTTGGTGACATCGACGAATATGGCTTTGTCGAATGTGACGCTATCGGCTATCGGTTTGACATATTTTCCGGGAACCAGCCATTCTCCGTTTGTGTAGATCGTTTGGATGCGGAAAAGGCGGTTGTTGTCGTCAAGCAATTTCACAAGAGCCCCGTCACGGCCATAGCGTTCGGCAGTCAGCGTGTCTTCCGGCAAATATAGCGGGACAGACTGGTAACGTTCGATACCTAAAGTGTCGGAAACCCGCTTGTAAGCATCACGATGAAACTTCCGGACCAACGGGGCTTCCCCGTTCTTGTTCCTGTAATTTTGAAAGATCGCCCAACGGGATGGCTTTTGCTGGATCGAATCGAGCAAGCGAAGACCCGCACGGATCTTATCCCATTGGAATTCCCGTGTCGTGTCTTTATACGGATATGTGTCTGCCAAGGTGTGCTGGTCGTAGAGCAGTTCCTTTTCTATCACGATTTCGATGGGGGCAGGGAGTGCTACCGGTTCCGGGGGTGTTCCGGTGATGAGCGTGTCCTGTCCGAAGAAACCGGAATCCTGCGGCTCTCCCGGCTTTGCCGTACAGAAACTCAGTGTCGAAAGGCAAAGCAGCGAGAGCATGGGAATTATCTTCATTGCATCTATCATTCTGTTCATTATGTAAATATAAACAAAAGAATGGAATGATTGTTTGTTTTTCTTTTTTTATTCCTTTTTAGGCAAACGAAGGACAAAGCGGATCAGGGCGACGAATACCTTTCCGTATTTGTCCAACTTGAGCTGTCCGACACCCCGTATTTCGCTAAACTCGTCGAGCGTGACCGGTTTCTTCTGGACCATATCTTCGAGGGCGTCATCCGAAAAGATGATATAAGCCGGGGTATGTTCGCGTTCGGCAATCTGCTTGCGGAGTTGTTGCAGGGAGTCGAGCAACGTTTCGTCCACAGAGGCGGATTCGATCGGGCGTATCGGACGGTATTTGTAGCCGCCTTTTTTGGTCGGCAGGGCAAAATCTTTTGTCTTTTGATAAATGGCCATGAGTGCCTGCTGTTCGCCGAAAAGGACTTTACGTCCTAATGGAGTCACTTTGAGGTGACCGGCCGACATATAGTCGATTTCGATATAACCGAGCTGAAGCATCTGGTATAAATATTCTTTCCACTCTTTATAGCTGAGGTCCTTGCCTACACCGTAGGTTTTTAGTTTGTCGTATCCTTTTTCCGTCAGTTCTTCCTTTTCGGCTCCCCGGAGTATATCGATCAGCAGGTGCATATTAGCCGTTTGACCGGTACGGAAAATGCCGCTCAAGGCCTTTTGCACCAAGATGCTCCCGTCGAAACGCCGGGGAGGATTCTTGCAGACGTCGCAGTTCCCGCAATCCTTGTCTGCCTCTTCTCCGAAATAGCTCAGCAAGATACGGCGGCGGCAAATGTCCGCCTCACAATACCGGCGCATCCGGTTCAACTTCTGCAAGCTGACGTCTTTCTGTCCGCTTTCCTCTGCAAAACGGCGAAGGAGCAGGATGTCACCTACGGAATAGAAAAGAAGCGTGTCGCTTTTCATTCCGTCCCGTCCGGCACGGCCTATTTCCTGGTAATAGTTCTCGATGCTTGCCGGCATATTATAATGAATGACCCAACGGACATTGCTTTTGTCTATCCCCATCCCGAACGCGACCGTTGCACACACCACATTGACACGGTCGTTGATGAAATCGTCCTGTGCTTTCTCGCGCTTGTCGGGGCTGAGCCCGGCATGATAGGCGACTGCCCGGATGCTGTACTCGGATAGTTCTTCGGCTAAAGACTCCGTACTGTTGCGGCTCATGCAGTAGATGATGCCGCTCTGCCGGTGGTGCCGGTTGATGAAATGGACAATCGCAGCGATCTTTTCCTTTTTGCTTAGTCCGCGACGGATAGTGAGTGACAGGTTCGGGCGGTCGAAAGACGAGATGAATGTTTTAGGATCACGCAGTTTCAATTGATTCAGGATGTCCGTACGGGTGATTTTGTCCGCCGTAGCTGTCAGGGCGACGATCGGTACTTTCGGGAAATTCTCTTTCAGTACGGACAGTTGGGTATATTCGGGACGGAAATCATGTCCCCAATGCGAGATACAATGCGCTTCGTCGATGGCGATCAGCGAAATATCGATGCGGGGCAGGAGCCAATGCAGTTCGCTTATGATCCCTTCGGGCGAGATGTAGAGCAGTTTCACTTTCCCCTGTATGCAGAGTTGCCGTACCCGGTGGCGTTCTTCCTCCGGCATCATGCTGTTGAGCGCTGCAGCCGGTATGCCATTGGCAATCAGTCCTTCGACCTGGTCCTTCATCAAAGCGATAAGGGGAGATACTACGATGGCAGTTCCCGGCATATAGATTGCCGGAAGCTGGAAGCAGATCGATTTGCCACCACCCGTAGGCATCAGGACCAGCGAATCTTCTTTCTGCAAGATGCGCTGTATGATTTCGGCCTGTAAAGGGCGAAATGAAGTGTATCCGAAGAACCGTTTGAGTAGTAACAATAACTCTTTCATGAGAATTAAAAAAGAACTGAATGTTTGATAAAAGCACGCAAATATAACAAATAATTGCAGAGATGCCGGATTTTTGTGTACCTTTGTCACCATTATTTATTTAACGAGCCGTGACGGCTCATACTTATTATATGACATTTGAACAATTAGAACTGATCGAGCCGATACGCAAGGCTCTCAAAAAAGAAAAGTACACGACTCCCACTCCCATACAAGCCGAAGCCATTCCCGTAGTATTGGACGGATCTGATTTATTAGGTTGCGCACAGACCGGAACCGGCAAGACGGCAGCTTTTTCCATCCCTATCATCCAGAAGATCGAAGAACGGATTTTAAGTGGGCGCAAGCCGGGCATCAAAGCTTTGATCCTGACTCCGACACGCGAATTGGCGATCCAGATTGGTGAAAGCTTTACGGCATACGGGCGTTATACTCACGTAGAACATACCGTTATTTTCGGTGGCGTAGGACAGAAGCCGCAGACGGATGCATTGGAACGGGGCGTGGATGTATTGATTGCAACTCCCGGCCGTTTGCTGGATTTGATCAATCAGGGTTTTATCCACCTGAACACATTGGAATATTTTGTATTGGACGAAGCGGACCGAATGCTGGATATGGGGTTTATCCATGACATCAAACGTATCTTGCCTTTGCTCCCTAAGAAGCGCCAGTCCCTGTTTTTCTCTGCAACGATGCCGCCGGAGATCGAGCGTTTGGCCGGAACGATCCTCCATGAACCTGAGAAAGTAGAGGTGACTCCTGCATCTTCCACTGTTGATACGATCGACCAGTCTGTCTATTTTGTCGAGAAGGCGGAAAAGATCAATCTGCTGAAGAATCTCCTGGAAGACCGTTCGTTGGAATCCGTTTTGGTTTTCACCCGTACGAAGCATGGAGCGGATAAAGTGACCCGTGTCCTGAATAAAGCCGGGATAGGTGCTGAAGCCATTCATGGAAACAAAGGGCAGAACGCCCGCCAGCGTGCCTTGACCAGCTTTAAGGATCATACGCTCCGTGTTTTGATCGCGACCGATATCGCCGCCCGCGGCATCGATGTCGACCATCTTTCTCATGTCATCAACTATGATTTGCCGAATGTGCCGGAGACCTATGTGCACCGTATCGGCCGTACCGGTCGTGCCGGCCGTAGCGGGATCGCTTTCTCTTTTTGCGATGTGGAGGAAGTACCGTATCTGAAAGATATCCAGAAGCTGATCGGCAAAGAAGTGCTGGTTGCCGGTGGCCATATATTCGAGACTGCCGAGGTTAAGGAAGCGGTTGCCGAGAAGAAAAAGGCGATAAAGGAAGAGTCCAAACGCCGGAATATGTTCGGTAGCAAACGCGATGGAAGTTTTTGGCGGAATAAGAAAAGAGCGGCAAGTAAATAAAACAGCCATTTATCCTTTGAAATGTTCATGAAATATTATAAATTTGCCCACTTAACATACAAATTCTAAATTGGAAAATGGAAAACACTCGTCGTTCATTCCTGAAAAAGATGACCGCTGCCGGAATCGGTACAGCCGGTCTTGCATTAAGTAGCAACGCCGCCGCTGCTACAGTTACAACAGAAACAAGTGCGGAAAAGAAAAAGAAACCTGCCGGCAAAGACGATGGCAAGTTGCGCTTCGGTTTTATCGGTACAGGCTCCCGTTGTCATGAACATATCAACAACGTATTGTCTATCCCCGGAAACAAGATCGTGGCTATTTGCGATATCCAGGCCGGCCCGATCCAGCGTACACTGGATCATATCGCCAAGTTCAATGTCCCGGCTCCGAAGGTCTATACAGGCAGCGAACGTGAATTTGAAAAGATGCTGAACAACGAAGAGTTCGATTGCGTCATCATCGCCAGCCCGTGGGAATGGCACGTACCGATGTCGGTGGCAGCCATGAAAGCGGGCGTCCCCTATGTCGGTGTGGAAGTGTCTGCTGCCAATACGCTGGAAGAATGCTGGGATCTGGTTAACGTATCGGAAGCTACGGGAAGCCATCTGAACATCATGGAAAACGTTTGTTACCGTCGTGACTGCATGGCTGCTTTGAACATGGTTCGTCAGGGCCTGTTCGGCGAATTGCTGCATGCGACTTGCGGTTACGAACATGACTTGCGCGAAGTGAAATTCAATGATGGACAGCACTACAACTATGTGCCGGGAAGTGGCGACCTGCGTATGGGACCGACTGCTTTTGCTGAAGCCCAGTGGCGTACGAATCATTCCGTTCATCGCAATGGCGATATCTATCCGACTCATGGCATCGGTCCGGTTGCGAATTGTTTGGATATTAACCGTGGAAATCGTTTTATGTCTTTGTCTGCGATGGCTACTCAACCGCGTGGCCTGCATAAGTTTATTGTTGACAATGGCGGTGCAAACCATCCGTTGGCAAAGGTTAACTTCAACTTGGGCGATATCGTAACCTCCATGATTAAATGTTCTAATGGACAGACAGTCATTGTGACTCACGATACGAATTCTCCTCGTCCTTACTCTCTGGGTTTTCGTATCCAAGGTACTGAAGGCTTGTGGATGAACGATGGCGACCATGTATATGTTCAGGGTAAATCCAAACCTCACCGTTGGGATGATTCGGAAGAATGGTTCAAGAAATACGATCATACCTTGTGGTCCAAACATGAAGCCGAAGCAGCCCAGGCTGGACACGGCGGTATGGACTATGTGATGATGTTCGACTTGATCAACGCTATCCGCAACAAGAAGCCGGCTCCTATGGACTGCTACGATGCAGCTGCATGGAGTGCCATTTCCGGTTTGTCGGAGATGTCTATCGCCCGTGGCGGCGCATTGGTCGATTTCCCCGACTTTACACGCGGACAGTGGATTCACCGTAAACCGGCATTTGCTTTGTCTGAATAAGAAAAACTGAAATATCCATGAAAAGGCTATCGGGTTCCGATGGCCTTTTTTTGTGGGATCGGTGCTATATAAATAACGTGAATTCGATATAACCCGATAAATATCTACTTGAATAATAAAAACATAACGAGAAAAAGATTGAACACTCCAGACGCAGCTCATTCAACAACTTCGTGGCAACCGCACCAAAATTCGGAAATCGTATGAAATATACCAAAGGAAAAAGCAAGTTTTTGGTTCTTCGTCACTTTCGGGGCAGTTCATGTGTTAAAGCTAGTAAGTTTATTGCAAAGCAAGGTAATG
>NZ_CABUOD010000066.1 GCF_902493135.1 uncultured Parabacteroides sp.
TGGGACAGCACGCGCCTGTTGCAACGGTATCTTTTGGTAGACCGTGAACGGCCTCTTCCCGCAAATCTTCCGAAAGGGACGGTCGTGCAGGTCCCGGCTCGGAATATCGTGGTCTATACATCCGTGCATGCGGCTATTATCGACCAGTTGGACGAGACTGGACGGATCATTGGCGTTTGCGAACCTCGCTATATGGACACGCCTGCCATTCAGGAAGGGCTGAAAGCCGGACGGATTACCGATATGGGAGAGGCGACCGCCCCTAATGTGGAGAGGATGATCGACAAAGGCGCCGAGCTGGTGATCGTTTCCCCTTTCCAGAATAGCGGCTACGGGCCGGTCGAGAAACTGGGAATCCCCATTATCGAAGGAGCCGATTATATGGAGTCGCTGCCGTTGGGACGTACCGAATGGATTCGTTTCTACGGGATGCTGTTTGGTAAGGAAAAGGTGGCCGACTCGATCTTCCGGGAGACAGAGAAAAGCTATCTCGACCTGAAAAAGCTGGTCACGGCCGATATGCCCCGTCCTACCGTTATCTCCGAAAAGAAGTTCGGCGCTTCCTGGTTTATGCCGGCGGGGGAAAGCTATATCGCCAATATGTATGCCGATGCCGGAGCCGATTATGTTTTTAAGGAACTTCCCGGAGCCGGCAGTACGCCCTTGGCTTTCGAGACGGTGCTCGACCGGGCTATCCATGCCGATATGTGGCTGGTTAAATATAACCGGTCCGAAGACATGACCTATGGTGAGCTGCGTGCCGAATACACGCCGTACGAAAACTTCGACGCCTTTAAGAACCGTCGGATTTATTCCTGTAATACGGGGCTTGTCCCTTATTATGAAGAATTTCCTCTGCATCCCGATTACCTGTTGAAAGACCTGATCTGGGTATTCCATCCGGAATTGCTGCCCGGCTACAGCCCGCGTTATTATCGGAAGATGAGGAAGTGATCTTGGTCTCTTTAGTGGCGCTTGGTTCACATCCGTCAAGGCATAAACGAAAGTCAGCCGGGATGTTTGAAATGTTTTAGTTGAACTATTGATACTTCGCGGACAAATATTATGTATAGAAAGGGGAAAAACATATTTATATTTGAATAATCATGTTTAAGAAGATTAGATGCATTAAATAATGATTTACCTTCATGAAGTTTCCTTACAAGGGAACTCTCGTTTCCCACCGAGGGAACTTGCGTTTCCTGCAAGGGAAACTCTCGTTCCCTGCAAGGGGAATTCCCGTTCCCTTCAGAGGGAAACTATAATAGACTGATTATCAACATTAATCAACACACTGTCTTGAGATCCGTTTCTTCTTCGAATTCCTTCAATTCTGCCAGACCTTTCTCTATTGCACGAATATTTTTCAGGTAAAAACGGGTTTGAAAAAACATTATGACGGAAGCCAATATAAACACTCCTGCCAAACGAACTTCCCAGTTACCGACAAGCTGGGCTTTTTCGATGAACAGAAACGCGATAATGGCCGCCATACCCATCCAAGAGCCAATCACTGTGTTCCTCTTCATCCATAACTTATAGGTTAATACCAATTTAGTCAGTTCGTAGATTTTCTTCTTCTCCATATCGAACCGGAGAAGGAGAGA
This sequence comes from uncultured Parabacteroides sp., assembly GCF_902493135.1. Taxonomy (GTDB): domain Bacteria; phylum Bacteroidota; class Bacteroidia; order Bacteroidales; family Tannerellaceae; genus Parabacteroides. Next base: position 1,608 of record NZ_CABUOD010000066.1, read on the forward strand.
AATGAAAAAAAGTTGCATAAAAAAGCCGATAACTATAGAGCCTTCCAGCAAAGCGAAGGAGAGCGGCTTCAAGACTATTTTACCAGTAGCAGCCAATACGGGAAACATGACACAAATCCCCAACACCAGTATCAATCCGAACAAATCAAAACGGAACAGCCGTTCATAAGCCGATTGTGTCCGGTTGGTGATCATCTCCTTGATGATCCTTTTGTTCAACATTTCGCTTTTTGCAAGTTGTTCATTCAAGATACCCCAGCCCGCTTTTAATTCTTCCAATTCCATATCCGTAACTTTTAACGATTCGACATTGCTTTTAATTTCTCACGAATACGATTGAGTTTGACTGCCACGTTGTTCTTAGAAATACCGATGATCTCGGCTATCTCCTGATAGCTCCTTTCCTCAAGCCAAAGCAGGATCAGTGCACGTTCCAGCTGGCCGAGTTTATTGATCATCCGATAGAGTTCACGGAGTTGTACCGTCTTGTCGCTTTCCTCTGCAAACGCTTCCAGATCGACTGAGATCGGAACCACTTCAGGTCTTCGTTTCGAACGGCGGAAAAAGGAAATACAGGTATTCAGGCCTATACGATAGACCCAGGTAGACGACTTACAATCGCCCCGGAAGCAAGGGTAAGCTTTCCACAAATTGATCACGACCTCCTGATAAAGGTCATTCAGGTGATCGGCATCCGTCGCATAGACATAGCAGACCTTGTAAATGACCTGTTTGTATTCCTCCACAAGTGCGATGAACTCTTTTTCCTGTTGTTGAGTAGCTTTCATTCTCTCATCGTTTTATTTTATTAGTCGCACGCAAAGAGATAATATTACACGATAAAAGAAGAAAAGCACTCTGGAAAATACAAACGGGTGTGACCAGGGTATTACCGGTTATGTTTGATCAGATTCATAAATTCTTCGCGCGTTTTGGCTTGCTGGAAGAATCCGGTGAAGTCGGAGGTCGTGGTCAGGGAGTTCTGTTTCTCGACGCCACGCATCTGCATACACATATGTTGTGCCTCGATCACGACCATTACGCCTAACGGATCGAGCGTTTCCTGAATGCAGTCTTTGATCTGCATGGTCAATCGTTCCTGGATCTGAAGACGGCGGGCGAAGATATCCACGACACGGGGAATCTTGCTCAACCCCGTAATATATTTTTTAGGGATATAGGCGACATGGGCCTTTCCGAAGAAGGGCAACATGTGATGCTCACAAAGAGAAAAGAAATCGATATCCTTTACAATCACCATCTGCTTGTAGTCTTCTTCCTTGAACATGGCGCCGCGAAGCACGGCAGCCGGGTCTTCATGATACCCTTTGGTCAGGAACTGCATAGCTTTGGCCACACGTTCGGGCGTTTTCAACAGACCTTCGCGGTCTACATCTTCACCAAGCAGATGGATAATACTTTTATAATGGCCGGCCAGTTCTTCGCGGGCCAGCAAAGTCTTCTCGTTTACTTCTTCACTCATTTCAATTCAATGGGATTTTGACTTCTTCCCTAACAATGTACATTTCTTTCTTATAGGCCGGGAATGCATCCATCAGGAGACGTTGCATGTGATAAGCCTCTTCGTGTGAACGGAAATCACCGATACGCAGACGCCAGAACGGAGCATTGTAGGTCACATAAGTCGGGACATCAGGGAAAAGTTCCTTAATTTCTTTTTCTTTCCGGAAAGCTTCATCTTTGGATTTACGCTGGTTATTGCCGGAAAACACTTGTGTACGATAGCCTTGTATTTTCAGAAAGGCCGTGCTATCAGTCTTTTCTACCCCTTCGCCATGCAAACGTTTACCGAGCATATTACGAAGAGCATCGGACCCGCGCACCACAACAGTCCCTTTTCCGGGAACTCTTTCCTGCAAGGCGTCAATGATGTCTTCCGCCTGTCCGGCTCCACCCGTCTGAGCAGACAAAGCAGATGCACCAAGCAACATACATAAAGAAAGAATACAAGATAATCGTTTCATATCAGTTGAAAATTGAAAGTTGAAAATTGAAAGGTAAAAGAGTGAAAATCACGAATCGGCTGAAAGCCGAAACAACTTTCACCTTTTACCTTTCACTTTTCAACTTATTTATCAAATGCTTCAATAATCGGCATGAACTTATCGACAGCCAGAGAAGCGCCACCGATCAGACCACCGTCTACGTTCGGTTTAGCAAACAGTTCCTTCGCATTGCCTGCGTTGCAGCTGCCACCGTAAAGGATTGTGCAGTTGTCGGCAATTTCCTGACCATACTTAGCAGCCAGAGTAGCACGGATATGAGCGTGGATTTCTTCAGCCTGGTCGGATGTAGCGGTTTTACCTGTACCGATAGCCCAAACCGGTTCGTAAGCCAGAACGATCTTAGCGAAGTCTTCAGCAGACAGGTCGAACAAAGATCCCTTGATCTGAGCATCTACCACTTCGAAATGCTTGCCGGCTTCTCTTTCTTCCAGCACTTCACCGATGCAGAAGATCGGAGTCAGGCCGTTAGCCAGAGCCAATTCAACTTTTGTTTTCAGGATTTCCGGAGTTTCGTGATAGTAAGCACGTCTTTCAGAGTGGCCCAGGATCACATATTTTGCACCTGTAGAAGCAACCATGGCAGCAGAAACTTCGCCGGTGTAAGCACCTTTTTCCTTGTCTGCGCAGTTTTCAGCAGCAACACCGATCTTATTCGTGTCGATAGCAGCAGCAACGCTTGCCAAGTGAGTGAACGGAGTACCGATGATCACATCACAGTTAGGTGTTTTACCTTTAAGAGCTTCGTCCAAGCCTTTTGCCAAAGCAAGACCTTCAGGAAGGGTAGTGTTCATCTTCCAGTTTCCTGCAACAATATTCTTTCTCATGACTTAATTAATTAAATATGTAATACAAATAGTTATTTCTTTTCTTTCCGTTTACGTCTGAAACGCAGCAGGTCATATACCCAAACGAGCAGCAAAGGTACGGTAAAAGTCAATAGGTTGGTTGCAAGGGCCCCATCTTCTTTACTTTTTATATTGCTCTCGTCCAAGCAACGATCCATAAGCGCCTTGACATCTTCCTCTGCCGGAATATCGTTGTAATGCCATTTACCCTGTATCGTACCGCCTTTCAACAGCACCAGGCCGGGGTTGGAACGGATAATCGTCTTAAGAAGCACTTCGTCCGCCATCCGGAAAGGATATTCGGCCCCGGTATTGTCGCTCCAGATACCGATCACCTCCGGCGAAGAGCCCGTCACGCAATAGAACGGGATATCATGTTCGAGTGCATAGTCATACACACCGTTGATCTCATCCATTTGCTCGTCGTCCGCCTCTTCCAGCTTCGGAGCGACAAGCAGCAAAACAGGGCCGGGATTTCCGATGATTTCTTCCGTCACATCATCGCCCTCTCCATTGTAAATATTGAAAGCGGCAACAGGAGGCTGATAGCCCTTCTTGATCAATTCGGTCTTCGAATCCACAAACGTCCAGCTACTGTCGTTTGCAGGATAGTCTTCAAGCGAGAACTCTTTCTTCACGCCGTCTTTTTCATACACGAACGTGTACTTATATTCATCCTGCGGAGCCCCTTCGGGCATCTCCATCAACTGCGGTATATTCGCACCGATCTTATACGGACGAAAATCAATGACAGGCAGATGATTATAATTATAATAAGCAAAACCGACGCCGAACAGGTAAGCATACAAGGCGACAAACCAATATACCCGGAAAGTAAAGCACTGGAACAAACGCTGGTTATAAATAAACGTAACAATAGCGGCAAGAGAGAGTACGATATTTTTAAAGAACGTCTCCCAGTTGGAGATCACCAGTGCGTCTCCGAAGCAGCCGCAATCCGATACGGGATCGAAAAGAGCCAAATACAAGGTAAGCGGCGTCATAAACGCCATAAACGCCAAGATAAGGAAAGAGACATACCGCCGGTACACACCCAACAACATACAGACACCGAGCGCAAACTCGATTGCAGAAAGGTTGAAAGACAGCAATACCGTAAAAGGTTGCAACATATCCAGTCCGAAGGAAGCCAGGTATTCACCGATCTTGATCGCCCCTCCCACCGGATCGACAGCCTTGACAAAACCGGAGAAGATAAATACAACTCCGATCAGCAAACGGCACAACTCTGCCAATATCTTTAAAACGGTATCTTTACTCTTCACTTAACTTTCAATTTTCAATTATCAATTCTCCCCATACTCCAGCTTGATCAAGCCGAATAACGCATAGTTGATCATGTCCATATAGTTGGCATCGATACCCTCCGACACGATCGTCTTGCCTCCGTGACTCTCGATCTGCTTCGTACGATAGAGTTTCATCAGAATCAGGTCCGTATAGGAACTGATACGCATGCCGCGCCATGCCTCATCATAATCATGGTTCTTGGCATACATCAGCTCTTTGGTTTCCGTGATGTATTTATCATACAGGGCCAATGCCTCTTCATTGCTTATATCTGTCGTATCGGCAAATCCTTTTGCCAATTGTATCAAGCCGATCACCCCATAGTTCACGATTGCGACAAACTCAGGACGGATACCCTCATCCACCATGCTCACACCTTTTATCTCGAGGCTGCGGATCCGGTTTGCCTTAATGAATATCTGGTCGGTCAGCGACTGCGGACGCATGATCCGCCACGAGGGACCGTAATCTTTCAACTTCTTTTCAAACAGTTCCCGACATTGGGATATTACTTTTTCGAATTGTTCCTTCGTATCAGCCATACTTTCTTAGCATTTACATCCGTACAAAGATACGGATAAATCCATATCCGACCAAAAGAGAGGCTACTTTAGCCGGAAATAAAAAGGGCTATCCGCACACAACGGATAGCCCTTCATATCGTATTTACCCAATCTTAATCAAGAACAACGGAGCGAACGGCCCAATTTCAGAATCGTAGTTTTTGTAATGCCATTCAATTCACAGAGCTTTGAGACTGTCGTACCATATTTAGCGGCGATAGCGCCCAACGTGTCACCCGATTTCACGCGATGGTAGACCGGAGTAGCCTCTTGCTGCCCCGCATTGGAAGCCTGGTTGATCGAAGCGACGGCTGCAGCGTCAGCCGCAACCGTAGTCTTCACGGTCTGCTTTACGCTCGCAGAAGCGGTCGGTTTTGATTTGCCGGCTTTAGCAGACGTGACCGCACCGGCACTGCAACGGATAGACTGTCCGATTCGCAAAACAGACGTGCCTTTCAACCCGTTCAGGCGGCACAATTCATTTACGGTAGTTCCATATATCCGGGCAATCTTGCCCAACGTGTCACCCGATTTCACACGGTGATAAACCATCCGGTCGGAAGAAGAGGTGTAGATATTGCTTCTGCGTCCGTTAATCTTTACATTATGGAAAACATAGGTATCCTGGTGGGGAACACCGTTTTCGAAGTCTATAATTTCAGCCGGATTAATGGCCTGTCCTAAAAAGCGGGTTTCAAAATGAAGATGAGAACCGGTAGAACGTCCCGTGTTACCGCCTAAAGCGATCGGATCACCTGCATGGACGATATCGTTCGGTTGCACAAGAGCCTTAGATAAATGTCCGTATACGGTTTCGAGGCCGTTCGGATGACGGATTACCAGGTAATTGCCATATCCACGGCGTTCAAAGTTCTTAATACGAACTCTACCGTCGAAGGCTGCGCGGATCGTATCGCCGATCAAAACTTTCAAGTCAATGCCCCTATGCATACGACGACGGCGCGGACCGTATTTGGAAGTAATTCTTGCCATCGAATCGATGGCTATCGGATAAACGAAAGAAGAGCAATCGATTGCAAACGAATCCGGGAAATTCACCTTTGCAGTAGTTCCACGGAACGGATCGACCCACTGATTTTCCCAGTTGGAACCGTATAATTCATCAGCAGGAAACATCAAATCCTCTCTCGCTTCCATCGCTTTTTCATTAATGGTAGCAAGTTCCTTCAACTCCATATTTTTCCGGATACCGACACGGTCAGCCATCAATTCGGAGACACGTTTATCCATCTTCTTAATATATACAACTTGCTTCGGATTCCCTTTGTCTTCTTGTGCTTTCGCCTCGACGGCTGATACCAATATAGTGGTACAACAAATAAATAGTAATGTTCGTATCTTCATTATTTTTATCACTTTCAACGATAATACACGATGAAAAATCATGATATAGAATAGTTTATTTCATCGTCATTTCGTCAAAGTTCGTAATTTTGAATCAGCCGGCAAAATTCAATAACGAAAAATTTCCGCAATGAAACCCAAGAAAAGCAAAAGTCCACCTTTTGCCTTTTGATTTACAAACGATTACAACATAATATGTTTCACAACATATTAGCTGATCATTCCCCAGTTTACCTTCTTTGCAAAGAGAGTTTTCAGGCGTTCGTTCAATATCCGGTTAGGTTCGGATAACAAATCGGGGTCTTCGTTCAAAACATCCTGGGCTATATCACGCGCATACTGAAGGATTTGTCCGTCGGCTGCCAGGTTGGCGATCTTAAGGTCTATCCCCTCTCCGCTCTGGCGTGTCCCTTCCAAGTCACCATGACCGCGCAGGCGCAAATCGGCCTCGGCGATCTCAAAGCCGTTGTTGCTGTTCACCATTATTTCCAGGCGCTTGCGTGTCTCGTTGCTCAATTTATAGGAAGAGACAAGCACACAATATGACTGCTCCGCTCCACGTCCCACCCGGCCGCGAAGTTGATGCAACTGGGAAAGACCGAAACGTTCGGCGCTTTCGATGACCATCACGGATGCATTCGGCACGTTCACACCAACTTCTATCACGGTCGTCGCCATCAATATCTGCGCCTCGCCGGAAATGAACTTCTGCATTTCCGCCTCTTTGTCGGCCGCTTTCATCTTTCCGTGGACCATACATACCTTATAATCCGGGAAAACTTCTTTGAATGTCTCGAACCCCTCTTCCAGATTCTTGTAATCCAGCTTCTCGCTGCCCTCGATCAAAGGATAAACGACATAGGCCTGCCGGCCCTGTCCGATTTCCTTGCGGAGAAAGTCGTAGAGTTGCGCTTTCTTGTTATCATAGCGATGTACGGTCTGGATCGGTTTACGTCCGGGCGGCAACTCATCGATCACCGAGACATCCAGATCGCCGTATAAGGTCATGGCAAGCGTACGGGGAATAGGCGTCGCAGTCATCACCAGGACATGAGGAACGACCGCATTTTTCGTCCACAACCGGGAACGCTGTTCCACCCCGAAGCGGTGCTGTTCGTCTATAATCGCCAGACCGAGAGAGGAAAAGACGACCGTTTCTTCGATCAGTGCATGCGTCCCGATCACGATCTGGATCTCACCGCTCGCAATAGCCGGCAATATCTTATTCCGTTCCTTCTTTTTCGTCGAGCCGGTCAGCAGGGCCACTTTTATATCCATATCTTTCAGGAAACCCATGACTGTCGCATAATGCTGAGTCGCCAGTATCTCCGTCGGCGCCATCATGCAGGCCTGGCAATGGTTATCGACCGCCAACAGCATGGAGAGCAAAGCCACCAACGTCTTCCCGCTTCCCACATCTCCCTGCAGAAGACGGTTCATCTGCCGTCCGCTTCCCATATCGGCACGAATCTCACGGACAACACGTTTCTGCGCATTCGTCAGTTCGAAAGGCAGATATTCTTTATAGAACGTATTGAAATAGTCTCCGACGGAAGGAAAGACAATCCCTTTCAACTTCAGCTTGCGCAGGTTGGAAGTACGGAGAATATTCAACTGGATGAAAAACAGTTCGTCAAACTTCAGGCGCAACTGCGCTTTCCGTAATTTATCGACCGATTCGGGGAAATGCACATTCCGTATCGCTTCCGGAAACGACATCATGCGAATACGGTTCAAGACAGCCGGCGGAAGTGTTTCAGGCAGCGTCCAGTTCAAACCGCTCAACAATGTGTATTGCAAATTCTGGATCGCCCGTGAATTGAGGAACGACTTCTTCATCTTCTCAGACGTATTATAGAACGGCGTCAAGCCGTTGGCAACCTTATCCGCCTGGTCCAGAGAGTCTATATCCGGATGGGGAATATTATAGATATGCCCGAACTCGGTCGGTTTGCCAAACACGATATAATCGACGCCGGTCTTGATCTTGTCCAACACATAGTTGATCCCTTTGAACCAGACCAGGTCGATCGTGCCCGTCCCGTCCGTGAATTTGCCGATCAACCGTCGTGTACGTCCTTCGCCTACCGTATCGAAAAACAAGATGCGCCCTTTCAACTGTATATAAGGCATATCCCCGGTCACTTCCACAACCTTGTAGAAACGACTCCGGTCAATGTATTTATACGGAAAGTAGAACAGCAAGTCCTCATACGAAGAAATGCCGGCTTCCTTTTGTAATATTTCCGCCTTTTTCGGGCCAACGCCCGGCAGATACATGATGGAACGTTTGTCGAGATCGAGCATATATACAAATATTTATTTTGCAAGCAGCGCCTTTGCCACCAACAGATCGAACGGAGTCGTAATCTTTATGTTTTCCCGGTTTCCCGGAACAGTCCTGACCGTATGTCCGAAAGCCTCCACAACCGAAGCATCATCGGTAAAAAACTCCGAGTAAGGTTGTTCATATGCTTTCAAAAGCAAATCATAATCGAAAACCTGCGGGGTTTGCACCGCCTGATAACGCGAACGGTCGACCGGACGACTGGACTCGCCGGAGAACTCGCGGAGAGAATCGACCACAGGCACGACCGGGATAGCAGCTCCCGATACTTCGGCCTCGGCAAAACATTGCCCGACAACTTCAGGTGCGACAAAAGGCCGTACCCCGTCATGCACAGCCACCAGTATCTTTTCATCCCTTCCGGCTGCATTTCCAATCTCATCCGCAAGGAAATTCAATCCGTTGAGAACGGAATGGAAACGCGTTTCGCCTCCGTTCGCAATCCGGTGCGGGACCTTACAACCGATCTCCCGGCAAAGCATCTCCCAATAAGGCTGGTGATCTTCCGGGAGCACCAGGATCAAACCGGCAGACGCATCCCAGCGGTGAAAAGCCTCCAACGTATGCATCAGGACAGGCTTTCCATCCAACGGGATAAACTGCTTCGGCAAGTCGCCTCCCATCCGCAGCCCGCGGCCTCCGGCGACAATCAGCACATATTTCTTCATTACTCCAGTTCCTCCAACACTTTCTTGACCTCCTCGTCGGCCTTGTAAAGTTTCTCCTTACACAATTTGATCAAGCGGGTCGCTTCCTTTACCTTTTCAGAAAGAATGTCAACATCCAGATCGCCGTTCTCTATGTCGGCGACGATCTTACGGAGTTTCTCTACTGCTTCATTATATGTTTCTGCCATGATGGAATTTATGATTTTTGATTTATGATTTATTTACTGCAAGGACTGTCGAGTGTACTTCACCGTCCGCAAAACGGGTTACCAACTCCTCGCCGGCCTCCAATCCGGCGGCCTGTTTGATGATCTTGCCATCCTTTAGCGTCAAGCTGTAGCCCCGCTTCAATACATAGTCGGGAGAAGCCATCTTGATGAACTGTTCGGTCAACTGGACAAAGCGGTTCCGCTCTGCCAAACTGCTTTCCGCACGGTTTGCCAAACGCACTTGCATCGCTTCCAGCTTCGATGCCGATTGGTTTAGAAATGCATGGGCATCCGTCGGCAATTGCATGCCTATCCGTTGGAGAAGCGAACGGTTCCGCTCGATCCGGTTTATTGCCAGGACAGGCAGACGACTTCCCAACAACTGCAGGAAGTTCTTTTGCCTGGACAGGATTTCGGTTGCCAACGAACAAACGTCCTGTTGCAGTTCTTCCACCTCTCCGGCCGCCTTATCCATCTGCCCGATCAGGAACTCGGCTACAGCCGTCGGTGTTTTCATCCGTGTATGGGCAACCATATCCAGGATCGTGTCATCGCGTTCATGCCCGATACCGGTTATGATAGGAAGCGGAAATTGCGCACAGTTTGCCGCCAAGAGATAGGAATCGAAACTATTCAAGTCCGAAGTAGCGCCTCCGCCCCGGATAATCACGACCACATCGAAACAGTTGGCATGACGGTACACACTGTCCAACGCTGCGATCACGGACTCTTCCGTCCGTTCGCCCTGCATAAGAGCCGGAAACAGCTTCGGATAGAAAGAATAGCCGGCCTTGTTGCCGGCCAACTGGTTCAGGAAGTCTTCGTATCCGGCAGCCGTAGGCGAAGTGATGACAGCGATCCGCCTCGGCAACGTTGGAAACGGCAACTCCTTGTTCAGCGTGAAAACGCCCTCTTCCTTCAATTGCCGGATGATTTCCATCCGTTTCCGGATCATGTCTCCCAACGTATAGGCCGGATCGATATCCAGCACGGTCAGGCTGTACCCGTAGAGTTCGTGAAACTCGACCGACACTTTCACCAGCACTTTCAGGCCGGAAGCAAACATCTGCCCGGTTTCCATCTCAAAATAAGGCTTCAGCATCCGGAAAGTCTTTGCCCAGATGGAGCCGCGCGCCTTTGCCACCAGCTGACCGGTTATCGCGTTCTTCTCGATAAACTCCAGATAACAGTGCCCGGACGCAGCATTCGTACGCACGTCGCTCATCTCGGCACGCACCCAGCACGTCTCCGGGAATGCATTCAGGACAGCCCCTTTCACCCGGTTATTCAGTTCCAACAAAGAGAACTCCTGCCGCTCCTGATTCTGATTATTTTGTCCGTACCCCATTTTTTCTTTCCTTTTTATACGCTTTATAGAAATCGGGAATGCCGTATCCTAACTCCGTATCCGGATGCTTATATCGGCTGGACGAACGATGCAGCAGTTCGATCACCTCCCTGTTATTCAACCAAGGCAGTGATTGCCAGAGGCAAACTCCCATCCCGGCAAGGATAGGCGTGGCAAAAGAGGTCCCGTTCGCATACCTGACACTGCCGCCCGGACCGATCACGCAACTGCTCGTACCCAACGCCACGGCATCCGGTTTCACGCGCCCGTCAGCCGTAAAGCCTACGGAGCTGAAACCGCTTTTCTTTTTATCCTCATCTATCGCACCTACCGTAAAGATCCCGGCTGCATCCGATGGAAAGGTGATCTTTTCCCAATCGCCGTTCCCTTCATTACCGGCACTGCAAAATACAAGTATCCCTTTATCGGCAGCCAGGTTAGCCGCCCGGCTGATCATAGCGGTCTTGCCGTCCAAGGCAGCCTGGTCGTACGACAGTTCGTCCGCATCAAAAGCAAAATATCCGAGCGACGAGGAGATCACGTCCACACCGGCACTGTCCGCATATTCGACCGCAGCAATCCAATAATCTTCCTCGACGGGATATTCGGAATCGCTGTCTTCACTTTTAAGCAGCAGGTAAGAAGCTTTCGGAGCGGTTCCGACCATCACTCCCGGAATATCGGCGGCAAGGCAGGAAAGGACCTTCGTCCCGTGATCGTCCCCGACAAACACGCTTTTACCGGGAAAGACGACATTGTGCGTTCCCAACAACCTGAGCGAATCGAAAGCCGACATCCGGTCCACATTCATAAAACCGGCATCGATCACGGCCACCCGCATTCCTTCCCCCCGGAAACCGGCTTCATGCAATTTAGCCCCGTTCAACATCTTGATCTGTTTATGAGCATAACCATATTCATTATGTAGCGGTTCATCCTCCGACACGAAACGGTCTTCTCCCTTTTCCTCGGTCGGGACCCGCAGGTTCCCTTTCCAAATCCACTTGACGGAATCGACGATTGCCAACTGTTGCAATTGTTCGGCCACCGTGCTGTCGGAACTTTCCACCACGACGGTCGCAAACCACTTGCTTTGCACAACCGGGGTCGCACCTGTTTCAGACAACATGTCGATATACGACCGGGATATAGGGAAGTCGGCATCCGTCACGGCCACATTATTTTTCACTCTCCGTTCGACCGCCTCTTTGGATAGGAAGGTTTCCGGTTCCTCCACCCGGTAACCGTCGTCCCCCTTGTCTTTCAGATAGACACGAAAGCGATAATTCTCCCCCGCCCATAGGCAGGCCGGAAGACAACAAAGGAACAGTATGGACAAATATCTTGACATCGTTGCTTTATCTTTTTCTGCAAAAATATAAATTGTATGGCATATAAAAAAGCCCGGCAACTCATTCGAGGCCGGGCCCATACGTTCTATTCTTCTTATTCGGAAATATCGCAAATAGGGATTTCACGTTTGACACTCTGACGCAACGAGATAAGCGTTTCCGTAGCGGTCACACCCGGTATTTCCTGTATCTGCGTATTCAGCAGCTCCATCAGGTGTTCATTGTCGCGTGCGTATAACTTGATCAGCATCGTGTACGGCCCGGTCGTAAAATGACATTCGACCACTTCCGGAATCTTCTCGAATTCGGGAACCACGTCTTTGTACATCGAACCGCGTTCCAGTTTGACGCCGATATAAGTGCACGTGTTGTAACCTAAAATCTTCGGATTAATATGATAGCCTGACCCAACGATCACATTCATATCAATCATGCGTTGTACCCGTTGATGAATGGCAGCGCGCGAAACGCCACATTCTTCGGCTACATCCTTGAAAGGAATCCTGGCATTCTTTGAAATAATGTTCAATATCTGCCGGTCCAGTTTGTCTATCTTCTCCA
>NZ_CABUOD010000067.1 GCF_902493135.1 uncultured Parabacteroides sp.
TTACACGGATAAATTTATTATCTTTCCGTGTAATCCGCGTAATCCGTGCCTAAATCATGTCTATTGTAAGCAGGATTTTTTTTTGACACACCTTCTTTCTTTCTATATCAGTAAATGGACTCGGGTTTTTCCCGTGAACTTGTTTGTCCGGAAGTCAGGAATGCGCCGATGGCAGCGGGTGAAGTATGTTGTGCCGGATTGAATTTACCGGATTTCATATACTCTATGATACTGTACAACAGTTGTTTCTTTTCCGGATTCTTTTCTTGCTCGCGGAGCAGGTCCATGCTGCATACGACTAACTTTCCGTTCAGGCAGTTCGTTTCGAACAGATTGGTCAGGCGGCGGTTGTTGGCGAAGTTGTCCACGCATTCGATGAGGGGAGTGACTTCGGTATACAGGCTGTCGATACAGAGTGTCTTCGACTGTGTCGTGAGCCGCCACCATTGCCAGTCGGTATGGCTGTCGGTCGGAAAGTGTGCGAATGCCGGGTGGGCAGGGTCGAGCAGCAATCCCATTGTTCCTGCCTGTTTGGGGAAATGCACCGGGCTCCAGAATACGGGGACGAACTTTCCTTCCAGTCCTTTCAGGGATTCGTAAGGAGGGTTGAACAGCACCTTCTTCCCTTCTTGCAAGGCCTTTTCGGCAATGGCGAAACGGTCTGTGACGACGATGTCCCCTTTGTCGACGGTTAGGGATGCCGGGTACACCCATATCTTCCATTCGTTTGTGTAGGAGCTTCCTTTCAGTGTTGCCGACAAGGTCAGTTCTTTTGCTTCCGTGATTGGATCCAGGGGGCAACGGATGTCTCCGGCAGGGCTGTTTTCTCCGACGGGCAGCGAACGTGCCGGAAATTCTCCCTGCGCAACGGCTTGTCCGTCCGGGGCGGTCAGTTTCCAGCCGATAACGGCATTTTCGATCGTTTTGTCACTGTAGTTCACTACTTCGATGGCAGCTTCAAACGGTTCGCCGGAAGTATAGGTCGCTTTGGTGAAACGGGCCAACGGGGTAACCGGGGCGCAAGACTGGCGGAAGGCAGCGGCCTTTGTGACGCCTTTGCTTTCCCAGAAAGCATTCAGCAGCCCGACAAGAGCTGTCCCCTGTCCGGGGAAGTCGTGCAGGTCGAGCAGTTGGAAACCGCTGATTCCCGGAGTCTTCATTGCTCTTTCGATCTCTTCTTTGTAAAGCAGGGCTGCCAGTTTGCCGGTTGCCATCAGGTAGTCGTCTGCCTTGCCGGCCAGTCCTTTCTTTTCGAGGTCTTCTTTCACGCCTTTGAAGTTTAGCGGGTCCAGTACGCCGGTATATTTTCCGATCTCTTTCAGGTCGGGATAGACTGCATACTGTCCTATTTCATGTGTGATAAGCGGCACGTCCATCCCTTCGACCGATGCGGAATAATCTTTGTCGAACCGGGGGGATTCGGTGTTGAACACGCCCTGGCCGCGCACCCATCCTTTCTTCGTCCATTGGGTGATGAAGAAATCATCATCCGCTTCCGGCCAGTCTCCATGTCCTTTCTCAAAAGTGAAGGAGGTCGTCGTGTAGAGATGGCGCGGGTCCTTTTCTTTGACATGATTCAGAAGCGAGCCCAAGAACTCGAAGTCATATTGCAGCTCGTTCCCAAGACTGAACAGGCAGAAGGAAGGATGGTTGCCGTATTCTTCCAATATGCGGTCCGCTTCGGCATATAGATAGGGAGCGCGTTTGTCATTGCATAAATTGGTGGACCAGAGCGGCAGTTCGACTTGCAGGTAGAAACCGAGCGAGTCCGCCACTTCGAACGCCGCTTCCGGAGGGCACCAGGAATGGAAACGGAGGTGGTTCAAACCCCATTCGCGGGCAGTCGTGAATACCTTTTCCCATCCTTCGTGTTCCATCGGAGGGTATCCGGTAAGCGGGAATATGCAGCATTCCAATGTCCCTCTGAGGAAAATCTTCTGATCGTTCAATAATAAAGCCGGCCCATTCTTCCCCAAATCCCGGAAGCCGAAATTGATTTCCCGGATATCTTTATGAGGGTCTGTTTCAATGGAAGCCCGAAGGGTGTACAAGGTAGGCGTGAACTCGTTCCATACCTTCACTTCGTCTTCGATCGGACAAATCAGCTCGATCCGGTTTTCTCCAGGCTGAAGTGTCACGTGTTGTTGTACTTGTATAACGGGATCTGTTGCCGTCCGGATGTCGGCTTTCAGGGTGCCGGATGTTGCCGTTCCCGTATTGTTTACGAGGCATTTTACTTTTACTTGCTTGTTCTTATTATCCGGGTATGCTTGCAGGTCGCGGATCGAGACGGCATCTTTTGCTGTCAGCGAGATTTCTCCGATGATCCCGTTCCACATGATCTGTGTCTCGTTGGTATAGGCATGTGCCATATCGCCGGCCGTGATATCGTATCGTTTCCGGTTATCGACGCGGATCGTGATTTTGTGTCTGCCGGGAGTCAGCTGTTCCGTCAAGTCGTACAGGTGTGGAGCGACCAGGCTTTCCTGCATGCCTTCGACCTGTTTCCCGTCCACCCATACGGATGTTTGCCAGATGACGCGTTCCAGTTTGAGTTCGATCGCTTTGCCTTTCCAGCCGGAAGGTATATCGACTTCTTTGCTGTACCAGGCCGGTCCGACGTAACTGTTTTTGCGGGTCAGGTGGAGGACTTGCGGCTTTTGGATGGCAGGTTTTAATTTGTTGGGCGTTCCGTACCCGGCATCGTCGGTTGTTCCGGGCAGCTGGATCGTGTTCTTGAAGTTCTGTCCGGCCCAGTTCTCGTTTATTCCGGTATCGGTACTGTCTAACGCAAATTCCCATTCCCCGTCTAAGGAAATGCGGGCGGGATTGTTTTTGCATGAAAACAGGCACATCAGGAGGCCTGCCGTCAGGAGGTAAATGTTTATTCGTTGCATGGGTATTAAGTTTATCGTGTGCAAATTAAATCCTTTTCCAGCGTTTAAAGAATAGACTAAATAGGGATAATAATGGAGAATCTTATGATTGTATCCGACTGTCGAAAAGTAGCAAAATGTAGTTAATGACAATTTGTTAGATTTGCCCCTTTGAAGGGTGGGGAAATGTCTTTACTGCCGATTTAGCTTCTCGTTCCGGGATGGTCTGCCTTTGACTGAGTTCCGTTTTGTGTTGTTCTTTGTTCCATACAGATGCTTGCTTTGCAAGCTCAGAAAGCTGTTTTCATGCGGGAGCGAAACAGAACCGGCCCTACAAACATTTGATTGATAAGGCCGGTTCTGTCCTATTATCTGATCCCCAACTTTGCTTTGATCGCCTTCGGTATCGCATCCTTATGAACCATCACATAGATGGTTTTGGCGCGGACGAAGCTCTCGGACATGTTCAGGTAGCCGCCGAATTTGTTGCGGTCGGTTCCCCATGAGTTCTTGGTGATGTAATATTTCGTGCCGTTCTGGTCTTTGGTGATGCCGGTCACGTGCATCAGATGGTCGTCGGTAGTCACGAATGACTCGAAGCCTGCCTGGCGCACTTCCGGGGTCACGTTGATTTCCGGGTAAGGGCGTTCGAACTTGAAGACTTCTTCCAGGCGTTCCTTCTCACCTAATTTCTCGAAGCGGGCGCGATCCGTATTCGACAGGTCTTCCACCTTCTTCACTTCCGGGTTGATGGCGACACCGTTTGTAAAGGAGAATCCCTTCTCGCTCACGTCTCCGTCCCAGCAGACCGTATAACCGTTGTTCAGGGCATAATCTATCGTTTGCATCATCTCGTCGAGCGGCAGGTTGTACATCAGGGAATGTTCCCAGTTGTCGGGTACTTCCACGTCGAACTTCACGTAATACGGATGATGCGTGAAACTGGTCAGCTCGATGTAGTCGTCCATATTCAACCCTAATGATTCGGCAAACGACTTCGGTGTATATTCCTTCCCCTTATACGTGAATTTCTCCGGCAGCTTTCCTAAATAGGTGTCGAACAGGTTGGCAATCAGTTTGTCATATTCCGGACTGCGCTGTTTCGCCTTTACTGCCACATCGGCAATGGCGTGCATGTAGCGGACCATCTCGCCGTGGTTATGCCGTTCGGAGTCGTAGTTGATACCCGTGTACACCTCTTCGGGTACGATCCCCACCTGGCGATACGCGTTCATAAAGGTATGCGAAAGGCTGCCCTGTCCGATGTTACCGTCTCCACAGCGCAGGTAGTTGTCCTGTAACTGGTTCATGTATTTCTGGCGGACGATGAACATCTCCGAAAGGTCATACGTGCCCTTCCCCATACGGAGCAGTTCGGATTCCATAAACGAAGTCGTGGCAAAGCACCAGCAAGTCCCCGTTGCCGCCTGGTTCTTAACCGGGGTAGCGGGAACCGTTACCACCTCTGTAAACTGATACCCCTGGCCGAACACCGCCGAAGCAGAGAACGCCAACATGCAAGATAGAATAAGTGATTTCATAACATCCATTATTTTTTAATTTTTAATTCTTAATTTTCAATTAATCAAAATCCCCTCGCGAACATCTTCCAGAACTCGTCCGCCATCTCCTGCCAGCGCAGGATTGTCGCTCCTGCGAAGTCAGCCGTGTAGCCGGTCAGGAAAGCCCGTGCGGCCTCTTCCCCTTTGCCGTCCTGCAACTCTTTGTAGCGGCTTTCCACGAAAGGCATTTCCGATAAGCCCTTTTCCTCGAAGTGGGCGACCGCACCGTTGATCTTGTCTTTGGTCAGTCCCCAGCGGACCGTAGCCAACTTGTTTGCCGTCCGGTATTTCCAGACGATGGCATCCTCACGGTGGCGGTGCTGTCCGCAGATACCGAAAGCGGCCGGCAGGTCGGTCGTACCCGCAAAGATCGGGATGCGCGGGCTCTGTCCCGGATTGTCGAACGACAGCCAGGCGACGCCGCCCACGGCATCCGGCAACCAGCTGCGAAGCTGTATCACGTGCGAATAAGAACATTGCGGAACGGCTACCAGGCGATTGCGTGCCACTGTCCCTTCCTTCACACCGTTCAGCATATTCAGCATATCGGTTCCCATCCAGGGATTAGCTGCCGGACTCGTGATCGTATCCGTTTCCTTTGTCTCCCTGTTCTTGACAGCCACTTTCAGATTCTTCGTCATGTCCCATTCCGTCCCTTCGTAGGTCTGGCGCAACAATGCCATCACATCTGTTACGGCAACCGCTTTGTCCGGCTTCACGCTGATCGGCAGCTCTTCCGCATCGTACGACAGTTTGAGCGAAGGAGCCAGTGCGTTCAGGATGAAATACTCGCGGATGCTGAATGCCTTCGGCTCGCCGAAATAGTTGCCCCCGCTGTAGGCTTTCCAGAACTTGAACGGTTCCTTGCCGTCCCAGAACCCCATCTTTTTGGCAACGGAGAATACATTTTCCGAAGCCATATAACGATCCTTGTCTTTCAGGTCGAGCGTAGAGATACGCGAGATATTGGCCGATACCCCCACATGGTCGTCCGGAATGCGGACAGCCGCCCATACGCCCCCGATCTTGTCCGGCCCTTCGCCGAACACCTCGAAATGCCAGACCTCGTTCGGATCGGCAATTGTCAGGCATTCGCCCGAATCCCCGTAGCCATGTTCGGCAACCAACTGTCCGATCAGCCGGATCGCCTCGCGTGCCGTCGTGCAACGCTGCAAGGCTATCTTTTCCAGTTCCTCGATCATGAACATCCCTTTCTTGTTCTGTAATTCTTCACGTCCGGAGATGGTCGTCTCGCCGATCCCCAATTGCTTCTCGTTGAGGCAAGGATAGGAAGTATTCAGGAACTGGTAGGTGGAACGGGCTTCCGGGATCGTCCCCTTCAGTTCCATCCGCGTACGGTCGGCAGGATATTCGGTGTGCATCCGTCCGTTATAGATGGCGACTGTCGTGTCGCGCTCGTAGCGTGCCGCCGGGACGATCTCCATCCATGTGCGGTAGTTCCCGTCGCAGGTGTGGCTGGTCATGACCGAACCGTCGGCTGATGCTTTCTTGCCGACCAGGATGCTTGTACAACTTTCGGGAGTGTTGACCGGACGGGAGTATTCGATTTCCTGGGCCCGGAGGCTGTTCCCGTAACAGGTAAGTGCAATAATAAGGATAATTAGTCTATTCATGGCATTATATTTAATTTTGCGGCTAAAGATATGAAATTTTGTTATATTTGCTACCTCTTGCCAGGGGGATTAATCCCCCGGTAAAAGAGGAATATCCCTGTAAGGAAATAATTAAATATAAATATGCCATGAAGAAACTAATTTATTTAAGCACATTACTATTTCTATTCGTGTTGCCGATGATGGCACAACAACCTTTGTTTCCGACGCCGGCAAAGGTGCAGAACGCGAAAGGTACGTTCACCATTGGAAAGAATCTCCAAGTACAAGGCAATGGCGGGTATGCCGACAAGTTAGCCGCCGCCCTGCCGGCCGAGTTGAAAGAATCCGGCCTGCAATCGTCGCCTGCCAGCGGAACCATCCGCCTGGAACTGACAAACGACTGCAAGATGGCCGATGAAGCCTATACGCTTGTCGTCCAACCGAACAGTATCCTGCTGCAAGCCTCTTCCGAAGCCGGACTGTTCTATGCCAAGGAAGCCCTTCTGCAACTTTCCCGCTTCGGCAAAGGCAACGTGCGTGCCTGCAAGATACAGGACCAGCCCCGCTACGGCTGGCGTGGATTCATGCTCGATGAGAGCCGCCACTTCTTCGGTAAGGAAAAGGTAAAACAATATCTGGACATCATGGCGTCCCTTCGCCTGAACGTGTTCCACTGGCACCTGACCGACGAACCGGGTTGGCGCATCGAGATCAAGCGCTATCCGAAGCTGACCACCGAAGGGGCTGTCGGCAACTGGCACGATTCGAAAGCGCCCGCTACGTTCTACACCCAGGAAGAGATCAAGGAGATCGTCGCCTACGCAGCCGCCCGCCACATCATGGTCGTTCCCGAATTCGACATGCCGGGCCATGCTACCGCCGTCTGCCGTTCCTATCCCGAAATTTCCGGCGGAGGCGAGGGCAAATGGCAGCATTTCACGTTCCATCCCTGCAAGGAAGAGACGTTCGAGTTTATCAGCAACGTGCTCGACGAGATCGTCGCCCTGTTCCCGTCTCCCTATATCCATATCGGAGGCGACGAGGTGCACTACGGCAACCAAAGCTGGTTTACCGATCCCGAAATCCAGCAGTTCATCAAAGACAAGAACTTAGGTAACGAAACGGGCCTGGAACAGTATTTCATCCGCCGTGCCGCCGATATTGTCGCCTCCAAGGGCAAGACCATGATCGGCTGGGACGAGATGATCGATGCCGGTGTCTCTCCCGACAAGGCGGTCATCATGTGGTGGCGTCACGACCGCAAACACCAGTTAGTGAAAGCGCTTGAAAACGGCTACCGGGTGATTATGACTCCGCGCCGTCCGTTGTATGCCGACTTTATCCAGTACGGCGGTCATAAGGTGGGTCGTGTATGGGGCGGTTACAACACGATCGAGGACATCTACCGTTTCCCCGAACCTATCATCCATCTGACACGCGATTATGAAGACCAGGTGATGGGCCTCCAGTTCTCCCTTTGGACGGAACGGGTCGCTGATGCCAAACGTTTAGACTATATGACATTCCCCCGTCTGGTCGCTGTTGCCGAATCCGCCTGGACTCCTGCCAAGTCGAAGGAATGCAGCCTTTTTATGCAGAAGCTCCCTTACTTCCTGCAATTCCTTGGTGAAAAAGGCATCTACTACTTCAACCCCTTCAACCCGGAATCCACACCCGAACCCGGTGCACCGGACAAGGACGATGTGCTGAAGAATGGATAATATATAGATGGAAAAAGTGTATATTTGCATTTGACGTAACAGAAAGATAAGAAAGGAAAACTGGTATGGATCCGGATGTCAAAAACAAAGTGGAATATATTATTGCTGTGATAAGTGAGTTTGCTGCGGCACACTCACTTAACACATTGCAAGCCTATCGCTACCTGGAGAGGTTCAAAGGCCTTGACTTTGTGAGCCGTTTTTACAATGTGGAGCATACACTCTCGTTTGAAGACGTAATAGAAGATCTTACAGCTTATTGTCACAGGAAAGGAGGGGCATTGGTATGATATTGTATCATGGCTCAAACACTGACATTGCAGAGATAGACCTTTCGATGTCAAAGGTAGGTAAAGATTTCGGATGCGGTTTCTATCTTTCGGCTGATAAGGAGCAGGCTTGGGAGCTTGCTGCCCGGAAAACAGAACAATTGGGAGCAGGGGTTCCTATGTTGAACTCTTACGAGTTTGACGAGAGAAGTTTGCACGGTATAGGTTTGTCGGTTCTCGAATTTCGGGAATACAGTAGGGAATGGGCCGAGTTTGTGTTTGATGAACCGTCGGAATCGTACGCGTGTACCCTCGCATAGTTATGATATTGTTATTGGTCCTATTGCAAATGATTCGGTCGGCTTTCAGATACGACGACTCACTTCCGGTCTGATAGATATGGATAAGTTTCTTGAAGAACTTAAATATATGAAAGGGGTGACTATGCAGTACTTTTTCGGTACGGAGAAATCTATCCGATATTTAACCAAAGTAAGAAGTGGATTATGACCAAAGAACTATTTATGATAGAAGAGATTTCCAAGGAAATCGTATTGTTGCTTATGGAGGAGCATCAAATGGATATGAGTGAGGCTCTCAAGGCACTCTATACATCTGATACATATAGCCGGCTCATAGATCTTGATACAGGGCTATATGCTCAGAGTACAGCCTATGTGTACGAATATCTTGAAAAAGAATTGGTAACGGGGAAAATGATGTAAAGAATTTCCGATACCCGAACCCAGTGCACCGGACAAGGATAATGTGCTGAAGAATGGATAAAATATAAAGCACTTCTTTTGCCGTCGGCTGAAGCCGACGGTAGATAAAATATCCGGCTTTGCCGGTTCTTCTGTGGGGTTTAGCCCCTTGAAAATAAGATATATTTTTTTTCTTTCTACCGTCGGCTTCAGCCGACGGCAAGGGAGATAGATTCCTATTGCTTGGATTATATGCTGGTTTTATAGGAAAAATAGCTCATTTTCCCCCCTTTTTGAAAAAAGCGCAAAAAAAGGGACTGGTCGAGACTTGCCAGAAAACATCTCTAAACAATTGATTACAATCTATATAGTAAAGTCTTTTATCTCCTGGTGGAAAGTACATTTCTTACCCTGTTTTTGAGGGTGGTTTTTGCTCTGTTTTTTGCTTGTATATTATTGGGAATGAACAAGATAAATGGCTTTTTCCAAAATGACTAAAAAAACGTACGTTTAAATTCGTCATAATTCAGCTACAAAAATACAACTACTTTTTAAACCTGCAATTCTTTCTTCAAAGTTTTTTCCTTTTCTATATCGTTTCTTATCAATTAGATAGCCTTACCTGTACGAAAAACCTTCTTTTGATTACAAACCTTCCGAACCGCCTCCGAAAATGACGAATTTAAACGTACGTTTTAGCTGTCAAAGTACAGATGTTAACATACACCTATATAAGGTATGGCAGCTAAGGGTTGGACGATATTATTTCAATATTCATAGTATTATTAATTTAAATGTTTAAAGTATGAAGAAGAGAATCTTTACTCTTATGACAGCGGCTCTGCTCATGGCAGGTCCTGTTGTTAATGTTGCGTACGCTGCTGCTGGCGATATTACAGCTACAGCCGGTACTGCTGCAACTAAATTGGAAGGAACCAAGTTTTATTTGGGAACTGCTGTTAGTGCATTATTTCCTATTGAAACCGTTACCGGTTCTGACTATGTGACTATCGGTACAGGTGCAGCTGCCGATGCAAGCACTGCTGTTTTTGAAGTGCGCAACCTGAAAACGGTTGATGAAACATCTGTATCTTTCGAATTGTGGACGGCTGGCAAGCAGTTGGGTGTAAAAAATGATGGTACTAAATTTACTGCGAGTGACAAAGCAGAAGACATCTTTACTTCTTTTGTTGCTACCTATGCAGACAAGAAAGATGCCGGAACATTGAACATCGACAAGATTTATGTAAACAAGTTCGGGGCTACTGCAATCTCTGGTTGGAAATTCTTTACCGCAACTGTTGAACAAGATGCTGCTTTCTTGCAGGATTACAATAGCAAAGGCCTTACTTTTGGTTTCGAAGGTAAAAATGTGATCGGTAATGCTTTTGAAGAAACATTACAGGTGGTTCCGGTTGTGGCTACCGCTCTTGATGGAACTAATCCTACTAAAGGAGGCTTTGTTCTGGCAAAAGGAACAAAAGATGATATGAAAGCATTTGTCGCAGCTGCTGCTAAAACTGATGGAAGCATTATCACTGCTGCAAAGAAGGTTTCATTACTCTCTATTACAGACGAAACTTATAAGATTAACGGTGCTCAGGATAAAGAAGCTGCTGTTATCAAAGTCTTGGAAAAAGGTAAATATGTACCTGTTGCTGCAACTCAAATGCCCGAAGTGCTTTTTACAGGAGTTGAACAGGCAGACGTTCTGAACAACCCGGCTGCTTTGAAGCTGACAATGGGAAGTGTTGTTGTCGGTGGTGTTCAGCCTGACGGTAAAGGTGACAATGTGTATGTTACAACTGTTTTAGGTACAGGCTCTAAGTTGACAGCTAACCCTGCTATCTTAGGTACAAGCACCTACCTGGATGCCTCTGTTCTGCTGAAGAAAGATGCTGTTAACACTGTTAATATCTATTTCACAAGCGGAAAGCAGAGTATCGATGGTGATGAAGACTCACAGTATGAATATCACAAATACTTGGTAGCAGGTGCTACAACTACTGCTTATCAGCTTGAAGCTCGTGCTAAATCAGAGATCGATTTGGCTTCTCCGATGACACAGTG
Source organism: uncultured Parabacteroides sp. (assembly GCF_902493135.1). Taxonomy (GTDB): domain Bacteria; phylum Bacteroidota; class Bacteroidia; order Bacteroidales; family Tannerellaceae; genus Parabacteroides. The sequence goes on from NZ_CABUOD010000067.1 coordinate 10,819, forward strand.
GGTTGTTTCCGGTTTCGATGGTAAGGCTTCCTTTACATTGACCAACCGTGAAGCCGTTTCTCCTGCTAAGGAATTAGTATTGAAACTGAAAGCTACAGATGTAGCAGGTGAATATGAGATTGAAAATGCTACACCTAATGATGATGATGCAATTGCAGCTGGTGTTACTGCTAACAGCACAGGTAATGCCGGTGATAAGAATCAATCTCTGATCGGTAAAACAGTTCGTTTCAACTCCGTTGCCACAACAAAGACTGACGGTTTCCTGGAAATGACAAAGGCTGAACGCGAAGGTGGTTTCCATCTGTTGTTCTCTGGTAAAGTGCCGGGTGGTGTTGCTGAAATGTATGGTGTGCTGAGTGCTAATAATGCTACCGGAACTTATCTGCCTAAGGAAGATAAGGGTGATTATGCTTTCACTGCTGAGGTTGTTAAGGATGGCACTCCGGCAGTTGCTAACTATATCATTAATGATGTAGATGCTGCTTATCTGGATAAAGATGGAAACATCGTAACGGTTAAAGATACGTTGGCTGTTCCTTCTTATAAATTGGTAGTTGGTACGAACAGCTCATCTAAAAAGGTCCTTTACCTTAAGAAGGATGCTGCAACGACGATCGATAAAGACGATACTAACGAAGGTGAATTCTTCTTCCGCAAGAACTATGACGGAACTTATGCAATGGGGTTGATTAGCACAGATTATGCTGGTAGTGTTAAAGCTGCTGCCAAAGCTGTAGAAGTTAATACTGCCGGTACTGCCTTTGCTACTGCTGGTACCGCTACCCTTTACGCTCCTACAATCAGCAACGTTACCATCGAGTTCAACGACAACTCCGATGCAACCTCTCTGCCTGCCGAACCGCGTCACGTATCATTCGATAACGTACTGGGTTCTGTAGCTATGCAGATGAATAAGAACAATCTGGAAGAAGGTATCCTGAGCAAGGACGGTTTGACTTTCTGGTTGGATACAGTGGGTAAGGCTGACGTTCCTAAGTTCTATATCTCTCGCGGTGTAGAAGGACAGGATGAAAGACTGTTCATGTTCAACTCTTCCGATTCTCTGGGTATCTTCTCTGAAGACGACGCTCAGTTGTCTGAAAACAAGAACTACCTGTTGGAAGGTTCTGCCAATGATCCGAAAGCCATCTTCCGTGCTGCTACTTTGACAGCCAAAGATACACTGACAACTGCTGTGGACGGTGATCTGGTTAAGAATGATCTGAAAGCATATCAGTACACGATCCAGTTGAACGACGAAGATGTAGACAACGAATATGTTGTGAAATCTGTTAAGGGTGGTTGGTTGTATGCATTGAACGGCAAATTAGGCTTCACTGCTACACGTTCACAGGCTATGGTCTTCACCCTCGGCGATGAAGCTCCTACCTCCAACGATGCGATCGAAGTCTCCGAAGTCAAAGTCATCGCCGGCGAAGGTCAGATTCAGATTGTTGGTGCTCAGGGTAAGAAGGTGGTTGTTTCCAACATCTTGGGCCAGGTGATTGCTAATACGGTTGTTGCTTCCGACAATGCTGCGATCGCTGCTCCGGCGGGTGTCGTTGTGATAGCTGTTGAAGGCGAAGCTGCTGTGAAGGCTATCGTTAAATAACGATTGATACTAAATATACAATACTGTCTGTCGTAAGGGCGGTTTGCGAACCGCCTCTACAGATAGATGACATTTTATAATCAAATAATCTAAATAATATCACGCGGTGTCCCTCCGCTTTTTGGCGGAAGGCCCAATTACCCCGCGAGGGAGAACAAGTGGTAGTATTAATACTAAAGTAATGAAATTAAAAGTTCTACTGCCAGTACCTCTGTGAAGAAAGAAAGCAGATCAAAAAGGAGGCTGTGTCGTAATTAAGTTTTACGGCGCAGCCTCTGTTTTAGTGGTTCCGAGATACACGTATAAACAGGTCAGGATGGGGCGTATTCCCCCCCCCATTTTTGACCTGTTTCGCTATTTTTGAGCACATTTTCTTTATGTTGAAGGCAATGGCGAAGAAGGCAAAGTCCATTGTGACCTTGTCTTTTTCGAAGTGGCGGAAGCGGCGGTATGCCATGTTGGGCTTCATCTGTCCGAAGACAGCCTCCGGTTCGATACATCATCGTCCGCGGTATCTGAGACTTTCTTCGGATGTCAACAGTTTCCGGGCTTTTCGTTTGTATCCGTTGAGTCTGTGGTTGACCTCGATTGTCCGTCGGTCACCATGGGCTTTGTAGCAGAGGCAGCGTAGCGGACACCCCTTTGCAAAAAGTAAAATCTCACCGGCAACATTTGCATATTGGTGAAAATTGTTTATCTTTGCAGTCGCAACGCGCCTGTGGTGTAATTGGTAGCCACGCCAGACTTAGGATCTGGTGTCGAGAGACGTGTAGGTTCGAGTCCTATCAGGCGCACCTTCAAAGACAAAAGAGCTTGTTCTGATGAGAACAGGCTCTTCCTATTTTATATTGATTATCAATGTAGTGAAACTGAGATTTCATAATAGGCGAAAAGATACTCACGATTCATGATTCCTGCACCACAGAAACCCCTATAAACAATTAAAGGCTGTCTCACGACAACCCCTAACCAACTTTGTTAACCTTA
>NZ_CABUOD010000068.1 GCF_902493135.1 uncultured Parabacteroides sp.
GATAAAATAAGCCTTATTTTCAATATTCGTCTATTTTTTAAATGAAAGAGCCGTGGCTGAAAAGTAAGTTTTCTACATTAGCATTTGCATATCTCGATTATAAATCGTAATATTGCACCCGATTTCAGAGCCACGCTCTGAACAGGTCCCATAGCTCAGTTGGTTAGAGCACCTGACTCATAATCAGGGAGTCCTTGGTTCAAGCCCAAGTGGGACCACTTTTATAAATCTCCAATTGTTTAATATATAGATGATTGGAGATTTTATTTTGTCTGAATTGTTCACCAAATTAATTTCCACGAGCGGGGCGGTTAGAAAATTTTCTTAATAATTTGTGATTTTGTTTTGGGTGTTGACTCTGTACGCATACGCAGCATATTCTTTGAGTATGTCTAAATTTCTAACTAAATTTGCAAATAACATCAATGAATTATCTCATGTTGACAAATAGTGTAGATATAGAAACAGAACGCATAAATAGGCTTAAAGTAGTCAAGCATCCCAAACAAAAATACCGTCTGACAGAGGCCGAGAAAGAATGGAAGAAGCTGAATATGAACATTTAAATTGTATAAGCCATGGCAAAAAAGAAAATAGATGATGTAGAATTACTTCTGTCTAAATTTGACAAGAAGCAACTTACGGACTTCATACGCAAGGAATGTGCCAACGACAGCCAGTTCCAAGATCGGTTTCTTGCACTTGGTGCGGGAACGTTGTTTAAGCCAAATCCTGCAACTTATACCTTCCGAGTGGAAAATCTGATTGAGGATTACTCTGGAAGACATGGCTACATTGAATACCGTGCCACTTTCGATTTCAATCGTGCCGTTTCCCGTATTCTCGATGAAGCTGACGAGGCAATAAAAAATCGCCAATGGGAGGTGGCTGTTGCAGTGCTGACCGGAATTGCTGCAATTGCTGAAGATATTCTCAACAGTGGAGATGACAGTGCAGGGGAACTGGGGGCAATTGTAAGCGACTGTTTTGAGAAATGGCATATACTATGCACTGATGAGTTTCTTCCTGAAAACATAAGATCAGAGATATTTGAACTTGCACTTTCCAAATTTAATGGAAAAGACCTCAAAGGCTGGGATTGGTGGTGGGATTGGATGGAAATGGCGATTGGCTTTGCAAACACTCCCGAAAAACAGTCGTGTGTGATCAAAGCTCTGGATGCCATCAAGCCTAAAGGCGATGACTGGAGTGCAAGGCATAATGCCGAGACAGCACAGAAATATAAGCTTGAGATTATGTCACGGTGTGGAACTCCGGAAGATCAATTCAAATTCATGTATGACAATGTCTCTAATCCGGATTTTCGCAAGCGGCTAATCCAGATGGCATGGGACAAATCCGACTTTGATGAAGTGCTTCGACTTGCCAAGGATGGAGTTAACCATGATGCAGAATATGAGGGACTTGTCAGCGACTGGCACAAATGGGAATATCAAGTCTATCGCGAGATTGGAGATATAGAAAATACTCTCCAATTGGCAAAATATTTCTTTTTCGGTGGTGGAAGATGGGGGGAAAAAGAATACTCTATGGCAACCATGTATGCGGTGATGAAACAGCTTATTCCAACTGACGGATGGAGAAAGTATTCCGAAACATTGATTAGCGAGACTCAGAATAAAAGAGACGTAGAACGTTTGCTATATATCTATACCCAAGAAAAGATGTGGAACGAATATATGTCTTACCTTCGGAAGAATCCATCCACATACGATATTGACGCCGCTCCCCAAAAAGTGAGGAAACTTTTCAAGGATGAAATAATCAGCCTATATGCATCGGCGATCAGAAGCTTCTTTCAACGTGCGGCTAATCGGGATTCTTATCGTGAAGGTGTCGGATTACTCCGGAATCTCATAAAGTATGGAGGAAAGTCTGAGGCTGAACAGATTGCAACTGAACAGAAATCGAGAACTCCTCGTCGACCAGCGCTGATTGACGAATTGTCGAAATTATAAGTATTCCCAATTATTAACGCTGGTAAAGCGCTAATCTATCTCAGAAATCCGTTATGTTTACATTTAAAGGTACGTTCGAATGGGCAAGTATGGGTGTTTAAAATATCCGCTTTTTTGGTAATTATCGGTCGCTTTTTAATACCGGATCCCCACTTCTTCACCTTCCCATTTGTCACAAGATACGGAAATAGGGAAATTGTTTTCGTTATATTTATAGGTATAGGTAACGGTAGAGATATTTCCTTCTCTGTTTTCGGATGTTATCTTGGTTATATTATTCCGCCGGTTCAGAAACTGGATATTCTCAAAGTCATTTGAGTTGGCATTTCGATAGTACCACCAACCTAAAAAATACATGGGGAATTCCAAATGGCTGATATTGCCGGAAGCGTTATCATATTCGTAGGTATATTTTATCAGCAAGTTGGATTCGTTGTCGAACACTTCCTGTTTGAGCAGTTGCCGGGTGGCAGGATCGAAGGTCAGGAGAGCATACCGGCCGTCTTCCGTTATCAACTTTTCTCCATCAACTGTTTGTTGGTAAATGCCGGCGAAGGTTACTTTGAACGGCAATCCGTTTGCGTCGAGTTCAATCTCTTCCCTGTAACCGAAATCTCCTGCCGGTTCTCCCCCTCTGCTGACTTCGTATGTCTTGTCAGAGGTCTTGGTAAAATGAACCCAGGCATGTCCGTCGGCAACATCTTTGGGAGGCGTGTAGGAGATGCCGGAAAAGGCTCCGTCTTCATAGTTGAAATGAGCCGCCTGTCCGTCCGGATATTGGAATCCGGCAAACAGATTGTCTGAGTAAACGAAAGAAGCAGTGACCTGCCCGTTTGAAAGAAGGGCACTGGGTCGCCCGTCTATGCCTGTCGGTTTGATGTCGTCATTATCACTGCAGGAAGATAGACATAATCCGGCCATCAACAGGAGGGCGGATGGAAGAGTCGAAAGTAACTTGTTCATACTGATATCTGGTGTTTGTTTCTAATAAAATGATGAATGAGGAGGAAAAAGGGTTGCATCATCCTGGCTATTTTCTTTGCAGATGTATATAATTTGCTATTTTTGTGGGATGCTATCATCATCCGGTGGCTCGGATATAAAAAGTAAGAGAATGGAAAAAGCGAATGTTACCTTGTACACGGTCATCGGAGATCCTAACCGTATCGTGAAAGCAATTCAGGAACGTTTCAAGGAGATGACCGAGGAATTTGTTTGTGGAGATGAAACGGTCGACCTGACTTTGCCGGATGGAACGCATGTCCTCTTCTCGATCAAGCACCGGCAGAACAAGCCGGATTTTATTGCTTCCCATACGTCCGGTATGGCTAATTATTTTTCGCAGGTGGAGACACCGTTGGCCGAACTGAAAGAAAATGTCTTGCGTCAGATACGCGTGTTCAATTGTGTGACGGGCATCACTTTCGATCTGAACGGTGATGAAGACCGGACGAATTATATCCTGAACCGTCTGTTCGAGATTGCCGGAGACGTGAATGGTTTTTTGCTTTATCCGAGTATGCAGATCTTTACCGGTGAAGGAAAACTCCTCTTTTCAGCCAAAGGCGAAAGCCAGTTGACTGAGTTTATCCCGGTCGGGAATGCCGATTTACTGGACGGGAATCGTCCGGAAGAAGCTCCGGCCGATGTGGAAAGGCGTTTGCGTTCGATCGCCCTGCTTGAAGAAAAACAGATCCCTTATATGAAATATTTGCGTAGCGAAGCACTGGAAAGCGAAGTCCGTTTAAGAAGCCGGAAGGAGATGGTGCAACGCGCTGCCGCATTGTTTGCCGTTGCCGTCTATTCGGAAGTCATGCTCTCGGAAGGTTCGGGACGGGAAGAGGCCTTGTTCTATTTTAATAAGATGGAGCAGTTGTACGGGGTTGAATCCTACCTGTCACCGGCTGAAGCCGCTTATATCGATAACACCGATCCGGAAGAGCAGGAGTGCATTCAGTTCGGATGGCGTTACGAGTGTGCAGGTGCCTTGCTTTGGGCGGCAGGCGTTGTGGATGATTTGCCTTATCCGTCCGAGATCATCGATGTCCCTGTCCTGGCCGCTATTTTTTGGCAACATAAAGGCATCGGCGAACTGCTTTCGAAAGGCTTTCCCCGTCCGCAGTCCGAAATATTGGACGCTGCCGATATTACACTTCGGTATGATTGGGCTTGTGTGGAAGCGCGAATTCATGGAAAGGAAGCTCCGGCTTCACTAAATGGGGGCGTTGTTATGGAACGGCATTATGCCTTTAACTGGATTATCGGGGCGAATGGCGGTGCAGACTGGGATGATATCCAACCGAATACATGATATTAAATCTATCACGATATGAATAAACGATGGACTGCAGTACTACTTGTTCTTGGATTTGCATCCTGTTCCTTCAAGCAGGATGAATTGAGGACTGACTTTGAGAATCCACCGGAAGAATATCGCCCGATGCCGTTCTGGCATATCAACGGGCATATGACACGTGCGGGTATCGGAAAAGAACTGGAAGGAGTGAAAAAACTTTCCGGCTTCGGTGGGGTGACGGTTTTGCCTGTCAGCCCCGGTACGCAATGGGGAACAGGTAAACCTTGTCCGGGAACCGAACCCGCTTATTTGAGTGACGAATATTTCGAACGCTATGCCGATATTCTTGATATTTCCGAAAAACAGGGCACGCAGGTTATCCTCTACGACGATATTGATTTTCCAAGCGGTTCGGCTGGCGGACGGTTGCGCATGGAATACCCGCAGTACATCCGTAAATACCTGTCGAAAGAAGAATTTACGGTGAAAGGGAACCAATCGGTCTGCCGTCAACGAAAAGATACGGCATCTGTCCTGGCCGCCGTTTCCGCTTTGAATGAGCAGACGCGTGAAGTGATGGATCTGGGGGCTTATATGGATGGGAACACGTTGACATGGAAAGCTCCTGCCGGAGAATGGCGCGTGATGTTTTTCAACTGTGGTGTCAGTAGGGATGCTAATCATGGGAACCTGGTGGATTATATGCAGCCCGAAGCAGTCTCCCGATTGCTGGAAATGACCTATGGCGAATATGATAAGCGTTTCAATCGCTATTTCGGCAATGTGATTACGAAAACTTTCTTTGACGATGTGGGCTTTGTCCATCAGGAGAATACATGGACGCCGGCCATTACCGGCATTTTTAAAGAGAAATACGGGAAAAATCCGGCGCTGTATTATCCGGCTTTGTTCTATGACATCGGACCGGAGACGGGTGCGGCACGTGTCGCTTTCTTCGATATCCGTTCCGAACTGATGGCGGAAGGCTATGTGAAACAAGTTTCGGAATGGTCGGGCAAACGGCACTTGAACAGCATGGGGCATCCGCCTGAAAACTACAGCCCTAACTCGGTGGTGGCGAACGGAGATATCTTGAAGTATTACCGGCATGTGCAGATACCGTTGTTGGATGCCATCTTTTTCTATGGTCGTGGATTGAATGGTTTCAAACAAATCAGTTCGGCTGCTGACCGTGGAGATAAGCCGGTTGTGGGAGCCGAGTTGTGTGGCGCTTTTCCTGCGGATATGGACTCGCTGACTTTATACCGCGTAGCTCTTGAAGCGATGGTGCGGGGTGTCAGTTTTGTCGTGCCTCATGGTATGTGGTACACGACGGATGCGGACAAGATTCGTATCCCACCGTTGATCGCTCCTGAAAATCCGTTGCTACGGGATGCGTTACCGAATTATAGTGCCTGTGTGGGCCGTTCCTGTCTCATCCTTCAGGGAGGGCGCCGGGTTTCGGACATTGCTTTGTTGTGGCCGATCACTGCAATTCAGGCTGAAACGTATATTAATAGGGATGCCAATTCCGGTTTGCCGGTGGCGAACTGGTTGCCGGATCACGTCAACCATCATGTATTGAGCGACTTGCTGACCAATAAACTCCGTCGTGATTTCACCTTTGTCCATCCGGAAGATTTGTGCAACGGCAAGATTACGACTGCCGGCAGTGAACTGGTCTTGAATAATGAAACGAATATCCAGCATTACAAAGTCCTTTTAATGCCGGGCGGTGATGTGATTTCGGCCGAAACGATGAAAGCGATCAAGCAATATTATGATAATGGGGGAAAAGTGATCGCCACCTCTTCCCTTCCGAAGCGTGCCGCTGAGTTTGGAAGGGATGAGGAAGTGGCTCGTCTCGTTACCGAGATGTTCGGCATCGATCCGTGTCAGGAAAGCAGTTCGGATAAATTCAATTCCAATGCAAACAAAGGTCGCTTGGCTTTTCTGCCTAATCCGACTCCCGAAACCCTTGCGGATTTGTTTACGCGTTGGGGGCTTCGTGCGGATATTGCTTTCGATGAATCGACTATACCGCCTGCTCAGGTCGGTTTCCTGAATTATATTCATAAACAGAAGAAAGGCCGCGATTTTTATTACATCACCAATACGACCGGAAATACGGTTCACACGACCGTCTCTCTGCGTGGCAAATTCGATCATCTTGAATTCTGGAACCCGCACACCGGTAAAATCGACCCAATTCGAAATGCCGAGTCCGTCAAGCAACCGGATGGCAGTTATGTGACAAACATCAAGCTTTCGCTGCCGCAAGTGTCGGGGATGTTTATTGCGGGAAAGAGGAAGGAATAAATAGAATACGATATGAAAGAACGACTGATCTTATTATTTGCCTTGTTTTGGTTACCCTTATTCGTTGTGGCTCAACAAAGGGTTATTGTGGATACCGATATTGATTCGGATGTGGATGATGCGGGTACATTGGTAATGCTCTATACCTTGCATAAGCAACATAAGATAAATCTGCTGGGGACTGTCGTGACAAGCGACGATCCTTTTGCAGCAACTTGTGTGAGTGCTTTCAATGCCTATTATGGAATGAAAAAGTTGCCGTTGGGCTTTTTGGAAGAACAGCCCTTTTTGAAAAATCACTCCCGCTATACTCGGCAGATTTCGGAAGAGTTTCCTCATGACCTTGCTTCTTGGAAAGAGGCGGAAACAGCTACTAATACTTATCGGGAATTATTGGCTGGGAGTCCCGATCATTCTGTGATTATCCTGACGATAGGACATTTAAGCAGTTTGCAAAAATTATTGCAATCGCCTGCCGACCAATTTTCCCCGCTAAGTGGAAAACAGTTGGTCGAGGCTAAGGTGCAGAAATGGTATTGTATGGGCGGATTGTTCCCGGAAGGAAAGGAAGCGAATTTCTCACGACCGGATCCGGCTTCTACCGTTTATTGTCTGGGTAACTGGACAAAAGAGGTCGTGTTTTGCGGATGGGAAATCGGCCGGCAAATAGTTACAGGCGATTCTGCCTTGCGTGCGAAGCTAACCTCCGGACAACCTATGTATAGGGCCTATGAACTATATAATAATTTTGACGGGCGTGCCAGCTGGGACCAAGTCACGGCTTTTTTGCTGACAGATCAGGCGGCTGGTTATTTTGAGTTGGATAATGCCGGGCATTGTCAGCTTGAAGCGGATGGAAGTAACCGTTGGATTCCTGGCAAGAGTGGTAACCAATTTATTGTAAAGTTCAAACCCGGAGCTGATCCCCTGAAAGTGGCGTCCTTGATAACGGATCTGATGTTGGAAAAGGACCTATAGTTGCAATCGGAGAAACTTGCTTCCAGGAACCAGTTTATTTTGGCTTCTAACGAGTTTTCAGTAGTTTGTGCGGATGTAGGTTCTGGGTGGATACCTGATAGGTGATGTAGCAGGGTTCTTCCCTTTTTTGCCTGTAGGAGTTACCGGCCAGTATCAGTGCGAAAAACAGGAATACGCATGTTAGTATATGGATATTTCTCATGGCATGTTTTTTTGCAAAGAAAGGTGGAATTGTTAATGGAGTGATATTCCCGATCCTTGTAAAATACACCAGAACATGTGTTTTTTACAAGATCTTTTTCATGTCTTGTCCAGATTGTTGTTTTGTTATTTCTCCAGAATTGATTCAGCATGGGATAAAAGTTCTTATATTTGTTTCACACATTGTAAACGCGGAAGAAAATGGAACCCGAAAATATCAAAACAAAAAATGTGCACCAAGGTGCTAATGTCAGGAAGTTACGCCAGTTGGTGGGCATGAAGCAGACCACTTTTGGCGAAATGTTGGGGATGAACCCGCAAAGCGTCTCTCGTCTGGAACAGAAGAGGGTACTCGAAGAAGATACGTTGTTCAAGGTGGCGAACATCCTGCATGTCGCCCCTGAGATCATCCGTAACCTGGAAGAAAATCCGACTTCGATTGTGATCGAGAATAATACGTTCCAAGCGGGAAGCAGCAATGTCGGGGTGGTGGAAAATCAGCGGGACAATATAGTGAATCATCCTGTCGATCAATTAATGACCTTAAACAAGGAGCAAGCTTCTCTTTACGAACGGATGCTTACCGTAGAGAAAGAGAAAAACATACTTTTAGAGAAGTTGCTGAAAGAAAAGTAGGCCTGCGTTTCTCTTTTTCTATTCCATCAGGAATTCCGGTTCCTTGTGATTTCTTCGTCTTTATCAGTTCAACTATTCTTAAATTATTGACTTGTACTGAAAAAAGTTTACACATTTTGTATTGCACGGTGTGTAAACTTTTTTCAGTACAAGTCATTTGGTAACCGATGCCTACCTTTTCGGGAATCGACAGGCATTTATCTTCAAAACACCATCATCTGCCGTTCACAACGAAGTTTCGTATCTGGCATTCCGTACCTTGTGAGGCGGGATTTTTCTTTTTAGATATACGGAGGACCAGTTTGTGATCCGTCTCTTTTAGTTCCGTTTCCAGCATGTAGACCCAGGGGATATAAAGATTATGGCTCCATTCGGTGAAAGTATCCAGTTCTTTGAATGGGGCGCCATCGACACTATATTCCAGAATTCCGGCAAAGGGGCCGCTGACGCAGAAAATACCGATCGCTTTGCCTTTGAAGTCCAGTGTCAATTGATCGCCCGGACGAGTAGCCTCCAGCATCGGGACATCGACAAAGCCGTTCCGTTTGCCGGCCTTGTTGTCGGGATGCCAGTTGTCGATTAATTTCCATCCTTTGTTTAAGCGGGCTGTTTCGAGAGCCATGAAGTCTCCGTTATAATAACTGTAGGTATCCAACGGTTGGGCCGGAATTTCATGTGCCTCGATTCTCCCTTCCGGAGAAACACCTTTCCACATTTCATCGAAAAGATGGCCGATAGCGGCAGCATAAAACTTATGGCCGAAAGGTTTCGGATGAGTGCCGCCGAAGTCGTCCCAGGTAAATTCGCCGTCTTGCATCCGTTCGCCGATCTCTTGGCAGAGATTGACTGAAGGAATCAGATAATGATTTGCCACCCGTTCGTGGTTCAGGATAACATCCGGCATCTGGCGGCGGGCGATCATCGGGATAAACGGATCATAGATGAAGTGTAGCATGACGATATCCATCTCCGGGTTGCTTTCCAAGGCATGGCGCACTTCTCCCTCCATACCGCGCACTTGTTCGAGGGCGCTGAATCCGTTGGTGTCGTCGTTTACGGCTGCTTCGACGAAAAGAAGATCCACTTTCCCTTTTGAAAGAATGTCATGCTGCAACCGGAAGGAACCCGGAGTCGTCCCGGTCGAACCGATACCCGCTTCTACCCATTCGAACTGCGTATAAGGAAATCGTTGCTGCAATTGTTGTTCAATCATATTGCGCCACCCGTTCATTTCCGTGATGGAACCTCCCAGGAAAGCGACCCGTGCCCGGCGTTCTTTTTCGAATTTGCGGAATGAGTTCTGCAAACTGCCGCGTGTATTATAATGTATATACTTTTCGTATTCCGGCTGTTGGCGGAGGATGAAATCGACTACCGGCTCCGGATTGTCGAGGCTGTGCGGATGGTGATCGCATCCTTTCTTCAGTATAACTTCCACTGGACCTCCTGCCGCAAGGTAGCGCGAACGTACGACCTCCATGTTTTCCTTGTAGGGAACGGTTTGGTCACTATCGCCGCATACGCAGATGATCGGTATGCCTGCCGCAGCAATCGGTGACAGATTGTCGATCGGGTTCCCTTTGAAATGCTCCATCCCGGCATCTGTCAGGTTCCATTCTTCCAAAAGATCCTTCCATAAAACCGCGTTTTTTCTTCCCGGCCAACTGAAGACGTCACAGACAGGGGCATCTACATATATGCAAGCCACTTTGTCCGTGTTCTGGGCAGCCCAGTTGAAGGCAAACAAACCGCCCCGGCTGAATCCTTCCAGTGTGACTTTATCGGACAGGCCGTACCGGCTCTTCACATTCTCATAAAAATCCGTGCCTAAAGAAATTGCTCTGGGACTTCCGTACAAATGGGTTACGTCATAGTAAACAATGTGGAATCCCTTTTCCAGTAACGCTTTGTCCACACTTGGAAATGCATCGAAGAAGGCCGGACGCCAGATCCACGGATTTCCTTTGGCTGCTTTTTTCGGTATGACAACGGTTGCCTGACGGTCTTTGAAGGTGAAATCATGACGATCACACCCGTTCCATTCGCTTTTTTCTGTCTGGGCTTGGATTGCCAGACTGTTTACCAGGGCCAGAAGCACCAGATAAATAATCTTTTTCACAATAATCATGGTATTAATAAAATTTACATTGGAGTGACAAACGTACATAAAATGCTTATTCTATGCAAATCAAACCTTTAATAATCTTTGTCCGGATGTGAAAGAAATAAAATACGACGTGTATTCGCACACAAACTTGTGTATAACCGAAAAAATGACTTATATTTGCCCCCGTATTATGAAAAACGAATTTTAATATCATGAACACATTTCAAAAAGCAAGTGAGAAAATGACAAATTACAGATGGACAATCTGCGCGATGTTATTTTTCGCAACAACAGTGAATTACCTCGATCGTCAGGTCCTTTCTTTGACCTGGGATGAATTTATCAAACCGGAGTTCCATTGGAACGAATCCCATTACGGTACGATAACATCAGTTTTCTCAATTGTATATGCAATCTGTATGCTGTTTGCCGGTCGTTTTATCGACTGGATGGGCACGAAGAAAGGATATCTTTGGGCTATCGGTGTTTGGTCGTTCGGTGCCTGTCTCCATGCAGGTTGCGGTATTGCAACCGAACATTATGTCGGTATGGACAGTGCTGCGGAACTGATTGCGGCAACAGGAGATGTTGTCGTGATATTGGCGACCGTGAGTATGTATTTCTTCCTGGCCGCGCGTTGTATCTTGGCGTTGGGTGAAGCGGGTAACTTCCCTGCAGCCATCAAGGTTACGGCTGAATACTTCCCGAAGAAAGACCGTGCCTATGCGACTTCTATCTTCAATGCCGGTGCTTCTATCGGCGCTTTGATTGCACCGATCTCCATTCCTTTGTTGGCAAAAGCCTGGGGTTGGGAAATGGCCTTTATCGTGATCGGTGCGCTCGGCTTTATCTGGATGGGCTTGTGGGTATTCATGTACACGACTCCGGATAAGAGCAAGCATGTGAATAAAGCCGAGTTGGAGTATATCGAACAGGATAAGAACGAAAAAGACATTGTCATAGTCGAAGAAGAACACGAGAAGAAGATCGGTTTCTTGCAATGTTTCACGTTCAAACAGACTTGGGCTTTCATTGTCGGTAAATTTATGACAGACGGAGTTTGGTGGTTCTTCCTTTTCTGGACTCCTTCTTACCTGAACACGCAGTTTGGCATCAAGACTTCCGATCCGTTGGGTATGGGGCTGATTTTTACTTTGTATGCCATCACGATGTTGTCTATTTACGGAGGTAAACTGCCGACAATCTTTATTAACCGAAGTGGAATGAACCCATATGCCGCCCGTATGAAAGCGATGTTGATTTTTGCTTTCTTTCCGTTGTTGGTATTGCTGGCACAGCCGTTGGGTACGATTTCTCCGTGGTTCCCGGTTATTCTGATCGGTATCGGTGGTGCAGCTCACCAGTCGTGGTCTGCCAACATCTTCTCGACTGTCGGTGATATGTTTCCGAAATCGGCTATTGCAACCGTTACGGGTATCGGCGGTATGGCCGGCGGCGTCGGTTCCATGATCTTGCAGAAAGTGGCCGGGAACCTGTTTGTGTATGCAGATGCTACTCAGATGACATTTATGGGCTTCACGGGCAAACCTGCCGGTTATTTCATTATCTTCTGCGTATGTGCCGTCGCTTATTTGATCGGCTGGATTATCATGAAGATTCTGGTGCCGAAATATAAAGTGATCGTTCTTGAATAATCGAAATATAGAGTGTTATATAAAGAGAGAAGGAGGATGCGCCGTCATGGCTGCATTCTCCTTCTCTCTTTACAGGAAAGCGGTTGTTTTCCCAAATACATGCAGGAATGTGTCATGCATGCGTACCTTATAATAACCGTTATCTCCTTCGGAAAAAAAAGGATGAAAAAGATTCCGAAAAGTTTGGTGGAAAGAATTTAAATTTCTACTTTTGCACCCGCATTCGAGCGAGAGTGGTTTAAGTCGACATGATGAAGAA
>NZ_CABUOD010000069.1 GCF_902493135.1 uncultured Parabacteroides sp.
TGGCACATCCTAAAAGAAGACAAGGTAAGACAAGAACAGCCAAGAGAAGAACTCACGATAAGGCTGTCGCTCCCACAATGGCTATTTGCCCGAACTGCGGCGCATGGCACATTTATCACACTGTATGCGGCGAATGCGGCTATTACAGAGGTAAATTAGCTATCGAAAAAGAAGCAGCTGTCTAAGTTTATCCGGACTGATTAAGTTTTGATAAACCAAGAAATAGCCCTAAAAGTTTTTTTAGGGCTTTTTTTTAATTGGGATATATAGTCCTTTTTATTTTTAAAGATATGGATAAGATAAATGCGGTAATAACAGGCGTAGGCGGATACGTTCCCGAAGATGTATTGACGAACGAAGAAATTTCGAAGTTGGTGGATACGACGGATGAATGGATCATGACGCGTGTTGGCATCAAAGAACGCCGAATTTTGAAAGGTGAGGGCATGGGTACCTCATATATGGGTATACGGGCTGTGAAGCAGTTACTCGGAAAGACAAATGTGAACCCGGAAGAGATAGAAGTGATCCTCACGGCTACGACTACGCCTGACCATCATTTCCCGACGACTTCCTCCATCATAGCCTACCATACCGGTTGCAAGAATGCAATGACTTTCGATTTGCAGGGAGCTTGCGCCGGTTTTTTGTATGCATTGGAAACAGGTTCCAACTATATCCGTTCGGGATGTTATAAGAAAGTGATTGTCGTGGCCGGTGATAAAATGACCGCTATAACGGATTATCAGGATCGTTCCACCTGTCCTTTGTTCGGTGATGCTTGCGGGGCCGTGTTGCTCGAACCAACGACGGAAGAAGTGGGTGTGATGGATACCATCCTGCGTACCGATGGTGTAGGCTATTCACATCTGATTATGAAGTCCGGCGGTTCAGCCTATCCTCCTTCACACGAGACGGTGGATAATCGCGAACATTTCGTTTTCCAGGATGGCAAATATGTCTTTAAGTATGCCGTTTCGTATATGGCCGATGTCGCTGCCGAGATCGCTGAACGGAACGGGCTGACACACGACGATATCTCATGGATCGTGCCTCATCAGGCAAACCTGCGTATCATCGATGCTACGGCTAAACGTCTGGGAGTGGATATGGAAAAAGTGATGATCAATATCCAGAAATACGGAAATACCAGTGCCGGGACAATTCCTATCTGTCTCTGGGAATGGGAAGACAAGCTGAAGAAAGGCGATAACCTGATTCTTGCCGCTTTTGGCGCCGGTTTCACTTGGGGTGCAATTTATCTTAAATGGGGGTATAATGGAAAACAAGCATAAGTCCGGCTTTGTTAATATTGTCGGTAATCCGAATGTCGGAAAGTCTACGTTGATGAACCGTCTGGTGGGAGAGCGTATCTCGATCATCACTTCGAAAGCGCAGACGACACGGCACCGTATTATGGGAATCGTGAATACCGCTGATATGCAGATTGTGTATTCTGACACGCCGGGAGTCCTGCATCCGAATTATAAGTTGCAGGAGTCTATGCTTAATTTCTCGCAGTCGGCACTTGGTGATGCCGATGTACTGCTTTATGTAACCGATGTCGTCGAAAAGATCGACAAGAATGAAGAATTTCTCCAGAAGGTTCGGAATGTGGAATGTCCGGTGCTGTTGCTGATCAACAAGATCGACACGACCACCCAACCGGAGTTGGAAAAGCTGGTAGCCGAATGGAAAGAACTTCTTCCGAAAGCCGAAATCATCCCGATCTCCGCCCTTTCGAATTTTAATATAGATTACGTGAAACGCAGGGTGGAAGATCTGATGCCTGAATCTCCTCCCTATTTCGAGAAAGATGCGCTTACCGATAAGCCGGCCCGTTTCTTTGTGACGGAGATCATTCGTGAGAAGATTCTCCTGTACTATCAGAAAGAGATCCCGTATGCGGTAGAAGTCGTTGTTGAGCTGTTTAAAGAAGAAGCTGAGCTGATTCACATCAAGGCGCTCATCATTGTTGAACGTGATTCCCAAAAAGGAATCATCATTGGGCATCGTGGCCAGGCATTGAAAAAGGTAGGTGCTATGGCCCGTAAGGATATCGAACGCTTCTTTGATAAGAAGGTTTTCCTGGAAATGTTTGTCAAAGTGGAAAAAGACTGGCGTAACCGGGACAACATGCTGAAGAACTTCGGTTATCAGCTGGATTAATTAACAGCACAGACAGAAAAAGTTGTTTATGGGAAATATTGTTGCAATAGTTGGTAGACCCAACGTAGGAAAGTCCACCCTCTTCAACCGTTTGACACAGACGCGCCAGGCGATTGTCAACGAGGAAGCAGGCACTACCCGCGACCGTCAGTACGGCAAGGTTGAGTGGACAGGTAAAGAATTTTCGCTGATTGACACCGGCGGATGGGTGATTAATTCGGATGATGTTTTTGAAGAAGAGATAAACAAACAGGTGAAAGTCGCTCTTGAAGAAGCAGACGTGATCTTGTTTGTCGTTGATGTGTTGAATGGAGTTACGGATTTGGATAACGAAGTCGCCGCTATCCTGCGCCGTGCCAAGAAACCCGTGATTGTTGTGGCTAACAAAGCGGATAACTTCGAACTGCATCCCTCCTCTGCCGAATTTTATTCATTGGGATTGGGTGACCCGTTCTGTGTCTCTGCCATCAACGGTTCTTGTTCCGGCGATTTGTTGGATAAGATTGTTGCTACGCTTCCGGATGATAAGCCGGAGGTGCTCGAAGAAGAGCTGCCCCGTATCGCCATTATCGGTCGTCCGAATGCAGGTAAATCTTCTTTGATCAATGCTTTTATCGGTGAAGACCGTCATATTGTAACGGATATTGCAGGTACGACCCGCGATTCCATTTACACGAAATATAACAAGTTCGGCCTGAATTTCTATTTGGTGGATACGGCCGGTATCCGTAAGAAGGGGAAGGTGAATGAGGATCTGGAATACTATTCCGTGATCCGTTCGATCCGCGCCATCGAAAATTCGGATGTTTGCGTGTTGATGCTGGATGCCACCCGAGGCATCGAAAGCCAGGACCTGAACATCTTCTCTTTGGTCCAAAAGAATAAGAAAGGTTTGGTCGTTTGTGTGAACAAATGGGATTTGGTGGAAGATAAAAGCCAAAAGGTGATCGATACCTTTACGAATGCGATCCGTGAACGTCTGGCACCGTTTACCGACTTTCCTATCCTGTTTATTTCGGCATTGACAAAACAGCGTATCCTGAAAGTGCTGGAAACCGCCAAAGAGGTATATGAAAACCGCCAGCGCCGTGTTCCGACAGCCAAGCTGAACGAAATCATGCTGCCGATCATCGAGAACTATCCGCCTCCCGCATGGAAAGGAAAATATATCAAGATTAAATATATCACGCAGCTTCCTGCCGGTCAGGTTCCTTCGTTTGTGTTCTTCTGTAACTTGCCGCAATGGATCAAAGAACCTTATAAACGCTTCCTGGAAAACAAGATCCGGGAAAACTGGAACTTCACAGGAACTCCGATCAATATATTTATTCGGGAGAAGTAAAAAAGAAAAAGCGCCGTTTGGCGCTTTTTTTGTGAACCGTGCCGGATTCGAACCGGCGACCTCTGCCCTGTCAAGGCAGCGCTCTAAACCAGCTGAGCTAACGGTTCCAATGCTGTAAAGATAAAAGGAATCCCCGGAAGTCATGCACTTTCCGAGGATTTTTTTATGTTTTTTTATTTTTAAACAGCTGATGTTTATAGCGAGTTCAGCAATTTATTCAGTTCATTCACCATTTCGGCTGCCGACTGTTGAGTTTCGGACAGGCCTTCCGGGGTGAATTTGGCAACCGCTTTGTTCAGTTTGTCCAGTTTGCCTTTAGTACCTTTGGCTGTCAGTTCTTCGCGGAGGATGCGGATCTTTTCGCAATCCTGGATACCTTCGACCAAGCGTTCGAAACGGATCGAGCTGCGGGGGCCCGGATAGATACTGTAGGTGTCGCCGGCTGCCCAGGTGCGGAAGCGTGAGTCGCGTAGCGGATCGGCAGTCCAGCTGTTTACGGCCCAGCGCAGGTAACCGTCATAACCTCCGGCGATGGCATGCAGCGCTGTCCAGGGAGCTTCGGCCGGATCGGAGAAGGTGAAGGTATTCGGGAAAGCTTCGGCACAGCAAGTATAGACCGTGCTGATCTGCCCTTTGCGTTCACGTTCGGCTTTTACGTCAGCCGGGAACTTGTGGCCGTAAGGGATTGCCAGATAGTAGAGGTCGGATTGGATTTCCGGGTGATAATTGCCGGCCAGCGTGATTTTGAATTCCGGATCGGCCTGCTTGATGACTTTGATCGCTTCGCGCATGGCTTCCATCGGACGTTCGTCCATCGAGATGGCAGTCTTTTCAAACCAGCCTTTTTCACGCAGGTGGCGGGAGAAGTCTTTCAGGAACGAACCCCAGTATTCGGTATATTCGGCATCACCCGGTTTGACGTTGATAAACTGTACCCGGTTGGTCGCTTCGTCGTAATAGTCGAAAGTCAAAGCCCAAGGGATCATGGTGTAGCAGCTGATCAAGTCTTTGATTCCTACTTCGTTCATCATGAATTCCACCCATTTGTCGAATACACTATAGCTATAAACCCATGTCCCGTCGATCTTCTTGGTGCGGGTTACCATGCTGTCGAAATGATCTTCCGTCTGGCCTGCCCAAGGTTTGTGCATGATGCTGGTCGTGATGGCACGTTGTCCGGCATTCGCCAGCATCTTCATGATCGGGAGCATTGCATCGAAATGTTCCTTACTCCAGAGCGGAACCTGGTAGTAGCGGGCTACGGAATACGGATTTTGCCACAGATCCAAATGGAAAGCCCAATCCTGTGGGGCCGGCAGCGTACGGTTAAGTACGTCTATTTCGAACTGAAGGTTCATGGCTTGGAAATTCTTTCCCGAAACGGTCAGAGTCCCTTTGTATTTTCCGGCACGGGCATCGGATGGAACCCATACGTTCAACCAGATGGGTTGCGTCGTACAGGCTTTGATATCCTGAATCTTTACGATATCCAATACATCGGCAACGACGGATGAATCCCATTCCGCCTTGTTTTCGCGGTGTCCGCATCCGCCTTTACGATCCTTGTTCAATTCGTCGGTCATGACATAGCGGACGAAGTTTGTCGTGACGGCAGAAGCCGGAATTATGGAAGAGCCGCTTTTCAGTTCGCTGACGGTGATCGTCGCATCGTCCAACGCTTCTTTTGTCCACAGCACGGCTTGTGCATTGATGCGTTCCCCTTTCCAAGCTTTCCCTTGCCAGCGGGTTGTCTTTTTAATGTCAGGGACGTTCAGTTTCTTGTAGCGGATATCCGTTGTTCCCCAGCTGATTTGAGTAGGTGTTGTCATTTTGTCCCAGATTTCCATGCCGTCATGCGGCTTGGTATCCGTCAGTTCCTCATAATTGCCTAATGGATACTTTTCTGTCTGTTGAGCGAAACAGACCGGCCCCAATGTCAGCAAGGCCGAAAGGATAAGAGCGTTCTTCATGAAATGATTGATGTTTTTAGTTTACGTGGGTAAAGATAAGAGAGAATTGACAATTGACAATGGACAATTGACAATTTCTTTACTTGCACAGGTCCGGAAAAGAACGGCCATCGAATCCTCCTTCTTTTATGGGAGTCAGGGCTGACAACGACAGGTTGCCCTTTCTTTTCTTTACAATACTCTCTTTTTGGAGGAAATCATATATCTCCTTGCCTGTTTTGTTTTTGAGCAATGAGACTTCGATCTCTTTGTTCTGTACGGAATCTTTTATTTTAATCCGATAGTATCTGTTATCTTCCTTCTTTTCGATGACTTTGCCATAGATCTCATCCGGTAGATTCTTTTCGTAAAAGCTTTTGCAATTACTGTCGGCAGGATTCTGGAAAAGTAAAAAAGCGAATAATAAAAGTAATGTTTTCATTTTATTTGAATTTTATGAACATGAGTATCGGGTTGCTTTCCTCGTTTAGGCGGTTGTCGATGTCAACCATCGAGGATTTGCCCTTGAACGTGTATCTGTTGTTATCGGCGATTTTTGAAAATTCCGTCCGTGAAATGGGGAACACGTAGTAGTCCCCGTGTGATGCCAGCGGTTTCATTTGCCCATCCGGTGCATCGAACTTGACAAGCGTATTGCTTTCCTTTTTTTTGTTGATAATGGAGGCATACGCTTCTCCTTTATAATAAAAATCTGTATAAATAAAAGTCTCGTTTTCCGATACATTGAGGAAATAGATGAAATCTTGTTCTGCCAGTTTTTGTATGAATAGCAACGGATTTTGGTTTATGTTTGAGTTGTAGACGAACGCTTCGTCTATCCATTGACTACCGAAATCGAACTGCATACGGGGAACAATCCTGTCGTTGAACACATTGTAGATGGTATTGCTGTATGTCGGGACAAACAACAAGGTGTCATTCACGTAATAAAGCGTTTGTCTTGGTGAAAAATGTACACTTGCCGTTTTCTCGAAAGGCAAGAATTTGCGTGTTTCCCCATCTGCATTTTGGATGAATAAGCGATATCTTAGGTCGCTTTTGACAGTACCTATGCTTTCTTCAAACACGAATGTGCTGTCTTTAAGCATTCCGAAAGCTGTCGGGCCGAAAGGAACAGGCGTGTGTATTTCGTTGATGAATTTGAAATCGTGTGTGTAGTTTAAAATCTTATTTTGAGTGGCATCCAAGATATGGAGGTTATCGGTTGACTGATCGATATGTATTCCATCGACTCGTATATATTCACCAGGTCCGTTTCCTACAGCTTCATGGGTGGAGAGGTGCCGCCCTTTTTTATCGAATTGTAAGATACTATTGGTTTTCCGGTCTGTTAGAATAAACTTGTCACTTATGCTTAATTGGGCAATTTCACCGATAACACTACTGTCGTTTGTCTCCAACACAACGAAATGTGCGGTGTCGATAAGGGCGAAGAAGTTAGTGTTGGAAACCTTGTTTACATTGATGGAATATGTCTTGGCTGATTTTTCTTTGAACTCTTTTTCCTGGTTACATGATAAGACGCTTAGCGTTAATAGAAGTAAGAGTACATTACAAAATCTTTTCATGATATTATAATAATTAAGTAATAGAAGAACAAAAGGGATATGTCATTTGTTGTTGATATATCCCTTTTAAGACTAATTTAAAGAGGGCAGTAAGAACTACCTCCTGCATAGCAAGTCCAAGAATGTAGATCATGTATTTTAACATAATAAGCTGCATCTCCTATCTCAGCACGAGCTAAAGCTTCAATGTTAGCCATGGCAAGGTCTGATAAATTTGCTCCCTTTTGACTTTGATTGTAATTCCATGCAGAAATAGATGCTACTATCGCAATAACTGCAATACAAATAATTTTTTCATGTTTATATTAATTTGAAATGTTATACACATGTTACAAAAGTACGAATATATAAACGATATTGTCGTTTTATACAGAATTTATTATTTAAACTGTGTTAATTCTCTTGTAATGGCAGGTGACCAGGTTGCCGTTATCGTCGTGGAGATGCATGCCGCTCCCTTCGCAATAGCGGAACATGTCGCAGTCTGCACACTGGCCTTTCCGTGCCCATTCCCGGTTGCGGTATTCTTTGAAGCCGTTGTTCCATACATCGACGAAGCTGTCTTTGTAGATATTTCCCTGGTGGAAGTTGGCACGGATGCTCGGACAGCCGGATATCGATCCGTCGATCAGTACCGATGCCGTGCTGACACCCGCATCGCAGTGGAAAATCTGGTCGCGGACTTCTCCCTCGTAATTGCCGAGGAAACCTTCGCAGGCAAAGCTCGTATGTATTTTACCCTCGGCGCGGCAATGGCGGATGAAGTTGAGGACCCAGGTGAATTGCTGGTCGTCGATCTGCAACTCCGGTGTCTCTGCCGCCCGGCCAACCGGGAAAATGGTGAAGATACGCCAGTTCCTGACTCCCATCTCGACCAGGAACTCCTTGAACAACATCAGGTCCTTGAAGTTTTTCTGGTTGACGCAGGTCACGACATCCCAGGCGATCTCCTTCTCTTCAGCCAGCATCGCAATGGCATTGACCGCCCCTTCGAAGCTCCGCCGGTTGCCCCTGAGCCAGTTGTGCGCCTCTTCGAACCCGTCGAGGCTGATGGTGATGGAGTGCATTCCGGCTGCCAACAGCGAGTCTAACCGTTCGCGGGTGAGCAGCAATCCGTTGGAGACGATTCCCCAGGGATATTCACGTCTGTTCAGTTCTCGTCCGCATACTTCGATGTCTTTACGGACCAATGCTTCTCCGCCTGTAAAGGTGACCATCACCTGATGCGGGTCCACATGCGGCGTGATCTCGTCTATCACTTTCAGGAAATCCTCGACCGGCATGTCCGGATGGGCGGACGAGACGTGGCAGTCGCTACCGCAATGCAGGCAGGAAGCATTACAACGAAGCGTACACTCCCAAAAGAGCGTACGCAGTTCATGTATCTTGGCCCGGTTTTTCCGGATGCTTCTGAAAAGTTCTAATGCAAGGCGTTTTCGTAATCCTGGGCGTTTATTCATTCTTTATCTCTTCTTTTAATTCGATTATCAGATTGTCTTTAGAAACGGATCCGTAATTCCATTCGCTATCCTCTTTATTCAAATAGTCTTCTTTTGATATTTTTATATCGATGGAATCTTTTGCATAGGAACCGTTTGTCTCTCCGTCTATGTCTGTCGCAATGATACGGATAACATCGGTAGGGATTGTCGTGAGTGATGTACGGAAGTTTCCGTCTTTATTGGTTAGGATCGGATCTGCACCGGGGATGAAAGTCGTTTTGCCGCCTTCCGTGTTCAACACCTTGAATTGCAGTTCGAGCTTTATGTCAGGAATGCCGCTTTTTGAAACGTTCTGGACTTTACCGTCCAGAATAAAAGTGGCGTGCGGGCTTCCGTACATTGCGACCAGGCCACTCCCGTCGTCGTCATTACAACCGGAGAATCCCAATAGCGCCAATATCCCGGCCAGTAACCGGTTGGCCGCCCTTAATCGTTTGTGATTCGGATTTTTCATGAGATTAATCGTTTATTTGTTTCTTTCTTCTTTCTTTTCTTTAAGAACGATGGTGATTTCCTTTGTCGCTTCTCCCAGATACCATCCGCCGTCTCCTCCTGTCACATCCGCATCTTTGAAAGATACCGATACGCTGTCCGGAGCATAGCTGCCCTCATTCTTCTTTCCATCGATATCCGTGAGTAGGAGCGGAATGTTGTTGCTTCTGAAGAAACCGTTGAATGAGTACTTGAACTCTCCTTTGCTATCGGTATATAGCGTGTCTGCATGAGGGATATCCTCTCCGTAAGGTGAACGAATTTGGATTTGCGGGATAGGAATGTTGCTTTCGTTTGTTACTTTTCCCTTGATCGTGAACTTTGAATGAGGGGTGCCATACATATCAGTCGATACCTGGTCGCATGAGGAGAACCCCAGCAGCGCAAGTATGCCGGTTAATAGCCCATTGACACTTTTCAGGAGGAAGGTAGAGATTTTTTCATACTCTTATAGCATTTGTTTATACTATATTGATGCAAATATAACTTTTATAGTTGCATCTTTTATCATTTTCTTTCGGATATATTCTCTTTTCTGATGGAAGTAAACGGAAGTCCTAAAAGAATAGGGCTGACAGGCTAAAGAATAAGGACGGACGAAATAAAGTACAGCGAGGATGCCCGGAATCAGCCGGATATTGAGTAACTTGCGCCCCAAATTCAATCGATCGATCAAACATGAAGGATTTTCTGCGTATACTGAGGCGCTTTGTGCCTCCCTATAAGAAATTTATGGTGTGGAATGTGATATTTAATGTCCTGTCTGCCATTTTGAACCTGTTCTCTTTTGCCTTAATTATCCCGATTCTGAATATCTTGTTTAAAATCAGCGACGAAACCTATGCCTATACGGACTGGACGTTCGCACCTTTCTCGTTCGAAGCCTGGAAAGCGACGCCGGAATTGCTGAAAAACAACTTCTTCTGGTTCGTGTCCGACATGATCGAGACGAAAGGCGGTTCCTTCACGCTGATCATATTGGGGGGTTTCCTGATCGTGTCCACTTTCCTGAAGGTCGGGACGATGTATATGGCTTTTTATACGATGATCCCGATCCGTACGGGTGTCGTCCGCGACATCCGCAACCAGATCAACCGCAAGATAACGGAGCTTCCTTTGGGCTTTTTCTCGGAAGAGCGGAAGGGAGATATAATCGCTCGCGTTTCGGGGGATGTGAACGAGATCGAGACTTCGATCATGAGTTCGCTCGACATGCTTTTCAAGAACCCGATCCTGATCCTGATCTACCTGATCGGGATGATCGCCATCAGCTGGCAGCTGACGCTTTTTGTCTTCATCCTGTTGCCTTTTGCCGGATATGTGATGGGGGCGGTCGGTAAGAAGTTGAAACGGAAATCGTTTGAAGGGCAGCAACAATGGGGCTATCTGATGAGCCAGATAGAGGAGACGCTGGGCGGCCTGCGCGTTATCAAGGCTTTCAATGCGGAAGAGAAGATACAGGACCGTTTTGAGAAGAGCAACGAAACGTTTCGGCGGCTGACGAACCGCATTTACCGCCGCCAGCAGATGGCGCATCCGATGAGCGAGTTCTTGGGGACGGCCACGATCGCGATCGTGCTGTGGTATGGCGGTACGCTGATCCTGAGCAGTAACAGTCCGATCGACGCTTCTACTTTCATTTACTACCTGGTGATTTTTTACAGTATAATCAATCCGGCGAAGGATCTGAGCAAAGCCTCCTATGCCATTCAGAAAGGGCTTGCCTCTATGGATCGCGTGGATAAGATCCTGAAGGCGGAAAGCGACATCAACGATCCTGAGAACCCGAAACCGATTGCCCTGACGGAAGGTATTTGTTACCGGGATGTCTGGTTCAAATACCAGCACGAATGGGTGCTGAAAGGCATCGACCTGACGATTCCGAAAGGACGCACGGTCGCGCTGGTCGGTCAGTCGGGGTCGGGGAAGAGCACACTGGTGGATTTGCTGCCTCGTTTCTATGATGTGGACAAGGGGTGCATAACGATCGACGGTACGGATGTGCGTGACGCGACCTTGTATGATCTGCGCAGCCTGATGGGGAATGTCAACCAGGAGGCGATTCTTTTTAACGATACGTTCTTTAATAATATCTCTTTCGGAGTGGAAGGAGCTACGCTCGAACAGGTCCAGGAGGCGGCCCGCATCGCCAATGCGCATGATTTTATCATGGCGAGCGAGGAGGGATACGATACCAATATCGGCGACCGCGGCGGCAAGTTGTCGGGCGGACAGCGCCAGCGTATCAGCATTGCACGCGCCATCCTGAAGAACCCGCCGATCCTGATTCTCGACGAGGCGACTTCGGCACTCGACACCGAGTCGGAACGCTTGGTGCAGGAGGCTTTGGAGAACCTGATGCGTAACCGTACGACGATCGTGATCGCACACCGGCTCTCGACGATTCGTAATGCGGACGAGATCTGCGTGATGCATGAAGGGGAGATTGTCGAGCGAGGACGGCATGAGGAGCTGATTGGGCTGGATGGGTACTATAAGAGGCTTTGCGATATGCAAAGTTTTTGATGTTACTTTTGGCTTGATCCAAAAGTAACCAAAAGATCAAGGCCGAACCTGTCTCGCTACTTCGTTCCCTTCGTTCGCTGTCGCGTCTGAAACTCGCTTCGCTCAGACAGCAGACGC
>NZ_CABUOD010000070.1 GCF_902493135.1 uncultured Parabacteroides sp.
TTTTCATGGTATTAGATTTAAGGTTAACAATGAAGATTGGCTGTCCGTGATGGATGGCCTTTTTTTTTGAAACAAATATTAGAGAATCCGTGTTTAATCGCCATAAACGAAAAGAATGGTTATGAACAGGATTCTATTTTATATTGGAGCATTGGTTTTGTTGTTGACGGTTAATTCCTGCATAAAAGAAGATTTGGAGGAATGTCCCCCTCAATTTACGGTAAAAGTATTTATCGAGGATAAACAGTATATAAATATCGGTGAGATTCCTCAGTTGAACAGTAGAGATGAGACGCTTCCTTTTCGGGACTTTGTGGGGACGATTCATTATTCCTTGCACAACCTTCTAACCGGGGAAATTGCAGATTCTTCTTCATTTGTCCCTGTTGTGGATGACGCAAAGTTTTATATGATTGCGTTTCATAATATACCCGATGGACGATATGAACTGACTGTCTGGGGGAATGTAACGCAAGATATGGACCCGCGTATCCTGCATGCTGATGGTGCTGAACAGACCGACCTCTTTATGGCGACATCCATTCTTGATTTCACGTCGGGTTTTCAGACGACCGATGTTCTGATGAAGCGGGTCAAGGGGAATTTAGTGCTTATTTGTAATAATTTTCCTTCTGATTTTACGCATGTGGAAGAGAAAATCAGCTCGGTTTATCAATCGGTCGACCCTCATTTTGTGTATTCAGGAAGTACCAATGTTGTAAAGACGGCCCCTTTGCTGCCGGTTAACCAGTTCTTGCTGGCTCCGACTGTAAACGGAACGAATTCGACTGTGAACCTCCGGTTCTTTAATCCGAACAGTGCTGGCAACAAGTCTGCCATAGAATTTCCTGAATTTAATGTGACATTGTCTCGGAACAAAATATCTGTCATTTCCGTAGACTATAATCCCGAAACGATTTCCTGGAAAATCAGGACATCCCTATTTTAGGACCTTTGCTGAACACGGATTTCCGATTTGGATGTGGATGGCTGTGACATTTTGATAATCTTAAATTCATATTCCTCTGTCATGCAGGATGTGTTACTGTGCCGCTTATGTGTTATGTAAGGGAAAAACCGTATCTTTGTACTCAGTTATATGTCAATATCCAAAAATTAAGATATGAAGAGAGTTTTCTGCCCCAAGTGTGATAATCAGTTAGCATTTGACGAAACAAAATACCCGGAAGGTAAAGTGTTGGCATTCGTATGTCCGCAATGTGGTTCTCAGTTTAAGATCAAATTGGGACGAAAAGTAGTCCGTACCGAATCAGGACAGGAGAAAGAGGTAAAGGAGCCGGATTTTTCCTGCGGTTATATTACGGTAATCGAAAATGCTTTCGGGTTCAAACAGGAGCTTCCCCTCGTAATGGGCGATAATGTGATCGGCCGCCGCAATAAAGATACCGACGGAGTCGATGTCCCTATTATCACGAGCGATCCCAGCATGGGCCGTAAACACTGTGTGATCAATGTGAAAGAAGATAAAGAAGGAAAGCTCGTTTACACATTGCGTGATTTCCCAAGCCTTACCGGAACATTTTTATGCAGTGTCCTTGTCGGAAAGAAAGAGCAAATACGGATCGGCGAAGGCGCCATCGTAACGATCGGTGCTACCACCTTTATTCTCCATGTACCGGGAGGGGAGGAAGAGTAGGGCATGCGGTTAAAACTTAGATACTGTCCGGAGTGAAACTGACCTCTTGCATCAGGGCGATAAGGGAGATAGGGGGAATTTGGCGTAGGTTTCGGGAGAGATGGATGCAAAAAATCCTTTTCGACTCCGGTGCAGTAAACTAAGCTAAAGAATCATTATTCATGCTTTTTGTTTTAGACTTCGACAATAAAACAACTTATAACGGGTTTGGCTCACGCCCTTTTACATAAAGAACCACAAATATATTAAACGAAAGTTTCATCAATTTCGGCTGAATAGGCCTTAAGGAGCTATTACTTAGCTTGTAATCCCTGCGTTGTATTAAAATGAAAATGTTAAATCGGATATTTCGGACAATCTTTCTGACAGATCCTTTTTTATATGTACTTTTGCAAACGAAAGAGGCAATAAGATTAATTAATGGAACAGAACAAGGTACAGGCCACTACGGGGATCACCTTCCACGTACTGGTCGCTTTGAGCATATGTCACTGCTTGAATGACACACTACAGTCCGTTATCTCGGCTGTTTATCCACTATTTAAGGAAGATTTAGGTTTGAGCTTTGCCCAGATCGGTTTGATAACGCTTGTCTACCAGTCGGCAGCATCCGTATGCCAGCCGTTGACTGGGCTGTTCTTTGACAAATGGCCCTCGGCGTGGTCGTTGCCGACAGGGATGGGTTTTACGCTCGTGGGCTTGTCGAGCCTGGCATTTGCCGATACGCTGCCCTTGGTCCTATGC
Organism: uncultured Parabacteroides sp.; assembly: GCF_902493135.1. GTDB lineage: Bacteria > Bacteroidota > Bacteroidia > Bacteroidales > Tannerellaceae > Parabacteroides. The sequence goes on from NZ_CABUOD010000070.1 coordinate 2,402, forward strand.
TCGGTTGCATTAGTAGGGATCGGCTCGTCGGTCTTCCATCCGGAGGCTTCCCGGCTGACTTCGCTTGCATCGGGCGGAAAGCGGGGGTTGGCACAGTCGCTGTTCCAGGTCGGGGGAAATTTGGGCGGCTCATTGGGGCCTTTGCTTGCAGCCGTGTTCGTCGCCCCCTATGGGCGGAGGCATATCGCTTTGTTCACGATCCTGGCCTGTGTCGCGATTCTGGTGATGCTTCCCGTCGGGCACTGGTATAAAGGTCTCCTGCTTCGATTGAAGAAAGCGGAAGAGGAAATGCCCAAGGCGCATGTCCGTACACCGCTGCCGATGGGAAAGACCGTCTTCTCGATTACGATCCTCTTGATTCTGATCTTCTCCAAATATATTTATATGGCGAGTTTGAACAGCTACTACACCTTCTACCTGATCCATAAGTTCGGGATCAGCGTGCAAGCCTCCCAGCTTTACCTGTTCGTCTTCCTGATTGCGACGGCAATCGGAACGCTGATGGGCGGACCGATCGGCGACCGGGTAGGACGGAAGTATGTGATCTGGGCCTCTATTTTGGGAGCCGCCCCGTTCACGTTGATCATGCCTCATGTGGAGAACCTGTACCTGACGGCGGTCCTCAGTTTCTGCGTCGGCCTGACCCTGTCGTCGGCTTTCCCGGCCATCCTGGTGTATGCACAGGAATTGCTGCCTTATAAATTAGGCTTGATCTCCGGTCTCTTTTTCGGTTTTGCCTTCGGGGTGGCAGGGATTGCATCGGCCGTATTGGGGAACATGGCCGACCGCTATGGAATAGAGGCGGTCTATAACGTCTGCGGCTATATGCCGCTTATCGGATTGGTCACATGGTTCCTGCCTGACCTTAAAAAGAAACGGTAGGGCCAGGGGAACAATAGAGGCGGTCGCCTTGTTATAAATCATAAATTTCGCACAAACTAAATTTAGACGCACTTATGATTTATAACATTACTCACTTCAGCATCGCCCTGCTGTGGCTTCTTCCTGCTTTTGCCTCTGCCCAGACAGAGCCGATAGACTTGTCGTTGGAGCAATCCCTCACGCTCTTGCAAAGCGAGAACAAGAGTCTCAAGATTGCCGGGAAAGAAGTGGAACTGGCGAAGAACGAACATCAGAAACTCAATGCTTTCTGGTATCCCACTATCAGTGCCGCGGGAGCTTATGTGCACATGTCGAATCCGGTCGAGGTACGCCAACCCCTGAACCAGTTTACCGATCCGGCGAAAGAGTATGTCCATTCCATCCTCCCTAACGACCAGTTTATCTCATCACTTCTCGATAAGATCGGACAGAACACATTGACGCTGCCCCTCATCTCACAGAACATCACGTCGATCGACGCAAACCTGACCTGGCCTATCTTTACAGGCGGCAAACGCATCTATGCCGGCAAGATCGGCAAGCAACTCGTCTCCGTGGCCGAAGTCAACCGCGAACAAGTGAGCGCGAACCAGCAAGCCCTGCTGATCGAAAGCTATTTCGGCCTGCGCCTCGGCCAGCGGGTCGTCGAAGTAAAGGCAGAAACCTATAACTCCCTGAAAACCCATTACGACCAGGCTTTGAAGTTGGAGCAACAAGGAATGATCAACCGAGCCGAGCGCCTTGTCGCTCAAGTGAGCATGGAAGAGGCGAAGCGCGAACTCGAATCCGCCCGCAAAGACCTCGAAGTCGCCAGCCAGGCGCTCAAGAGCCTGATCAACATTGGAGAAGAACAGGAGATCCGCACAACGACCTCCCTCTTCATCAACGAAAGCATCCCCTCAGCCAGCTACTTCAAAGAGATGATCCCTTTTAACAATTACCTGGTCAACCAGTTGAAGCTACAGGAGGGCATCGTTGGCAACCAATTGAAGATCGGCCGTACAGGCTACCTCCCCAACATCGCCCTGATCGGCAAGCAGACCCTTTATGCGGATGGACTCGACAAATACCTTATGCCGCGCACGATGATCGGGGTAGGTTTTACCTGGAACATCTTCGACGGCCTCGACCGGGAGAAACGCATCCGCCAGGCACGCCTGACCAGCCAGTCGCTTGCCATCGGCAAAGAGAAAGCCGTGACCGATTTGCAGGTAGGAGTCGACAAGTTCTACTCCCAGATGCAAAATGCGATGGACAATGTCAAGGCGTTGAATACAACACTTGAGATGAGCAACGAACTGGTTCGTATCCGCGAGAAGTCCTTCAAGGAAGGAATGGCGACCTCCTCGGACGTGGTAGACGCCGAAGTGGTACTCTCGAAGGTGAAGACCGCCTTCCTGCTTGCCTATTACCAGTACGACGTGGCGCTTGCCAACCTCCTATCCATTTGTGGCATTCCTGAAGCCTTCCACCAATACCGGTTGGACGGTAAAACAGAGATCTTATAAACATAAAACCGTATAATCATGGACAAATCGAAGAAATACCTGACGATCTCCTTCATAGTAGTGCTGATCGCCGTAGCCATTATATCCTTGGCAGGCATGTTCCTGTTGAAGAATAAACCTGTGATCTTGCAAGGACAGATCGAAGCAACCGAGATACGCATCTCCGGGAAGCTGCCCGGCCGTATCGACACATTCTTGGTCAAGGAAGGACAGAACGTAAAAGCTGGCGACACCCTTGTCGTCATCAACAGCCCTGAAGCGCTCGCCAAATACCAGCAAGTGAACGCCCTCGAAAATATCGCCCGTTTCCAGAACCAGAAGGTAGACGAGGGAACGCGTAAGCAGATCATTGCCACTGTCCAACAGCTCTGGAACAAATCGAAGTCGGATCTCGAACTGGCAAAGACCACCTACAACCGTATCGAGGCCCTGTATAAAGACAGTGTCGTCTCATCACAACGGCGGGACGAGGTGAAAGCCTTGTACGATGCCGCCGTTGCCGGTGAGCGAGCAGCCTGGAACCAATACCAAATGGCTCTCGACGGCGCCCAGATACAGGACAAGGAGAGTGCCCGCTCCCTGGTGAACGCCGCCAAGGGAACTGTCGAGGAGGTCGCCGCCCTTTTGCAGGACGCCCGCCTGACAGCCCCGGAGTCCGGCCAGATATCGACCATCTTCCCAAAAAGGGGGGAACTTGTCGGAGCCGGAATGCCTATCATGAACCTGGTCGTGCTCGACGACGTGCATGTGGTGTTGAATGTCCGCGAAGACCGCCTGCCGCTCTTCCCGATGGGAGGGACGTTTATTGCCGATGTCCCGGCGATCGACAAGAAGGGTATCGAGTTCAAGATCAATTATGTCAGCCCATTGGGCAGTTTTGCCACCTGGAAGTCGACCAAGCAGACGGGTAGCTATGATCTCCGCACGTTCGAGATACACGCCCTGCCGGTCGGGAAGGTGGAAGGACTGCGGCCCGGCATGTCGGTATTGGTTGAATTGAAAGTTGAGAATTGAAAATCAAAAATTCAAAGACAGTATGGTTAATTCCCAATCTTCAATTTCCAATTCTCAATTTGTACGGGTTCTTCGAAGAGAACTTGCACGGATGGTCTCACGGCGTCTCTATTTCGGAGTATGCATCGTGCTGCCGTTGTTCTGCATCTTCTTCATGTCCACGATCTTCGGGGACGGGCAGATGGAGAACATACCCGTCGGCATCGTCGACCAGGACCAGACCGCTCTTTCGCGCGAAGTCACCCGGACAGTCGAAGCGGTCCCCACCTTCAAAGTCACCCGCCACTATGCCGATCAGGAGGCCGCCCGCCGTGCCACCCAGTCGAAAGAGATATACGGTTACCTCGTCATCCCGGATCACTTCGAAGCCGATGCCCTGTCGGGGCGGCAGGCGACGCTTGCCTACTATTATCACTATGCCCTCCTGAGCGTAGGCGGTGAGGTACGCGGCGCTTTCGCAACCGTCCTTAGCCAGCTCTCGATGGACCCTATCATCATGCAGGCCACCGCCCTTGGAATCGGGGAAGAACAGATTACTTCTTTCCTTCTTCCCGTCAAAAGCAGCAATCATCCCCTGTTCAATCCCGACTTGGACTATTCGGTCTTTCTGAGCAACCCCTTCTTCTTTGTCTTCTTCCAGATCATTGTCCTGCTGACCACGGTCTATACCGTCGGCAGCGAGATCAAGTTCGGGACCGGAGCGGAATGGCTCTCGGCGGCAGGCGGCAATATCGTAATGGCGGTCGCCGGGAAACTATTGCCTTATACCGTTATCTTCAGCCTGATGAGCGTACTGGCGAACTACGTCATGTTCGGCCTTATGCACATACCTTTCTCATGCGGCTTCTGGCCACTCAACCTTACGGCGATCCTGTTTGTTGTTTCAACCCAAGCGTTGGCGTTATTCCTCTTCTCCCTCTTTCCGGTGTTGAGCCTTGTCGTCAGCCTCGTGTCGATGGTCGGATCGCTCGGGGCAACGCTGGCAGGCGTGACCTTCCCGGTAGAATCCATGTATGCTCCGGTCTACTACAGCTCCTACCTTTTTCCTGTCCGTCATTTCACCGAGATCTGTCAGAACCTGCTCTATGGCGATTACGGTTTTGCCTATTCATGGGTCAATTACAGTGCGCTGCTTGCCTTTCTCCTTCCCGCCTTGCTGTTATTGCCCCGTTTGAAGAAAGCGATTGTGAACGAAGAGAAGTGGAGGCATCTTCTCTCTTAAAAAAGAAATACGAATATGAATGTTATATCAGTTATACGCGAAGAATTCAGGACAATTACCCACAGCTATGCCATCGTGCTTGTGCTGATGGGGGGCATCTTTATTTACGGTTTGTTGTATAATTATATGTACGCGCCCAACCTGGTCCGCAAAGTCCCGGTCGCCGTCGTCGACCATTCCCATAGCAAATTGAGCCGTCAATACGTCCGTTTGCTCGATGCCACTCCGCAGGTCGGTGTCGTGGCAACGGCCGTCGACTATACGGAGGCCCGTGAGATGATGAAATCGGGAGAAGCTGCCGGTATCCTTTATCTACCGGACGACTTCGAAGACCGTGTTTCGCGTGGCGAAGAGTCTGTCTTCATTATGTACGAGACGACGATCACTTTCCTCTACTATCTTTCCATAGAAGAAGCCTCGACCGGTTCCATGCTGGCCTTGAATGATGCCTACCGGCCGGATATGCTTGTCTTCCTGCCACAACAAGACGCCCCGAAGTTGGCTTCGGCCCAAGCGATCGAAGTTGTCGGGACGGCCCTCTACAACCCGACCGAAGGTTATGGCACTTATCTGATACCGGCTGTCCTGATTGTCATTATCTTTCAGATATTAATGATGCTGATCGGTTCAATAAGCGGAGGTGAACGGCATAGCGGCTCGATTGTCCGTTTTGCAGGCAACCCAGTGGACCTCTCTTTCTGGCAAATGGCACAAGTGGTAACCGGCAAGGCATTTACATATAGCATCCTTTATGTGGTCTTCACCCTTTTCTTATTAGGACTGCTTCCATTAGTCTTCAATCTGCCGGATATCGGGACACATTTGCACGTCGTCATGTTGCTAATCCCTTTTATTCTCGCGACCAGCTTTTTCGGACTTACAGCTTCCCTGTTCTTTACAGATTCCGAGATGCCGCCTCTGATGATCCCCTTCTTCTCTGTCGGCCTTCTGTTCCTCTCCGGTATCTCCTATCCGATAGAACTAATGCCTTGGTACTGGCAACTGACTTCCCACTTCATCCCGGCAGCCCCGGCAACAATGGCTTATGTCAAGCTGAATTCTATGGGAGCCTCGATGGCGGAGATACGGACGGAATATTTGATCCTCTGGGCACAGTGTGCATTCTATTTTATGACGGCTTGCCTGGTTTATCGGCATAATATCCGGAAAGCGATAGTCCGGGCGAATGGTGGAAGACTTTAATATAATATTGTATAAGACCCTTATACAATATGGCTATTTTTCTTTTATCTTCCAACTTTGATTTTTAAATGCATATAAATCATTATATTTGCGCCCATATCTGATAACATGATAAAGAAATGAGACGAATACTACATTTGATTTTGATCAGCTGTCTGTGCCTCTCGGCAGCAGCACAGAAAAACGCCCCTAAATGGATGGACAAAGCCAAGAAGGCGGTCTTTACAATTACCACTTATGGAAAAGATGGGAATAAGCTTGCCACCAGTACGGGATTCTTTATTTCCGAAACAGGCGAAGCTGTCTCTGCATATGATATCTTCAAAGGAGCCGAGAAAGCAACGGTCACAGACTTCGAAGGGAAGATGTTCCCGGTTAAGAATATCCAGGGAGCGGATGAACTGTATGACGCCGTAAAGTTTCAGGTCGAAGTGCCGAAAAAGGTCGCTTACCTGCCGATCGCTGCCGATCCGGTGGCAAACGGGACAAATGCCTTTCTGCTATTGTATTCTACCGGAAAGAACGCCACCTTTAAGTCTGGTGCCATCACCGAGGTAAGCAAACTGAAAGATCCGTATAAGTATTATAGGATGGCAATCCCATTGGAGAATAACGAACTCAATGCCCCGTTACTGACCCCCGAAGGTGAGGTGTTCGGGCTGGCACAGGCCGATGCAGGTGGAAAGAAAGATATTTGCTACGGCCTCTCTGCCGGATATGCAGGTAGCCTGTCAATAGGCTCTGCTGATTACTTGAGCTCTGCATATCGCAATATCAATATGCCAAAAGGATGGCCGAAGGAATTGGATCAGGCTACTGTTGCACTCTACCTGATTAGTGGCACACAGGATGCAAAGTCGCGCCTGGAAACGGTCAATGATTTTATCGCCACCTTCCCGGATGCGCCCGACGGCTACTTGACCCGTTCCGATCTCTATGCCTATAACCGTGCGGAGTTGGCAAACTCTCCGGCTGAACAGGCCGCTTGCCTGCAAAAGGCGATGGATGACATAAAAACCGCTTCCAAATACAGTGACAAGAAAGGTGATTTTTGGTATAACCAGGCTAAGTTGATCTACGGTGTTGCTTCGGCCGACAGCACGCTGGCCGATCCCGCTTATACGACTGAAGCCGCTATGGAGGCATTGGACAAGGCGATCGAAGAGGACAACCAGCCTGTCTATCACCAGTTAAAGGCGGATATATTGTTCAATAAAGGAGAGTTCCAACAGGCGTTCGATGAATATATGATCATTAACAACAGCGATATTGCCTCTGCTTCTTCCTATTACTTGGCTGCAAAGGCAAAGGAACAGGTTACCGGTTTCAATATCGGTGACGTGATCGACCTGCTGGACAAGGCGATCGAGAAATGCGGGACAACCATGAATGCCGAAGCGGCAGCTTATGTGCTGGAACGGATCGACTGGCGCCTGCGTCTTGCACAATACACAGAGGCTATTGCCGACTATGACCTCTATTATACACTGGTCGGCGGACAAGTGCTTCCGAACTTCTTCTTCTTGCGCGAACAGGCCAAGTTCCGTGCCGGTGACCTGGAAGGAGCTTTGAAGGATATCCGGACCGCCATACAGGGAAGTTCCGACACGCCCGACTATTATGCGGAAGAAGCCTCCATATACGTTCGTATGCAGAAGTATGAAGATGCACTCAAAAGCATAGAGAAGGCAATTGAAATCGCTCCTGATTTCGGAGCCTGCTACCGCTTACGGGGCGTTTGTTACGTCCGTTTGAAGAAGAAAGCAGAAGCTTGCGAAGCATTCAACAAAGCTAAGGAATTGGGGGATCCGCTCGCCGAAAAGCTGATAAAGGAACATTGCAAATAAGAAAGGTATATGAAGAAACTGATGAATGTATTGCCATTGCTGCTTGTCGCTGCCCTGCCGTTCGGTACGGCTTGCCAGAGCAATAAGAAGAAGGCGGCGGAGAACGTGAATATAACGTTGTTCGATAAGGAGTTGCCGGAGATCAAGGCATTGGTCAACGGTGAATGGGAACTGGTGAGTGGCAAGAACGCCCGTGAGTTCTGCGAGTATGAAAATACTTTCATCAAGTTTGCAGACGACCGGTATGTCTGGACGGAGGACGGCAAAGCCGAACCGGGAGCCTTGAATTGGCGCAAAGCGGATACGGGGGCCGGATATGAAGCCTATCTGATGGATGTCTTCTACGAGACCAACCCGGCCTATCCTGTGTCTGTCAAAGGGGATACTCTTATCCTGCAAGATTGCTCTGAAACGGGATATCAATATACTTTAGTCAGGAAATAGCCTGTATCACGAACCGGTATTTTACCGGATGCGGATGATATGCCAATAACTCTGCCGGGGTTTGAAGGGATGCCTTTCCTCGTCCGCCGCAGACATACACGCCCAACTCTTCCGACCTTCTGTTAATCACCTTCTTTAAGGCATTCATAACCGATGTCGTTATGCCGGACGAATGCCAGTCCATCCTCAACGGTAGATCTGCATATCCTCTTTTCATGCTGCTAAGTTAAATAAAAAGAGAACTAACAATCCGAAACGAATGTATAATATTCGGAACAAACGAGAGGAAAGAGGTGTTATGTATTCATAATCAACTAAATAATTATCAATATGAATTTACATGTGACAGATAAGGATCATATCCTGGGCCCCGACGATGCCCCGATAGAAATAGTCGAATATGCAGACTATCAATGTTCCTATTGCGGAAAAGCTTTCTATATTATGAAGGATATCCTGAAAGAACAGGGAGATAAAATACGCTTCATCTTTCGTAACTATCCGTTGGACGAGTTGCACCAATATGCCGTACATGCGGCTGTTGCTGCCGAAACAGCCTCGGCACAAGACAAGTTCTGGGAAATGCACGATATCTTGTTCGAGAACCAGGAAGAACTCGATGATACCCATTTGATTGAATATGCCCGTATTATCGATATGGACGTCAAGAAATTCAAAGAAGATTTCGGGCAGGAGCGTTTCATCCGCAAGGTACAGGAGGACTTCGATTCTGGCAATAAGGCGGGTATAGAAGGAACTCCCACTTTCTTTGTGAACGGAAAGAGGTATGAGGGCGACTGGATGACTAACGAGTTTCCGGAATATCTGAAGTCACTTCTTAAGTGAACCGGACCAGGCTCGTGAGAAAGAAGGGGGAGTGTGGAAAAGGGGAAAATGATAGGTTATTTAATAAAAAGAAGGTGTGTCAAAAGAAAATCCTGCTTACAATAGACATAATTTAGGCAC
>NZ_CABUOD010000071.1 GCF_902493135.1 uncultured Parabacteroides sp.
GTTGATAGCAACAAGCTCTTTCCGAAACGGCGAGGGCGGCTGAGGAAATAGTAACGGCCACTTGTCGCCAACTGATAGACAAGAGCGGTCTTGTCTACATAAAAATAACCGTCTTTACGAAGGCTCTCGAAATTCTGGACACCGATAGGATATATCTTGTTGCTCATGATTACGGTATTTAATTAAAACACTTGACAGACAAAGATACGTTTTTTTATGGATTTCCGAAATGTCGGGGAATATTAAATCATTTTCTACAATAACCCTCTTTTTTTCTATTTCACGAGAAAATAAAGGCGGATCCGATCTGTCTTTTATCTACCTATATGGCATTTTTTCTGACACACGGGCCAATCTTCTGCCGGGTTCGTCTAAACCGTGTTACACCTGTCAATCGATTCGTCCCGGTTCCTTTCATTCCGGAAAAGCTAAACTCCCGGAGAATCGAATAGTTGAGAAAACAAGAAGAGGATACGGGAATATGGCAAAGTGAACAAGGCTTTTTTCCGGGATTCCGGCAGCAGAATTCCGTGACGACCGTCTTCATCGCCGTGACGACCGTCTTCGTTGCCGCGAGCTGCCGAGATCACCATGTATGAACATTGACTTCACGGCGATAAAGACGGTCGTCACGGGAATTTTCTGCGCAATTCATGGCAAGAAGTCCCCAAAACCACTTTTTTCGTCACAGCGACAATCGTCCGGAGGACACTTGACAAAAGGGACTATGAGCTGTTTTTAAGCCGTTTTTTACAATAAGCCCATTATCGGGAACGCCAGATAAAGCACTTTAGCGACTTATCTATTATTACTCTCGTTTTTTGTTGTTATCTTTGCCCCTAAATAATCCAAATCAGCAAATGAATAAGATTAACATATATGTACTGACGCTCTTTCTGAGTCTGGCTGGTGTATCTGTCTATGCACAAAACAACCGATCACAAGTGGTTATTACAAGCGGACAAGACAATAATGTATTTTTTCATACGATAGAAAGAGGACAAACCGTTTACGCAATCGCTACCATGTACGGGGTTACGCCCGATGATATTTACCGGCTGAATCCGGACAGCAAAGAAGGGATCAAAGCAGGCGCCACCCTAAAAATCCCGCAACGCGACATGGTTGGAAATACAGCTAAGAAGCAGGAAGGGAATTATATTTTCCACACCATCCAGCCCAAAGAAACCCTGTATTCATTATCCATTCGGTACACAGTTCCCGCTACCGCCATCGTAAAAGCGAACCCCGGATTGTCTACTTCCACTTTTACGATCGGCAAGACAATCCGTATTCCGGCAACGCAAGTGGAAGATTTGCCGACGACGGAGCTCAAGACCGTTACCAAAGAAATCGAATACACCGTCCAGAAAAAAGAGACCATGTACCGGATCTGCCGGAAATTCAATATTTCCAGCTACGAGCTGATCAAGCTTAACCCGAAATTGAAAGAAGGGGTCAAAGCCGGTATGGTAATTAAGATACCCGTGCAGGCCGAAGAGAATGTGACGACCGAACCGGCAACCGCCACGCTTTCGGAAAGGGATGTCAATGCATTGCTCTCGGAACCGAAAAGCATCGAGCGCGTCAACAGCGTCAAAGTGGCCTTGTTATTGCCGTTTATGACGAACGAAGCGACCCCCTCTGCGGAAACACAACGCTTCATCGAATATTACGAAGGTTTGTTGCTGGCGGTGGATAGCCTCAAGAATACCGGCTGCTCCGTCGACCTGTCGGTTTATGATACGGGAAACGGGACAAAGAAACTGAAAGAGATTCTGAAAGAGGGCGCACTCAAAGAAGCCAATCTCATTATCGGAGCCGTACAGAACGACCAGATCGGCCCGGTTGCGGAATTTGCCCAAAAGAACAACATCAAGTATGTGATTCCTTTCACGTCGAAGAATGACGACGTGCTGTCGAACGCATACGTTTACCAGGTAAATACGCCCCACTCCTACCTATATGCCAAAGCGGCTCAAGGCGGATGCGACCTGTTTGCCGAAGACAACATAATCCTGCTGAACATCAGGGACGGCAAGGATAAAACCGAGTTTATCAAAACATTAAAAGCCGAGATGAAACAACGGCAGATCCCATTTACCGAAATCGATTATACTGCCGAAACCTTGACAGCCGATGTCGACACGCTCCTCAGAACGGACAAACGGAACGTGGTCATACCGACTTCGGGTACATTGGAGGCTCTAAACAAAATCAAGTCTCCGTTACGTATGCTGGCGGAGACAAAGCCCGAATGCGGGCTGACCTTGTTCGGCTATCCCGAATGGCAGACGTACACGCGTGACTGCCTGGAAGATTTTTATGCCCTGAACACGTATATATACAGTAGCTTCTACGCAGACAACCTGTCGAAAGAGGTGGCTGACTTCTATACCAAATATAAAAACTGGTATAGCAAGAACCTGATCAATATATTCCCTAAATATGGTATTTTAGGATTCGACACCGGTATGTTTTTCATCGGAGCGATCAACAAGTACGGTTCCAACTTCGAAAATAATCTGGATAAGATTCATTACCAGGGCGTACAGACCGGATTCGATTTCCATCGCGTAAATAACTGGGGAGGCTTCATCAATACGAACATCTTTATTGTTCATTATCAGAGTGATTTCAATGTAACACGGAATGAAGTAAGATGATCAGGAAAGTTATTGCAACAGTTATCATAGGCCTTGTCGCCCTGAACGGCATCCAGGCGCAGGACAAGTTCAAACGGGAATTGTCTTTGGGAGCTTCCTTCGGTACGACCTTCTCCAAAGTCAGTTTTGCCCAGACGAAAGTGCAGCAGAATATGAAAATGGGCTATACGGGCGGACTTACGCTCCGGTGGATCACGGAAAAGAATCTCGGATTGCAGGCCGAACTGAATTTCATCCAACATGGATGGGATGAAAAGTTCGAGGACCAGCCGCAGTACAAATACAGCCGGACGATCAACTATTTTGAACTTCCGATCCTGACGCATATCTATTTCGGCAGTAAGCGTTTCAGGGTATTTGTCAACCTGGGACCCAAAATAGGCTATGCTTTCGGCGAGAAGACAGACGAGAATCTGAACGGAGCCAAGCCGAACACCGAAAACGAGCAGCACGACATGCCCGTCGAAAAGAAATTCGACTGGGGGTTATGCGGCGGACCGGGTATCGAACTCCGTACGGGAATCGGCTCTTTCCTACTGGAAGGCCGTTATTACTATGCCCTTAGCGACATCTTCAACAGCCGTAAAGAAGATTATTTTTCCAAATCGTCTTCGCAGGTGATCTCGGCTAAGATCACGTATATGATCCCGGCGTTTTAAATCATAAGCCCTGTCTGTATTGTGAAGGCGCCACGCCGTAGATCTGCTTAAAGACTGTGCTGAAATAGCGTTGATGGGAAAAACCGGTTTTCTCCGAGACTTCCTGTATACTCAAATCCTTGTCGGCAAGGAGCCGGACGGCTTCGGCCATTCTGAACTTGTTGATATAATCGCCTATGCTGATGCCGGCAAGCAGTTTCAGTTTATTGTAAAGCGATGCGCGGCTCATGGCCATTTGTGCAGCGACAAACTGCACGTCCAAGTCCGGATTGGTCAGGTTGCTGCTGATCAGGTCATTCAGTTTTCTCATGAATTTTTCGTCGGCATTGCTGATCGTATCGGTTTTAGGCGAAACGATCTGTTCGGCTTCCTTATAACGATTCCGGATGGTCTCACGGCTCTTAAGCAGGTTGCGCAGGACAACAAGCAGGAAAGCAAGGTCGAACGGCTTCGGGACATACATATCGGCCCCTAACTTATATCCCTGTACGGCACTTTCATTATCGGTACGCGCCGTCAACAGGATAACCGGAATATGGCTGATCTCCACATCGCTCTTTATACGGCGGCATAATTCGAAACCGTTCATATAAGGCATCATTACATCACTGACTACCAGGTCGGGAAGTTTCGCCTGAATCATTTCAAGCGCCTGCCGGCCCTCTTCCGCGACATAAACTTCCTTGAAATATCCGCTCAATTCATCTTTCAGGTAGTCACGCAACTCCGGTTCATCCTCTACGACCATAACCGTATATCCGCCAAGCGGATAGTCACTGGCATCAGGTATCTCGACATCGGAAGTCTGAAGCAACTGGGACATATACGGCCTTGCCTCTATAGAAACGGACGTATTCTCCAGGGGCAGTTCGAAAAAGAAGGTCGCTCCCCGCCCTTCATTTGCCTGTGCACCGATATTTCCTCCATGCATTTCAACCAGCATCCGGGCATACGACAATCCGATGCCGCTCCCTTTCCGGTCATGTTCGCCCTGATAGAAACGGGTGAACAGGCGATCGATCTCTACATGGTCCAGTCCGAGACCTTCATCCGACAGGGATATACGAACATAGTCCGGTTTACGGCGCGTAGACAGGACGACGACGGTATTCGGCTCGCTAAACTTCAGGGCATTCATTAACAGGTTGGACAATACGATCTCACATTTGGAGACATCGAAAGGCACTTCTCCCAGCGATTCGTCAAAATCATAAACCAACCGGATGTTCCGGACCTGGAATTCAAGGGCAAAGTCGCCTGATATTTCCCTCAACCAGTCGTTAACGGATTGCCTGGTCAGGTTCAACGATTCACCTCCGATCTCCATCTTGCGGACATCCAGCACCATATTAATATTATCCTTGATCCGGCGCGTCTGCCTGAAAATACCGGTCAACAAACGCAACAACTTGTCGTCTTTCACCTCTCCCGACGCAAGCAACCGTTTCAAAGGGGCATATATCAAGGTAAGGGGCGTGCGAAGCTCATGACTGATATTGATCAGAAAACGAACCCGGTCTTCATACGTCTTCCGCTCATGTTCCTTGATCGCCCAGACCATTTTACGCTCCTTTTTCAATACCGCCAGCCAGGCTGTCAGTGCAGAGCCACCCAGAATCAGCAAGACCAGCAGGATCAGGAATCCGGTCGTTTTCCACCAGGGAGGGGTAACCGTTATTACCAGCAACTGAACCGGGGCGCTCCAGTCGCCATTCCTTTTATTGCAGGACACCCCGATATGGTATTCACCGACAGAAAGGGCATGGAAGGAAATCGTATGGCCGGACCGCTCGATCATTTCATTCTGGCTGCCTTTTATGTAATAACGAAACAGTTTTTTCCGCATCAAATCGTTTTCCTTTACGATGATACGGGCATTCAAAGATGTATAATTCCAGGGGATTGACAACCTGTTGTTATCTCTTATCACATCGGAACCGACTGAAATACCATCGAGTTCCACATCCAGCAAATTGATCGAAGGGTCCACTTCCTCCGGGAAAGGCACATTGTTCCGTATATAGACCAAACCGTTCACTCCGGCCATATACAGATCACCCGAAGCTGTCAGCAAAGGCGGTTTGAACAAATACTCATTGGCATAAACACCATCCGACTCTCCGAAAACGACCGTTTTCCCCTCTTCGGGAATATAAGCATATAGCCCGTTATGAGTCCCGATCCAAAGCCTTCCCTGCCTGTCAAATCCCAACGAGCTTGTACCGGCAAAACGGTTCTCTTCTATAGCCGTAGTCCGCTTTGTCGCCGGATCATACCGGTACAGGCCGGAAGAGGTCCCCAACCAGAAACCGCCAGCCTTATCCCGACACGCCGCACCGATCGTCCCGATCGAATCGGGCGGAGTATAAAAGACACGCATGGAGCCGTCTTTGTGGTCCAGCGCCAACAGGTTGGACAAACTGCGCAAATACGCGACCGGCCCGTCTCCGGGCACCTTCATAAGAGCGGAAAGCACCACGCCTTCCTCCTTACACCTTATTGCATCCAAACGTCGTGACAGTTGGTCGTACAAATAGACGCTATCGGAATAAATATAAAAACGTTCTTTATCCAGGCGGTCCAAATGTACAGCCAGGCCAAAGCGGAACAGACGACGGGATTCTCCGGCATCGGCAATGACATATTCGTGAAGTTCTCCGGTCTCTTTATGAAACCGGTACAATCCCTGGCTGAATATCGAAAGCAATAGCTCGTCTTCATCATATTCAACGATCGAAACCACCTTTTTGCCGAATGTCGCAGGATAATGCCGGAACCGACCGGTTCGCGGATCAAACCGATTGATGCCGTCACCGTCAGTACCCAACCACAAAATATGATCCCGGTCCTCATACAAGCTCGTCACGGTCTTATAGCTCAACCCACCGGTCGAATTAAGGGGCACACTCCCATAAGTATAGAGATTAATCTCCTTCATGCCGATCAGTCCGCCCCGGATACTGCCCGCCCACATGTTCTTCTCCTGATCACTGTAAAGACAACCAAAAGAATTGACCGGCAACGAATTATTATCTCCGGCAACATGAGCGATCACACGGACAGTCTGTTTTTCCGGATCATAGATATTAATGCCTCCCCCATCTGTCGCCAACCACAGTTCACCGTCTCTTTCCTTAATATCCAAGACGACATCGTTATTCAGCAGATTACCTGTATTCAGATGATAACGTTCCTGTCCCTCAGGTGTATATCCATATACCCCGTCCGCATATACCGAAAGCCAGATATCTCCCGACGAAGCCAGGCATACGCTCGTGACTTCTTTTGCCGGGATAAAGGGAACCCGCTCCAGCTTGCCTGTTGCAAAATGATACCACCATAGTCCGTTACGGCGGCAGACAAGCAGCACGATCTGCTTTTGTTTATCATACATATAGGCATGCGTGAAGACGGAAGTAATCTTTTCAGGCCCGTTGACCGGTAAAACCGTAATCCGGTTATCGGCATAAGAATAAGCGAAAGCCGTTCCCGCTCCAAAGAACAGGATCCCATTATCCGTCACCACCGAACTGCGCACATGCAAAGGCAAACCGGCAAATGTGATACGCACGAACCTGTCTTTGCTACCGTCATACCGGGCCAGTCCCCTATCGGTTCCGATCCAGATATTATGGCGGAGGTCTTCCGTCAAGAAAATGATAGTATTTCCGGGAATAGAAAAAAGATGATCCTTATCGCTTTTATAAGACATGATCCTCTCACGATCGAAACGGTTCAAGCCGAAACTCGTCCCTATCCAAATGACTCCCTGGTGGTCGCTCAACACACAATTGACCGTCGATTGCGAAAGGCCGTCTTTCAAGGATATCTGCTTGAAATAATAATTAGGAGTCTCTGCTTGTGTAGGAAACATACATAAGAATAGGCCCAATAATATGACAAGCAGCTTTTTCATGTAGCAAATATAGTAAAAAAGATGATTCCTGAACAATCTTAGACAATATCAAACATAGAAATCAAGGCTCACCTATACCTTTGCAATGAAGACAAGCTAAGAATGGGTAGCAGGCTCCTCCCGAAACAAAACGCCGCCTTTCTTCCCATAAAACCTGAAGTTCAACTAAATAAATAGTTTTACATCAGAATTGCTACGATTTATCAATGCTAATAGAGGTAAATATAGTCTTTAGGCTATCAGATTTAGGCCAAAAAAAGAGGGTGTCTCAGTGATGAAACATCCTCTTCTTCTTTTATATAAATTCCCAATAATTATCTCAGGCGGTCCAAAGAACGAACCAGCGCTTCATCCGCTCCGATGTTACGAATAGCCAGATAATCCAGAATCAGGCTAACCAGCGGGAAAGAAAGGGCGATCTTCAGGCTCAATGACAAAGGATCAATCCGGCTGTTCAGATTCCAGCAAAAGAAGGCAAACAGACCATAGAAACCCAACATTAAAATCGCGTTAAATATACAAAGGCGTATTTGAAGGATTCTTTTCTTAAACAGGAAGATCGTCAGAAGAGCCAGCAAAGAGATCACGACTGCCAAAGCAAACAATCCCCATGTAGGATAAATAAGTTCCGGCTGGGCTGCCATCGTACTGACGCCGGTCGCATCAAATGTAAACAACTGGTCACCCGACTGCAACACGGCAAGCGGCAAGAACAGCAAGGCGGTCGTCAATGCCACTATAACAAGCAAATAAACAGTTTGTATTCTCTGTAACATGATAATTGAAAAATTGAAAATTGAAAACTGAAAATTGAAAAATACAGAGCGCATAGGGCACCCGATAATTTTCAATTCTCAATTCTCAATTTTCAATTCATTATAGGTTATTCTTTTCTTTTGCAGGGTTCTTATGATACACCTTACCATCTTCATACTCCTTAGCTGCGATCAAAGTCGGTTTCGGGAGCTTTTCATAGTAACGTGAAATCTCGATCTGCTCTCTGTTTTCAAAAACTTCTTCCAGATTATCGTTATAGGAAGCAAATTCCTGGAGTTTCTTTTCCAGATCCTGTTTCATCTCAACAGAAATCTGATTAGCACGTTTACCAATGATTGCAACAGTTTCATACACATTGCCCGTATCAGCCGACAGCTTCATCATGTCGCGGGTAACTGTATTCGACGGAGCGTTTGTCTTTCTGTAATCCATACTTACTTTATTGATTAGTTGTTTCGTTAATACGTATCTGTTATTCGCTTGCTGGCATAGTCGTAGAACTTCTGAACCTGTTTTACATACTTGCCTTCGGGATACTCGTTCATGTAGTTGTAGTACTCATCCACAACTTCGCGGTAACGTCCCTGCAACTTTTCTTCCACACTCACTATCGCCAGTTCATATTTGGAACGGATGATATAGAACATGAACTCTTCCCTGTACTTTGAATACGGATAGTTCTTAAGTGCGTTTTGCGCGGTAATCACACATGAAAGATAGTTGTTACCCATATAGGTCCCCAGGTTGAAATACAACCGGACTGCCAGCAACTCCTTATAGGCGAGCTTTTCCTGCAGTTCGAACATGATGTTCTGGGCTTCCTTGGCCCGTTCGCTTTGCGGGTAATACTCCAAATACAATTGCAACTGGTTAATGGCTTCGTAGGTTTGTGCCTGGTCCAAGCGGGGGTCCGGTGAATCCAGATACAATCCATACCCCGAATAATAACGGGCCAATTCGGTGTACTCGCCTTTCGGATAAGTCGTATAATAGGTATTGAAGTATTGCGAAGCTGTCTGATAGTCTTTTTGGCCGTAATAGCTTTGTGCCAGCAGATACAAAGATTCTTCAGCTTGAGCCCTACCTTTGAACACAGGCACCAATTCATCCAGTAAAGTGGCAGACTTCGAATATTGTTTTGCATTGAAATATTTCTTTGCATACGAATATTTCAACTCGTAGTCTGTACTTTTCAGTATCTTGTTATACTCCCCGCAGGAAGATAACAGAACCGTAATCATCATCAATAAAAATACAACCTTTTTCATTCACATACTTTTAGCGCGCAAAGTTAAAGTTTTCCGACAAATAAACGAAGCGCTTAACGTTAATATTTACAACTTATATAAGTCACTGGCCGCGATAAGCTCCAGTTTATTGGCCTTCAGGACCTCCGCACACTTCTCCACATTGTCGGGACGGATGATCACATTGGCCGCCTCGCCCTGGGAAAAAGCATACATATACTCAATAAATATTCCGGCGGAAGTAATAATATCCATTGCTTTGGCCAATGCTCCCGGCTGATTGGGGCAATGCAGGCAAACCACATCGGCCACGCTCACGGCATACAAACGATCGCGCAAGACCTTGATGGCGGTATCCGTATCCGACACGATCAAACGCAAGATACCGAAATCCGAATTTTCAGCAACAGTGAAAGCGGACATGTTTACGCCGGCTTCACCTAATATTTTTGCAACTTCCGTAAAACGGCCTTTCTTATTCTCCAGAAAGATAGATAACTGTTTAATTAACATGGGGGATAAAATTTGATTTATAACTAATTATTTGTGATTGATGATTCTCTCCTATTCCAGTTTACGATTATCGATCACATGCTTGGCCTTACCCATACTCCGCTCGATGCTGCGCGGCTCGACAATCTTTATATCGGGTTGCAAACCGATTACGCTTTGCATACGGTTTGCGATTTTCTTCTTCAAGGCGATCATCTTGTTCATTTCGTCCGAATAACATTCCTGACGCACTTCCACTTGAATCTGGAATGTGTCGGTATTGTTCACGCGGTCGACCACAATCAGATAGTGCGGTTCGAATTCCGGCATTTCCAGAATGACCGATTCCACCTGTGACGGGAATACGTTGACACCCCGGATAATCAGCATGTCGTCACTACGTCCGAGAATACGTCCCATACGCACGGCCGTACGGCCGCATTCGCATTTGTCATAGATCAAATGCGTCAGGTCACGCGTACGATAACGGATCATCGGCATCCCTTCTTTTGTCAATGTCGTGAAAACCAACTCTCCGTGCTGTCCCGGTTCAACCGGCTGCAAAGTAACGGGGTCTACAATTTCAGGGAAGAAATGGTCTTCCCATAGATGCGTGCCGTTCTGGCATTCGCACTCGCCCCCGACTCCAGGACCGCAAATCTCCGTCAGCCCGTAGATATCATAAGCCTTGATATTCAACTTGCTTTCCAGTTCCTTACGCATGTTTTCCGTCCAGGGTTCAGCGCCAAAAGCACCGACGCGCAATTTGAATTCTTCCAACGGTATGCCGGATGAGTGAATCGTTTCTGCCAGATACAACGCATAGGAAGGCGTGCAAGCCAACCCCTTAGCCCCGAAATCGTGCATCAACTGAATCTGCTTCTGCGTATTACCGCTGCTCATCGGAATTACCGTCCCGCCGATATTCTCGACCCCGGCATGTGCTCCCAAGCCTCCGGTAAACAGGCCGTAACCGTATGAAACCTGCACCGAATCATTCTTGGTCAGACCATAAGCGGTCAGACATCGTGCCACCACTTCAGCCCAGATAGACAGATCTTTCCGGGTATAACCGACAACAATAGGTTTTCCCGTCGTTCCGGAAGAAGCGTGCAACCGGACAATCTCGGACATCGGCACGGCCATCAGCCCGAAAGGATAATTGTCCCGCAAGTCCTGTTTAACGGTAAACGGGAGCTTCACTATATCGTCAATAGAATGAATGTCTTCCGGAGTAATCCCCATTTCCTGCATTTTCTTACGGTAGAAAGGAGAATTATGATAAGCGTGTTCAACAACCCGCCTTAAGCGGATACTTTGTAATTTCCGCATTTCCTCGCGGTTCATACATTCGATAGTCTCGTTCCAAATCATGGTATCAGTTCGTTATCTTTTAATGTTAATAGTCTAAATCAGTTGCAAAGTAATAACTTTTTTGCAAAGAAACCTTCTTTTTGGTTCTCCTTTTATACCTCCTCCACGGCTCTTTCATTTAAAAAATAGACGAATATTGAAAATAAGGCTTATTTTATC
>NZ_CABUOD010000072.1 GCF_902493135.1 uncultured Parabacteroides sp.
ATAAGCTGGCATAGTCCATAGATAAAGGCGGTTAGCATATTTTGCTGCCCCGAAAGTGACGAAGAACCGAAAACTTATATAATAAGATCCTGTTTTTTCTTTGGTATATTTCATGCATTATTATTTGCCCGTATAGTTTCTTCTCTCTATATTTGTGTCCGTACACTTGCATGGCGTTGCAGGTCCCTGCATTTATTGATTACGAGAAGCGTTTAAAGATATTATCCGGATATTGAAACTTCGACACTTTCAGACCAAAGGATAATAGACAACTGAACGCTCACGTACCTTCCTTGTTATATATATTCATGCCTGGCATGGGTATGTCCTCAAGAATAGAAGGGCGTGGGCTGTTGTTTATATCACTGGTCGGGCAGTCGAAGGCCTCAATATCGGATATATCACAGTTCCCACGCCTCTTTTTATGGAAAAATCATTCAGTTCGGGAATTGCTGAATAATTAAATTCTTTATTATTATGAACAAAACGAAAACGTTTGAAAGGCTGCATTTGCCCATGTTGGTCTTTTTGTTTTGTGTGTGCACAACCACGCTTACCTATGCCCAGCATTTGGTTTCCGGTGTTGTCAAGGATGTGACCGGTGAGCCTATCATCGGGGCGAACGTAGTCGAGAAGGGGACTACGAATGGTTCTATTACCGACATCGACGGTAAATTCTCTTTTTCCATCTCTAAACCGGCTGTTACGTTGTCTGTTTCCTACATCGGGTATCAGCCGCAAGACTATGCTTACAAAGGACAGGGAAATGTGATTATCACATTGAAAGAGGACTTGCAGAACTTGGACGAAGTCGTGGTTGTCGGCTACGGTGTGGCCAAGAAGCGGGACTTGACCGGTTCGGTTGCCTCCGTGAAGGGAGAGAAGTTGCAGGAGACGGCTTCTTTCAGTGCGGCACAGGCGTTGCAAGGAAGGGCTGCCGGTGTGACGATTTTGTCAACGAGTGCAAAACCGGGCGAGGATGTGCAGGTTCGTGTGCGTGGTAACCGTTCTTTAAAAGCGACAAACGATCCGTTATATGTCGTGGACGGTATTCCTATCGTGGTGGCATTGAGCGAATTGAGTCCATCCGATATTGAATCGGTCGAAGTGTTGAAAGATGCTTCTGCCACGGCTATCTATGGGTCGCGTGGTGCGAATGGTGTTATTCTGGTAACAACAAAGAAGGGGAAAGAGGGTAAGGTGCAGGTCGATTATAACGGCTATGTAGGTGTACAGCAAGCTGCCCGTAAGATTGAAATGTTTGATGGCGGAGAGTGGGTCGAAATGGTACGCGAGGCGAATCGTGCCACAAACAAGACTACTCCGTATCCGCTTGTCCCGACATTGGATTGGGATCGTAAGATCGGTTATTTCAATGCAGATCCGAGTATAATGAACAAGATCGAACAGGGATATGACGAAAACGGTGTCTGGCATTCTGACCGTGTCCCTTACACCGACTGGACAGAGGAGGCCTTGCGTGTTGCTCCGATCCACAATCATGAAGTCAGTGTTCGAGGTGGTACGGAGAAGCTGAAGATGCTCGCTTCCGCAACTTATTTCGGACAAGATGGTGTCGTGAAGGGACAAGATTATCGGCGCTATTCGGTTCGCGTCAATTTCGACTGGACTTTGAACAAATATGTGAAGGTCGGCGGTTCAACCTCTTTCTCTCATCTTGATCGTAACAACGGGGGGAATCTTTATGATGGAGTGAAACTGACATATCCATTGGCTGACATTTATGATGCAAATGGAAACATTATTGAAGCCCGTCCCGGTAATGATCCGCAGCTGTGGAATAAATTCCTGAATATAGAACATGAGAAGAAGGAGATAAAGAAAGATCGCTTTCTGGGAAGTTATTATCTGGATGTTACGCTTCCGTTCGATATTAAATACCGTTCGAATGTCGGTATCGACATAGGTCCCTGGTACGGCAACGAGTTCTACGGAGCGTTGAGTTCGGACCGTTCCGGCAGTCCGGCGCGTGCTGTCAATGCTCGTGATAACCGCCGTATGTACACGTGGGAAAACCTGTTGTTCTATAACAAGACCTTCAAAAAAGATCATACCCTGGGCTTGACTTTCCTGCAATCCATCCAGCAGGAAACATACGAGAAGTCGGAAATCAAAGTGAAAGACCTGCCTTACGAGAACCAGACTTGGAACAATGTCGGTTCGGCCCAGACGATCGAGTCCGTATCGAGTGATTACCAGCGTTGGAATCTGGCTTCTTTCATGGGACGTGTGAATTATAATTACAAAGACCGCTATCTGCTTACGGTATCTGCCCGCTACGACGGTTCTTCCCGTCTGGCTCCGGGGCATAAATGGGTGTTGTTCCCCTCTGCTGCCCTTGCATGGCGTGTCAAGGAAGAATCGTTCCTGAAAGATGCCGACTGTCTGAGCAATTTGAAGCTCCGCCTGGGTTGGGGTATCACCGGCAACACGGCTATCGATCCCTATAAGACGCAGGGTAACCTTGAGTACGGGCGTTACAGCTATGGTTCGAACGGTGTGCTGGCCTTCTATCAGAAGGAGATGCCGAACCCGAACTTGTCATGGGAAAAGACCGAGCAATGGAACGCCGGTATCGATTTCGGTTTCTTGAACGGCCGGATAGGGGGGAGCGTGGATTTGTATCTTCAGAATACGAACGACCTCTTGATGGACCGGCAGTTACCGATCGTTTCCGGTTTCGGTAATGTGACGACCAATATCGGGCAGATCCGTAACAAAGGTCTGGAAGTAACCTTGAATACGGTCAATATCGATACGAAAGATTTCAAGTGGACGACCGACTTCATGTTCTCCGTCAACAAGGAAGAGATCGTGGAACTCTATAACGGGAAAGTCGACGACGAAGGAAATAAATGGTTTATCGGCCAGCCCGTGAAAGTGTTCTATGATTATAAGGCCGACGGTATCTGGCAACTGGAAGATGCTGCCGAACTCGAAAAGTGGGGAGGCGTCTTTAAGCCTGGCGATATCAAGATTGTCGACCGCAATGGCGACTATAAGATCACTTCCGAAGACCGCTTTATTCTCGGTCATGAGAATCCGAACGTGACGTTGAGCATGAGTAATTATTTTAATTATAAGGATTTTGATTTCAGTTTCTTCCTGAATGGTGCTTTCGGACAGACGAAATCTTTCAACCGTGAACTCCGTTTGAGCGGACGTTATAGTGGTGCGAAAGTAAATTACTGGCGTATTATCGGCGAGGATGAAAACGGCAACCCGATCAGTAACCGCAGTAACGAAGCTCCGCGCCCGAATATCGACTTCGAGAACCCGAACTACATTTCTTCCCTTTATAAGGAAGACGCTTCGTTCCTGAGAATCGGCCAGGTGACATTGGGCTATACGTTGCCGAAGGCATTGTTGCAGAATGTCGGTATCCAGAAGTTGCGTGTATATGCAACTGTACAGAATGCGTATGTCTTTACGGGCTATTCAGGTACGGACCCGGAAAGTGGCGGTGACTTCAATGAGCCGATGCCGAGGACGTATCTGTTTGGTGTGAACCTGAGCTTTTGATAATAACTAACATGATAAATAGACGATAGTATGAAAAATATAATAAAATATGGTTTGCTGTCTTTAGTGGCAGCGGCCGGCGTGTCGTGTGAATCTTTCCTGAATGAAAAGGTGGTCAGCGGGGTGTCGTATGATTATCTGGAAACAAAGACCGGTATAGAAACTGCTGTGAACGGCGTTTATTCGACTATGCGCTGGTATGTCGGCGGCGAGCGTTATTATTGCCTGACCGAGTATGGCGTGGATTATGTTTGGGAAGGGGCCGATGGCGGAAATAAAGATGCTTTCAATAAATATAGCAATCAGTTGAACTCTTCTTTCGGCATGTTG
This sequence comes from uncultured Parabacteroides sp., assembly GCF_902493135.1. Lineage (GTDB taxonomy): Bacteria > Bacteroidota > Bacteroidia > Bacteroidales > Tannerellaceae > Parabacteroides. The sequence continues at coordinate 3,874 of NZ_CABUOD010000072.1, forward strand.
TATGAATTTTGGGAAAATGCCTATAAAGGTATTACGCGTGCCAATACGGCGTTGATGTTCTTGCCGAAAGTGGGAGATATGACCGATGCCGAGAAAACGGCGCGTGAAGGTGAACTTCGTTTTATGCGTGCCTATTTCTATTTTGACCTAGTCCAGCAGTTCGGACGCATTCCGTTGTTGAGCGAAGGGAATGTTTCACAGATCATAACCGATTTCCCGCGTGCGTCGGTTGCCGATATTTATGCCTTTATCATCAGCGACCTGCGCTATTCGTTTGATGTTCTGCCCGATGTTGCCATGCAGGCGGATCGTGGCCGTGCAACCAAATGGGCGGCTGCAAACTTGCTTTCGAAAGTTTACCTGACAAGAGGCAGCGCCGTGAAAGACCAGCGTGGACAGAAACCGACCGACATGGATAGTACCGCCTATTTTGCCGAGGCTGTCATCAACTCCGGCAAGTTTGCTTTGGAACCGGACTATGCATCGACGATCGATCAGGACAGACAAAAGGTTTCGTCTGAGACGATCTGGGGTGTCGAGTTTACAAACGACGTATTGTTTAATGGTTCGGAAGGAAATAAGATGCACCTGTATTGGGTTCCGACTTACGAGAAGTTACCGGGAATGCAGCGTGACCTCCAGCAGGGACGTGCCTGGAAGCGTGTGAAACCGACTCCTTATTTGCAGACTGAGTTGTTTGACCACCTGAATGATTCCCGTATGTATAAGATGTTCAGTTGGGTGTTCTATGCCAATAAGGAATCGTCTATTCCCGTATGGCAGGATATACTATGTGGATGAGAACGGCAAGACGACGGATGATTTGTTGTATGAAACTCCGGCGGAGCTGGTGGGTAAGCCTAAGTTCGCTTTGGGAGATACGGCTGTCTATTTTATCCCTAAATATTATGGAGCGAAAGATTATAAAGGAACTGTGATCGACAAGGCGAAAGACCGCCAGATGCAATTAGACATTGCGAAGGCTCCTTATACGTTGATTCCTGTAGATGAAAACACGAACCACTTTTTCCCCTGCCTGAAGAAATGGCTCGATACGCAACGTCCGGATATGAACTACGAGCAGGGAGGACGTAACTTTGTCCGTATGCGTCTGGGTGAGACGTATCTGATAGCTGCCGAAGCTTATGGCAGAAAGGGGGATTTCGAGAAAGCGGCTTCGCTGATCAACGTCGTCCGTAAACGTGCCGCCTATAAGGAAGGAGAAGCCAAACCGCAGGAGTGGTGGCAGATAGATGGTGGTGATATGGCTAACCTGGCCGGTTCGACCGAAAAGTCGATGATGGTGACGCCGGCAGAGATCAGTGACGATTTTATCGGCTTTATGCTGGATGAACGTGCCCGCGAAACATATGGCGAGATGAACCGCTGGGAAGATTTGGTGCGTACGGAAACGTTGTACGAGCGTGTGAAGAAGTTTAACCCGGATGCCGCTCCGAACATACGGGAATATCACAAACTCCGTCCGATCCCGCAGAACCATATCGACCGTCTGTCTCCGAAGCCGTCTGCTGAAGAGGCGCAGAATGAAGGATATTATTAAGCATAATTCAGGCACGGATTACACGGAAAACACGAAAAGAAAATATATTTATCCGTGTTAATCCGTGAAATCCGTGCCTAAAAGATCATGATGAAGGGGTTCTGATGTACCCCTTCTCTTTATTAATAGGTAGAAGTTTTAATTAAAGAGGGAGCTTCTCCCTTTTCGTTTTTACTCTTCTTCCGCAAACATCGGGTCCCAAGCCGGTAACCGTGTCGGTTTTTGTTTCAATACTTCCCGAACCTTGTCGGTAATGTATTTCTTGCCTACGACCAGGCGGAACATGTATTCGTTGAACCATTCGTCCGTCATGATCAGATGGCCGTTGTTGGCACCTGGTCCCCAACTGTTTTCCACCATCCACTTTTTCGGTTGGCCGTTAGCATCCAAATCGACAGCCATCAGTGTCATGGCGTGGGAAGAACCGCTGGCAAAGGTCTGGATGCGTTGCTTCTTGTCCATGCCGAAAGTCGTGCCCATCAGCGAACCGTAATCATAATAGTTTACATCCAGTACACCCCGGCCCCGGTCGAAGAATTTGCCTACATCACAAGAGAAATACATCATGGTGCTGTCTTTGATAGAGGCGATCGCCATTTCCTTGATGTCTTCTATCGGAAGGTTGACATAGGTCCAGTTCTTGCCGTCGTAGGCATGGCGGTCGAAGTCGATCTCATATAATTTATAGTAGTCGCGGCTCGGATCGTTCATCAGCATGACATAGTTGTTCTTCAAATCTTCGCCCACGAATTCCCGGTAGAACGATTGCGGGGTGTATTCTTTTGTCTCGACCGGTTTGCCGCTTGCGTCTTTGCGTGTCCAGGTGAATTTCGTAGGCGGTTCTCCGAGGTTGAGGACCAGCATACGGTAGATTTCGCCCAGCATCCCGGTCTTGCGTTTTGCCAGTGTTTCCGGTTTCGAGCCTTTGGCGTCGCGCAGTTCCAATCCGTATTCTTTCAGTTTCAGGCCGATCAGGTTGGACATACGGCCGGTATTGTCGCTGCTATAGGTCTCGACCATGACGCCGGAAGGGACGATGCCGTATTTCATCAGGTTGTCGGAGATACCGGTGAACTGTCCGCCGTCTCCGATCGGATTCTTGAACAGCCATTCCACCATCTTGTCGTCGATCGGCTTTTCACGTGTGTCGATGATCCCTTGCAGGAAAAGGTTGGCCTTCTCAAGCTGGTCCCAGAAGAAGTTGTAGTTCTGCGAGAGTTCGAATTCCGGCAGGTTATACTTGGCGATGACCTGTGCACGTATCACGTTCAGCCCCGTAAACAACCAGCAACGGCCGGAGGATTTCTGGTTCGTGATCCCTTTGCTGTTCACCTTGTCGGAAAAGTAGGTGTCGAAATTGTTTTTACTATCGTTGTCGACGGCCAGGCGGTTGATGTCGTTGCCCGCGATCGCGTTGTGAATGGCTTTGTCGGCCGGCGTTCCTTTGTAGGCTTGCTTGATTTCCTGCAACATCCCGGACGAGATGCCGCCTTCCTGCCTGCCCTGCCCGTAAGCCGATAACGATAGCCCGAACGCGAGGGCTGTTATCCACAGATTGTTCTTTCTCATGATATAATTTGTTTCGTTTTTTTAAGTGTCCTGCCACAAAAGCGGTCTTCTTATTTATACCAGGACGAGTACATGTGATAGTTCTTGGCGATCTTCTGATTGATCTCCTTCGCCTGTTCCGGGTCCACTTTCTTTACGAACTTGGCCGGTACGCCGGCGTAGATGCTTCCCGGCTCGACGATGGTCTTGCTCAGCACGACCGAGCCGGCAGCGACGATCGCCCCTTCGCCGATCACGGCGTGGTCCAGTACGACCGAGCCCATCCCGATCAGGGCGCCGTTGCATATCTTTGCCCCGTGGATCGTGACATTGTGGCCGACCGACACGTCGTCGCCGATCTCAATCGTCGATTTCTCGTATAGGGTGTGCAGGACGGAGCCGTCCTGTATATTCACCCCGTTGCCGATCCGGATGGAGTTGACATCACCTCGCAACACGGTCCCGAACCAGATGCTGCAACCTTCGCCTATCTCGACATCGCCGATAATGGTGGCGTTGTCTGCTAAAAACGTGTCTTTACCTATTTGGGGGGTAAAGCCTCTTACTGATTTTATTAAAGCCATAATTTGGAAATTGAGAATTGGAAATTGAAAATTGAAAATTATGTTTACTCTCTTTAAGTTTCAATTTTCAACTTTCAATTTTTAATTAGTTAGATTTCTGCTGTTTTATCCTTCAACCAAGCCTTCTCTTCTTCGTTCAGATGCGGGCTTACCAAGTCGTACACCATCTGGTGGTATTTGTTCAGCCAGGCATGCTCGCGTACGGAAAGCATGGACGGGATGACCAGTTTCGTATCGATATGACATAAAGTCAGCGTCTCGAAGCCGAGGAACTTTCCGAATTCCGTTTCACTGTCTTCGCGGATCAGGATCATGTTCTCGGTACGGATGCCATATTCGCCGGGACGGTACATGGCCGGTTCGTCGCTCATCACCATGCCCGGTTCCAGGATTACCGGGTTTTCTTCCATGCGGATGCTTTGCGGCCCTTCGTGCACGTTCAGGCAATGGCCGATGCCGTGGCAGGTCCCGTGCAGGTAGTTGATGCCGGCATCCCACAAGGCTTTGCGGGCGAAAGCGTCGATCAGGCAGCCCCGTATGCCTGCGGGGAATTTGCATTTGGCAATTCCGATCGTGCCTTTCAGGGCGCGGGTGAAGTCCTTCTTCATCTGCTCGCTCGGCTCGTCGCAAAGGGCGATCGTACGGGTGATGTCGGTCGTCCCGTCCAAATACTGGGCGCCGGAGTCGAGCAGGTACAGGCTGTCCGTTTTCAGCTCCGTATCCGTTTCGGGGGTAGGAGAATAGTGCACGACCGCTCCGTGCGGGCCGTAGCTGGATATGCTGGCGAAGCTGTCCATGACGTATTGGGGCTGTTCGGCGCGTAGTTCCGTCAACTTGGCGGCGGCACTCAGTTCCGTCACCTTTTCTCCGGCTTTAAGCCTTTTTTCCAGCCAGAAATAGAATTTGGTCATGGCGATGCCGTCTTTCAGGACCGCGTTGCGGAAGCCTTTTATCTCGGTCTCGTTCTTGATGCTTTTCAGGTGGTTGGCGGGCGAGATCCCTTCTATCAGGATACTGCTTTCGGGCAGGGCATTGTAGATGGCCACGTTGGTCCGTTTGCCGTCGATAAACACCCGTGTCCGTTCCGGCAACCGTGAGAGGAAGGTCGCCAACATGCCGTAATCGGCCAGTGTCACTCCTTCTTTCTTTAGATGCTCTGCGATTTCGGCGGGGAGCTTCTTCGGATTCACGAACAGAACGCTTTCTTTCTCGGAAACGAATGCGTAACTGATGACGACCGGATTATAGGCAACGTCCGTTCCTCTGATGTTGAAGGTCCAGGCCACTTCGTCCAATGCGGAGAGGATGGTGCAGTCGGCTCCTGCCTTATGCAACATTTTGTTGATATCGAGAAGTTTGTCTTCGACTGATTTCCCGCTGAGTTCGACCGGCATTTCAAACATCGGAGCTTCCGGCATGGCGGGGCGTTCTTTCCAGATCGGATCGATCAGCGAAGCGTTTGTGTCCAGTTTGATCTCTTTTTCCGCCAGCGACTTTTCCAGCGTGCGGGCATCTGCCAGGCTGTATGTCTCGCCGTTCAGGCCGACGGTCTGTCCCTCTTCCAATTCGTGTGCTAAGAACTCCGGGATGGTCGGGGTCTCGGGCAACATCATTTTGAAAAGTTCGATGCCTGTCCCTTCCAATTGGGTGGAGGCTTGCAGGAAATAGCGGGAGTCGGTCCAAAGTCCGGCTTTATCGGCCGTGATTACAACTGTTCCGGCCGAACCGGTGAATCCGGAAATCCATTCGCGGTATTTCCAGCAGTCGGCAGGATATTCACTCATGTGAGGGTCGGAAGTCGGAATGATATAAGCATCGATTTTATGCAACTTCATTGCTTCCCTCAGGGCGGCAATGCGTTCGGAAATGTTTGTTTTCATCGCATCTTGTTTTATGTAGACGTTACTAATATGGCAAAGTTATTAAATTTCCCGTGATAGACCTCAACCGCCGATAAAAGATTTTTGTAAAATAGATTGCCGATAACCAATAGCGGGAACAGCATTATTTTATATCTTCGCGCAGAAAGACTCGCCTGCCGTCAATTGTCGGCAAACGATTACGATAGGTCGGGCTTTTCCGGCAAGCGTTTTTGTTTAATATGCACGGTTGTGCCTATACATTATATTAAAGATGAATACCCATATAACCGATTTGAAGACGGTCCGTCTGAGTCAAGACGAGAGTGCGGTGATTATCCTGGACCAGACCCGCTTGCCGGGAGCCGAAGTCTATGTCGCCCTTTCTTCGGCAGAAGAGATCTGGGATGCCATATATAAATTGAAGGTACGCGGGGCGCCGGCTATCGGGATTGCTGCTGCCTATGGCATTTATGTATGCAGCCGGCAGATTGCGGCTGGCGCTTACGACGGGTTTTACCGTGAGTTCCTACGAATTAAGAATTACCTGGCCTCTTCCCGCCCGACTGCGGTCAATTTGGTTGCCGCTTTGAACCGGATGGAAAAAGTCGTGGCCGTTCATCCGATGAAGCCCGTTCCGGAAATCGTGCGACTTTTGCGTGCCGAGTCGGAGGCGATCCGGGCGGAAGATGCGGCTGCTTGCCGGAAGATAGGGGAGAACTGCCTTTCCTTGTTGCGTCCGGGAATGGGAATCCTGACACATTGCAATGCCGGCCATCTGGCAGTGTCGGAATATGGGACGGCTCTGGCGCCGGTTTATTTAGGAGAAGAACGCGGATATGGTTTTAAGGTGTTTGCCGATGAGACGCGTCCGCTGTTGCAAGGCGCACGCCTGACGGCCTACGAATTGCAGAAGGCAGGCGTGGATGTTACCTTGATCTGTGATAATATGGCATCGGCCGTCATGCGGAAAGGTTGGGTGCAGGCTGTCGTGGTCGGTTGCGACCGGGTGGCGGCAAATGGCGATACGGCCAATAAGATCGGGACTTCGGGGGTGGCGATCCTGGCCCGTCATTACGGTATCCCCTTTTATGTCTTGGGCCCGACATCCACCATTGATTTGGATTGCCCGGATGGAGATTCGATCGTGATCGAGGAACGCGATCCGGAAGAAATTACGGACATGTGGTATGCTTCGCGGATGGCTCCCGAAGGAGTGAGGGCCTATAACCCGGCTTTTGATGTTACTCCTCACGACTTGATAACTGCGATTATCACCGAAAAAGGAATTGCTTATCCTCCTTTCCGTATGGAGGATTTCTGAAAAATATTTACGGAAAGTTTTGCTAATCCCGAAACAATCAGTAATTTTGCTGCCCAATTTGTGGATATAGTAATTAAACAATATAATAAATTAAATTATGATCGTAGTTCCATTAAAAGAAGGCGAAAACATTGAAAAAGCGCTGAAGAAATTCAAAAGAAAGTTTGA
>NZ_CABUOD010000073.1 GCF_902493135.1 uncultured Parabacteroides sp.
AGCATCTGCCTTACAAGCAGAGGGTCGGCGGTTCGAATCCGTCAACGCCCACCTCATTACCAAAATGATTTCACATTCGGGCGTTTAGCTCAGCTGGTTCAGAGCATCTGCCTTACAAGCAGAGGGTCGGCGGTTCGAATCCGTCAACGCCCACCTCTTTAAAAGCAATCATGATTAGCATGGTTGCTTTTTTCATTTTCCCAACCAACACAAAAAACACCTTATTCTCCCACTATTTATTAAGAGAAGGCTAACACAACAAAAAAGGCAGGAATAACAATTCCCGCCTTTTTTGTTTCCTTTCGTATGCAAGTATATAACCTCATCGTTTCTTTTTAGATAATTCAGAGGATATGATATGATCGATAGAATATTTACCAGGCCCTGTTATATACATCAGCACAAACACCACCAGATAAATAAAGGCCAATTCCTTCACGGCAAACGGATCATTCCCGTGTATCACAAAAAAGGCCATTCCCATTGTAAAGATCATCGGGATCATAGCCAAACGATAAAACGCCCCGAATATAAAACCTACGGAACAAAATACTTCCCCGAAAATAGCCAGCCCCAACGACAACGTACTTCCTACGCCCAACGGATCCGGGAAAGATCCCGACATGGCACTAAAATTCGTCCATTTCTGGATGCCATGCGAAAGCAGCAATACCCCGAAAAGGATACGCAACGCTAACAAAAAAAGGGAAAACGCATTTCCTTCCGGCCTAGAAGGAAAAAGAAATTTATAAACCACTGACATAATCTTTGTTCTTTCTTAAATTAGTTATTCATTTATAAAACATAAATAAAAAAGAAAAGTTTACACGCAGGCCCATAAAAAAAGGACTTCCAACACTTGGAAGTCCTTTTGTGACCAGGGTGGGATTCAAACCCACGACCTTCAGAACCGGAATCTGACGCTCTATTCAGCTAAGCTACCCAGCCAAAGACAGTGCAAAAGTATATATAATCTTGCAGGAAAACAAATGAACGGGCAAAAAAAGATCACTTTTGATATTTTGCAAGCATCTTAATGACAAACACTGCCATTTTGCAAATAAAAAAAGGTACACAATTGTTATTTTGCCATTAATTAGTATCTTTGCCACGCATTATTTACAAACATAAAGCACAACAAGTATATGAGTTACTTAATTAAACCAACAGGATATAAGGCTTTATTGAACTTATCGCAGACCGAGATGGGTATCAAAAAGATCAAAGACTTTTTCCAGCAGAACCTGTCTTCCGAATTACGGTTACGGCGCGTCACAGCTCCGTTGTTCGTTTTAAAAGGAATGGGGATCAATGACGACCTGAACGGAACGGAACGTGCGGTCACGTTTCCGATCAAGGATTTGGACGATGCCAAAGCAGAAATCGTCCATTCGCTTGCCAAATGGAAACGCCTTACTCTCGCCGATTATCAAATCGAAAAAGGTTACGGTATCTATACCGACATGAACGCTATCCGTTCCGACGAAGAATTGGGGAACCTCCATTCTTTATATGTCGACCAATGGGACTGGGAGCGCGTCATGGGAGCCGAAGAACGGAATGTGGATTTTCTAAAAGAAATCGTACGCCGTATCTATGCAGCCATGGTACGTACCGAATACCTGGTCTATGAGATGTTCCCTGAGATCCGTCCGACATTGCCGCAGCAAATCCATTTCATACACTCCGAAGATTTACTGCAAAAATATCCGACCTTCACGCCGAAAGAACGGGAAGATGCAATTACGAAAGAATACGGAGCCGTTTTCATCATCGGCATCGGTTGCAAGTTAAGCAACGGAGAGAAACACGACGGACGCGCCCCGGACTACGACGACTGGTCGACAATAGCGGAAAACGGACAAGTCGGACTAAACGGCGACCTGCTCGTCTGGGACGAAGTGCTGAACCGTTCGCTCGAACTGTCTTCCATGGGTATTCGTGTGGATAAGGAAGCTTTGCTCCGCCAACTGGAGATCTGCAACGCGGAAGAAAAGAAAGAACTATATTTCCACAAACGCCTGCTCAACGGCGAACTGCCCCTAAGTATCGGAGGAGGTATCGGACAAAGCCGCTTATGTATGTTTTACCTCCGCAAAGCCCATATCGGAGAAATCCAGGCAAGTATATGGCCGGAGGAAATGCGCCGTGAAGCCCGTGCTGCCGGCATGTACCTGATTTAATCGATAATTAAAAATTGAAAATTGAAAATTAAGGATGGATTATTGATAATTATTTCAGATATTCGCGTGACAAAGATAATTTTCAATTTCTAATTTTCAATTTTCAATTACCATTATGGACGTCAAGATAGAACAGAGCTGGAAAGAACGATTAAGTACAGAGTTTGAAAAGGATTATTTCAGTCGGCTAATCACATTTGTAAAAGAAGAATACCGCCAAAGGACCATCTATCCTCCCGGTCCCTGTATCTTCAGCGCGTTCGAGCACTGTCCGTTTGACAAGGTCAAAGTTGTCATTCTCGGACAAGATCCCTATCATGAACCCGGACAGGCACACGGACTCTGTTTTTCCGTTCAGGACGGGACACCTTTTCCCCCGTCACTCGTCAATATCTTCAAAGAAATAGAAAGCGATTTAGGCAAACCTGTTCCTCAGACGGGCAATCTGCTCCGTTGGGCAGACCAAGGTGTCCTGCTTCTCAACGCGACCCTGACGGTTCGTGCACACCAAGCCGGCTCACACCAGAATAAAGGCTGGGAAGAATTCACGGATGCCGTGATCCACCGCCTGGCAGAAGAACGAAGCCATATCGTTTATATCCTGTGGGGTTCGTATGCACAACGGAAAGGCGCTTTCATCGACGCCTCCCGCAATCTGATATTGAAATCGGCCCATCCGTCTCCCCTCTCCGCTTACCGCGGGTTCTTTGGAAACAGGCATTTCAGCAAAGCGAACGATTATCTGATCGCAACCGGGCAGGCTCCTATCGAATGGTGATTCATCAATCCCACTTCTGCCCGTCACGATAGTTGCTGCTCTGGCGCCATTTCAGGTCTTTCAGCAAAGACGAACTTACTGCGATATTGAAGGTATAGGACTTATAAGGTCCCACCGGCACAAAACTGGCAGTCATTTGCCAGCAATGCAGGTCGCGGGTGATGTTACAAGTCATATAGGATATCTTATGCGTATCGAAGTCATAGGTGGCATTAAAGTTAAAACGCCAGTTCTTCGTCGGCTGGATATTACCGTTAAAGCTCAGTGCATGCGTCAGTTTATACTTATATTCGAGCTTGCTCGGATCAAAGTCCCCATAACGCAATTGCATACTATAGCTGAATGAAAGGCTCCAGGGCACCTTATTGATCATATAACCATACGAATCGAATTCACCCGTATCTTTCTTGGCGCCACGCAAACGGCCGCCTTCCGTTTTACCCTGTTGGTCCCCTTCTTCTCCCGGAGAAATCTGTTCGAACTCCGGATCGTTCGATGCATTGGGGTCTGCCGGAGGATTGTTGGAATCATTGTCGCTGTCTTTCTTGCCGAACCATTTGCCGAACGTATCATTATTAAAGGTATAAGAGAAACTCGTACCGGTCTGGCGTAAACGACCTAATCCTTTACCGGCCTGCCAGCGCGGAATATCCAACCGGCGAACAGTCTTCGTCGCTTCATCGTAGCCATAGGTATAAGTATCGAACGTACCGTTCAGGTTCAAGGTATAGCTCTTCGAGAACTTGAGACGCAGGCCAACGCTCAAGTCACTCCACTTGAACGAGTCGGCCGCCATATTATAGCTCATCCCCAACGACAACTTATCGATCAGGCTGATCTTGCGTTCTCCCGTCGAATCCCGATCCGACTTAATCTTCATCTCAAGGTTGTTATCCAACTGGAAACTCAAGCTCCCCGATTTCCCGTTAGGAGCATACCCGAACATTCCGCTTTCGAACGGAGTGTAAGAAACATGTTGCTCTTGTCCATACTGGTCTTCATACATGAGATCTTTCCAAAAACCATATTTGGAAGCTCCGAAATCAGGCGTATAGCTCAAAGTCACCGAAGGTTCGAAACGATGGCGGATCATCTTGATCTTGTCACCTAAAAACGGTAACGGCTTATAGAAACCATACAGCGTGGTGGAAGCCGAAACCGACGTGCTGTAATCGAATACGCGGTAGAAACCATAAGTCGTATCACGCGCAACCACCTGCTTCTTCTGCATATCGTATGCTTTTTCCACCTTATTAGTGTACCACCGCTCGGTATAGTTGAACGACGGCGAGATATTCAGATACTTGAACAAAGAGAATGTCGCACTCACCGGGATCTGGTGCTGCATGGCATTCCGCCAGTCCTTCACCAAGCTCGATTTGAACAATTTGTCTTCTTTCGTATCGATACTGTTACGCAGGTAACCGTTGTAACTCATGGAAATCTTCTCATACCAACGTTCTTTGCCGACCGCATTCTTCCGTTTGAACGGGAAGATACGGCTCATCGTAATCGTAATATCAGGCAACGTCAACGAGATCGTCGAGTCTTTCGAACGCTGGTTCACATTCATGGTAGCCGAAAGACTGAACGGATTATTCGGGAAACGCTGTGTTATACTGATACTGGACCCTTTGGTATTCTGGTTCGCATCCGCAAACCCCTGAGAGCCCGGATAGAAACTGTTCAGGTTGTTACGATCGTAACTGCTGGTCGCGAAATTCACACTTGCCGAGAAAGTCCGGTACGGATTGGCCTTCGGGTCCTGCGAATGTGTCCAGTTCAGCTTGAAGTCCTTAGACAAGCTATAATCAGGAAGCCCCTTGTCCCCCAAACGGGTAACCAAGTAGGAAGCATTGAAACTGCCCGAAAACTTATACCGTTTCCGGTAAGACGAACGAGCCGACAGTCCCCAGGAACCTTTCGTATAGATTTCACCGGTAAGAGCCAGGTCCATATAATCGCTCAATGCAAAATAATACCCGCCGTCGCGCAGATAGAAACCACGCGAACTTTCATCTCCGAAAGTAGGCATGATAATACCCGAAGAATAAGAACTCGAAAACGGGAAGAAACAAAAAGGCAAGCCGATCGGATAAAGCGGGACATCCTCAAACACCATATAGACGGGGCCCGTTACGATATTTTTCTTCGGACGGACTTTCGCCTTCGTCATCTGAATATAGAAGTGAGGATGATCGTGCTCGTCGCAAGTCGTATAACGTCCACCCACCATATTCAGAACATCGTTGTCCATCTTCTTGGTACGGCCGGCCGTCACATAGCCTTCCCCCTGTTGCGTGATCACATCCGTGATGTATCCTTTTTTCGTACCGAAATTATAACGCATCGTCTTGGATTCATACTGCTGGTCTCCATCTTTGAAAAGAGGATAGCCGAATTCCTCCCCGATCGAGTCAAGGCCGAAAGTAGCATACACCAGGCTACTATCCATATTCATCTCGATTTTCTCGGACTGGAGCTCGATCTGTTGATATTTCACATCACTTTCCCCGAACAGATAAGCCCAATTCGCCCCCGTCATGATGATGGAGTCTTTTGCCTGGTAGGAAACCGGAGCGTCCAACCCTGTCTGCTTCTTCGGTACGCTGTCCAACGCAAGCACACTATCCTGTCCGGCGGGTACGATCGTATCGCCCACAACAGCCATCACGGTATCGGTCGGGGCAATAAGTTCCTGCGCCTCAGTCATCATGTTTCCGGTGAGGAAAAGCAACAAAATAATCAGGCATTTGTATTTCAAAAACATTCCGTCGTTATTTGCAGTGTGTTACAGCGGGCAAATGTATAACAATTTAGTGAGCCAATCCCTTTTTATTCCCCTAAAAAGAGTTTACACCAGTTATCAAACCGTTCGACAGTTTCGTTTCCATACTTGGAAAGGCCTTGTTTTACCTTTTCGACAGATTTTTCTTTGTCCAGTTTCGTTTTGCTGTAGAATTTGTCGGCGAAACAAATCAGTTGTTCTTCCAAGGTTTCCGGCATAAAGTCCCGGTGCGGAAGAGGCAGGCCGCGTTCTTCGACCATTGCCAACGTGATGCCTGTTCCTGTATGCCGTTCGCATACACGGGCATGGCGGGGATAGCCTTCCGCCCGCATCAGTTCGGCCCCCAGATAGCCGTGGCAAATATACTCCGCATCCCCATGACAACCGATACCGGGCGCATTACAACGGAAAATACCGATATCGTGCAACATGGCTGCTTCTTCTATAAAGGTAAGGTCGAGATTCATCTCCGGATGCATCCGGGCTATAGCCAACGCTTTATCCGCCACACTTCTACTATGAATAACCAAAATCCGCTGCACCTCCGAGCCTGCCGGATAATATTTGGCAATAATATCTAAAGGGTTCATATCATTCAATTGCTTTATTGAGAGACAAAGATAGGCAATAAACAAAAAGAATCGTTACTTTTGCAGAAACAAATAGTAAGGAATGAGTCTATGAGAGCAGTTATCAGGTGTGCCTTCTGGCTGTTAAGCCTGTTCTTAATGTCCGAAATCCAGGCCGTCACTCCACAGAAAGAGCCTCTGAAGTTGGGGGCCGAACGTATGGACGTCGTTACCCGTCTGTTGAAAGGCAAACAGGTCGGATTAGTCGTGAACCAGACCTCCATCCTCGAAAAGCAGCAGAAGCATTTGCTGGACGCCTTGCTGGAAGAGGGTGTCGACGTCAAGAAAGTATTCGCTCCCGAACACGGTTTCCGCGGGACGGCCGATGCGGGCGCCGAGATTAAAGACAGCCGCGATGTAAAAACAGGAGTTCCCATCATATCCCTATACGGAAAGAACAAAAGACCGACAACCGAGCAGTTGGCCGGCCTGGACGTAGTCGTGTTCGACATTCAGGATGTCGGAGCCCGTTTCTATACCTATATCAGCACCATGCACTATGTGATGGAAGCCTGTGCCGAAAACGATGTCGAGTTTATCGTCCTGGACCGCCCCAACCCGAATGACTTCGTCGACGGCCCTGTCCGTCAGAAAGGATTCGAATCGTTTGTCGGTGTAGATCCGTTGCCCATACTGCACGGACTGACGGTTGGCGAACTGGCTTGGATGATCAACAGGGAAGGCTGGCTGAAAAGCACGCCCGACACTTGCAAACTGCATATCGTCAAGATGGAGAACTGGCGTCACGGCGATCCGTACTGGTTGCCGGTAAAGCCCTCTCCCAACCTGCCGAACGACCAGTCGATCCGCCTCTACCCTTCGCTTTGTTTCTTCGAAGGGACCAATATCAGCGTTGGCCGCGGGACCTATTATCCGTTCCAGATATTAGGAACTCCCGATCCCAAATACGGTGATTTCACTTTTACGCCCGCCTCACTGCCCGGCTTCGACACAAAACCGCTGCATAAGGATAAGGAATGCTACGGCACAGACTTGAGGGAATATCCTTTTGCCGGAGGGTTGACGCTGAAATTTCTCCTCGATTTCTATAATAAAGCCGGCAACGACCAAGCCTTTTTCTTCACCCGCCCGCAATGGTTCGACCTGCTTGCCGGGACGAAAGAGTTGCGTTTCCAGATTGTCCGCGGCCTGAACGAAGATGAAATACGCGCAAGTTGGCAACCGGCATTAAACGAATATAAGAAAATCAGAAAGAAATACTTGTTATATCCCGATTATCGCTAACTTTGGACGATTTTACAAAACAACGAGGGTAAACATTGATGGGTGTCTATTTCTTGAAAACATACATATACACAGCAATATTGATCTTAACCCTTTGCCTTCCGCATGAAGCAAAGGGTACAACTGATAAAAATGGGAAGGAAATATTTAAAATCCTTGTCATCCATTCTTATAATCAGACTTTGGGCGCCTATTCCCAATTTGACAAACTATTACACGAGAAGCTGGAAAAAGAACAAATATACTCTTCCCTCCAGACCTTCTACCTGGACTGCGAGCGTTATGACGCAGCCGATGAAGAAGCCCGGATGTATTCTTTTCTCGACACTTTAAGTTTCAAACCTGATATCATCATTTCAAATGACGACCAAGCGACTTATACTTTGATGGCTTGCAACCATCCGCTGGGCAAAACCGTTCCGGTCGTCTTTTCGGGTGTCAACTTTCCCAACTGGGAACTATTGAAGCAACATCCCAACTTCACCGGCTACTGGGACAAGCCGGAATATCTTAAAACCATCCGACTGATCGAACAGATATACGGCCAATCGAAGATATTGATCTTCAAAACAAAAGAATTTATCGGCAGAAACGCTTTCAAAACATTGATGGAGAATATTCAAGGACACGGAATAGCCGTATATGAAGGATTATATCAAACAAGGCGTATGACGACCTCCACTGAAATCCAGCCCGGCAAGGAAGGAGCTTCGGCATTGTACACCACCGCCACCGCCAACCTGACCGCCCGGCAGATTCTTTGGGTATTCGAAGACAAACCCTATACCGCCTGCATGCAGATCATCCTCGACTTCAATGTCCTGACAGTCGGTCGTTTGGCCAATGTCCCGAACTTCACCGTCATAAACAACGGGTTCAACGATAACCGAGGCATCACCGGAGGCTACTTCACCACCCTGCAAATGCAAGTTGAATGTGTAGCCAAAACCGCAACCCGCATTCTGAAAGGGACTTCGCCAAGCAGCATTCCCATCAAGGAGAGTCCCAAGGCGTATGCGTTCGACTGGAAAGAAATGCAACGCTTCAACATCAAGTTGGACGATCTGCCACAAGGCAGTATCATCTATAACATGCCGTTGGAAGTCCGTTACAGAACCTATATCATTATCGGGGGAATCCTGGTTGTCATGCTGGTTACCTATGTCATCCTGCACCTCATTTACATGTACCGGCGCGAAAGCGAACGGAAAAAGCAGGTACAACTCCGGCTGATTGAAGAAAAA
Organism: uncultured Parabacteroides sp.; assembly: GCF_902493135.1. Classification (GTDB taxonomy): domain Bacteria; phylum Bacteroidota; class Bacteroidia; order Bacteroidales; family Tannerellaceae; genus Parabacteroides. The sequence goes on from NZ_CABUOD010000073.1 coordinate 8,868, forward strand.
GAGCGGGCCGAAGAAGCCAATAAGATGAAATCGGCGTTCCTTGCCAACATGAGCCATGAGATACGCACGCCGTTAAACGCGATAGTCGGCTTCACCAACCTGCTACAGGACGAAAAGGACCTGACCGATGAAGAAAAAGACCTTTTCCGCGATACGATCAACAAAAACAGCAACCTGCTGCTGAAACTGATCAACGACATTCTGGAACTCTCGCGCATCGAGTCGGGACGGATGTCCTTCACTTTCGATGACTGTCCCTTGAACGAGCTGTTGGAAGAGATTTACCAGACACATCATCTGCTTATGCCTTCGAATATCCGTTTCCTGAAAGAGTTCCAAGAATCGGAACTTGTCATTCATGTAGACCGTTTCCGGTTTACGCAGGTGATTACGAACTTCATCAACAATGCCGTCAAGTTCACCGCCAAAGGACACATCCTGTTAGGATATGTCTATAAGAAGGAGGAGAAAGAAGTTCATATCTTCGTCGAAGATACCGGAAAAGGCATGTCGGAAGAGGCCCAGAAGAAAGTGTTCGAGCGTTTCTTCAAAGCGGACGAATTTGCACAAGGTACCGGGCTGGGACTATCGATCTGCCAAACCATCGCCGAACGCCTAAACGGACGGATCACCCTCTCTTCCCAGGAGGGAAAAGGCAGCCGCTTCACTCTGATCATTCCTTGCAGGCCGAAATAAAAAAGGCGGCCCGTCAACCGGAACCGCCTTTCAAACATTTCACAATGAAAATCATTTCTTTTCGATTACCATCAGTTTGGTATTGTCCGTACCATAGAAGGCGATTTTATCGACAGGTTTCGTATCTCCTTCCGCTTCAAAACGAACGACTTTATCCAAAGCCTGCAACAACTCACGCTCATCGCTCATATCCGGACAAGCCATACGCGTTGTCGCAACCTGCGGAAATTTAATGATATTCTTATGGGAATCGCTGTATTCGATCTGCCCCATCATCCGGTTGCATCCGGCCTTTCCGGAAAGGGAATGGCGGGCCACGTCAAACTCTATGACTTGGTTCGTCTCGGCAGGATTCAACGCCTTGCCGTTCAACTCGACAATATTCCAACTGCCATCCAAGTCGGAGAAAGTCGCTTCCACACCCTTTTTCGCCTTACAGGAAGCAAAGATACCGATGCTCAACATGGCAAGGCAAAGATATATGTACTTCTTCATTTCCGTCCAATTAGTTTTTTGACAAAACCAACAAAACATTACCGCCGGCATCCACCAGCAACATTTCATTTTCGGACCGGCCGGCTTTCACGCCTTTCACGTCTCCCATAGCTTTCAAGATCGCATCCTCGGTTTCCATATCCGGGCAAGCCATCATGGTTGTAGCACCGGGATTGATCGTGATGGAAGAAATATCCTGGTCATCCAGTACGACAGTCGAATTGAAGATGTTACATCCGGCATTGCCGTGGACCTTGTTATCTTTCATATCAAACTCCATATTAGGCAAACCTTCTTTCAGTATTTTTTCTCCTTTTACTTCCACAATATTCCATTTACCTTCCAACTTCTTTGCGTCTGTCTTGACTTCAGAGCAAGAAAACAACATCCCTACAAAAGCAGGAACCATCAAAAGTGTCAAAATAGCTTTTTTCATCTTTACTTTTCATTTATAATTATCATTCGTAAGGATAAGACGTCGAATCCTTGCAAAAAGTTCCCGATGAAGTTGTTATTTAATATACCTTAACACAGAAGATCCCGGATAAAGCCGGTTTCATCCATCTCTCCAAGACATATTATCCTATCGGTTCATTATTCCTATAAACGACTTTTCCCTTGCAAGCATAAGCCTCCTTATAAGGACCGGATTGTTTCCTCGCTCAAGCCGGTACACTTTACGATGGTAGCCATATCCACGCCCGTCTCTTTCATCCTGACAGCGACTTGACGCATGCCTTCGGCAATTCCTTCGGCAAGCCCTTCCGCTTTTCCTTCCGCGATTCCTTCCAGCCTGGAGGTGTAGATCGCGTTGTTCTGGATGTTGATGTCTTCGAGGTGGCGGATGTAGACGAGGC
>NZ_CABUOD010000074.1 GCF_902493135.1 uncultured Parabacteroides sp.
CAATGTAGCCGGTAGCCCTGTGAAGGACGAAAGCATACAGAAAACAAGCCCCGGAGGTGATCGACATCTTCGGGGCTTCGTTTTTCCATCTCATTCATTCATATAAGCGCATACAAATTCTGTCAAGTGGCGAAATAATGGCCTGAATTTGTCTCAACGATGGTCATTGGTGGTCGAAATGGACGTGAATGATGTCGAAAATAGCAGAAAAAAGGAGGGATTTGAACTGAAGAAACGATGGAAAAAGCCTCTTTTTTGCGTAGTTGAGCAAACTTTTGGACAGCAGGAGGGAGCATGGATGGAAATATCGGTGGAGGTTAATGGCTTTGTTATCATTGTGCTACGAGTTATGGGGGTAAAATGCACTTTTGTAACTTTATATGTAATGGTCATTGGTATTATAGGTAGAATAAAACCATTACCATTGTGTATAAAGTATTGAAAACGCAAAATAACGTCCACCATGTCCACCCCTTTTTGCCTCCCGTCCGAAAAAAAACAGCTCCCGTCCCCAAAAATAGGGGACGGGAGCCGTTTGGAATTTATACACGTATGTGTTTTACCGATTCTTAATCCTGGCGTTCGCGGCGAGGACCACGGTCTCCGCGATCCTGGCGGGGTCCACGATCTCCACGTTCCGGTCTCGGACCGCGTTCGGGTCTCGGCGGACGTTCTTCGTAACCTTCCGGTTTCGGCAGCAGGACTTTGTGGGATAATTTGAATTTGCCGGTCTTGGCGTCGATGTCTACCAACTTGACGCTGATAGTATCGCCTTCTTTCAAACCGGCCTGTTCAACTGTTTCCAGACGTTTCCAGTCGATTTCGGAAATATGGAGCAAGCCGTCTTTGCCCGGCATGAATTCAACGAACGCGCCGTAAGGCATGATGGAAGAGATCTTTCCTTCGTAGGTTTCACCGATTTCAGGAACAGCGACGATACTTTTGATGGCACGTATAGCCGCATCGATTGTCGCTTTGTTTGTTCCGGAGATTTCGATTTTGCCCACTCCTTCATCTTCTTCAATAGTAATGATGGCACCCGTCTTTTCCTGAATGCCCTGGATGATCTTGCCGCCCGGGCCGATTACCGCACCGATAAATTCTTTGCCGATCGTCATAGTCTCGATTCTCGGAGCGTGAGGCTTCAGATCCGAACGAACTTCCGGCTGGGCTTCTGTGATCTTACCTAAGATGTACATACGGCCTTCTTTTGCCTGTGCCAATGCGTTTTCAAGAATTTCGTATGACAGGCCGTCTACCTTGATATCCATCTGAGTGGCAGTGATACCGTCTTTTGTGCCTGTTACCTTGAAGTCCATATCGCCCAAGTGGTCTTCGTCTCCCAAGATATCGGACAGGATAGCGTAGTTCTGACCTTTGTTTTCGGAGATCAGGCCCATTGCAATACCGGATACCGGCTTCTTCATCGGAACGCCTGCGTCTCTCAACGCCAGCGTACCGGCACATACGGTTGCCATTGAAGAAGAACCGTTAGACTCTAAGATGTCGGAGATCACGCGTACCACGTAAGGATAGTTTGTCGGGATCATCCGTTTCAATGCACGGTGGGCCAGGTTCCCGTGGCCGATTTCACGACGTCCCACACCGCGGGAAGCTTTTGCTTCGCCTGTAGAGAACGGAGGGAAATTATAATGTAAAAGGAAACGTTCTTTTCCGTGGTTCAGTACGTCGTCGATCATCTTTTCATCGGCTTTTGTACCTAAGGTGACAGTCGAGAGCGACTGTGTTTCGCCACGTGTGAAGATCGCAGAACCGTGAGGGCCGGGCAGGCAGTCTGTTTCGATCCAGATCGGACGGATTTCAGTGGTCTTACGGCCATCCAGACGCTTCCCTTCATCCAGGATAGCGCGGCGCATCGCTTCTTTTTCTACATCGTGGTAATAGCGGCCGATCATTTCAGCCTTTTCGTCCGTCAATTCTTCTTCTGAGAACTGGGCTTTATATTCTTCTACGATTGCTTCGAATGCTTCGGCACGCTGATGTTTGTCAGTACCGGATGTTGCAACGGCGTAGGCCTTTGCGTAACATTTTTCGTGTACATCCTTGCGTAGCTCGTCATCATTGACTTCGTGGCAGTATTCGCGTTTAACCAGTTTGCCGCATGCTTCGGACAGTTCGAGCTGTGCCTGGCACTGTACTTTGATCGCTTCGTGTGCAACTTTGATCGCTTCGAGCATTTCCGATTCCTGGACTTCGTCCATTTCGCCTTCCACCATCATGATGTTGTCAAGCGTGGCACCCACCATAATATCAATATCTGCTTTTTCCAATTCAGAGAACGTGGGGTTGACTACGTACTTGCCATCGATACGTGCGACGCGGCATTCGGAGATCGGTCCGTTGAAGGGTATGTCCGATACGGCCAATGCGGCGGAAGCAGCCAGTCCGGCCAGTGCATCCGGCATGTCTTCACCGTCTGCGGAAAATAATATAACATTTACATATACTTCGGCATGGTAATTGTCCGGGAAAAGAGGACGGAGGGCGCGGTCGACCAAACGGGAAGTCAGGATTTCGTAGTCGGAAGCTTTACCTTCTCTTTTTGTAAAACCTCCCGGGAAACGGCCGAATGCCGAGAATTTTTCTTTGTACTCTACTTGTAACGGCATGAAGTCAACACCCGGGTTTGCATCTTTAGCGGCGCAAACAGTAGCCAGCAACATGGTGTTGCCCATACGCACGGTCACTGAACCGTCCGCCTGTTTTGCCAATTTCCCGGTTTCGATGGTGATGGTTCTTCCATCAGCCAATTCGATCGTCTTGTTAATTGGATTAAGCATAATCTTTTCTTATTTTTCTATCTGTAAAAATTGGTGCAAATGTAGTGAAAGTTTATCTGTAAACGTGTGAAAATGAAAATAAAAAACATGAGAAATGCTCTTTTTTATAAAAATAGCGGGAAGATTTAGCGAATAATAGTGCCACAATTGTAAATTAATGTATATTTGCAGCGGATTAAAACAAGAAGTAAAGATATGATGAAACAAATATCCACACGGATGTTGACTGTTTTAGGACTGTGCATGTTCTTATTCTCTGCTTGTAACAACTCCTCGGATTTCACCGTGAAGGGAGTCGTGGCGGGGGCTGACGGTCAGCTTATGTATTTAGAGAATGTCGGTATATCGAATGTGGTTACACTCGATTCCATCAAGTTGGCTCCCGGCGGGAAGTTCAAGTTTACGGAAAAGCGTCCCGAATATCCGGACTTTTATCGTCTGCGTCTGAATAACCAGTTGATCAACTTCGCAGTCGATTCGACCGAAACTATTTCCTTCGTCGCCGATGCCGGTACTTTCGCAACTTCCTATTCGGTGGAAGGATCTGAAAACTCAAAGGCGATAAAGGCGATCACCTTGGCGCAACTGGATGCAAACCAAGCGATCAGTCGCCTGCGGAAGGAATATGAAGATAAGATGATTTCAGATACGACCTACCGTACGAAGGTTTTGGCTGCTGCCGACGCCTATAAAGAAGTCGCCCGGAAATATATTTATTCGGCGCCGATGTCCACGGCTGCCTATTTTGCTTTGTTCCAGCAGATCGACGGCTTGTTGTTCTTTGATTTGTACGACAGGAATGATGTCAAGGCATACGGGGCGGTTGCGACCAGCTACGATCATACTTATCCGGAAAGTCCGCGTTCGAAGCATTTGTATAATCTGACATTGCAATCCATGAAGGTCTTGCGTGCCCAACGTCCTGTCGACTACAGCAATGTGGAAACAAAGGAAATCTCATTCCTTGATATCGAATTGCCGGATGTTCGGGGCGAAGTGGTAAAACTGTCTTCGGTTGCTCCCGGCAACGTCGTTTTGATAAACTTTACGGCTTATCAGACGGAATGGTCGCCGGCTTTGAATATGGCGCTGGGTGAGTTGTACACGAAATACCATGGCCAGGGGCTTGAGGTTTATCAGGTTTCGTTGGATAGCGATTCCCATTTCTGGAGAAACGGAGCTTCCAATTTGCCGTGGATCACTGTCCGCGACCCGCAGTCTGTTTATTCGCAAGTGGCAGGTTTGTACAATGTAAAGCAATTGCCTGCCCTTTTCATCCTTGACCGCAAAGGGAACTTGGTCAAGCGTGTCGAAGACGTGAAGAAACTGGAAGCAGACGTAAAAGCGGTGCTTTGATTTATGATTTTTAAATCCTAACATGTTGTAAAGCACTTCAAAAGGATTTGCGTTCTTGAAAAGATCGTTTATCTTTGCAAAGTCTAAAAATACAGAGAAAGAGGAGTTCCGGCCAAGCAGTTGGTCGGGATTCTTTTTTTATTGTGCGGCAATCAATAATAACAATTTAAATAAATAGGAGGATTTAGTATGGCAGTGAGCTATATGACGAAAGATGGTTATGATAAGATTTTAGCTGAAATCAATTATCTGGAAACCGTGAAACGTCCGGAAATATCTGCCCAGATTGCAGAGGCCCGTGACAAAGGCGATTTGTCTGAAAATGCTGAGTATGACGCAGCAAAGGAAGCGCAAGGCATTATGGAAGCAAAACTTGCCCAGTTGAAGGGCTTGATCTCTAATGCTCGCCTGATAGACGAAACGCGTGTTCAAACAGACGAAGTCCAGATCCTGAACAAGGTCAAGATCAAGAACACCAAAAACAATGCAGTCATGACGTACACTCTGGTTTCCGACTCGGAAGCAAACCTGAAAGAAGGCAAGATTGCGGTCAGCACTCCGATTGCGCAGGGGCTGATGGGAAAAAAGGTAGGCGACATTGTGGAAATCAAAGTCCCATCCGGTATGATGAGCTTTGAAATTATGGATATATCGATTTAATAATATACCATTATGGCATCTATATTCAGTAGAATTGTGGCAGGTGAGATCCCTTGCCATAAAGTAGCGGAAGACGAAGAGTTTTTCGCTTTTCTGGACATCAACCCGGTAGCTGTCGGCCATACGTTGGTGATTCCGAAAAAAGAGGTCGACTATATTTTCGACATAGAAGATCCCCTGCTCGGACGTATGATGGCATTTGCCAAACGGGTGGCTCGTGCACAAGAAGCTGTTATTCCTTGCAAGCGGGTCGGTTTGGCTGTAATGGGACTGGAAGTTCCCCATGCGCATATTCATTTAATTCCGATCCGGAAGGAGTCGGATATGTATTTTGGCGGAAAGAAAATGGAGATTACTCAGGACGTGCTCGCAGACACTGCCGCACGGATAAAAAATGCCTTTAAATAAATAAGCTAAAGTCTTTTTGATATAAAAACTTTATGTATATTTGTGACCGCTTCTTCCTCTGTATGATAATATTGAGAGGGAGGAAGCGGTTTTTTTGTAAAGATTCATTAGTGGTTTTTACTCATAAATTTGTTAACCTTAGAAGAAAGGCCCCCCTTGTGAAAGGACGGCCTTCTTTTTTTAACACACAATCATCGTTATACGCTATTTTGTTTTGAGTTTTTAATCAACTTTGGTAATGGAACCGCTCCCGACAATGCTCTTTTCCTTTATGTTCGGATTCCCTTTGTACCGGATAGTTCCGCTTCCGGCTATTTTGGTGGATATTGCCTTGTTTGCGGTGATCTCGATATGGGTGCTTCCGGCCGCTTCGCAATTAAGTTCTTCGGTCTTCAGGCCGAACGCTTTGATCTTGCTGCTACCGGCGCTTTTTATATTTATCTTTTCTGTTTTACCGCTCAGTGAGACTGTGCCGCTACCCGCGATTTCGCAATCCAAACGGGTGATGGCAATGGAATCGGCTTTTATGGTTCCTCCTCCTGCAAATTTAATTTCCAGCTTCTTGCCGCTGAGACCTTTGCCTAAGTCGCAATTGCCTCCGCCTGCCATTTCGAACTCTTTCAAGGCAGTCGAGTTGGTTGTCACGATAAAGCGGGTGGGGTTGATTCCGGTATGCTTGTTTTTGGGGCGGACAACCAGCTCTTTGTTATGGGTATTGATATCCAGAATATCCATGATATTTTGGTCTGTCTCGACTTTCAAATAGGGGGCGTCGTCCGATTGCATGTACTTGAGGTTGATGTTCTCTCCCTCGATTTGTATCTCATCGTAATCCCCTATCGGGATTTCCTTGCTTACGACGTTTCCGTCACCGGAAACCTTGTTTATATGGCAAGAGCATAAAAGCCCTGCCATGAGTGCGAATGCCAGTATAAATGAATATGACTTTTTCATGATCGTGCTGTTTAAAGGGTTATACATTGAAGAAATTGTACCAAGGCAATGTGCTCCATCCGTTTATTCCGGTCTGATAGAAGTAGATGATGCACAGTACAACGGAAACTAACCATAAGATCAGCAGCGTCCATTTTGCCGTGTTGGGCAATGGCTTTGCCTTGAACAGCTGCATACAGATAGCATATACCAGGGCAAAGATAGGAATACCGATCAGCAGAATGAATCCGATGCATCCCATGATAGCCAGCGAAATCGGCGCTCCGGCTATCAGGTCGGCCCCGAACGGCGACAATTGATACAGGAAGCCAGTACCTCCGGCGATAAGGGCAAAGGTGACGACAACCAGTATAAAAGCAACGAGCAATAATGGCGGCAGCAGGATGGTCCCGATCAGTATGGCCATGAATTTCAGGATGAACCCTACCACGCCGACAAACAAGTCTGCCAGTTTTTGCAGAAAGCTTCTCGGCTTGTCGGAACTCACATAATCATTTACGTTATTGCTGACCTTCTCGAAACCGTCCGTAACCGTTTTGCCTATGTTTTCGAGGGTGACGCTTTGTCCGCGCATCATCAGCTTGTCGGCTGCGGTCCGTGCCAACGGCATTACCAGCCATAATATAAGGTATAGGATAATGATCGGTGCATAAGGAATGAAAAGCAGGATAATCATGGCAAGACGTACGGCTGTCACGTCCCATCCCATATAAGCGGCGATACCGCCGGCTACACCTCCCAATACCCGGTTGTCCGGATCGCGCATCAGCTTTTTCGGACCTCTGGGAATCTCCTCTTCTTGGAAAGAATGCGTTTTTGCTTCTTCGCGGTTGTCTTCTTTTTCTTCTTCGCCTTCAAAAAGTTCTTCCGGCTTGCCCATGCGCTTGATCACTTCTTCGACATGTTCGATCGTGATCACTTCATGGCCCAGCCGAACCCGTTCGTTGAACAGTTCGGAGATACGCATTTCAAAATCGTTCATAATCTCTTCCGAACCCTCTTCCTTGCGGAAGTGGATGCGAAGGTTTGCCAGATATTTATCGAGCAGTTCATAGGCATCTTCGTCAATGTGGAAAACCGTTCCTCCCAAATTAACTGTCAGTGTCTTCTTCATTGTTTTCTGATTTTAATTGTTTCTGATGTGGTTTATTGTATCGTTCAGTTCCTGCCAGGATGTTTCCAGTTCTCCAAGGAATTCTTCTCCCTTCGGGGTGAGCTGGTAATATTTGCGAGGCGGTCCTTGAGTAGATTCTATCCACTGGTAACTTAACAATTCGCTGTTCTTTAGTCTTGTCAACAGAGGATATAGGGTACCTTCCACTACAATCAATTTAGCTTCCTGTAACTTCTGGATAATGTCAGAGGTGTACGCCGGCTCTTTTTTGAGGAGCAATAGGATACAATATTCCAATGTTCCCTTTCTCATTTGTGATTTTACGTTCTCTGCATTCATTTTATTTTGTTTTACGCTACAAATATATGTATTGCCTGTGTACTATGCAATACATACTACTATGTTTATTCTAATTTAACATTAATATTGCACAAACTGGGCGCTTTTGTGTAAAAAAGAGGCTAATCTCATGACAAATAGAATAGAAAACAGTACTTTTGCACTATCAATTCAAAACAAAGAATTATGATTTACTACCATTATGCCGAGTTGGTTCATCGACAGGCAGAAAAATATGGTTCTCGTACTGCATTGAAATATCGTGATAATGCAACCGGGAAATGGCTTAAAATATCTTGGAAGGAATTCTCTGAAAAAGTGATGCTGACGGCTAAGGCAATGGCCGAATTCGGGATAGGAGTACAGGAGAATATCGGGGTTTATTCACAGAATATGCCGCAATGCTTTTATACGGATTTCGGGGCATACGCGAACCGTGTGGTCTCTATTCCGATGTATGCGACAAATTCTCCGGGGCAGATCGAGTATATAATCAATGATGCCCATATACATACTTTGTTTGTCGGCGAGCAGTTGCAGTATAATAATGCGTTCAAGGTGCAGAAAGAGTCTCAATACCTGAAGCGTCTGGTGGTGTTTGATCCGGCTGTCAAGTTGAATCCGGATGACAAGACTTCGATTTATTTTGACGATTTCCTGCGGTTGGGCGATAACGCGCATGCCGAGACAACGGTGAAGATCCGCATGAACGAAGCGGTACCGGAAGACCTGGCTACCATTATCTATACTTCTGGGACGACCGGCGAGTCCAAAGGGGTCATGCTCCATCATTCCAATTATCTGGAAGCCATGCGTATCCATGATATCCGTCTGCCGATGGTAACGGATAAGGATCTTTCCATGTGTTTCTTGCCGCTGACTCATATTTTTGAAAAAGCGTGGTCTTACTATTGCCTGCATAAGGGAGTGGTGATTGCGATCAACCAGGATCCTAAAATGATTCAGAAGACATTGCCGGAGGTACATCCTACATTGATGTGCAACGTCCCCCGCTTCTGGGAGAAGGTATATGCCGGTGTGCATGAAAAGATCAACTCGTCGTCTCCCGCCATGAAGAAAATCTTTTTGAATGCCATCGAGACCGGACGCAAGTATAATCTGGAATATAAGAATAAAGGCATCCCGGCTCCTTGCGGGTTGAAGCTGAAGTTCGAAATGTATAATAAGACCGTTTTCAATTTGCTGAAACGAGTGTTAGGGATCGAACGCGGCCGCTTTTTCCCCGTGGCCGGTGCGCCGCTTTCGGATACGGTCAATGAATTTTTGCAGTCTGTCAATATCCCTATTGTGTATGGTTACGGTTTGAGCGAGACGACGGCGACCGTCTGCTTCTATCCTGAAATCGGGTTCCAGTTCGGTTCGATCGGGGAAGTCATGCCGGATGTACAGGTACGGATCGATCCGGAGAATAGTGAAATTCTGGTAAAAGGCAAGACGGTGATGTCCGGTTACTATAATAAACCGGCTGAGAACGAGAAGGCGTTTACGGAAGACGGCTATTTCCGTACGGGAGATGCCGGGCGGATGGAAGGAAACACGTTGTTCTTCACCGAACGCATCAAGGACTTGTATAAAACATCGAACGGCAAATACATCGCTCCGCAAGCGATTGAAATGGTTATGAGCGGTGATCAGTATATCGAACAGATTGCGGTTATCGGTGATCAGCGTAAGTTTGTCAGCGCGTTGATCGTTCCCGCTTATCCGTTATTGGAAAAGTATGCCGAAGAAAAAGGGCTGGCTGCCGGCAGCCGGGAAGAACTTGTCCGGAATAAGGAAATCCTCCGCCTGATCGAGACGCATATAGAGGAAAACCAGAAGAACCTGGCTTCTTATGAGAAGATCAAGCGTTTCACCTTGTTGTCCGAACCTTTTGCGATGGGGTGCGAACTGACGGATACACTCAAGCTCCGCCGTTCGGTCATTTTGCAGAAATACGCGGATCCGATCGAAAAGATGTATGAAGAAGCTTCGAATACATGCGGTAGAAATCCGATTTAGGTGGGGTAGTAGTGACGTTTTGATAGTCAGGAAAATTGAGTATCTTTGCCGGACAAATTAAAAAACAAGAAAATTTATGATCACATCAGACCAACTAAGCAATGTGTTGGAGCGCCAGCAGGCGCTGAGGGGGTATCTTTGACATAGATGGTAAGACCATCCAGTTAGAAGAAGAAGAGTTACGTACCCATGATCCCGGTTTCTGGGAAGATGCCAAACGGGCGGAAGTCCAGATGAAGAAAGTAAAAGAATTGAAAAAGTGGATCGAACTTTACAACGAGGTTCATGCTGCAGCGGAAGAATTGCAGTTGGCTTATGATTATGTAAAAGAGGGAGTCGTCAGTGAAGAAGAGGTCGATGAAGCCTATGGCAACGCCATCCGGTTGGTGGAAAGCCTGGAGTTCCGCAATATGTTGCGGCAGGAAGCCGACCAGATGAGTTGTGTGCTGAAGATCAACTCCGGTGCCGGCGGTACGGAAAGCCAGGACTGGGCCTCGATGCTACTTCGTATGTATACGCGCTGGGCGGAGGCAAACGGATATAAGATTTCCGTCGCCAACTATCAGGAAGGAGATGAGGCAGGTATTAAAACGGCGACTCTCAACATCGAGGGCGATTATGCTTACGGGTATCTGAAAGGAGAGAACGGCGTACATCGCCTGGTTCGTGTGTCTCCTTATAACGCACAAGGCAAGCGAATGACTTCATTTGCTTCTGTCTTTGTAACCCCGCTGGTCGACGATACGATCGAGGTGAAGATCGACCAGGCTGCCATCTCTTGGGATACGTTCCGTTCGGGAGGTGCCGGTGGACAGAACGTGAACAAGGTGGAATCCGGTGTACGTCTGCGCTATCAGTTTAAAGATCCTTATACGGGCGAAGAAGAAGAAATCCTGATCGAGAATACGGAAACCCGTGACCAACCCAAGAACCGCGAGAATGCGATGCGTCAGTTGCGCTCGATCTTGTACGATAAGGAATTACAGCATCGTATGGAAGAGCAGGCGAAGGTGGAAGCCGGAAAGAAAAAGATCGAATGGGGTTCCCAGATCCGCAGCTACGTGTTCGACGACCGCCGTGTGAAAGACCATCGGACGAACTACCAGACATCCGATGTAAACGGGGTCATGGATGGTAAAATCGATGATTTCATCAAGGCTTACCTGATGGAATTCGGCGCAGCGGAATCTGCTGAAAAGCACGGCTCTTTCATTTAACTGAAAAATAGAGATATAGTTCCCTTACCCGGTTCGG
>NZ_CABUOD010000075.1 GCF_902493135.1 uncultured Parabacteroides sp.
CTCTCGACACACGCACCTGAAACGTGCGCGTCTACCAATTCCGCCACCTGGGCAATTCAGCACTTTTCAGTGAAGCAATCTCTCTCGATTGCGGTTGCAAAGATAGCAACATTTTTGAAACTGCCAAACAGTAACCTTACTTTTTTACGCAAAAAAACGGCCACCTCCCTTTCGGGAAGCAGCCGTTTCTGCGTTTATGCTTTATGGGAAGAATTACATCATACCGCCCATGCCACCCATACCCGGGTTCATGGCAGGAGCCGCCGGAGTTTCTTCTTTCTTTTCAGCGATCACACATTCCGTAGTCAGGAACATGCCTGCGATAGATGCGGCATTTTCCAAAGCTACACGTGTTACCTTAGCAGGGTCGATTACACCGGCTGCACACAAGTTTTCATACTTGTCTGTACGGGCATTGTAACCGAAGTCACCCTTACCTTCTTTTACTTTCTGAACAACTACCGCACCTTCTTTACCAGCGTTGGCAACGATCTGGCGCAACGGTTCTTCGATAGCGCGTTTAACGATTTCGATACCGGTTGTTTCGTCTTCGTTTTCACCCTTCATGCCTTCCAATGCTTCGATAGCACGGATGTAAGCGACACCACCGCCGGGAACCGTACCTTCTTCGATAGCGGCACGAGTTGCATGCAGAGCATCGTCGACACGGTCTTTCTTTTCTTTCATTTCTACTTCAGAAGGAGCACCTACATACAGTACGGCAACACCACCGGCCATCTTAGCCAGACGTTCCTGCAGTTTTTCCTTGTCGTAGTCGGAAGTCGTATTTTCGATCTGAGTCTTGATCTGGCCGATACGAGCCTGGATAGCTTCCTTATCGCCTGCACCGTTTACGATAGTAGTCGTGTCTTTGTCTACCGTAACCTTTTCAGCAGTACCCAGCATATCCATTGTAGCGCCTTCCAGCTTCAAGCCCTTTTCTTCGGAGATCACAACGCCACCGGTCAGGACAGCGATATCTTCCAGCATGGCTTTACGACGGTCGCCGAAGCCCGGAGCCTTAACAGCACAGATCTTCAAAGAACCACGCAGACGGTTTACAACCAAAGTTGCCAATGCTTCGCTATCGATATCTTCAGCGATGATCAACAGAGGACGACCGCTCTGAACTGCCGGTTCAAGGATAGGCAGCAAATCTTTCAATACAGAGATTTTCTTATCATAGATCAGGATATACGGATTTTCCATCTCGCATTCCATCTTTTCCGTGTTGGTTACGAAATACGGAGAGATATAACCACGGTCGAACTGCATACCTTCTACTACGTCTACTGTAGTTTCCGTACCTTTAGCTTCTTCTACAGTGATAACACCTTCGGTTTTCACTCTCTGCATAGCTTCAGCGATCAGCTTACCGATGGCTTCGTCACCGTTAGCGGAAATCTTGGCTACGTGTTCGATCTTTTCGAACTGGTCGCCTACAGCTTCAGACTGGGCAGCGATGCTTTCCACGACTTTAGCCACAGCTTTGTCGATACCACGTTTCAGGTCCATAGGGTTGGCACCTGCCGTTACGTTCTTCAGACCGACACCGATAATGGACTGTGCCAAAACGGTTGCAGTTGTCGTTCCGTCACCGGCATTGTCGTTAGTCTTGGAAGCGACTTCCTTAACCAGTTGAGCCCCCATGTTTTCAAACGGGCAAGCAACCTCAACTTCTTTAGCTACCGTTACACCGTCTTTTGTAATGTGAGGAGCACCGAATTTCTTTTCGATGATCACGTTACGTCCCTTCGGGCCCAGTGTTACTTTTACTGCGTTAGCCAATTCATCCACACCTTTCTTCAGAAGGTCGCGGGCATCCATATCGTATTTAATCTCTTTTGCCATAGTAATATATATCTTATATTTTTTTATTGTTCTTAATAATGAATTAGATAATAGCCAAAATATCAGACTGGCGCATGATAAGATATTTCTCGCCGTCCAGTTCGATTTCCGTACCAGCATACTTGCCGTACAGTACAGTATCGCCATTCTTTACAACCATTTCTTCATCCTTTGTTCCGTTACCAACGGCGACAACTTCACCCTTTAAAGGTTTTTCTTTTGCTGAATCGGGAATAATGATTCCGCCAAGTGTCTTTTCTTCTGCTGCAGCCGGCTTAATCAGCACTCTGTCTGCTAATGGTCTAATGTTCATCGTTGTATATTTTTTAGTTGTTAATAATATTACGTTAATCTTGTGCTTTCTTATCGCACGTAAATGCCTATGCGAATACTGTGCCAAAACGGTTGTCAGGGAAAAGACTGACAATTTTACACTCCGGACAGGCTGACAATGCAAATATGTCTGACAGGATGACCATCCTGCCACAAAAGGACTTCCCCATTACAACAAGAGAGTGAACGAGGAAGTTCAACTATCAGTCTATTAAAATAGTGGAAACGGACTGTGCCGGAAGCAACGGTCGATACACGCGGTTCCCGATACGGATTGAAACGGAACGGCTGTCATACCCTTCGTTCGCCAATACGATCACGATGGTTTCATCCGGATTGACAAAAGCAAGCAGATCGGTAAACGTTCCGTCTGTTTCCACCTTATGGGCACCGGGTTGGACATAGTGGCTCAGATGCTTCATTATATAATATTCGGGAGTAAAAGAATAAGTTTTATCAACAGGATCCACAACCACCAGCGAGTTCTGCGCCCACCCCCAACGGCTGATCCCTCCTTTCTCAAGGGAGATATTCCAATACATATAGGCAGAAGCGCCATTATCCAGGTAATGCCGCATCAGGTTCCAGGAATAGACGGCCCCTTTCCAGCCATTCAAACCGTCGCCACATTCCTGCTCCGTCTGGTAAAGTTTCAAATCCGGATAGCGTTCGTGTATTCCTTTTATCGCTCCCTTGCCGGCCCATTGGAAACCGACACCTTCTATATAACGACGGCAGACGGGATCTGACAGGATCGTATCGACCAACGCTTCGTTCTTGCGCTCGACAGTTCCAAACATGACTTCTACCTGCTGCTCCGCCATTGCCGGCCCTAAATAATTGCCGATAAAGTTTGCCAGCGAGACCGCTGTCCAGCAACAGCTCGGAAAGATTTGAGCGGAATTAAATTCATTCTGCGGCATGACGGCAAATAGGTTTATCCCCTGCTCCTTATAAGCTTGGATAAATTTGGAAAAATACAAAGCGTATGCCTGCAAATAGAGCGAATCCTGAATAAACATATCTTCCCCTTCGTGCCCAATCCTATCCGCCGGCAAGCCGTTCCGGTATCTTTCATCATAAGCCTCTCCGGTATAAGCCGAAGCATAATGCCTGTTATACTTCATCCAGGAAGGCGGACACCAAGGAGACGCCCAGATACGCAAGTCCGCATTATATTTCCGGGCATTCCGGATAAAAGGGATCAAGGTCTGCTGATCGTTCGCGATAGTGAAATTCTTCATTTCAAAATCACCGTCCGTCTCATCATAAGAATACCAGTCACGTGAAAAGTCATTTGCCCCGACCGGCATACGGCAGATAGTGAAATTAGCCCCGTATTCAGGAAAGAAAAGTTCCTCCATTATGTTTTCACGGTCGGCCGGATCCAGACGGCTCAAGGAAATCCATCCTAATTCATTGAAACAGGCGCCGAACCCGTCGATCTCTTGCAAGGGCTTATCCTTATATACGGTCACATCGATTGTCCGGACAGTATCAGCCGAAGCGGAAAGCAGATCGGGTTGTTCCTGCCAGAAAGCCTTCTCGGTCGTCGTCACCCAAGAGGCGCGAGGTTGGAATTTACAAGATGACAGACATAAAGCAATCGAGAGAATAAGACAAGGTATTTTCATAAGGATATGTATATAAAAAAAGAAGTGCCACAATAGAATCGCAGCACTTCCTTTACTTTTTTGTTAGAATCTTTCGATCAGCTCTTCTAATGTGACGAGAGACTGTTCACCTGTCAACATATTTTTCAGATTGATCTTACCTTCATTTATTTCGTTTTCACCGACAATCGCCACAAACGGAATCTTTTTCGTATCGGCATATCCCATCTGTTTTTTCATTTTGGCAGATTCGGGATATAGTTCCGTACGGATACCGGCAGCACGCACTTTCGAGATCAAAGGCAATAAATAATTTTCTTCCTTCTCGCCGAAGTTCACGAACAGCAGTTGCGTGGTCTTCAAAGAATCAGCCGGATAAAGTTCCAACTGGTTCAGCACATCGAAAATACGATCGGCACCGAAGGAGATCCCGACACCAGACACACCGTCCAAGCCAAACACACCGGTCAGATTGTCATAGCGTCCTCCCCCCGTGATACTTCCGATCTGGACATCCAACGCTTTTACTTCGAAGATCGCACCCGTATAGTAGTTCAGACCACGTGCCAACGTCAAGTCCAGTTCCAACTCAGCTGTCAGTTCCAACTTCCCGATGCGGTCCAGGATAAATTCCATTTCGGCAATACCTTTCATCGCTATTTCCGATGCGGCCAGTTCCTTTTTCAGGACAGCCAGCTTTTCACGATTCGTACCTTTCAGCATAATGATCGGCTGCAAACGGGCTATCGCATCTTCAGACAACTCTTTAGAACGCAATTCCTCATTTACATTATCCAGACCTATCTTATCCAGTTTATCAATAGCAACCGTGATATCGACAATCTTATCGGCTTCACCGATTATCTCCGCAATACCGGAAAGAATCTTACGGTTGTTCATCTTGATACAGACACGGATTCCGAAACGGCGGAATACTTCATCCATAATCTGGATCAGTTCGACTTCGTTCACCAACGAATCGGAACCTATCACATCGCCATCACACTGGTAAAACTCGCGGTAACGTCCTTTTTGCGGACGGTCGGCACGCCATACCGGCTGTATCTGGTAACGTTTGAACGGGAAAACGATATCATTACGGTGCTGTACCACATAACGGGCAAAAGGGACTGTCAGGTCATAACGCAAACCTTTCTCGCAGGCTTTCATTCCGAATCTTACGGCATTGCGCTCCGACAGTTCTTCATCCGTTATTCCGGAGAAACAATCACCGGAATTTAATATTTTGAAAAGCAACTTATCACCTTCTTCTCCATATTTACCCATCAGCGTAGACAGGTTTTCCATAGCCGGAGTTTCGATCTGCTGAAATCCGTACAGATGGTACACTTCGCGGATAGTATTAAATATATAATTACGCTTCGCCATTTCTTCAGGCGAAAAATCTCTTGTTCCTTTAGGGATAGACGGCTTTTGCATGATTCACTAATTTATTTATTCAGGTTGCAAAGGTAATGCTTCCTGTTTAATCCCGGCTTCTTCCACCCAGGAAAATCATGATATAATATAATAATGTAGCAAGCGAACCCAAAGCAGCCACTACATATGTATAAGCGGCAGAACGCAAGGCATCTTCAGCCTTGTCATGCGTATAAGCATTTGTGATACCGGCATTGCTTAACCAAGCCAAAGCCCGCCGGCTTGCATTGATCTCGACCGGCAGCGTAATGAAACTGAACAAAGTGGTCATTGCAAACAGGATAATACCAAAAAGCAATAACTGCGGGAATGTATGCAACAGCAACATCCCCCCCAACAAGACCCATGTCATAATATTGGAAGCAAAACTGACGACCGGAACCAAAGCCGAACGCATCCGGAGAGGCGCATAAGCCGTAGCATGCTGGACAGCGTGCCCGCATTCGTGAGCCGCAACGGCAGCAGCGGCAATACTATTACTGTAATAAACCGATTCACTCAGGTTGACGGTCTGGTTTGCCGGATTATAATGATCCGTCAAATGTCCGGGAGTGGAAATGACCTTTACATCATAAATACCGTTATCATGCAACATCTTTTCCGCCACATCTTTCCCTGTCATGCCATTCGGCATAGGAATCTTTGAATATTTCTCAAACTTATTCTGGAGTCTGGAAGAGACCAGCCAGCTAAGAAGGGCAAAACCGATAAATATAATCCAATACATGCTCATATTCTTCTAATTTATAATAGTTATACAAAATCATAAACGACAAAAAGCCTGCCAAAAACAAAAATGGCAGGAGATCATCCTTACGGGATGTGGTCTTCTGCCATTTTGTATTATTTCCAGGTTTTATTCTTCGGTATATCTGACAATTGTTTGCTCACGGTCAGGACCGACTGAAACGATCTTGATCGGCACTTCCAGCTCTTCTTCAAGGAAAGAGATGTAAGCATTGAACTCTTCGGGGAATTCGTCTTCGCTCTGCATCTTCGTCATGTCGACATTCCAACCCGGCATTTCCACATATACCGGTTCGATGCCTTCGTTGATTTCAAACGGGAACTCTGTTATTTCTTCACCATTGACTTTATAGGCAACGCAAGCTTTCACTGTTTCAAAGCCATCCAGCACATCACTCTTCATCATGATCAGTTTCGTCACACCGTTGATCATGATTGCATATTTCAGCGCAACCAGGTCAATCCAGCCACAACGGCGTTCGCGTCCGGTCACCGCACCATATTCATGTCCGATCTGACGGATCTTGCTACCAGTCTCATCGAACAACTCTGTCGGGAACGGACCGCTACCGACACGCGTACAATAGGCTTTAAAGATACCATACACCTCGCCGATGTTACGCGGGGAAACCCCCAAACCTGTACAGCAACCTGCACAAATCGTATTGGAAGAAGTCACAAACGGATAAGAACCGAAGTCGATATCCAGCATCGTGCCCTGTGCACCTTCAGCCAAAACAGACCTGCCTTCTTTCAGATAATTATTGACAACATGTTCGCTATCGATCAAACGGAACTGTTTCAGATAATCCAAAGCCTTGAACCATTGCGCTTCCAGTTCGGTAATATCATATTCATAATTCAGAGAACGCAGAATTGCTTCATGTCTTGCTTTTGCAGCAGCATACTTTTCATCGAAATTATGCAACAGGTCGCCTACGCGCAAGCCGTTACGGCTGATCTTATCCGTGTAAGTCGGGCCGATACCTTTACCGGTCGTACCGATTTTGCCCGAACCTTTCGCCGCTTCGTAAGCAGCATCCAATATACGGTGAGTAGGCAAGATCAAATGAGCTTTCTTAGAGATACACAGTTGTTGGGTCAGGTCGTGTCCGCTGGCAGCAAGCGCTTCCGCTTCCTGCTGGAACAACAACGGATCCAGTACGACACCGTTACCGATAACGTTTACCTTGCCTCCCTGGAAAATACCGGAGGGGATGGAACGTAACACATACTTTTCACCGTTAAATTCCAAAGTATGTCCAGCATTGGGACCTCCCTGAAAACGAGTTATCACATCGTAATTCGGAGTTAAAACGTCGACAACTTTTCCTTTGCCTTCGTCACCCCACTGCAATCCTAATAGAACGTCAACTTTCATCGTTTATATATTATATAGATGTTAATATTCTTACTTCTTCCGCTGAAGCCGGTATTTACATTTACTGCACAAGCCGTAAATATAAAGCGCATGATATTCCGGAGTGAAACGTGTCACCTTCAAATTGTCTACATCTTTTTTCAAAGTTGCATCCTTCAGCTCCCGGATCGCTCCGCATTTCGTACAGATCAGATGCGAATGGGTCTCCGCCAATATCCGCAATTCATACTGTACAGCCTGGGAAGTCAACTGATGGCGCACAATCATACCGCTGTCTACCAATACATCAAGCGTATTATAAACAGTCGCCCGACTGACATGAAAATTCATTTCCTCCAATTTCTGATGAAGCAAACACATATCGAAATGACCGGGGAAACTGCATATACACTCCAATATGGCATACCGTTCCTCCGTCTTTCGTAGTTTTTTCTCGGCAAGATACCTGGTGAACAGGTCTTGCATCTCTGTGTACTTTTTTGCATCCATCTTCAAGTTGCGACTCCACGCGACCGACAAAGTTAGCGCATTTATTTTAAACGCAAAGCCTTAACGGCAATATTCAAATTCAAATTTTAAATCATTATATATTTCCTGTCCTTCGGGCGTCTTCATAAATTCAGGGAATTCGTCGAACCCGCCCAGCATTTGCCGCGCCTGTTCCGCCGACTGCCTTCCATAAAATTTCATCGCTTTCACCGCAGCCTGCTTTTCTTTGAAAGTCGCCCCGAAATCAGGCCAGGCTACCGTACGCATACATTCCACAATAAATGCGGCCCTCACCGGTGCAATCAGTTCCTTTCCTTCCTTAAACAGTTCGGCCCAGACAAGATAAGCCACCGTACGTGCATATTCGTCTTCCACATTAAAAATCAGTCCGAGCAGCAGATTCTCCACATCCGGCAACTTATAAAACAAATTATGGCTGCACTGCTCCGCAATTTCCAAATAAGGGATTTCCTTCACCCATTGCCCCGCCTTCCGGGACGAGAATTCGTCCACCGGTTGCAAGAGAGAAGCCAAGATCTTGAATTCACGAATATCTTCTTTCCATAAAGCGGCAGCCAGTTCGGAATCCGGTCTATGCGTAGCGGCAACCTCTTTGATTTCAGGCAGAGGTACACCGAAATTCAATTTGTAGACAATACCTTTCTCCCTCATGCTGGTGGAGATCACACCATTCATCGCCAGGCGAAGCTGGGTCCGTATCTCTTTTAATTCATCTTCTAACATGTGCTTTATTATTCATTGTAAGACGGTAAAAACGAATACTCCTTACTGTAACGCAACATTTGTTCGGCATATCCTTCAGTATAATCCAACACAATATCCGTTACTTCTCCCTTATCGTCCTTGACTTCCTTCATCATAGGATTCACAAATCCCTTATACGGAGCCAGGTTCAGCTTGGCATAACGCTCCAGCACTTCGGCATGAAGAGCCGGATCGACCTTTACGGCATATTCTTCCACCAGTTTCTTTCCGGCGGCAAAATCGCCTTCGCTCTTGATACGCTGTACTTCCGCCAGCAAAGTTCCGAACAGTTCGCGCAGTTTGGCATAATCACCCACAACCACGTATGTCTTGCCATCCCGCCGTTTCAGTTCGATCACGTTATCGGCCTTTCCTTTTTCATACACCCATTTGGCGATCAGCTGGCGGTTACGCATATGGGCTTCTTCAATATTTTTGCCCAGCTCGATCCGGACCAGCTGCGTCATCAGGCCGTTCATTATATATTTATAATATTCGGCTTTATAGGCTTCGGCATCCGGCACAAGTCCGAGTTCCACCAGCTTGGCATCTCCGAGATAGTACAAACCGAAAAGATCGGCACGCGCCTCTTCCAATGTCGAACTGTATGCCTTCAAAGCATCCGGATCGGTATCGGGAAGCAATCTGCCGGAACCATGTCCCAGGCATTCATGCAAATCGGTATGCAGATTGTCGGTGATAAATCCGTATTTCTTCAATCCCTCGCGCTCCTTATCGCTCCAGACAAATTCTTCATTGAAGCCATTCCCCAGAGAAGCTCTGTCGTATGCCTCGGTGATATTCTCGATCGTAACGGATTTCGAACCATGATCGCGGCGGATCCAGTCGGCATTCGGGAGGTTTATACCGATCGGGGTTGCCGGATAGCAATCGCCTCCCAACATGGAAACCGTAATCACTTTGGCACTGAC
Organism: uncultured Parabacteroides sp.; assembly: GCF_902493135.1. Taxonomy (GTDB): domain Bacteria; phylum Bacteroidota; class Bacteroidia; order Bacteroidales; family Tannerellaceae; genus Parabacteroides. Next base: position 9,552 of record NZ_CABUOD010000075.1, read on the forward strand.
ACCTTTCACCTTTTCTTTCTTAAACCGTTTATCTACCGGCGAATGATCTTCGAACCATTGTGCATTGTCGCTGATCACTTTCGTCCGCTTCGTCGCCTCCTTGTTTATAAAGTTCACGGTCGATTCCCAACTGGCTTTCATTCCTAACGGATCACCGTATGTTTCGATAAAGCCGTTTACAAAGTCGACCTCCGAAGCCGTATCTTCCACCCACAGGATCGAATAGGCGTCAAAGGTTTTCAGGTCGCCGGTCTGATAGTACTCGATCAGTTTCCCGATGATTGCTTTTTGCGCATCGTTCTCGGCAAAAGCCACGGCTTTCTGCAATTCCGACACGATCTTTTCGATTGCCGGCGAATAGAGGCCGCCTACTTTCCACACTTTTTCGACCAGCTTGCCGTTCTCTTTTACCAGACGACTGTTCAAGCCGTACGAGATCGGAGAAATCGTATCTTTCCCGGCTTTCATCCGGGCATAGAAATCCTCGACCTCTTCCTGGGTAACTCCTTCGCCATAATAATTGTTGGCCGAAGCCCGGATCAGGTCGACATCGCCACTTTGCACCGTACGTTTCGCCATCACACCCGGATCAAAGATCACAGGGCTAATCCCGGCGACAAACTGTTCCACCGTCTGCCCTTCACGTAGCGGAAGTGCGGAAGCCTCAACCCCGGAGACGCAAGTACGGAAGGATTCGGGAGTAAAGCCGGGAACGAATTTATCTTCCGCATAATGGTGATGAATACCGTTGGCAAACCAAACCCGCTTCAGATAAGTCTCCAAAGCAACAAACTGCGGATCTGTACGATCTCCTTTATAGCCGGTATAAACAGCCTCCAGCGTACGGCGGATCGGCAGATTATAACGGCAGTTCTGGTCGAACAGGATATCCCGGCCCATCTGGGCGGCTTCCGACAAATGGTATAATAATTGTTTCTGCTTCAAAGAAAGGGATTCGAATCCCGGAACCTGATAACGCAGTATCTGAAGATCAGCAAACTGATCCACGACATAATTGAAATCATCCTGTAGAGATGCACGGTCGTGTGTCTCTACCTTCTGCCCCGTACAGGCAGTCATAGCCATTGCAGTCATAAGCGATAACATTATATTTCTCATATACGAACTTTTAGCTTTTCCTATATTATTATTTAAAAGGTTCCCTCGCAAAGGTACAGATATTTCGGGAATTGTACAGGCTTATCCCTTATATTCGCACAAAATTAGCAGCCTGCCGGCAATTGTCGGTAAAGGTTCGCCCTGCAGACTTGCATCTATTTTATTCTCTGCAATACCGTATATGTTTTCGACAATGTCG
>NZ_CABUOD010000076.1 GCF_902493135.1 uncultured Parabacteroides sp.
TCTTCATTCCACAAAAGCCCTCTCTTTTTTAGCAAGAAACAAGCACATAATCCCGTAAACACCCCCATGTTACCACCCTTTACACCCGGGTGTAGAGAGCCGGTACATCCGGGTGTAGAAGGGGGCAACAGGGGGACGCCTGGCAAGTAAAGTACCTTGCCGGGCCATGAAAATCACTTGGTTTTACATATTTTATAGTCGTTTTTACATAAAATAATCGAGTGGTTTGCAGGGGTGAGAATAGGGGGCTTGTCGTTCGTGTTATTTGCAATACGCTTATATACAGTTGTATATAAACGCAATACTTGTTTTCCCACCAAATTACCGGTGATAGGGGAGTGATACTGTAGTGATAGAGAAAATAGGCATGTATCACTAATATAACAAGCTGAATATCAATCAGTAAATAGGGGTTAGTGATACAGTGACAGAGGAAATCTATCACGCTTTATGTTGGCGAATTGAAATCTGTCGTAAAGGAGGTTGTCGGCAAAAGTGCTCTGGAACGAGAAAACGAATGTTTGCGTAAAGAACTGAACCGACTGAAAGTAAAAGAGGTGGAACGGCAACAGGCACAGTTCGGGGTGGGGATGAATGATTGATTTGTAAGAGCTGATTCATCAATTCTTGTGTGGCCGCAGCCGTCATCAATGAGATCATAGCGGTGTGGCTAAAAATAAATTCGAATGGGCGGCCGAGTTTTCCAACTGCAAGGGAAAATATATTCGCCCGTTGGGGTGATTAATCACCCTCTTGTGCATTCATCTGCATTATTTTTGTATTTTTGTACCCTAAAAGTGTGGACTCCTTGTATCTAAGTCCCAAACAACGATAATAAAAGAACGAAACAATATGGAAATTGCAAGTAAGTACAATCCCGCAGAAGTAGAGGGTAAGTGGTATCAGTATTGGTTGGATAACGGCTTTTTCAAGTCGAAACCCGACGGCCGTGAGCCGTACACGATCGTCATTCCGCCCCCAAACGTCACCGGCGTGCTTCACATGGGACACATGCTTAACAATACCATTCAGGATATTCTGATCCGCCGCGCCCGTATGCAGGGGAAAAACGCTTGCTGGGTGCCGGGAACGGACCACGCTTCCATCGCAACCGAAGCGAAAGTCGTGAATCGCCTTGCACAGCAGGGGATTAAGAAGACCGACCTGACACGTGAAGACTTCCTGAAACATGCTTGGGAATGGAAGGAAGAACACGGGGGCATCATCCTTAAACAGTTGCGTAAGTTGGGGGCGTCCTGCGACTGGGACCGTACGGCTTTCACGATGGATGAACTGCGTTCCGAAAGCGTGATCAAGGTTTTTGTCGATCTTTATGAAAAAGGACTGATCTACCGTGGTGTCCGTATGGTGAACTGGGACCCGAAAGCGTTGACCGCCCTGTCCGACGAGGAAGTCATATATAAGGAAGAGCACAGCAAACTGTATTACCTCCGCTACAAGGTGGAAGGTGATCCGGAAGGCCGTTATGCCGTTGTCGCGACAACCCGTCCCGAAACGATCATGGGAGATACCGCCATGTGTATCAATCCGAACGACCCGAAGAACACTTGGTTGAAGGGGAAGAAAGTGATTGTGCCGCTGGTAAACCGCGTGATCCCTGTGATCGAAGACGATTATGTGGATATCGAGTTCGGTACCGGTTGCCTGAAAGTGACTCCGGCACACGATGTGAACGACTATATGCTGGGCGAAAAATATAATCTGCCTTCTATCGATATATTCAATGATAACGGTACGATCAGCGAGGCCGGCGGCTTGTATGTCGGCATGGACCGTTTCGACGTCCGTAAGCAGATCGAAAAAGACCTGGAAGCAGCCGGCCTGATGGAAAAGGTGGAAGCTTACGAAAACAAGGTCGGTTTCTCCGAACGCACCAATGTGCCTATCGAGCCGAAGCTGTCCATGCAATGGTTCCTGAAGATGGAACACCTCGCGCAGATCGCTTTGGAGCCGGTGATGAAGGACGACATCAAGTTCTATCCTCCGAAGTTCAAGAATACCTACCGTCATTGGATGGAAAACATCAAGGACTGGTGCATCAGCCGTCAGTTGTGGTGGGGACACCGTATCCCGGCTTATTTCCTGCCCGAAGGCGGTTATGTAGTGGCCGAAACGGCAGAAAAAGCATTGGAAATGGCAAAGGAAAAGACCGGCAACGCCTCTCTGACGATGGCCGACCTGCGTCAGGACGAGGATGTGCTGGATACCTGGTTCTCTTCCTGGTTATGGCCGATCTCCCTGTTCAATGGCATCAACGATCCGGACAATGAGGAGATCGACTACTACTATCCGACGAGCGACCTGGTGACCGGTCCGGATATCATCTTCTTCTGGGTAGCCCGTATGATTATGGCGGGTTACGAATATCGGGGCAAGATGCCGTTCAAGAATGTCTATTTCACCGGTATCGTGCGTGACAAACTGGGCCGAAAGATGTCAAAGTCGTTAGGAAACTCTCCCGACCCGCTGCAACTGATCGAGCAATATGGCGCCGACGGTGTGCGCATGGGATTGATGATGGCGGCGCCTGCCGGAAACGACATTCCTTTCGACGATGCGTTGTGCGAACAGGGACGTAACTTCAACAACAAGATATGGAATGCCTTCCGTCTGATCAAAGGATGGACGGTCGATGAACATATCGCACAGCCCGAAGCGGCAGCCACAGCCGTCAAATGGTTTAAGATGCAGCTGGACAAGACAATCGCCGAAATGGACGACCTGTTCGGCAAATACCGCCTGAGCGAAGCGATGATGGCTGTTTACAAACTCTTCTGGGATGAGTTCTCTTCCTGGTACTTGGAGATGGTCAAGCCGGGTTACGGGCAACCTGTTGATAAGTCGACCTACTTGTCGACACTCGGTTTCTTCGATGCCTTGCTCCGCCTGCTCCATCCGTTTATGCCCTTTATTACAGAGGAATTGTGGCAGGCGTTGGAACCGCGTAAGGAAGGCGAGAGCCTGATGGTCGCACTGATACCGGAGGTTGCTCCTGTTGATAACGCTTATCTGGAAGACTTCGAGATTGCAAAAGAAATTGTGGGTGGAGTGCGTACGATACGTCTCCAGAAAAATATACCGAATAAGGAAGCATTGGAATTGCAGGTATTGGGTGAACACAACGATCACTTCAACGCGGTAATCGCCAAGATGTGTAACCTGTCGTCCATTATCCGTACGGAAGAAAAAGCCGCCGGTTCTGTTTCCTTCCTGGTGCGTACGACGGAATATGCTGTCCCATTGGGTAATATGATCAACGTGGAAGAGGAGCTGGCTAAGCTTCAGGACGAACTGAAATACCAGCAAGGCTTCCTGACTTCTGTCATGAAAAAACTAAGTAACGAAAGTTTTGTAAGTAAAGCTCCGGCCAAAGTGATTGAAATGGAACGCAAGAAACAGGCCGATGCTGAAAGTAAAATCAAGTCTATCGAAGAAAGTATAGCAGCTTTGAAGAAGTAGGCTTCAAAAATATGATCAGATGAAGCATCTCTTCTGGTTAACCTTATTACTATTGACGCAAGCTACTGTCCCGGTGAAGGCAAACAACGGAACGGATAGCTTGCGTTCTGTTTTGAAGGCCCTCCCGGTGGAGGAAAGGCTCGCCAAGCTGAACGAATTGGCAAGTGTCCGTTATGACGAGGGCAAGGGAATGTACCCCAAGTGGCTGTATAAGGAAGTGACGGAATTGCAGAATGAAAAATATCTGCCCAATGCCCTTTTCCATCTCGTCCGCTATTATTATGGCAATAAACCGGACAGCATGCGCTATTATCTGGCCAAGGCAGAGCCTTTGTTCCTGAAAGAAAAGCGATATGAAGAGCTGTTCCGGATGAAAGCCTGGGATATTTATATGTTATCTTCGGAAGGTGCGCAGGATGCAGTTCTGCCGGCAGCCCGTGAACTGGTGGAACTGGCTCGCCAAGTGGGGTATCCGGAAGGGGAAGAAATGGCGAATCAGGCATTGGCTAATTATTATCTGAGTCATGGATTGAAAAAGGAAGGGGCCGAATTATATGAAGAAGTCCTGGACCGTATGGAGAAACGGAACGCGCCGATCATCAAACGTTTTAATATTCTGAGGTCGCTGTTGAACAATTCGATTCCCGACGAGGCCCACAAACGGGCATTGGAGAGGATGAAGGCTTGTCTGGCGGAATGTACGGAAAAGGACATAACGATGTTGGATGCGGAAATCTCGATCGACTACTGCTGGTATGTTTATTACCGGACGTTGGCTTCGGATGCATGTGCGGGTAAAAAGGCGAAAGAAGCGAAAGAGTATCTGGAAAAGGCGGAAGCATTGGTGAAAAAAAATAAAATGTCCAGGGAAGAGCTTACCATAGATAATATCCGGCTGTATTATTACCAAATGATCGGCAATAATGAGGGCGCTCTCGCCATCATAGAGAAATTGCTGAAAAATCTCAAAGAGACGAAAAAGGCGATAAATACGATTGATATATTGGAACAAAAAGCCAAAACATTATCCCGGATGGGGATGGGGATGAAAGCGGCCGAGACCTATCAGGAGTTGATCGAATTGAAAGATTCGGTCACGACCGCCAAGTATTACGATGAGTTGGCAAATTGGCGTACCCAGCACGATGTGGATAAGCTGGAACTGAAAAATAAGCAGATGGCGTTGGAAGCATCCGAAACGCATGCCCAGCTGTTATTGATGGGAGGCGGCTTAATTCTCCTCCTGTTGGCCTGCGGTACGCTTGCTGTCATTTCTTATTCGCGCCATAAGTATAGCATGCAGTTGAAGATCGCCAAAGAGAAGGCGGAAGAAGCCGACCGGATGAAATCGGCATTCCTTGCCAATATGAACCACGAAATCCGTACACCGCTGAACGCCATAGTCGGCTTTTCGCAGGTACTGGTGGATGAAGAGGATGCGGATGTTCGCCAGGAGTACCAGAAAATAATCCAGAACAATAATGAATTGTTGCAGCGCCTGATCAATGATGTTTTGGATTTGTCGAAGATTGAATCCAACTCGATGACTTTTTCTTTCTTCAATATCTATCTGCCGGAAATGATGGACGAAATATATCGCGCAACCTTGTTACGGATGCCGGCCGGAGTCCTTTTGGAATTAAAAGAATGTTTTCCGATAAATTTTTATACCGATCGTATGCGTCTTACGCAAATAATTACTAACTTGCTGAACAATGCAATAAAGCATACTGAAAAAGGTTTTATCCGATTTGGGTATGACGTATTGGAAAACGAAATTAAGTTTTTTGTCGAAGATACAGGCGAGGGAATACCGGAAGATAAACTGGAAAGTATTTTCAGCCGTTTTGTCCAGTTGAGCGACTGGAGCAAAGGCGTGGGACTCGGACTTGCTATCTGCAAAGGGCTGATTTCAAATATGGGGGGTAAGATTGCCGTGACGTCGAAATTGGGAGAGGGTTCGGTTTTTTATGTGACGTTTCCTATCCATAAGAAAGATGGCGGTATGAAAATAAGCAGTAGATGAAACGACTTTTATTATGGGGGTTTTTCTTATTATCAGGAGGATTCTGTTGTATTGATCCGGCTTTTTCCGCTGATTTGCAACAGAAGGCTGATACTATGTTCTTGCAGCAACTGTACGACACCGTTATCGGGAGAGTAGAGTGTAAAGACCGTGTGCAGTATTTCAATCGTTTGCTTGTGGAAGCACGAAAGCGGCAAAATGCTCAATTTGAGGGAACGGCTTTGTTCTTGCTTGTAAAGCATTATTATACGGAAGAACTGGATAGTTTTGCTTATTATATGCAACGTGCCATTCCTTTGTTGACGGAACAAAACAGGTTGGAAGAACTGTTTCGGATGAAAGCCTGGTATGTTTATGCCTTAACAAGGAATAAAGAGAACGGAAGAGCTTTGGATAGTATAAATTCGTTGAAAAAGCTGGCTCTCCTGCTGGATTATCCGGATGGAACGGATATGGCCAACCAGGCTTTGGCCGATTATTATATGTCTAATAAAATGAAGGAGGAAGGGTTGGCCTTGTATGAAGAAATCCTGGCAGGGATGGAAAAAAGAAATGCTCCTTTGATTAAACGTATCAATATCATACGCCAATTGCAGAATAAAGCTTCCAGCCCGGAAAAAAGACTGGAATACTTGAACTTGCTGAAAAAATATCTGGACCGGTGCGATGAAGAGGGGATTGAGAAGCTGAGTGAAGAAAACTCGGTTAGTACGCTTAAATATGCGATGCATCGCGGGTTTGCGATGGCATATATAACTACGCAACAATATGCGTTGGTCCTGAAGCATTTAAAACAGGCTGAAGCTATTCTGAAGAAATATAATATCGGTAATCGGGAGGCGGAAATAAAAACAATCTATGCCCATTATTATAGAAGTACGGGCAACTATGGGAAAGCAATAGAATTATTCGATGAGTTGTTGGAGATTTACAAGCATGGAGGAAGAATGTCCTCCTATCTCGATCTTTTGGGGAATAAAGCGTTGGTTCTGATGGCGGGAAAACGGTATAAGGACGCTGCCCAGGCCTATAGGCAGTATGCTTTTTTGAAAGATTCCCTCTCTTCTGCCAATTATTATAAGGAACTGGCGGAATTGCGGACGCAGCATAATTTGGATAAACTCGAATTGGAAAACAAGAAGATGGAGAACGAGGCGTTGCGGGATCGCACCCAGTTGCTTTATCTTTGGGTCGGCGTGGTGGCGCTTGTTCTGGTATGTTGCCTGTTGGTTTTCCTTGTATATCAGCATCGGCGTCATAGTCTCCAGCTGAAAAGGGCGAAGGATAAGGCGGAAGAGTCGGATCGGTTGAAGTCGGCATTTCTTGCCAATATGAATCACGAAATCCGTACTCCTCTGAATGCGATTGTCGGTTTCTCTCAGGTGCTGATCGACGAAGAGGATCAGGAGGCCCGGAGGCAGTTTGCCGGTATTATCCAAAACAATAATGACTTGTTGCAACGGCTCATTTCGGATGTGCTGGATATCTCGAAGATCGAATCGAATACGATGTCGTTGCATTATGCCGAATATGACCTGCCTCAATTGATGGATGAAATTTATAAAGTCATCCTGCTAAGGATGCAAGAGGGAGTCGAATTGCAATTGGCCGATTGTCCTCCTTGCTTGTTGTACACAGACCGTAATCGTCTGACGCAGGTGTTGACAAACTTATTGACCAATGCGATTAAACATACGGAAGCCGGTTTTATCCGTTTCGGTTATGAAGTGACTGAGTCGGAAGTACGCTTTTTTGTGCAGGATACGGGAAAAGGAATTCCGGAAGACCGGTTGGAGCAAATATTCAGCCGCTTTGTGCAGCTTGACGATTGGAGCAAAGGAGTCGGCCTTGGCTTGGCTATTTGTAAGGGCTTGCTTGAAAAGATGGGCGGTTCCATCAGCGTGACGTCGAAAGTAGGCGAAGGCTCTGTCTTTTATGTAAAGTTGCCGCGTGAAGAAATAAATAAAATCAGCTAAGTCTTTCTATTTTCTTTTTTGAATGTTATCGTGCACACCAAAAAAAGACTATATTTGCCGTCATAATAATACAAACACATCATTTTAATTTAATATCATGGAGAAATCAAGAAGATCCTTTTTCAAAAAAGGGCTGGCAGGTGCTATTCTGCTGGGTACGGCAAGCGTGGCTAAGGCCGGTTTGCCCGATCCCGTGAAGCCTAAGGCTGCCAAGGCCGTAAATCCTTTCCATTTGGGAGTGGCCGGGTACACATTTGTGAACTTTGACTTGGAAACTACGTTAAAAACTTTGCAGCGTCTGGATATTCATTATCTTTGTATCAAGGATTTCCACCTGCCGTTGGATAGCAATGATGAACAAATCAAGGCTTTCCATGACAAATGCGCTTCTTATGGCGTGACCGGATATGCAGTCGGTCCTATCTATATGAAGAGCGAGGCTGAAATCGATCGTGGTTTTGAATATGCAAAACGGGTAGGCGTGAAAACGATTGTCGGCGTGCCCAATTACGAACTTTTGCCCTATGTGGACAAGAAAGTGAAAGAGTACGACTTCAATTATGCGATCCATTTGCACGGACCTGATATCAAGACTTATCCGGATGCGACGGATGTTTGGGAACATACGAAAGACCTGGACCCGCGTATCGGCATGTGTCTGGATGTCGGCCACGACCTGCGTAACGGTTGCGATCCTGTTGCCGACTTGAAGAAATATCATACCCGTGTGTTCGATATGCACATTAAGGATGTGACGGATTCTTCCAAAGCCGGACGCGGCATCGAGATCGGGCGCGGAAAGATCGACTTCCCTGCATTGGTTCGTATGATGCGCGAAGTGAATTATACAGGAATGTGCAGTCTTGAGTTCGAAAAGGACATGAAAGATCCTTTCCTCGGTATCGCAGAGTCTATCGGCTATTTCAAGGCCGTTAGTGATATGGCATGATAAGAATTATGATTTATGATTTGTGATTTATGATTTATGAAGCACAAGTTGTGAAGCATAATTCATAAATTATAAATCATAAATGTAAAGATGAGAACAACGTTGTATCTGTTGATGGCCTGCCTGTTTTCGGCGTGCAGCACCATTGAATATATCGGAATAGAGACTTATAACCCCGCCGAGATTACTTTCCCGAAGAATGTCGACAAGGTTTTGATTGTGAATAACGCCGTTCCTCAGCCCGATGATGTCGGCTATACCTATAATTTATATGGAACCGTGCAGGACACGGCCCGCGCCCGTGCGGATAGCGCTTTGTATGATGCCTGCCGTTCCTTGGGCAAATCGATAGTGGATGTTTCTTTCTTCAATGATGTCCTTCTTTATCATGATGGCACCCGTCAGGATACAAAATATTTGGTGGATGAAAAATTGACGCCCGAAGCGGTGAAAGAATTGTGCCGGGAGACAGGGACGGACGCTGTTATTTCGCTCGACCGCCTGCTGTTCAGGATGGAAAAGAATGTTGTCGCTTTTGCCGAAGGCTTTGTCGTAGGAGGGGTCGATGTCGAGATTACGGGAGTCGTCCGCGGTTATCTTCCCGGACGCGACAATCCGTTGGCTACCGTTTACGTGCAGGATAGCGTTTTCTGGTCTGAAAGTGCGGACAATATGGAGCAATTGAAACTTTATCTGCCGTCACCGGAGGAGGCTTTACGGGCTGCCGGGCAGTATATCGGTACGAAGGTTACTCCGAACTTTGTTCCTCATTGGGATAATGAAAGCCGCTGGTTCTACAAAGGCGAGGGGGCGCGATGGAAAGAGGCGACCGCCTACGCCTTGTCCGACAAATGGGAAGAAGCGGCCTCGCGCTGGAAGCATGTGTATGAAAATTCTTCGCGCTGGAAAGAGCGGGCAAAGGCGGCATCCAACTTGGCTTTGTATCATGAAATGAAAACTCAGTTGAAGGAAGCCTACAACTGGGCTGCCAAATCTTACGAGATTTTTAATAGTAAAAAGGGAGTAGATTACAACTACACGAAAATGCAGCAGTTGTATGTAGAGGCTCTTGGCAAGCGTATCCGTTCTGATCAAAAACTAAATAAGCAATTTGGAGAATAATAATCTTATATTCTCTGAATTATTATTACTTTTGGCAGACGTTTCGAATAAAGAATAAATAATAAGATATGAGTGCAAATAATGCAAAGGTTCAGGCTGTCATAGAAACGACTTTCAATTCGGCCATCAATAAACTTGCAGCGAACGAGGCTGGCAACTGTTACAGCGATTTATACGTGCAGGTCGATGCCGAAAGCGGAGAGTTGCTTATTTATGATGAAGAGGATGCGCTGGTTGAAAAGACTATCATTTTCGATTGGGTGAATACGACATGTGATGACGATCAGTTCACCCAGCAGGTTGCTGCAACTTTGAAAGCCGTGCTTGCCGTCCTGGTGACGAAAAAAATTTTTGATAACCCTTGTTTCCTGAAACCGTTCTCGGTAAGCCTGACAGATGAGGATTTCTCTGTTATTGAGGAACTTCTGTTCTTGGATGATGAAAATCTTCGTTTGGATGATCCTCTTTTAAAAGATTTGGATGCAGATTTGGATGATTTTTTAGCAAAACTTCTTTCAGATGTCAAATAAACATATTATATTTGCGCCCGCATTCAGGAAGTAAATGTTGCCGAAATAGCTCAGCTGGTAGAGCAACGCATTCGTAATGCGTAGGTC
>NZ_CABUOD010000077.1 GCF_902493135.1 uncultured Parabacteroides sp.
CTGACAATCCCGATTTGAGAAAGAAGAAGAAAAAGAAACGACAATTTAAGTTATAGACGTATGGAAGATAATTTGATTTTAGAGGGACTTCTCTCTATGGTTACGGAACTGAAAGAGAAGCAGGAGCAGCAGGTAACGCCAGCCAGCCGGGAAGAAACGATAAACCGGCTGGATGTAATCGAACAATGTATTTTAGAGATACAGAACAAACCCACTATTTCTGAAAATACAGTGCAGGAGATTTTGAACCAAATCGCCAGTATCAAGAAAAGACAGTCAGACAATCAGAAACAAGACTTTGATGATATAAAGGGAATGATTGTGACTTCGCACCGGTATTTCAAGGAGAAACTAAACTCATTGTTTCCGGCAGATACCCGGCAGCAGGAAAAGGTAGAACCCATTTCGTTATACGATAAAATCCTAAGCCGGATAACTCCCTACCTGCAACCAAAATTTTTTCTTTTTTCAGCAGGAATAGTTATCGGTATTGTTTCGTTAATCCTGAATGTTCGTTTTATGGAATGTATGCAGCAGTTACAGGACAATGACATAAAATACCGTTATCTCCTGATGAAAGGGAAAGCGGACGGGAATATCCTTAATCTATTGGAACTAAAGTTTATCCGTGAACGGAACAACGCTTTCATTCAGGACTTGACAGATACGGTTATTGATTTTGAATATCGTAGTAAGAAGCAAGCGGAAGCACTGGAAAGGGCAAGATTGCTGAACGAACAAGCCGAACAGCTAAAGGAAGAAGCGGGCAAGTTAAGCAATCCATAAACCAAAAAAGCCGGAGCAGACAGGCAAATTATCCAATGCTCCGGCTTATCTGTTTACTTCTTATCTGTACCGTGTTCTTTCTCAAACTTGCGTAGCGTTACCGAACTGAACCGTTCCTTTATAAACTCCCGGACATCCGAAGCCCGGTAATACACTTTTCCGCTGATTGTAAAATAAGGCAATACGCCCAAAGCACGGTAGCGTTGCAAAGTTTTAATGCTGGCCTTGAATAATAGGCACAAGTCCTGATTATCCAGCAGGTTATCATCTTCGGGCAGCACCTTGTCAGCATTGCGCAATGCCCGCACATCTCTGCAAAGCTCGTCCAGCTTGTCGAATAGCTTTTGCATCCATTCTTTGAAATCGTAGTTTTCTATATACATAGTTGCTTCATTTTTCTGATTATACATACTTGTTTGTCAATCGATTGATGAAGCAAAGTTCTGAAAACCAGTACAAAGAAATTACGAGGGTGGACATGGAATCCCCTATAAATGGGTGTTAAGTTCTTGATTATCTATATCCTTTTTTATCATGTTCCTTTCTGATAAGATCTGCCAGTCCATTAAGAAACTCCGTGATTTTGCCCGGCTTTCGTTTTATCACATCCTCATGCTTTTGGTGATAGTCGCCTATCTTGATATTAAAGAGCCATTCAAAGGCTTTTCCCAAATCCACCAAGTAGGCAGGTTTACCATTTTGATATACGATGTTTTTAGAGATGAACAAACCGCTGACAATTTCCATAATGTCTTTTTGTAAATATGGTTGACTCTAAAAGAATCATCGAAATGAAAGCAAAGAATTACACTCAAGAACAAGCACGCAATTTGCTTACTCAGGAAATAAATCGTCTTCGCCTGCTTGAAGGCATGGATGTAAAGAGTATTATAGAGAAATTAGGAGTAAGTCGTAGCCGCGTTTACAAAGCATTGACTACCTTTGAGCGAGAAAATCCTCAACAAGTCGAATTAATGAAAAAGTGTGGAAAAGAAGTCACTCCTGAAGACTACAAGAAGTTACAAGAGGAGATCGCGATCCTGAAAAAGGATTTGACCCGTGAACGCTTGCGTGCTGATTTTTATGAGGAAATGGTCGCTTTCGGTAAAGAAGTTTATGGTATCGACCTAAAAAAAGCTGGCACCAAGTAGCAAATAGGCTTCACGATAGGGACAAGAAGCTTTACGGCATTGTCCCTATGTGTCGTCTGCTTGGTGTGAGTAAACAAGCCTACTACCAGCATGTGGATAATCTGATGCTCAAGCTGTCCCAGGAATCTTTTGTGGTTGAGTTCGTTAAAGATGTCCGTAGAAAAGATCGTGGCATAGGTGGCAATAAGCTCTGGCAGATGTACCGGCAGCAGTTCGGAGAGGAGCGGAGCGTGGGATATAACCGTTTTTATGATATCCTGGAACGTTACGGGTTGAAGGTGCGCAAACGCAAACGGCGCGTGTCAACCACGGATTCCAATCATGATCTCCCCCTTTATCCGAACCTGGTGAAAGATCTGCTCCCCAGCCGTGGCTGTGAATTGATAGTGAGTGACATCACTTATATTCCGTTTTGGACAAGCAAGGAGCGCAAGGAATACGACTTTTGCTATCTATCCCTGGTTACGGACTATTATACGAAAGAAATCGTGGGTTATAGCGTGGGAGAAACATTGGAAGCAAAATATCCGTTGGAAGCCCTGGAAATGAGCTTGAAGCATTACAAGGGGAAAGACCTGTCAGGATTGATCCACCATTCCGACCGTGGCGTGCAATATGCCAGTTACGCGTATACAGGCCGTTTAAAGGACTGTAAAATAGGCATAAGCATGACCGAGAGCGGAAATCCCAAGGACAATGCCGTGGCCGAGCGTGTGAATAATACCATTAAGAATGAGTTTTTTAAGGGTATGGAGTTTTATAGTATCCGGGAAGTGAAAGTGGCCGTGAAAGGTGCCGTAGACTTTTATAACCATGAACGCCCTCACTTGAGCTTGGAGGGCATGACACCCGCCTAGGCAGCCCGGGGTGAAGGCGAGATGAAAAAAAGGTGGAAAAGTTACCGGGAAATAGCCATCAAGAAGAAAAAAGACTTGGCGCAAACCGGATAAAGAGACGCCGCCGGAGCGAAGAAGCACACGGTAAGGCTCTTTGGAGGCTTCACGCCTCCAGCCGCATGGCAAACCACCGTGGTGGTTTTTTCATGATCTCTTTGGGATAATAACAATATTGATTATTTTTGTCCGGGTTAACCTCGTTCATCAATAAGAAAGAACAGGGTCAACCTATTTTATTACTAAGTTACAAACCGGTCAACCTGCTTTATAAATAAGACGCTAAGTAGTCAACTAAAAACGTTAACATACAGCCTATTACAGTTTCCCCCTGAAGGAAACAGAAATTCCCTTAGCGGGAAACGAGAGTTCCCTCGGCAGGAAACGAGAGTTCCCTCGGTAGGAAACGAAAGTTCCCTCGGTAGGAAACTTTATGAAAGTAAAAGGGCAATGGAACCTAAATATCCCACTAAAGAACCAGGTTCGCGGATGAAACGGATGAAAGCGGATTTAAATTATTTTATCCGTTAAGATCCACCCGATCCGTGTTATCTGAGAACCTGGTTCTTTAGTGGTTCAAACATTCTTATAAAATGAGCCTGATCAGAACAAGCTCCAGGCAACCGTCAGTCCTGCCATGACGATCGCTACCATGCTCATCAGCTTGATCAGGATGTTGAGGCTGGGGCCGGAGGTGTCTTTGAACGGGTCGCCGACCGTATCGCCTACGACTGTCGCCTTATGGGCTTCGCTGCCCTTGCCGCCGTGGTTCCCTTCTTCGATATGTTTCTTGGCGTTATCCCAGGCTCCTCCAGAGTTAGCCATGAAGATCGCCAGTACGAAACCTGTACTCAATCCGCCGATCAACAAACCGACTACTCCTGTCACTCCGAATACCAGACCGGTGACGATCGGTGCAATGATGGCTAACAGGGAAGGGAGCACCATCTCGTGTTGCGCCCCTTTTGTCGAGATGGCCACGCAACGGGCGTAATCGGGTTCGGCTTTTCCTGTCAAAATTCCGGGGATTTCGCGGAACTGGCGGCGTACTTCCTCCACCATATGCCCGGCAGCCCGTCCGACTGCGTTCATCGTCAATCCGCAGAACATGAAAGCCATCATGGAACCGAGGAACATCCCCGCCAACACCTTCGGATTCATAAGCGTGACATCGTAATAGATCATGAAATCGGAGAAAGAGGCTTTTGACACTTCGATGGCTCTGCCGTCGGAAAATGTCAGGACTGTTTCGCCCAACCGGAGCAAGCCTATTTTAATCTCTTCCACATAAGAGGCCAGCAATGCCAGGCCCGTCAAGGCTGCCGAACCGATCGCAAATCCTTTGCCTGTTGCGGCGGTCGTGTTGCCTAAGGAGTCGAGTGCATCCGTACGTTTGCGGACTTCCTTGCCCAATCCGGACATCTCCGCATTGCCGCCCGCATTGTCGGCAATAGGCCCGTAGGCGTCTGTAGCCAGTGTGATGCCCAAAGTCGAGAGCATCCCGACGGCGGCGATGCCGATGCCGTACAATCCCATTCCTATATTATTGAAATCGAATCCGGAAGCAAAAAGGAACGAACAGATGATTCCGACTACTACGGCCAGTACCGGGATTGCGGTGGACAACATGCCCAGTCCCAACCCGGAGATGATCACTGTTGCCGGTCCGGTCAGTCCGGCTTCCGAAACCCGTTGGGTGGGCTTATAAGATTGGGAAGTATAGTATTCCGTCGATTGGCCGATCACGATCCCTACCAACAATCCGATGATGACCGAACAGCTGATCCAGAACCAATTCTCCAAGCCCAACATGTATAGGATACCGAAGGTGGAAAGGGCGATCAACACCGAGCTGAGGTTCGTCCCTATCGCAAGCGCTTTCAGCAACTCGCGTATCGTCGCATTCTCTTTGGTACGGACGGCGAAGATACCGATAATCGACAAGACGATCCCGACCGCGGCGATCAGCATCGGCGCCACGACCGCCTTGTATTGCATCTCCACGTCGCCGGACGCCACGAATGCGGCCGCGCCCAGTGCGGCGGTTGCCAGGATCGAGCCGCAATAGGATTCATAGAGGTCCGCCCCCATGCCGGCTACGTCGCCGACGTTGTCTCCCACATTGTCGGCAATGGTTGCCGGGTTGCGCGGGTCGTCTTCGGGGATACCGGCTTCCACTTTCCCGACCAGGTCGGCCCCGACATCGGCGGCTTTTGTATAGATGCCTCCGCCGACACGGGCGAAGAGCGCCTGTGTGGAGGCTCCCATCCCGAAGGTCAGCATGGTGGTCGTGATAATGGTCAGTTTATGTGTGGCATCCATCGCTTCGGCCGGGATGCAGATGTTTAATAATATGTACCAGAACGAAATGTCAAGCAAACCGAGGCCGACGACGACCAGCCCCATGACGGCGCCGCTTCTGAAGGCAACCTGCAAGCCGCTGTTCAGGGACGAGCGGGCGGCATTGGCGGTACGGGCGGATGCATAGGTCGCCGTCTTCATCCCTAAGAAACCGGCAAGGCCGGAAAAGAAACCGCCGGTCAGGAAGGCGATCGGAACCCATTCGTTTTGTACTCCGAACCCATACGCCATGATGGAGAACAGAACCACCAAGGCGAGAAACACCGAAGCGACCACCTTGTATTGTTGTTTCAGGTACGACATAGCCCCTTTGCGTACGTGCCGGGCTATTTTTGCCATTAACTCCGTCCCTTCACTCTCTTTCATCATCTGCCTGAAGAAGAACCAGGCAAATACCAGTGCCAGGATGGAGGCTACCGGTATGATCCAAAAAATAGGTGTAATCATAGCAATGAGATTTAAATTTAATATGGATTTGATCGTTTTGACACTTAGTGCCTTACGATCCTTTATTGTTTACCTGTAAATATAACGAAAATAAAGAAGTAGAGAAACTTTTTCGTAAATAATAATGTTTCATTCTAAAAAAAACAGCATATTTGTCACAGATTAAGAATGAAAACGCAAATGACGGAAGAAACGAACCATAAGACCTATAAATTGGGCTTGGCTCTGAGCGGGGGAGGAGCGAAAGGTTTTGCTCATATCGGAGTTTTTAGATTACTCGAAGAATGCGGCCTGAAGCCTGATATCATCGTAGGTACAAGTGTCGGTTCGTTGATGGGGGCTTTGTTTGCCGATGGCTATACGTCCGGCGAAATCAAAGAACTCTTTACCGGACGTGAGTTTTCCGAATTCGCCCAGTTGCAAATCCCGAAATCGGGATTGTTCGATAGCAAGCGGTTCCGTTATTTCCTTCGTCGTCATTTGAGAGCTAAGACGTTTGAAGAGCTGAAAACTCCTCTGGTTGTCGTGGCTACCGACCTTGACAACGGTGAAAGTCATGAGTTCCGTAGCGGTCCCATCGTGGAGGCGGTGGCTGCTTCTTGTAGTATCCCGATTATCTTTAGCCCGGTCGTGATAAACGGAGTGCATTACGTCGACGGAGGTCTTTTCCATAATTTCCCGGTTTCCATCATCCGTGAAGAATGTGAGCGTATCATCGGTGTGAATGTCAGTCCCCTTGTCCCGCAAAAGTACAAGCAGACGATTTTCCATATTGCGGAACGTTCCTATCACTATATGTTCCGGGCAAACACGTTGGAAGACCGCGAAATGTGTGATGTCCTGATCGAGGCGGAGGAGTTCGGCATGTATAAGACATTCGACCTGGAGAATGTGGACGAGATCGCGGATATCGGATATGGCGCGGCAATCCGGGCATTCGAGGTCGTGATAAAAGAAAATAAATATGAAACCCTGGTGAACGCTATTATGGCAAGAAGAAACAATGCCCTGATGCCATAGTTTTTTCCGGATGTTCCGGTGTTCACCTGAAATATTAACTAAGTTGACAAATAGCGCGATGAAACAGACAAATAAGATGGTAATATACCAGGTCTTTCCACGTTGGTTCGGTAATAAGAAATCATCCTTGGTGAAGAATGGAAGTAAAGTCGAAAACGGAGTCGGAAAGTTCTCGGACTTTACGCCCCTTGCTTTATCAAAGATCAAGGAGCTGGGAACTACCCATATGTGGTACACCGGAGTGATCGAACATGCAACGAATACCGATTATACGGCTTACCAGATACGAAAAGACCATGCGGCGGTCGTGAAGGGGAATGCCGGCTCGCCTTATGCCATCAAAGATTATTACGATATAGACCCGGATCTGGCGGATCACGTGCCGGAACGAATGGGAGAATTTGAATCGCTGGTCGGAAGGACGCATGAAGCCGGAATGAAAGTGATTATCGATTTCGTTCCCAACCATGTCGCCCGCCAGTATCATTCGGATGCCAAGATGGCGTATGTGGAAGATCTGGGACAAAAAGACAATACTTCGAAGGCTTTCGATCCCGGCAATAATTTTTATTATATACCGGGACAACCCTTATCCTTGCCGTTCGGGGCCCAGCAGGAAGATTTCGAATATAGTGAATTCCCGGCTAAAGTAACCGGAAACGACCGGTTTGATGCTTGTCCGGGGCAAAACGACTGGTATGAAACGGTCAAGTTGAATTACGGGGTCGATTACCTGAACGGGCGTGCGACGTATTTTGATCCGGTCCCCAATACTTGGACAAAGATGTTGGATATCCTGCTTTTTTGGGCGGGAAAGGGCGTTGACGGCTTCCGGTGCGATATGGCGGAAATGGTTCCAGTTGAATTCTGGAACTGGGTGATCCCGAAGGTGAAACAGGTTTATGATGTTTGCTTTATTGCCGAGGTTTATAATCCAGCTGAATATCGCAATTATATCCGGAACGGACATTTTGATTATTTGTATGATAAGGTCGGACTCTACGATACGGTACGCGCCGTCATGTGCAACCAGGCTCCGGCAAGCAATATATCCGGATGCTGGCAGTCGCTTGAAGGCATCCAGCATAACATGCTGAACTTCCTTGAAAACCATGATGAACAGCGTATCGCTTCTTGCTTCTTTGCCGGTGATCCGCGTCCGGGTATTCCGGGGATGATCGTCTCGGCCATGATGAACACCAATCCGGTGATGGTCTATAGCGGGCAGGAGTTAGGGGAGCCGGGAATGGATGACGAAGGGTTTAGCGGACGTGACGGACGTACGACGATTTTTGATTACTGGAGTCTTGCCAGCTTGCGCAACTATATAAACGAAGGGGCTTTCGATGGCGGCAAACTGACTGCTGAGCAACGGCAATTGCGCGAAGCGTATGCAAAGATCCTGAATATAGCCAAGTCCGAACGGGTCATCACGGAAGGTGTTTTCTATGATTTGATGTATGCAAACCTGAGTAATCCGTATTTTAATCCGCATCGCCAATTCGTGTTCATGCGTAAATATCTGGACGAAGTGTTGTTAGTGGTGGTTAATTTTGACAAGGCGGAGCAGACAGTACGCATCCGGATACCCGACCAGGCATTCAAAGCGCTTGACTTCGGGGACAACAAGGCGGCCGTGCTGACCGATCTGATGACCGGCGAAACCAGTATCAGCACGCTGACGGCAGCCTGGCCTTATCAGGTCGTCATACCTGCTTATTCCGGTCGTTTACTGAAGTTTACATATTAAATTGACAATGGATGATGGACAATAGACAATTAGTTTTTCGGTAATTGTCAATTGTCCATTGTCAATTGTCAATTCTTTTATACCTTTGCACCCACAATTCAAATCTATTTACTTAAGATAAATATTCGGAATAATGAGTGCACAAACTCCTTTCTTGGTGTTTTCGGGAACCAACTCCCGGTATCTTGCAGAGAAAATTTGCAATAGTCTTGGTTGTCCGTTGGGACAGATGAACATTCAACACTTTGCTGATGGAGAGTTCTCCGTTTCTTACGAAGAGTCGATCCGCGGCCGCGATGTTTTCTTGGTACAATCAACGTTTCCTAACTCTGATAATCTGATGGAGCTTCTCCTGATGATCGATGCTGCCAAGCGTGCTTCTGCACACTCTGTAATCGCAGTTATTCCTTATTTCGGTTGGGCTCGTCAGGATAGAAAAGACAAACCGCGTGTGTCTATCGGCGCCAAGCTGATCGCAGACATGCTGAGTACTGCCGGTATCGACCGCCTGATCACGATGGACTTGCATGCCGATCAGATTCAGGGATTCTTCAATGTTCCGGTCGATCACTTGTATGCATCTTCCATTTTCCTGGATTACATAAAATCATCTTTGCCTCTGGATAACCTGTGTATCGCAACGCCGGATGTCGGGGGTACCAAACGTGCCAGCAGTTATTCCAAATACCTGGGACTGCCGATGGTTATTTGCCACAAATCACGTCTGCGTGCCAATGAAGTGGCAGAAATGCGCATCATCGGTGATGTGGAAGGCTTGGATGTCCTTTTGATCGACGATATGGTGGACACGGCCGGTACTATTACGAAGGCTGCCAACCTGATGCTCGAAAACGGTGCCAAATCCGTGCGTGCCATCGCCAGCCATGCCGTGATGTCCGACCCGGCTTCTACGCGTGTCGACCAGTCTGCTTTGACTGAAATGATCTTTACAGACTCTATCCCTTATGCAAAGAAATGCGAGAAGGTGAAAGTACTGTCTGTTGCCGATATGTTTGCCGAAGCCATCCGTCGTGTATGTAGCGGTGAATCCATCAGTTCTCTGTATGCTATTTAATTAATTCATATATCAAGGGAGAAGGTGTGTCAAAAGAAAATCCTGCTTACAATAGACATAATTTAGGCACGGAT
>NZ_CABUOD010000078.1 GCF_902493135.1 uncultured Parabacteroides sp.
ATTCTTTGAAATAATGTTCAATATCTGCCGGTCCAGTTTGTCTATCTTCTCCATTGCTTGCTTACTTTACTTTCCTTTTTAGATTTAATGTATCAAAAGTATATAATTAATTTCAATACTATATCATTGTGAAAGAAAAAAGTATGAAATAAATAATAAAAGCGGGCGAAAAATGCTATTTAACATATTTCGCCCGTCCTAACCCGTATAAAACGATAGTTTATCTCTTATTTATCTTTTACGATATCCAGCAATTCGATTTCGAATTTCAGTGTGCTGTTCGGTTTGATATCCTGTCCCATGCCACGTTCGCCGTAAGCCAGGTCAGAAGGAATCCAAACGATATATTTAGAACCTACCGGCATCAACTGCAGCACTTCCGTCCAGCCCTTGATTACGCCTCCAACCGGGAACTCGGCCGGTTCGCCGCCACGGTCCATCGTGCTGTCGAATTTAGTTCCGTCCAACAACGTACCCGTGTAGTGAACTTTCACTTTATCGTCGGCAGTCGGTTTAGCGCCTGTACCTTCCGTTACGACCTGATACTGCAAACCGCTTTCAGTCGTGATAATGTCTTTCTTTGTTTTGTTTTCAGCCAGGAACTTTTCGCCTTCTTCTTTCGTCTTCTTGGCATCTCTTGCTGAAGCTTCCATAAAGTAAGTCTGGACATAAGCCTGTGCTGCCTGCGGAGTCATCTTCATAGCGGAAGAATCGCCTTTGATAGCCTGCACAAAACCAGCGATCAGATCATCTACGTTAGCAGGATCGCCCGGCAGAGTTTTCAAGTTATCTTTGTAACCTGCACCTGTGCTGATACCGATGGCATAGCTCACGCTATCTGCGGCAGTCTTCAGAGAGGCGCTTTTGTGTGAATCACCACATGATGTAATACCCATAGCTACAATCGCTGTAGCAACCAATACACTAATCTTTTTCATTTTTCTCTATTATGTTATTTTACTATGTCCAACAATTCAACATCGAAAACCAGTGCACTGTTCGGTTCGATCGCATCGCCAGCCCCGTGCTCGCCATAAGCGAGGTCTGAAGGGATGAAAAGACGCCATTTAGAACCTACCGGCATCAACTGCAACGCTTCCACCCATCCCGGAATCACCTGAGACACGCCGAATACGGCAGGTTCGCCACGCTCTACAGAGCTATCGAATACTGTTCCGTTGATCAATGTACCATGATAATGGCATTTTACCTTGTCGGAGGCAGCCGGTACGGCTCCTTCGCCCTGCTTCAAGACCTGATACTGCAAACCGCTGGGTAACGTAACGACTCCGGCTTTTCCCTTATTGATATTCAGGAATTCCTCTCCGGCTTTCTTATTAAGCTCCAGTCGTTCTTTCTGAAGATTCATGAAGTAATCGTTGATAACCTGTTTTGCTTCATCGTAACTGATTTCAGGTTCTGCTCCGCTGAGCACATCCTTCAATCCTTTTACAAAATCCTCAACCTGAAGATTATTAATGCCTGAGTTCTGGAAATTATTTCCAATGCTTAAGCCAAGTGCGTAACTAATCTTATCCATTCTTTTTCTTTTCAACTAATTATGAACCACAAAAGTAATGCTTTTAACCACACAAACATCAAACAGCAACACTTTTTTATTACATTTGCCTCACTTATTGGAAAACGAGCAACCCTGTGCATTGCCAAAAATGTCTATGTAGAAGCAATGTAAGAACAGAAGCCACCCGACATTTGTTCAGCCTCGACATCAGAGAATTCGAATTCCTACACTGCCGGGCAAATTTTATTTTCCTAAGGATAATCTTAAATGCATCTCACTCGATCCGAAGCAAGGCCCGCTCTCTCCTTTTTCGATGAAATTCATGCCAAAATGGTTCTTCCTTTCAGTTCATAAGGGCAAGACTGAGTGACAATATAGAATAAATCGTATCTTTGCGAAGAAAATGATATTTATTCTATTAGACCATGAAGCAACTGAATTTACTGATTATTCTTTGTAATTGCCTGCTGTGGGGAACATCTTGTAATTCTTCGACAGCCTCCTCCTCTACCGATCGCGATCTTTCTATCGCCGATTCGATGTTTACCAACATTCTGGACAAGTATAACGTCGAAAAATACGGCTTGTTGCAGGAAACGTATCCGGCCAATCCTGACAACCAGGTCACCTATCTGGCGGAAGGTTCGAAACAGAAACGGAACCAGGAGGTATCGTTCCTCTGGCCCTACTCCGGTATGCTGTCAGGGGGAATTGCGCTCTACAAGACAACGGGAGACAAGAAATACCTGAAAGTACTGGAAGAACGGATTCTGCCGGGGCTGGAGCAGTATTGGGATAACACACGCGAACCGCTCTGCTACCAGAGCTATCCGATGTTCAACGGGGAAAGCGACCGTTTTTATGATGACAACGACTGGCTGGCGATCGATTTCTGCGACCTGTATGCCTTGACGAAGAACAAGAAATACCTGGAAAAGGCCGAAGCGCTATACAATTATATATATAGCGGATGGGACGACGTGCTGGGCGGCGGCATCTACTGGTGCGAGCAAAAGAAGACGTCCAAGAACACATGCTCCAATGCGCCCGCAACCGTCCTCTGCATGAAACTATACAACCTGACAAAAGACAACGCCTACCTCGAACAGGCCAAGAAGACATACGACTGGACCAAAAACAACCTCCGCGACCCGGAAGATTTCGTTTACTGGGATAATGTCCGCCTGGACGGAAGCGTGGACAAAGCCAAATATACTTACAACAGCGGACAGATGATACAGGCCGGCGTCCTGCTCTACCAGCAATCGGGTGAAGAAGCTTATCTGAAAGACGCGCAGGAGACCGCCCAAGGCGCCTACCAACGTTTCACCGAAGTGCGCAAGGCCGTAGACGGAACGGAAACCCGCTTCTACACCGCCAGTCCTTGGTTCAACGTGATCCTGCTGCGCGGCCTGACAGCCCTCTATGAAGTGGACCATAATCCCGAATATATCCGGACAATGGCGGACAACGCCCGCTACGCATGGGAGCATACGCGCGACGTGAACGGATTCCTCGACAACGACTGGACTGGCATCAAGACCAAAGAGTATAAATGGCTGCTGGACAACGCCTGCATGGTCGAACTTTTCTCCGAAATCAATAACATCAAATAAATAGCAAACAAGATGACAACACGCAGAAACTTTCTGAAAACAGGCGGCCTCTCGTTGGCAAGCCTTATGGTGGGCCAGCACTCATTCGCCCGTATGGCTGAAAAAACCGACGACAAATTAACAGGGACTGCCTCCACCCTGCAATACGTCTGTAAGCGTCCGGCACCGGACAAACGTCAGTTCACATCCGAAGCCGTAGAGAAAGCGATCGCCACCACAAAGGCTAAGCTGAAAGACCCGAAACTCGCCTGGATGTTCGAAAACTGTTTTCCTAACACATTGGATACGACTTGCGAACACAAGATGGTGAATGGTAAACCCGACACCTTCGTCCTGACCGGCGATATCCACGCCATGTGGCTCCGCGATTCGTCGGCGCAGGTATTCCCGCATATCCAGTTCGCCAATGCCGATCCGAAAGTGAAAACCATGCTTGCCGGCGTCATCAACCGCCAGACCTGGTGCATCAACATCGACCCGTATGCCAACGGCTTCAACGAAGGACCGACCGGCAGCGAATGGGAAAGCGACTTCACGGATATGAAAAAGGAATTGCATGAGCGCAAATGGGAAATCGACTCGCTCTGTTACCCGATCCGCCTCGCCTACCATTTTTGGAAAAAGACAGGTGATACTTCTCCCTTCGATGCCGATTGGAACAAAGCGATGAAGACCGTTTACAAGACCTTTATGGAACAACAGCGTAAAGACAACCTCGGCCCGTATAAGTTCAGACGCAAGACGGACCGTCAAGGCGATACCTTGCTGAACGACGGTTGGGGCAGTCCGGTCAATCCGGTCGGTCTGATCGTTTCTTCGTTCCGCCCGTCAGACGATGCGACCCTGTTCGGGTTCCTGGTTCCCTCGAACCTGTTCGCCATCACGTCACTCCGCCAGTTGGCCGAGATGATGCGCGAGATCAAAAACGATAACGATTTTGCCCGCCGTTGCGACTCATTGGCAGACGAGGTAGCGGCCGCCGTAGAGAAATATGGAATCGTCAACCATCCGGAATATGGCAAAGTATATGCATTCGAGGTAGACGGCTTTTACAATCATGTGTTTATGGATGACGCCAATGTTCCGAGCTTGCTCGCGTTACCATATTTGGGATGCGTGGATATGAACGACCCGATCTACCTGAACACGCGCAAGATGGTGCTCAGCGATTCAAATCCTTATTTCTTCCAAGGCGAAGCCGGTGAAGGTATCGGCGGTCCGCATATCGGTTTCGGATATATCTGGCCGATGAGTATCATCATGCGCTGCAACACGACACACGACAACGAGGAGATCCGCAAATGTGTCAAGATGTTACGCGACACGGATGCAGATACAGGGTTTATGCACGAATCGTTCTACAAGGACGATCCAGCCAAGTTCACCCGCTCTTGGTTTGCTTGGGTCAACACATTGTTCGGCGAGATGATCTACCGCCTGGTTAATGAAGGAAAGGTGGATATCCTGAATGATTTAGGATAACAGGCTACAATTTTTATTTACAAAAGGCCGGTGTGATAAAACAATTTTGTCACACCGGCCTTTTTTGATTATCAAGCCGGATGAATCCGGTACGGAAGCCGCAGCCATAACAAATCCGCTTCGACCGCCCCTCCGGCTATGTACTGAAAGAAAAAAGTACGGGTGCAATCCTTTTTACAGACAAAGTTGGGAAGCCGGAAGATTTTTCTTTTCTATATTTGTAAGAAATATAGAACAACTGCCTTATGAAAAAGAAATTAGTCGTACTGACCGGTGCCGGGATGAGTGCCGAAAGTGGTATTTCGACCTTTCGTGACTCGGACGGACTGTGGGAGAAATATCGGGTAGAAGATGTGGCAACCCCGGAAGGCTTCGCAGCCGATCCGGAACTGGTGCTCAACTTTTACAACCAGCGGCGCCGGGAATTGCTGAACACGAAACCCAACGCCGGGCATATCGGGCTTGCCGACCTGGAACAAGAGTTTGACGTCCATATCATTACTCAGAACATCGACAACCTGCATGAGCAGGCGGGAAGCAGCCATGTGATCCATCTGCACGGTGAGCTGATGAAAGCCTGCTCCATGCGCGACCTGAATACGACATACGATATTTCGCCCGAAAATCCGGACCTGCATATAGGAGACAAGGATCCTCACGGGGTACAGCTCCGCCCCTTTATCGTCTGGTTCGGCGAGGCGGTCCCGATGATCGATCCGGCGATCCGCCAGGTGGAAGATTGCGACATCTTTGTGGTGATCGGTACTTCGCTCAACGTATATCCCGCCGCCGGACTGCTGAACTACGTGCGCCGCGGCCAGCCGATCTACCTCATCGACCCGAAAGAGGTAAAAGCCTATCGCGACGATATCCGTTTCATCCGGAAAGGAGCATCGGAAGGGGTGAAAGAATTGAAGGAGTTATTACTGCAAAATCATTAATACGTTCTTAAAATCAGTTATATAATAGGAACACTTTGAGGCTTTTCCATTAAATTTGCAAAGTAAACACATAGAAATAAGTATTATTGAGAATGGAGCATAATCCGACGAAGATTCCTTCGCCCTTACTTTCCCTGGTTCCCATACTTGTTTTGGTAACCCTCTTGTTTGTGACAATACGCACATTCGGCAGTGACGCCCTCAGCGGCGGAAGCCAGATCGTATTGCTTACCGCTACCGCCGTCTGCTGCCTGATCGCCATGACCTACAGCAAAGTGCGCTGGAAAGCGTTGGAACTGGCGATGATCAACAATATCACCGGCGTTGCGACAGCCTTGATTATCCTGCTGATCATCGGGGCGTTGTCGGGCAGCTGGATGATAAGCGGGGTCGTCCCCACTCTGATATATTACGGGATGCAGATCATCCATCCCAGTTTCTTCCTGGCATCGACCTGCATCATCTGTGCGGTCGTCTCGGTCATGACGGGAAGCTCTTGGACCACCATTGCCACTATCGGGATCGCCCTTTTAGGCATCGGACAGGCACAAGGTTTTTCCGACGGATGGATTGCCGGGGCGATCATTTCGGGCGCCTATTTCGGAGACAAGATATCCCCGCTTTCCGACACGACCATCCTTGCCTCATCGGTAACAGACACGCCTCTTTTCAAACATATCCGGTACATGATGGTCACAACGGTCCCTTCGTTGCTCATCACGCTCGTGATCTTCACGGTGGCCGGACTTTCGCACGAGGCAACGGCGACGGACCAGATCGAACAATACTCGATCGCCCTGAACAACACGTTCCACATCACACCGTGGCTGCTCATCGTACCGGTCGTCACCGGCATCCTGATTGCCAAAAGAGTTCCGTCGATCATCACGCTGTTCATCTCGGCGGCGTTGGCAGGCGTGTTCGCGTTGATCTTCCAACCGCACCTGTTGCAGGAAATATCCGGTTTACCGGTGGAAAATATCCAATCCGATTTCAAGGGCTTGTTAATGACGTTCTACGGCAGCACGGGTATAGAGACCGGCAATCCGGAACTGAACAGCCTGGTTGCCACGCGAGGCATGTCGGGCATGATGAATACGATCTGGCTGATCCTCTGCGCCATGTGCTTCGGCGGGGCGATGGCGGCAAGCGGAATGTTGGGCAGCATCACCTCCGTATTCCTGCGTTTCATGAAACGGACGGTCGGGCTGGTCGCATCGACAGTCGCATCGGGGTTGTTCCTCAACATCTGTACGGCCGACCAGTATATCTCGATCATCCTGACCGGAAACATGTTCAAGGATATTTATGAAAAGAAAGGATATGAAAGCCGCCTGCTGAGCCGTACGGTAGAAGACTCGGTCACCGTCACCTCCGTACTGATCCCGTGGAACACCTGCGGCATGACACAGGCCACGATCCTCGGAGTGGCGACATTCACCTATCTTCCCTATTGTTTCTTTAATCTAATCAGCCCGTTGATGAGCATCACGATTGCCGCGATCGGGTTCAAAATAAAAAGGAAAAATGAAAAAGCTGAAAGTGTCGTTACTGGCTAAAGTGGTCATTGCCATTGCCGCCGGTGTCGTGTTCGGGCAGTTCCTGCCCGGCGGGATCGCCCGCATTTTTGTTACGTTTAATTCTTTGTTCGGCAACTTCCTGTCGTTTTCAATCCCGCTTATCATCTTAGGGCTGGTGACACCGGCCATCGGGGAATTGGGCAAAGGGGCCGGCAGGTTGCTGGCATTGACCGCACTGATCGCATACGGTTCGACTGTCTTTTCCGGCTTCTTCACCTATTTCAGCAGTTCGGCGATCTTCCCCCATATCCTTCCGGTCAACACAGAGTTGACGGCGATGGAGAATCCCGAAGACTTCATGTTGCAGCCTTACTTCACGGTGGCCATGCCCCCGTTGATGGATGTGATGACGGCATTGCTGCTTTCTTTCACGATCGGGCTCGGCCTGTCCTATATCAGCGGAGGAGCGTTGCGGGAAGCCTTCTCCGATTTCCAGAAAATCATCGTCAATTTGATCGAAGCGGTTATCATTCCCTTGTTGCCGCTCCATATTTTCGGTATCTTCCTGAACATGACGGTGAGCGGACAGGTCATGAGTGTAATCGCCATGTTCCTGAAAGTGATCATCGTGATATTCGTCCTGCACGTATTATTGTTGCTTATCCAGTTCACCATCGCCGGCAGCGTCAGCGGAAAGAATCCGTTGCGGTTGCTGAAGAATATGCTCCCTGCATACGCGACCGCACTGGGCACGCAGTCCTCAGCCGCCACCATCCCTGTGACATTGGCACAGGCAGTCAAGAACGGCGTACGGGAGAACATCGCGATTTTCGTCGTTCCCCTTTGTGCCACGATACATCTGGCAGGCAGTACGATGAAGATCACAGCCTGCGCAATGGCAATCATGTATATGTCAGGCGAACCCGTCACTTTCACCGCCCTTGCCGGATTCATTATGATGTTGGGAGTCACGATGGTCGCCGCTCCCGGTGTACCGGGCGGAGCCATCATGGCCGCGCTGGGATTGCTGCAAAGCATGTTAGGGTTCAACGAGACCTTGCAAGCGCTGATGATCGCCCTCTACATCGCGATGGACAGCTTCGGGACCGCCTGCAATGTGACGGGCGACGGGGCGATTGCAATCGTGGTCGACAAGATCGCCGGTAAGCAAAAGACCGGGACGATTCAGTCGTCGAAATGATATTTCGCCCTCGGATCGTTCCCCCGCCATCCTCTCCTCCATTCGATGGGCTGGCGGCCGGCCAAACGGCTGAACCAACGAGCGAAACCGTTGACAGCGGAGAACTTTATCCATGTGCTGATCTCGCTACTGCTCATTTTCGTCTTTTCGAGCAATTCTTTGGCCATGAGAACCAAATAACGATCACGCCACACTTCGAAATGCATCCCCGTCATCACCCGGTAGAAGCCATTCAGGTCGCGCAACGAGATGCCAAGCCGGGCGGCATAGAAATCGCAGGTCTGATGACGATTGCGATGCAGCAAGTCGACAACGGCATCGATCACCTCGTTGCCCGACAGATAACGGGCAGGGCGGTCCGGAGCGACTTTTCCGCGCCACAAATCTTCTTCCGATGGTTTATAACTATCAAGCACACTCAGATACAAGTCTTCAGGGAGAATCTTTTTGAACATATCGAAAGAATTTAAGGTAAATGATGTTTCGACAATCAGAACAATAGCTCCCCAACAGACGTAGACGCGCTATTGTGTGGCCCGCCGGCTCCTAAACCCTCCATCTGTTAGAGTTCGCACAACCTTTCGACTCCTTTTTCCCGCATCATCGTCGCTGCGATATGCGCGCAGGCATAAGCATCGGCCATAGCGTGGTGGTGATAGGTCAGATCATACCCGCAATGGGCGGCGACGGTCTGTAGCTGATGGTTGACGAGGAAAGGATACATCCGCCTGGACAGGCGGCAGGTGCAATAGAACTGGTATTTGGGATAGGCGAGGTCATAGGCTTCATGGGCGGCCCGCAGGCAACCCTCGTCGAAGGGGCTGTTATGAGCGACCAGCGGGATATCCCGTAATTTACCGGCAATCCCGGCCCAAGCTTCCTCAAAGTCCGGCGAATCGATCGTGTCCTGCATGGTTATGCCGTGAACGGCAGTGGTAAACCGGGTGTAGAAGTTCGGATACGGACGGACCAGCGTGTAAATAGAGTCGACCACCTTATTGTCTTCAATAATAGCAATCCCGATACTGCATATACTGCTTCGTTTTCCATTGGCTGTCTCAAAGTCGATTGCGGCAAAACGTTCCATATTCTAACTGAAAGTTGAAAATTAATTGATTTTATAAATGCTGGTTTACTTGTTACTTTTGGCTTGATCCAAAAGTAACCAAAAGATCAAGGCTTAACCGTCCGGTCTACTCCGGGCAAAGGTTCCGCTGTCGCCTGCGA
>NZ_CABUOD010000079.1 GCF_902493135.1 uncultured Parabacteroides sp.
TTATCCGTGTAAATCCGTGAAATCCGTGCCTAAAAGATCGTGATAAAGGAGTTCTGACACACCTCCATAACAGGTAGACGCAGTGGGATCGTTTTTATTCCTTCTTCAGAATACTTGCCGGATTCAGGTGCATTACTTTATAAATCTTGTATGCCGTAACCAGAAAGATCAAAAGAGCCATCGTGAAGAACAACAAGATTCCCCAATTCCAACTATAGATGCTTTTCAAACTGCTTTTTTGAGCGATCCCTATCAACACCAATCGTACTAACGGATAGATAATGACGAAGACAGAAAGGTAAATAATCAGATAGATTTTGCCGAACAACAGGGCAATCACTTTCGGGGTAGCTCCGTTTATTTTTCGGATGGCGACTTCCTTTTGCCGATTTACCACATCCATGGAAATTCCGGAATAAATACTTAATATCAACAAGAGTATGCTGACTATCGCCAACAACAAGGATGCTGTCTGCAAGAGTGCTACAGTTCCCATAATGGACTGTTTGGAATCACCCATATTACGAATATCAAGAGGCAACGTCTCAGGTACATAACGCCGGCAGATCTCCGTTATTTTTTCCAGGGCGACCGGAGTAATATCCGGATGGGAGGTTTTGAAGTAATAGGAGTAGGCTTGCGGGTTAACTAAAAAGACAGAACCGACTACCCTGTTCAGAGCGCCCTCCTTGTTCAGTGCACGGTAAGTCCCGGCAATCCGGTATTCTTCGCCATCCAACGTGACACTACCTTCTATACTATCCCTCTGCAATTGTTCTTTAAACTGTTCGCTTATATAAACAAAACCTTGAGCATCCTTATCCACCAATTTTCCGGAGAACGGGATCTTGAAGAACTCAAAATAATGGGGTTCTGCTTGGATCATCAGCACATTTCCTCTCGGATTTCCGTTTTTCATGTAGGTCATGTAGGTATAAACATCGGTATCGAAGGTATTGAAAGCGGATATCCGGTCGGTTATCTCCGGCAAGGACTGGATATCCGAAAGAATGGCATCCATATTGTTCTGCATGCGTATGGTATTGATCGATATAGAAATAACCTGATTCTCTTCTTCCGCGCTCAAAGGATGGTACATTCCTCCAAACATCTCATCAAACAAAAGCGTTATGCCGAATACACCGCCTGTGAAAAAGATAGAGATTGCCAATTGCAAAGCGATCATGAAATTGCGGAACACATGCCGCTTCTGTCTCTGCACGATCGAATGGAGGGCACTCAACCGGCGTAACCGATAGATAGGATAGAGAATGGCGAGCATGCAGATCAACAACAAAACGAGATACAAACCTAACTGCGAACCATATAGATCTACCAAGGAGAATGAGATCATGTCGTCCGGAGGGATGTACGTATATGCCAAAGAGAGGATGATTTCCGTCACGACCAATGACAGAAAGAAAGCGACGGATAGCATCCAGAAGATTTCGGCGAAAAGCAGGGCAAACAATCCTTTGATGTCCGAACCGATACATTTGCGAAGCACCAGTTCGCGTTGCCGGTTATAGAACATCTGGATAATGAACTTCAGGAAATTGATCAAACCCGACAATAAAATCAGCGAAGCTATGAACCGGGAGAGCAGAATACTTATCGTTCTTTGGACACTGCCATTCCGTTCCGACTCCAGGAAAGCATATAAACAGATATCCTGGTCTCCATGCTTCCAAGTCATGTTCTTTAACTGTTCGTTCAGGTTCTCCGCCGTAGTTGGTCCGGTGAGGCGTGATCTGATACTGAGTGGCGTACGGGACTGCATGGACAGAGGAAAATAACAATCGATTGCTTTTCCACGGTAGTCCTTCTCTTCTGTCAAAGCGACATTGACCACTTTATATACTTTGATGATATCAGACGGACTGTTAGCTTCTGTCTCCTGACGGATAACCTGGCCTATCGGATCTTCTTTGCCAAAGGCTTTCCGGGCAAACGATTGGGAGACGATCACCTCGTCGGGAGCTGTTACTTCTTGATTGCCATACTTCAATTTCAACGAATTATAGGCGAAATAATTAGAGGATACATTTTTGAACGACACCAGAAACGGCAGTTCCCGTTGTTCTTTATCGATCGCCGTAATTTCTTTTTTATCGCTATAGGAGGAAGAAGCCACAAGGGCATCCATGCCCGCTATCGGCAACCCCTTCAGATAATCAAAATCCTCCTTAAACAAATAGATATCAGCGGCTGTCTGGGGAGATGTCCCCACCAACTGGATATGGCTATCATCGGACAATTTAATATTACCGGATACGGCATCAATAAAATAATTCATCATACTGAAGCAGGTGATGCCTATCGCCAAACAAATAGCCGAAATAAGACTATGAACTTTGAAGTTCATCAAATTGCGTAATGCAACTTTCAAGTAATGCTTAATCATGGTTCTATTCCTGTTTTTTCCATTATGTTGCAAGAATCATGCCATATTGCTAAACATCTATTATATAATACGATATAGACCCATACGTCCCCATATCATCGTGCGAACACGCACAAAGGCAGTTCACTATCGCACAATTGCACCCGGCTCTCCCCCTGGATATCAAATTGAAGTTTCCATGAAAAACCGGAGTCCATTTACCGATATATAGAATAGTCTTCCGTATATTTGCCTTGCAACAAGCGTCGTGAGGCAAACATTTATATACCTGAACAAGATGAACACACACAAACTACACCTGCTGCTCGCAGCAACCTGTCTGGTTCCCCTGTCACTGACCGCCCAGATTACGGAAAGGGAACGCCCCGCCGATTGGGACCGTCTCATAACAGGCGGACGCTATATGGACCGTTTCGAAGCCATGCCCGAAGGTACGCTCTCCGGAGACACGTGGGGAGCGGACAGTGTACGCCCCCGCTATATCGACAACGGCATCGAACGTCCCGATATCTCCTTCTGGGGAGGCAATATCCTGCAAACGCCGGACCGGAAATACCACCTGTTCGTATGCGGATGGCCGGAAAGCGCTCCCAAAGGGCATATGGAATGGCCCAACTCCACCGTTTACCATGCGACCGGCGACCGGTTGCACGGGCCTTTCGTCCTCCAGGACACGATCGGGAAAGGACATAACCCAGAGGCTTTCGTCCTCAACGACGGCCGGGTCGTCGTATATGTCATCGACGGGTATTACATAGCGGACAATGTCAACGGCCCCTGGCAATACGGAAAGTTCACGTTCGATCCCCGCGACCGGAAGATCATCGAGGGACTGAGCAACCTCAGCTTTGCCAAAAGGCAGGATGGCTCTTACCTGACGGTTTGCCGCGGAGGAGGCATCTGGATCAGTAAAGACGGCATCGCCCCTTACGAGCAGATCACGGACAAGCGGGTCTATCCGCCTGTCAAAGGAGAGTTCGAGGACCCGGTCATCTGGCGGGATTCCCTGCAATACCACCTGATCGTGAATGACTGGCTGGGACGTATCGCCTTCTACCAACGTTCCAAAGACGGCATCCACTGGGTGACGGAACAAGGAGAAGCCTATGTGCCCGGCATCTCCTTCCACCGGGACGGGCATGTGGAGCATTGGTTCAAATACGAACGCCCTAAAGTCTTCCAGGACAAACAGGGACGTGTAGAGCAGATGAACTTTGCCGTCATCGATACCGTCAAATGGGACGATCATGGCAATGACAACCACAGTTCGAAGAATATCTGTATCCCGATGAACAAGGGGATGCTATTATCCGTCCTGAACCGAACACCGATAACGGCCTCCACTGAAACCATCCGGGTCAAGGTCCTGGCGGAAGAAGGCTTCGACCCGCTCCGGGAGATCGATGTGCCGTCCCTGCGGTTCGGCTCCTACAACGAAGTGAACTTCGGCAGAGGGTGTAAAGTGGTCAAAACCGAAGCATCCGGAAAAGACCTTATCCTGACATTCGACGGTAAGGGAAGCGGCATCACACCGGATGAATTCGCTCCGAAGATGATCGGAAAGGATAAAAACGGAAAACTGTTGTTCGGATATGCGAACCTGCCTTATGTCGATTACAAGCCGGCTCTATTGTCCTGCCGACGTCCCGTTTACCGGGAAGGCCGGAACGAAGTCGAACTGGAAGTCCAGAACTTCGGACTATCGGCATCGGGAGAAATGACAGTCGAAATCAAGCAGGCCGGGGCAGGAATGGGCCGTCATACGGTCAAGCCCCTGCAACCGTATGAAAAAGCAAGCCTCACCTTTACCCCTGAAAAGGGGAAATGGACGGATAAGGCGGATTACCAGGTAGTCTTCCTCCGGGATGGGCAAATAGTAGAAACAAACAATTTCAATATCTCCAAATAATCATTTATAAACATGAGACACACCTTTATCCTCCTGCTCGGAGCCATGCTCTCCCTACAAGGGCAAGCTCAGGACAAGCAGATGCCATTTCAGAACACGATCAAGGTCGAAGCAGGCGACAGCCACGCGGACATCATCACGAAAGCCGCCCATGTCGTGCCTTCGCCCAACCAGTTGGCAGCATTGCAAAACGAGTTTATCTCCTTCATCCATTTCGGGCCGAACAGTTTCACCCGCCTGGAATGGGGAAGCGGAAAGGAAGACCCGAAAGTCTTCGACCTGAAAGAACTCGACACGGACCAGTGGTGCGAGGCCATGAAAGCAGCCGGCATGAAGATGGTGATCCTGACAGTCAAGCATCATGACGGGTTCGTCCTGTGGCAAAGCCGCTACACGAAACACGGCATCATGTCCACCGGTTTCCGCGACGGCAAAGGCGACATCCTGAAAGACCTGTCCGAATCCTGCCGCAAGTACGGATTGAAGTTAGGTATCTATCTGTCACCGGCAGACCTGTACCATATCGAAAACCCGGAAGGGTTGTACGGCAACCTCAGCCCATACACCAAACGGACCATCCCGCGCGAAGTCCCCGGACGGCCTTTTGCCAACAAGACCCGTTTCGAGTTCGTAGTGGACGACTACAACGAATACTTCCTGAACCAGCTCTTCGAGATCCTGACCGAATACGGCCCGATCCACGAGGTATGGTTCGACGGGGCACACCCCAAGCGGAAAGGCGGACAGACCTACAACTACCCCGCCTGGAAGAAACTGATCAAGGCGCTTGCTCCCAACGCCGTTATCTTCGGACGGGAAGATGTCCGGTGGTGCGGTAACGAAGCCGGCGGCACACGGTCGACCGAATGGAACGTGATCCCCTACCAGGCAAATCCGGACACGATGTCGAACTTTGCCGATATGACCGACAAAGACCTCGGAAGCCGTGAACAGCTCTATAAAGCCCGCTACCTGCATTACCAGCAGGCCGAAACCAACACTTCCATCCGCGAAGGCTGGTTCT
This sequence comes from uncultured Parabacteroides sp., assembly GCF_902493135.1. Classification (GTDB taxonomy): domain Bacteria; phylum Bacteroidota; class Bacteroidia; order Bacteroidales; family Tannerellaceae; genus Parabacteroides. The sequence goes on from NZ_CABUOD010000079.1 coordinate 5,338, forward strand.
ACCGGGACGACACGCACCAGAAGGTACGAAGCACCGACGATGTGTTCGACATCTATGAACGCGCCGTCGGAGGCAACTCCACCTTCCTGTTGAACATCCCTCCCAACCGGGACGGCAAATTCTCTCCGACGGATGTAGCCGTATTGAAGGAAACCGGCCAGCGAATCCGGGAAACCTACGGGACCGACCTGTTCCGTCAGGCAGAAGGTCCGAAAGAGGTGCTCGACCAAAATGCAGGCACCTATGTGACGGTCGATAAGGACGGGGCGGGAATCGTCATCTCCACTCCCCAACCTGTCACCCTCAACCGTCTGGTTCTCCAGGAAGCGATTGCCACCAACGGGGAACGGGTAGAGAAACACGCCGTGGACGCCTGGATCGACGGAGGATGGAAAGAGATCGCCCACGCCACCAACATCGGCTACAAACGAATCCTGCGCTTCCCAGATGTCACGACGGACAAGATCCGGGTCCGCATACTCGAATCCCGCCTGACACCCGCGATCAGTACCATCTCCGCCCATCACTACAAAGCCCGTCCGCCCCGGTTAAGCGCACAGAGAAGCATGGACGGACTGGTTACCATCGAACCGATGGCACAGGAATTCGGCTGGAAAGCGCATGGCGAGAACATTGCCGAGAACCTGAACGCGGGTTTCAAGATCTACTATACGACAGACGGAACGGAACCATCGGCAAGTTCTACCGAATATAAAGCTCCTTTCCAGATGGGAAACAGCGAACTGAAAGCGGTAGCCATCCTGAACGGAGAAAAGGGAGCCACCTTGCAGGAACGGTTCGGGCTGGTCAAGAAAGGATGGAAGATAGCCGGCAAGACCCCGGATTACGTTGCCATCGACCTCGGCAACGAACAAACAATAAGCGGCTTTGCCTACACGCCCCAAAAGCAGGGCGGAAAAGGGACAGTCGCCGGTATCATCCGGATCAGCGACGACGGGAAGAACTGGAAGGAGGTGGAACGCTTCGAATTCGGCAACCTGATCAACGATCCGTCCAAACGCTACCATCATTTCAAGAAAGCAGTAAAAGCCCGTTACGTAAAAATGGAGGCAGCGGAAATCGCCGCCCGTACGGAGGCTGCCGCTCTTGCTGGAATAGACCTGTTCTGATCTATACCCTTAAGGCTAAAAAATATACCTTCTATCCCGTCCGGCTGTACCCTATAAGGTAGCTCCAGACAGGATAGAGGGTATTTTTTTAGCATGCACGCTTTTTCAAAAAAGGGTGAAGGTGTGTCGAAACAAAATCCTGCTTACAATAGATATAATTTAGGCACGGATTACACAGATCACACGGAAAGAAAATAAATTTATCCGTGTAAATCCGTGAAATCCGTGCCTAAAAAATCGTTATTGCTTCCGAAAAGCGGGTATTTCCTTTATCCAAAGAGAGCACAAAGGTTTTAACTCACCTATCATCTTCCTTCGAATCGATCACAACCCGATGCGGATAATTATATTGTACTGTTACAGTTTTACCTTTCTCTGTTTCCAGGATCAGGATGCCTTCCTTCTCCTGCTTTTCTCCCTTGTTGCCTGTTACGGAAGCGACTTTGCACCCTTCGGGAATGGCCAGGCGCAACGTTCCGCCCTGTTCGGGCAGGATACGGACTTGACGAACCTGCCCCGCCACCTTTTCGGCCGAGACAAGGAAAGCCCCCATCGCACGCAGCTTGTCGAAGGAGACATCCTGCCAGGCAGCCGGAACAGCCGGGAATACCCGGATAACGCCCGTATGGCTTTGGAGCAACATCTCCTGGATACCGGCAGCAAAGGCGAAGTTGCCTTCGAGGGTAAACGGCCGGTAGGTGAATCGGGACTTGCCGCTCTTCGTCTGGTCGCCGTTCGCATGGAACGTATTCGGGAGGCAGAAGCATTCGGCAAAGGTGCGGAGCGCATCGGCAGCCCCTTCCCCGTCGAAGGCACGGGCTTTCATGTTACCGAACCAGCTATAGGAATAGCCGCACCAGTAATCGGGGCCGAAGTCCTGTAGTTTCTTCAAGGTCGCCTTTATGATCTCCTGAGATTTCCCGCCTTGGCTCCAATCGACGAGACCGAGCGGGTGGATCGACATGGCGTGGGAGAAATGGCGGTGCGACTGGTTGTAGGGAAAACCTTTTGCAAAGGCCAAAGCCCCATCCTCATCCAGACTCAGATCGGGCAACTGAGCACCGATCGCTTTCCAGTGGGCCGCCTCGTCCGCCAGCTCCAATTCGGCGGCCAGCTCGGAAGCGGCGTTGAACGCGAAGTGCATCAGGGAAAGGTCATAATTCGTCATATCCTTGAACCACGCATCGATCGAGTTATCGAATATCTCCGGACTGGAACTCAGCGGCAGCCGGCGCACTCCGTCCGCATCGGCCGTGGAGATCTGTTCGAGATAGGTCGCCACGTCCTTCAGGAACGGGTAGGCCCGCTCTTTCAGGAAAACACGGTCTGCCGAATACTTCCAATGCAGGTAGAAATGCTGCCCCAGCCACGCACCGACCGTCGGCGACATGGAATACTGCACCCAGCCTCCCATCGGCTCGCCGGTCAGGGTACAGACGCCGGGGACATTCATCCCGTCTGTCCCGAAATACTCGCGGGTATATTTCTTATATACGTCACGCTGGCTCCACAACGTATTCAGGTAGCCCATCCCTTCCTGCAAATGGTTGCCGGCATAGGCGGGCCAATAGCTCAACTGTGTGTTCAGGTCATGATGGTAGTCTCCTTTCCAGGGCGGCAACATCCCGTTATCGGCCGTCCATACCGCCTGGAGGGAGATCGGATAAGAGTCCTCGCGGGCAGCCGACCCGAACTTGTACATCTCGTTGTCGTACTGTTTCTGCAGGAGCGTATCCGGCAGCGAGACGGACGACTGTGCCCAAAATCCTTTCCAGAAGTCCATATGCGTGCGGTAGTCCGCCTCCACGCCGCGCTCCATCGCCTCTGCCGTTTCCCGATCCGCACGGTCGGCGGACGAAGAGGAGGTCAGGCTCCATACGCCGCTGAGCGTGCCGCCTTTCTGCTGCCAACGGACGACCACATCGTACGAAAAGCCTCCCCACCCTTCCTGATGGAAAGTGGTCGTGCCGGATCCCTTCCGTATCGTCCCCTGTTTATATCCGAGGCGTCCCAAAGCCGGGCCGGCATGCGAGTTGTCGCCTGCGACCTCGTCCGGATCGCTGTATCGGGGTGCTATGATTTCCGGCGAAACCGTATCCGGCAGGTTCTCGAAGACAAACCATCCGACCGGTTCGCCGGCATGCACGAACGTCTTCAGCTTCGTCCCGTTCTCCCAGACCACCTCACAGAGGGCATTAGTAAGAAATAGATGTACGGAAGCGACCTTCCCGATCTTCAACGGAAATTCCAAAGCCGCCCCCGGAATCTTGGAGGGGGCAGGCAAAGCATCATAAGGGTGGTCGTATTTCTTCTGCACCGGCAGATAGTCGCCTTTCCTCACCTGCTCGCATACCCAGGAAAAGCGGTTGTTCCCGCCGGCAATGCTATCCGACGGGCGCAAGTCCCAGAGATCCGTCCGGTCCAGCGAAAGGCGCAGCACCGAATCGCGTTGCCAGACCAATGTTCCTACTGTGGCATTTCCTAACGGGACACCTTCGTCCCAAGTCGTGGCCAAGTGATCAAACTGCAGGTCACTGCTTGTCGGTGTGGCAGGCAGTGGTTCCTTTTCGCAACAGGCAGCCAACAGGCATGCACTTATGCAGGTTATCCAAAATTTCTTTTTCATCCGTACGAAATCGATATTATTCTTCAATTACCATGCAAAGGTACGATTAAAAGGTCTCTTTAACCGTATCTTTGTACCTTTCAGCAGGATTTAGTTCCATCGCCCCTTTACTCCCGTGGAGTTTCCCGCAAAGGGAACTCCCGTTTCCAGCCCAGGGAACTCCCGTTTCCTACGTAGGAAATTTGCGTTCCCCGCGCAGGGAATTTTCGTTTCCTACGCAAGGAAACTCTAATTGGTTGGTTATCAATGCCCATAAATAAGCTGTCCTGAGATCCGTTTTTTACTTCATTCAAAGTATATCAGGTACTTGTATTTTATCCCCAAACCTAAGGGATATGAAAGCATACAGAAAACAAGCCCCGAAGGTGATCGACATCTTCGGGGCTTCGTTG
>NZ_CABUOD010000080.1 GCF_902493135.1 uncultured Parabacteroides sp.
CCGGACGGTTCAGCCTTGATCTTTTGGTTACTTTTCCATCAAGGGAAAAGTAACAGATAAATCATCATTTACGATCATAATCTATCACAAACCGAAAGCCGGGACCAAATCATCCAACTGCTTGTCGGTCATGCCGGCGGGTTCGTATCCGGCCATGCGTGCACTGAAATAGATTTGGGCGGACTTGCTTAACGTGTCGATTGCATCGAAGCATTCGATCAGGTCTTCGCCGACTGCCAAAATACCATGTTTCTCCCAGAATACGACATCGTGCTTCTCCAATTGCTTGATGGTGGCACGCGCCAAATCCAGCGTCCCCGGTATTTCATAAGGAACGATGCCGACTCCTTTCGGGACAATGATACGGCATTCGGGAATCATGCTCCACAACGTACGGGTAATGACATCCGAATCCAGGAACGGCTTGCAATGCGTCATACCGATCAGGTCGGTCGGATGCGTATGCAGAACGACCCGGTTATCACGGCCCAGGCCACGCAGATAATTATGCATCATCAGGTGTGAAGGCAACTCGGATGTAGGCAAAATCAATTGTTCGGCTATTATATCATAGCTTTTGCCATCCCCGGCGATACGGATCAGGGAACCGTTGGCAAAGGGATCCTGTGCCACATAACGCATCCGCTTTCCGGTACCGGTGACATAAAAAATATGCCCGGCAAGGGCAGTCATCGCCTCCTGCAAAGGAATAGCCGGCCCCAGTGCAGGAAGTGCTTTTTCGACGTCGCTCATCAGGTCGGTCAGGTTTACGGAAATGTTACCGCCGTTGCGTTCCGCCCATCCTTTTGTCCAGAGATAGCCGGCCACTTCGGCGATACGGCCGATCTCGGCCATCAATTTTTCATTGTTTCTGATTGTTTTCATTTTACTTATATATCTTTTTATAAGTCATGGAATCTTAATTTCATGACTATGAAACTAAAATTCCATGACTATCCATTTTCAGCCCGATTACTATTATTTAATCTCTCCCTTAAATCAAATTAGGCAGCAAAAGCGAGAATATCAGGAGACACATGCCGCAGACCAAAACAACGATCGTCTGCCGGCTCACTCCTTTCCACTCTTTCAGGATAATGCCCCACACATTGCTGAAGATCACATTCAGCGACATCAGGATACTCCATGAAAAGGCCAGCATCACCGGAGATTCGGCAAAATAGCTCTTTCCCATTCCCAGCCCGAAGAATTGCGAATACCACAAAACACCTGCCAGCGCACAAAATAAGACATTATTCAGCAAAGTACCGCCCGATACGGAAAAATAATCTTTCCCCGTCTTGTTCCTTACATTCTGGAAGAGGCAATAAGAAGCGTTCGTGATAAAACCGCCGATCGTCACTAACAGGATGACCGGGTTCAGTGCGAACAATTCGCTTGCGCCGGACTGTTTCGCCTTCTCAAGGATCGGAGCACCGGATTCCAGGCCCAGATTGAAGCAGGCGCTCATCACTCCCGCCAAAAGGGCGACAAGCAAACCTTTCGTCAACGCAAAATCCTTTACAGCCGCTTTCTTTTCCTCCTCGGTCATATTGCGGGCACGAAGGCTTCCGGCATACCCGATCACGGCGATGCCGGCAAGCGTGATACACACGCCGATCAGCAGGACCAGGCCATCGCCATGAAACAAATCCGTTCCGGCAAAAACTGCCGGGAAAAGCGTTCCGAAACCGGCGCACGTTCCAAGCGCGATGCTCTGGCCGAGCGCAACCCCCAAATAACGCATGCTCAACCCGAAGGTCAGGCCGCCGATCCCCCACAGGATTCCGTAGATAACGGCTCCCGCGGCTCCGCCGGCGCTCCACAGTTCCGAGAGGCTGCTCCCGGCGGGAATGGCAAGCTGCGCCCCTAAGAACGGGAAGACGAGCCAGGCAAAAACGCCCTGCACCAGCCAGAAACTTTCCCAACTCCAATCCTTGACTTTGTTGATCGGGACGTAGGAACTGCTCTGCCCGAAACTGCCGATTGCGATTATGATTAACCCGATGATTATTTCCATTATCGTTTGCTTGTTACTTCGGCTTCGTATTTCTCTATCTCGGCAATATAATCCTCACCTACCGGGACGTCGTTTTGCAGGCAGAACATATCCCAGACGGCTGTCCACGGAAGGCTCTTCATTTCCTCCTGCAAAGCTAAGCGCTGGAAATATTTGCCTTCGGCCTCGTATTGCTGCAAGGTTGCGGACGGTTCGAGAAGAGCTTGCATAAAGGCCTTCTGTGTTGCACGGCAACCGATCACGTAGGCCCCGATACGGTTGATCGTCGCATCGAAATAATCCAAACCGATATGCACCCGGTCCAATGCCTTGCAACGGATGATTTCGCGTGCCAGATCGAGCAGGTCGTCACTTAGGATCACCACATGATCGCTGTCCCAACGGACCGGACGGCTCACATGCAACATGATCTCCGGCGTAAAGAGAAGCAAGGCCGAAACCTTGTCGGCAATACTTTCCGTCAGATGGAAATGGCCCGTATCGAGCGTCACAATCTTGTTTTTCTTCGCACCGTAGCCCAAGTAGAAATCATAAGAACCGACCGTATAACTTTCCAGACCGATCCCGAACAGTTTTGCTTCGATACAGTCCTTCATATTCTTATACTCCGTTGCAAAAATCTCGTCGAGCGACTGTTCCAAGATCCGGCGGTATTTGAGACGGCTGGCGGGAATTTCCTTGCTGCCGTCATGAATCCACAGGTTCATGATACAGGGATCATCCTGGTATTTGCCCATCTCCTCGCTGATCCAGCGGCATCGTTTCGTATGTTCGATCCAGAAATTGCGGATCGCATCGTCGGGATTTGCCAACGTCAGGTCGCCGCTCTTCGGATGCGAGAAAGAAGTGCTGTTGAAATCCAGTTTCATCCCGTTCTCTTTCGCCCACTGCATCCAGCTTTCAAAGTGAGCTGGTTCCACTTCGTCGCGGTCGACCTTCTTGCCCTGGAAGTCGCCATATATTTCATGCAGGCTCAAACGATGTTTACCGGCGATCAGCGAAGCCGCTTTCAGGACATCGGCACGCACTTCGTCGATCGTGCGGGCACGTCCCGGATAGTTGCCTGTCACTTGGATTCCGCCCGTCAGCGAACCGCCCTGGTTCTCGAAACCGCTCACGTCGTCCGCCTGCCAGCAATGCATGGATAGAGAGATCTTCTGCAATTTGTCCATTGCCTCTTTTGCATCCACACCGACAGCTGCATAGCGTCCAACAGCTGCCTCATAGGCTTGTCTGATAATGTTTTCTTTTGTCATGGTCTTATTTTTTTGAGGTTACAGATTTATATTTCTTAAAAGCCTCTTCCCACTTGCCGCTACCTTCCGGCAGAAAGACAGCCGGCGAGAGGAAAGAGTTGATCAAGCGGCGCATCTCCCAGCGGTCGGCCACCAGTCCTGCCGCCCTCGCCTGCACCATACAGTTGCCGATCGCCGTCGCCTCCGAAGGCCCTGCCACAACCGGCATGTCAATTACATTTGCCGTAAATTGGTTGAGAAGATTATTCATCGAGCCTCCCCCGATCACATGCAATTTACGGATCGGGAAAGGAGCTATTTCGGATAATAGTGCCAGCACCTCCTTGTACCGGAATGCCAGGCTTTCGAAGATACAACGGATAAACTCGTCGTCCTCGGCAGGTTCGGGCTGCCCCGTCTCGCGACAATAAGCCTTGATCGCCTCCGTCATGCTCGGCGGATTGGCAAAACTCGGATCGTCGGGATTCACAAAACTGCGGAAAGGCGTCGCCCGTTCCGCCATCTTGACAATCGCAGGATAGGAATAATCGCGCCCGGCCTTCTCCCACTCTTTCCGGCACTGTTCGAGCAACCACATCCCTGTGATATTTTTCAGGAAACGGGTCGTCCCGTCTATCCCGCCTTCGTTCGTGAAATTATGCCGGAAAGATTCTTCCGAGATAATCGGTTCTTCCGTTTCGATCCCCATAAGGCTCCATGTGCCGCTGCTAAGGTAGGCAAACTCCCGGTCCGCCGCCGGGACAGCCGCAACGGCCGAAGCCGTATCGTGGCCGGCAACCGCTATGACCGGCACTTTGCCGATCCCCGTTTCCCGTGCAAGCGCGTCGGTCAGTTCTCCGACAAATGTTCCCGGCATCACTACCGGACGCATGATGGAGGGAGCTACCCCTGCCGCTTCCAACAAGGATGCCTCGAACTCCTTTGTCGCCGGATTCAACAGTCCGGAAGTGGAAGCATCCGTATATTCACAAACCTTTTTGCCCGTCAACAGGTAGGAAAGCAGATCGGGCATAAAAAGTATCTCTTCGGCAGCCTCCAACGGCCCGAAACTTTCCTGTTTAGCCCGGAATAACTGGAAAATACTATTGAAGTTCATGATCTGTATGCCGGTGAGCCGGTAGACTTCCGACCGGGGAATACGCTGGAAATACTCTTCCGGCGCACCGTCCGTATAAGGATCACGGTACGCACGCGGTAGCCCCAACAGCGTACCGTCTTTCGCCAGATATCCGAAATCGACGCCCCAGGTATCGATCCCGATAGAGTCCAGGACCACGTTCCGGCGTGCACAAATCGTAAGGCTTTCTTTCAAGGCATCATATAACCGGTATATGTTCCAGTAATATTTCCCCTGCAACTCCAGGATCGCATTCGGGAAGCGGTGAAGTTCCTGCATTTCAAATTTGTCACCAACCAATGTGCCTAATACGGCACGTCCGCTGGTTGCTCCTATATCAAAGGCTAAAAAGTTATATTTCTTCATGGTACAACAAAGTTGTTTGTTTTATGATTGCAAAAGTAAACGGTAAATTACTATCTTTGCTTTTGAAAATGATTTTAAACCTTTCAAATCTGACAGAGGAGATGGAGAAACGACTAAGCGATCAATTAAGATACCTGACGATAAGTGCGATAGACGAAGAATGGGGAATTGTCGTCACGACTGTAGGCTACCAGTTTATTCCCCCGAAAGGGAACTATCCTCTTTCGAAGCATCCGGACAATTATAACTTCAAGCCGCAGACCGGACGTATCCTGAACGAATACCAACTGGTCTATATCACGAAGGGAAGCGGTTACTTCTCTTCACAATCCTGCAAGATGCAGAAGATAAACGCCGGTACGATGATCCTGCTTTTTCCGGGAGAATGGCACAGCTACTATCCCGACAGCGAGACAGGCTGGGACGAATACTGGGTCGGTTTCCGCGGCGTCCACATCGACCGACGCGTGGAAAAACGCTTCTTTACCCGCGAGGAACCGTTACAGCACATCGGGCTCAGCGCGACAATCGTCGGGCTGTATGAAGACATCCTGAAATTCGCTTCGCAGGAAAAGACGGGCTACCAGGAGATGATTTCGAGCATCGTCCTCCATATATTGGGTACGGTCTATTATAAAAGGAGGAACAACTCCTTTACGAATACCTATGTCGTGGATAAGATCAACGAAGCCCGCATCCTGATGAAAGAACAGGTGGAAAACCCGCTGACGCCGGAAGAAATAGCTTCCCGCCTGGGGCTCGGTTACTCCTGGTTCCGCCGCATGTTCAAAGAATATACAGGCGTATCGCCCGCCCAGTACCAATTGCAGCAAAAACTCCTGAAGGCAAAGGAACTGCTTACCAGCAGCGGCCTGAATATCTCGGAAATAGCCTACAGCCTTAAATTCGAGAATGCCGGGCAGTTCTCCACCTTCTTCAAGAAGAAAGAGGGCGTGACACCGTCGGAATTCAGGGAAAGGGCGCACTGAGAAAAGGCAGACAAATGTCAAACAAAAGAGCTTTTCCCCGGCCACCTGTCCGGAAGAAAAGCTCTTAAATACATAAAACAATCTAATATTATGTGGTAGTATGTGCTTGTTTCTGTTTCTTCTTCGAAAGGAAATTGTGCGCCATCATCGGGAAAAGCTCCAGAAGCAAGACCTCTTTTTCGTTTTCAGCCAATCGGACACCGATTTCTTCCATGACAGGATTCTCCTGCATTTCATAATCGGAAGGATCATAAGGCGCTTCATCACGCGATCCCGTTATCTTCAAACGGAATTCCGGATCGACCGGAACCGGCGTCTTCCCATATTCTCCTTTTACCAGGGCAATGAACTGGTTGGACGGATTGCTGTACATCGGACGTCCCTTCAACTGATCCAATGCGCATGACACGGCCTGAGCCCCGATGATCTGGCTTGTCGGCGTAACCAAGGGCGGCAAGCCTGCCTCCATACGCACCTGTGGGATCAGCGACATCGCTTTTTCCAACAAGTCCAACTGCCCCAATTGTTTCAACTGGGCCACCATATTCGTGTACATGCCTCCCGGTATCTGGGCCTTCTTCACCAATTCATTCGGTTCGGGGAAACCAAAATATTCTTCTATGGCATGGCAGAAGATAAGCAAGTCTTCCTCTTTGTCTTTCCGGGCCGCATCGATCGCATCGTTAAAGAAACGATCTATTTCGGTCGGTATTCTATCTGTCAACGGATTAAACGGTTTAGGCAATTGTTTTGCCATATCGAAAGTGGATAATTCCTTGCGGATATCCAATAAATGGGCATTGATCTTCGCGATTGCTTCCATATTAATATCGAGTTCGATACCCATTTTCTTACAGAACATGTAAACTAACTCAACTGCCGGAGCCGCCGTTCCACCGGCGAAATACCAGATATTGGTATCGACAATATCCACCCCGTTGACAATAGCGGCCAAGACCGAGGCCAACCCATATCCGGGCGTACAATGGGTATGAAAATCTATCGGAACCTTCAAATGCTTTTTGAACAAACGGACTATTTCGGCACTTCTTCCCGGCGGAATCAGGCCGCTCATATCTTTAATGGTGATCATATCGGCTCCCAAAGCCTCCATTTGAAGCGCTTTGTCCAAGAAATATTCATTTGTAAAAACAGGTTTATGCAACGGATGCCCGTGCAAGGCGGCTACAATTCTCTCAACCGCCGAATGGAACGGATCGATCGTGTAACAGACGGCGCAATCAGCCATTCCTCCGAAGCGTTTAACATATTTGACCGTCGATTTTATATTCTCCACATCATTCAGCGCATCGAATATGCGCATGATATCCAGTCCGGATTCTATAGAGTTGCGGCAAAAACCTTTAATAATCTTATCCGGATAAGGATTGTAGCCAAACAGGTTACGCCCGCGTGAAAGTGCCGCCAACCTGGAAGTATTCCCCACGGCAGCTTTTATCTTCTCCAACCGTTCCCAGGGATCTTCTCCCAAATATCGCATGATAGAATCGGGCACGGCGCCACCCCATACTTCCATCGCATAAAAACCGGCTTCTCTATAAAAAGGAAGCACTCTGTCTATCTGCTTTTGTGACATTCGCGTTGCAAAAGCAGATTGCTGACCATCCCGAAGAGTCAGATCCCGAATCAAAAGTTTTCGTATCATACCTAATAAATTGTTTAGACCGTTTCAGACTTAAATCTATCTTTATAACAAAAATTAAACTGTTTTGATTAGAATTACCTGGTTAAGAATAGCAAATGTTTATAAAAACGGCCTTTACAACTTACCATTATGATATTCCATTCTCTATTATTCCGTGAACCACTTCTTGAATTCTTGCACCTTGGTTCGACTGACAACGATACGTTCCGGAGCAGGCACGCTAAGATTAATTACAACACGATTGCCAAACCAAGTTGTAATGTCAGTTACAGCGGCCTTGGATACGATAAACTGCCGATTTGCCCGATAGAACATAACGGGGTCAAGCTGCTTCATCAGGTCATCGAGCAAGCCGCCAATACGACTTTTTGTACCATCATATTGCACAGCTACCGCATTTTTATCTTCCAGATAAAAATAAGCGATATTGCCGACTTTAATAGGTATCAGCCTATCGCCGATAGAGACCAACAGCCGTCCACAGTGGAATGATCGGGTTATAAGAATTTTATTGCAAAAACAAACATCACCGAGGGAATGGCAAATAAAAATAAAAACTATCTTTGGCGATTCATAACAATAAATTCAACAGACACATGACGATCTCCGGAACATCGGACACATTCCGAAAAGCAGAAGAGAAAGACCTCGAACGAATCTGGCAAATTATCGGGCAGGCAAAAGCCCAAATGCAACGTCTTGGAAGTCAACAATGGGACGAGAACTATCCGGCTATCGAACATATCCGTCAGGACATACAGGACGGAAACGGATACGTCATTTGCCGGGAAGACCGGGTTGTTGCATACGGAGTCATTTCGTTCGACGGCGAACCTGTTTATCAAAATATAGAAGGCAAATGGCCGAACGACCTGCCATACGTCATCATCCACCGCCTTGCCATTGCCGATGAGATGAAGCGGCAGGGCATGGCAAAACAGTTTATGTTGCAAGCAGAGGAGGTGAGCCGCAAGAAAGGCGTCTACAATTTCCGTGTGGACACGAAATATGACAATGCCTACATGCTTCGCCTGATCGACACGTTAGGATTCAACTACTGTGGCGAAGTGTATTACCGGAACAACAGTGCAAGGAAAGCTTTCGAAAAAACGATCCGTCCTCACTCCCTTCCGATAGGCATTCCCGATTGTACGATCAGGGAAGCGGCTATGGAAGATGCAACCCTTATTTTCGATGCGATCGATAAAAACCGGGAAGACCTGCGTATCTGGTTGCCTTTTGTCGATAGCCTCAAGGGCGTTGCAGACGAAGAGGGATTCCTGCAATCCGTATTGTCCGTTCCTTACGAGCAACGCGATCCGGTCTACGTTTTGGAACAAGGGGAAACGATCTGCGGGCTGGCGGGTTTCCATTTCACCGATGCACCCAACCATCGTACGGAAATAGGTTACTGGCTGCTTCCCGCCTACCGGGGAAAAGGAATCGTCACGAATGCCGTCCGTTATCTCTGCCAATGGGCTGTCCGCGAACGAGACATGAACCGCATCCAAATCCGGTGCGCCGTCGGCAACTTGCCGAGCAACGCAATCCCCAAACGTCTGGGATTCACATTTGAAGGCACGGAGCGGGATGGCGAATTGCTGGTATCCGGTGAATATGTAGACATTAATGTATATAGTATATTAAGGAAAGAAGTCGAATTATGGAACAGGAAATCCAATTAAACGAGCACAACAAACAGGAATATCCTCCTATG
>NZ_CABUOD010000081.1 GCF_902493135.1 uncultured Parabacteroides sp.
CGTAAACTTGGGTAAGATTTTATAGATATTGTTTGGAGAGGACTTAGAATTCACCTCCTTCTTTTTAATTATTTTTTCTTCCTTTTATAATTCCGAATCAAAAGTACAATAGCAAGGCCAGAGTTTCATCATACTTTTTCATCTTCTTTATGTTCAATCCGATACTTATAGATAAGAAGTGCAATCAAGCCAATCGTACTACCTATAGCCAAACTTCCAAATAAAACTACTGCTGGTTCCATATTCTTTACTTTTTATGTTTTAAATCATAAATAACAAATCCAGTGGCTACAAACATAACAGTAGACCAAACTCCTACAAACAATACAAATCCTTTACTTTCCGCCATATCCAACAGCGTACTTAGCACTACACCCGCAAAGACAAGCTTTGCAATATCAACAAAGAAATCGCCTAACTTCTCATTGATCTGAATTACTTCATTTGTTACTCTTTTCATAGCTAACAACTATTTTGATTACTACACCCGCAAAGATAAATGAAATATTCGTACCGATAACACAAATCGTTACAAATAACTTGCTCACGTAAAGGATAATCTATACTTTTGCTCGAACGTAAATCAGAATAAGAACAAATCATGAAGATAACAATAGAAAACGGAAAAGAGACTGTCATCAGCCTTTCCGGACAATTAGATACGTTAACTTCCGTCGATCTTGAAAAAGAGATCGCTCCCATCCTGCAGGGGGAAGCGCAAACGGTAGTGCTCAACGGTGCGGAACTGACCTACATCAGCAGTGCCGGACTCCGCCTGCTCCTTACGCTGCAAAAAGGGATGAAGAGCAAAGGAGGAGCCTTCCGGTTGAAGAACATCCGGAATGAGATCATGGAAATCCTGAACATCACCGGGTTCTCCCATATCCTCACGATCGAATAACAAGCGTCCTTATTCCGGCAGATGGCAAATACGCTACATATCAAGAACGAACTGGAACAGTTAACCCGCCTCTACGAGTTTCTGGACCGGCAAGCCGGCATTTACGGACTGGAAGAACTACAGTCGATGCAGATCAAACTGGCACTTGAAGAAGCCGTGACCAATGTCATCCTGTACGCCTATCCGGACAAGAAAGACCAGGACATCCGTATCGACATGAGCTGCGAGAACAAACGGCTGACAATCGTCATAACCGACACCGGCATCGCTTTCAACCCGCTTGAAAGGCAGGAGCCGGATCTGACGCTTTCGCTGGAAGAGCGCCCTATCGGCGGACTTGGGATCTATCTGGTCAAACAACTAATGACGGGAGTCACCTACAGTCATTCAGACGGAAAAAATATACTCACCATGACAAAAGACATTCATTGATATGGCAGACTTCGACATCAAGGATATTGCAGCACTCAAAATAAAGCGGCAGGTTATAGAGAAGATCATATTAGCCGACTGGATCCTGATCATCCTGTCGATGTATTACGACTGGGGAGGATGGATCGCCTCCTTGATCGTCGCCCAATGCGTCCTCTATATTTACAAAGGGAGGTTACACAAACAGCTGAAACAAAAAGAATACCTGGCAAAGGTTGTGGAGGAGCGGACAATCGAACTCCGCATCCAGCGCGACCAGGTGCTGACCGAATCCAAGAAACTCTCGGAAGCCCTCGACGCCCTGGCCAAAGCGCAGGACGAACTGGTCCGCAAGGAGAAGCTGGCGACAGTCGGACAATTGACGCAGGGACTGGTCGACCGCATCCTGAACCCGATCAACTACATCAACAACTTCGCCGGCCTTTCCGTCAACCTGATCAATGACCTGAAGGAGAACATCACCGACGAACAGGCGATCATGTCAAAAGAGAACTACGCCGACAGCATCGAGATCCTCGATATGATCAACAGCAACCTGCAGAAGATAAACGAACACGGCTGCAACACCGTCCGGATCGTCAAAGCGATGGAAGAACTGTTGAAAGACCGTCACGGCGACGTCACTCCGACGGACATCGGCAACCTCTGCAAGGTGAACGTGGACGTGATCCGCAAGCAGTTCAAAGAAGATATCGAGAACAAGCAAATACAGATCGAACTCGACTGCCCGGAAGAGCCCGCAACCGCAGAGATCAACATCGAGCAGATGAACAAAGTGATGCTCAGCCTGCTCAAGAACAGCGTCTACGCATTGCTGAAGAAACTGCAGAAAGAGGACTTCACCCCGGTCATCAACATACACGTGGAAAAGAGACTGAACGGGACGATCTTCCTCAGCATCCGCGACAACGGCATCGGCATCGAGGACAACATCAAAGCCAAGATATTCGAACCGTTCTTCACCACGAAGCCCACTGCCGAGGCAGCGGGTGTCGGCTTGTACCTCTGCCGCGAGGTGATCCTGAACCACCAAGGCTCCATCATCGTGAAGAGCGAGAAGGACCACTTTACCGAGTTTATGATTACGATTCCTATTTATCAAAAAAGCAACAACAATGAATGAAGACAGTATGAAAGAGTTAGAACGTCTGAGAAAACAGATCGGCCAGCAGGAAAAGATGGCTTCACTCGGACTGTTGAGCGCCGGTATCGCACATGAGATACAGAACCCGCTCAACTTCGTAATCAACTTCAGCAAACTATCATGCAAGTTGCTGCAAGATATGGAAGACGTACTGGACGAACTGGAAAGCAAGCTCCCAGCCGATGCGGACGAGGAGATCCGGGAAATCATGGAAGACCTGAAAGGCAACATGAGCAAGATAGAAGAAAACGGGAACCGCGCGTCGAGCATCGTCCGGGGCATCCTGCTCTATTCCCGCGGCAAGGACGACGAATACATACCGACCGACCTCTGCCGGCTGACAAAAGAATATGTATGGCTTTCCTACCATGCCGTCCGTGCCAATAACAAGAGCTTCAATGTTACGATACTGGAAGAATACGACGAGACGCTCCCGCAGGTCAAAGTGATCCCGCAGGACTTCAGCCGCGCCGTCCTCAACCTGATGAATAATGCCTGCTATGCCGTCTTCAGCAAGTCCAAAGGCATCACCGAAAGTCCTTACCAACCGACAATCAAAGTCAGCCTGAAAAAGGACGGCGACCGGGTACGGCTGATTATCGAAGACAATGGCTCAGGGATCACGAAGGAGGTCAAAGAAAAACTTTATACGCCGTTCTTCACTACCAAGCCGGTCGGTGAAGGGACCGGCCTCGGCCTCTCTATCACCAAATCGATTATCGAACAAAAACATAACGGAACGATCGAGATGGAATCCGAACCGAACGAGTTCACCCGGTTCACCATCACCATTCCGATTCAATAAATAAGAGAAACAACGCTACTATGGCTATAAAAATATTAAGTGTAGACGACGAACTGGACCTGGAAATACTGCTGACCCAATATTTCCGGCGCAAGATAAAGAAAGGCGAATACGAATTCCATTTCGCCCACAACGGGCTGGAAGCGCTCCAGATGATGCTTGCCATGCCGGACTTCGATGTGATCCTGAGCGACATCAACATGCCGGAGATGGACGGTCTCACGCTGCTCACGAAGATCAACGAGATGCGTAACCCGGCGCTGAAATGCATCATGGTATCGGCCTACGGCGATATGGAGAATATCCGCAGCGCCATGAACCAAGGGGCTTTCGACTTCACAACCAAGCCGATCAACCTCGAAGACCTCGAACGTACCATCGAAAAGGCGGCCGAGCAGATCGCTTTCATCAAGCAGGCGCAAAAGGAACACACGCAGTTGGAATCCATCCAGAACGACCTGCACGTCGCCCAGGAAATCCAGCAGACGATCCTGCCCAAGACATTCCCTCCGTTTCCGGAGCTGAAATCGTTCGACCTGTACGCCTATATGAGTGCAGCCAAATATGTAGGAGGAGATTTTTATGATTTCTTCCGCATCGACCAGGACCGCCTGGGCTTCGTCATTGCCGACGTGTCGGGCAAGGGGGTTCCCGCCGCCATCTTCATGGCGATCAGCCGGACTGTGATACGTGCCATCGCGCTGACCGAGAATTCGGCATCCATGTGCATGCAACGTTCCAATAACATTCTCTGCCAGGAAAGCGTAAACGATATGTTCGTAACCGTATTTTATGGTATTCTGAATATACATACAGGCGTTGTCACTTATTGCAATGCCGGCCACAATCCTCCTATCCTGATGAAAAAAGACGGTTCCGTTTCCAAAGTCCCGCCCACAGGCGATTTAATATTGGGAGCAATCAACGATGCCGGCTACCACGAAAAGGAATTGAAGCTGTCGCCGGGCGATAACCTTTTCCTCTATACCGACGGGGTAACGGAGGCGATGAACACGAAGCATGAACTGTACAGCGAACAACGGTTGCTCGAAAACTGTCGGACGCTCGCCGGAAAGGACCCGAAAGAGGTGGTGGAAAAGATAACCGAGACGGTGGGCGAGTTTGTTGTCGGTGCAGTCCAATCAGACGATATTACGTTGCTTTCAATCTGCTATAAAGGGTGATAAAGGCGAGTTGTGCAATCGCAAGTTGATCATCCCCCTAAAATAAGTAGCCCGGCCTCCAATAGGAAGTCGGGCTACTTATTATATTAATGTATAGGAAACTTACTTCAACAAAGCATCGCGGATACCCATGATCTCGGCATTTGCAGCACGAGCGCCCTGGATAGAAGCAACCTTTTCTTTCAGCGGAGCAATCGTTTCGCCTAACTGTTTCAGGTCAGGATAGTAAGCAGCCAAATCGGCAACCACTTCTTCCAACATGCTGACACGTTTTTCCATATTTGCAGAAAGTCCGGCAGAAGTAGCATCGCCCTCTACAACCAATGTAGGATTGGCAACCAGGCAAGCATATTCGGCAGAAGCAGCGCCTAACATTTCAACTTCGGCATCTATTTTGTTTTCGGCAGCCATCTTTTCGATGATCTTGTCTTCCTGTGCGTTCAGGAAAGCTTGCAATTGTTCTTTAGTCGCATCTTTCGGAGCCTGTTCTTTCAGGATATCCAAAACAAACGACACATTCAGGTCTGTGGCCAACTTGGCAATTACGCCTTCCACTTCGGCTGTCGGCTTACCGATCGCCTTCAGGACGTTATAATCAGCCATGTACATACCCAATGCACGGGCCTTCTGCGTCGGAGTGCTCAATTCGGCAGCCTTACCAACCGGCACCATATACTTGATATCACCCACATTTACTTTCACTTCACCAGTCGAAAGACGGTAAGGAATATCAGAATCCGGCATGTCCTTCAACAATTGAATTGTCTCTTGTTTCAACTCCTCGGTCAACAGGTCTTTCGGAGCCTTACCTGCTATAACAGCGGCTTCTTCAGTCTTTTCGGCTTCTTCGCTTGTTTTCTTGGCTCCGTTGCAGGAAGTCATTCCAAACACTAATGCTGCTACGGCGAGCATGCTTAATACACTCTTTTTCATATTGTATAATTTAATAATTTATTATTTCGGACCTCAAAATTCGTCCCGTTTCAGGAAATGTCCCGGAAACTCTGCGAATATAGCGATAATCGCTAATAATGCAAAGAAACCTATAACCAATAAATTAAATTTATAAGTAGAAATATGATATCCGGCCCAATTTTTCTCATGACTGTAGAAAGCGGCACGTCCGAGACGGTTGTCGGGCTCCACATAGACCTGCCCGACCGCCGGGTAGATACGATGGTTTGCTTCTTTATACAGATGGCGTCCTCCGGTCCCCATAACCAGGTCTTCGATCGCCGTATTATGATGGGCTTTCTTCATCTTCGCCAGTTGTTCGGCTCCCTCTTTCCGGCCGCGTTCCTGCTGGATCTGGTCGAGATAGGCTGTGAAGTTGTGCGCCCGTTCGTGCAGGGCGGCATCCACCTTGTCCAGATATGCCAGGTAACCCTCTCCTTCCGTGCGGGGAGCGATACGGGCGGCACGGCTCAATACGGCCAGCTCGTTCTCGACCGTTTGCCGCTTATCGGGATCGTCTTTTACCGCAATCTGCTCTGCCAGGCTGCGCACTTCCGGCGAATGAACGTTCTCGTAATATTGCGCCAGATACTTTTCTTTCTCGATCGGAAAATAAGGACGATTGTAAGCGTTATCGCGGAACTGTTCCACCATCAACGCCTCGAAAGCCCAGCGCGAAGGGATCAGCTCGCCGATCAGCGGCACGATGTTCTCGTTCGAAGCCCGCGTATTGAGGTCGTCAAACTTGATGACCAGGCCGCAAAGCAAGATCTGGGGAATCAGCAGAAGCGGGATCGTGATATAGATCGCGACAACCGAGCTCATCGTCTGCGAAAGGATCAGCCCGGTCAGGTTCGCCAGGAACGACGTAGCCCACAGGATGCTCCACCACGTGCCGAACATCTCGCTCCCCACCCCGATAATGGCATTCCCCACCCCGATGAACAGAAGTGATTGCAATCCCGACACAGCCAACAGATACACCATCTTGGACGTCAGGTAACTGCTCCGGCTCAACCGGAGAAAATGTTCGCGCTTCAGGATCGTCCGATCCTTTATAATCTCCTCGGCACTGATGCTCAAGCCCATGAAGGTGACAACGATGACCGACATGAAGATATAAGAGACAAAATTCTTGTTCGCAAGCAACGTATATTCATCCCCGTCCATATAGCGGGTCAGAAGGGCGACGATCAGCGCAAGCAAAGGGGCTTCCAGTAGCGTGATAGCCAAATATTGCTTGTTCGTCAGTTTCGTGCGTATATTTCTTTCCAGGAAGATCAGGAATTGTTTGAACCAGGAAGGTTTCTTCTGCAAGTTCTCCGGCAACACCACCTCCTCGGCCGGCGAAAAAGCGGGACGGGAAGCAAGGTACTCGGCATGCCATTCCTCCGGTGTGAACTTCCGGATATTCGTCTGGTTACCGGAGTCGTCGATCTTCTTGGAGTCGATGATATTCAAAATCAATTCGGGATTCACATTACCACAGACGCTGCACACGCTGATATCCGGATCGGTATATTTGGCCGCCTGCTTGAAATAGGTGATCGCCTCTATCGGGTTCCCGTCATAGATCGGATAGCCTCCCCGGTCAAGCAGCCACAGACGGTCGAACAACTTATAGATCTCGGACGAAGGCTGGTGTATGTTCACCACCACCAATTTCCCCCGATGAGTCTGTTCCTTCAGGAGCATGATTACCTTTTCGGAATCGGACGACGACAATCCCGACGTCGGTTCGTCGAGATACAGGATAGCCGGTTCGCGTATCAGTTCGAGAGCGATATTCAGTCGCTTCCGCTGGCCTCCGCTGATCGTCTTACGGATAGGGGAACCGACTTCGAGGTCTTTTATCTCTTCCAGGTCCAATTCCTTCAATACCTTTTCCACGCGCCGCCCGATCTCCTCGTCTGTCAGACACGCGAAACAGAGCCGTGCCGTGTACAAAAGGTTCTGGTAAACGGTCAACTCCTCGATCAGCAAATCATCCTGCGGGACAAAACCGATCAACTGGCGTGCCTCCGGAGAGTCGAGCAGATGACCGTTCACGGTGATCATCCCCTTGTCGGGACGGATATTGCCGTTCATGATTCCCAACAAAGTCGACTTCCCGACCCCGCTACCGCCCATTATGGCGACAAGCTGTCCGGATTCGAGGTTGAAAGAGAAGTTATGCAGCCCGTTATGGCTGTTCTTAAACGTAAACTCAATATCACGTCCGGCCAGACGAATGACCTCCTTGTGTTCGTTCTTATTAAAAACGGCCAGCAGGTTGCTGTAGTAGACCGGCAGGAACAAAGGCCCTTTCAGCACACTGCTATGCTGCCAGGCATAAAACATATCCGCCGAAAGCGGAATATCGTTCATAAAGACCTGTCCGCTCCCGTGATAGGTGAAAATATGCTTGTCGAAGCGGCGGATGTAAAGCACACGGATGAACCCCTCCATCCCTTTCCGCGTGATATGGTTGGCCTCCGCCGCCTCCTCTCCGCTGATCGTCAGCAAAGACAAAGAAGGTTTTCCTGTGATAAAGGCAAGCGCATCGTCAAATTCTTCCTGGGGAATCGAAAAGATATCGGCCACCAGGCGGAACAGATCCAGATGTTGATCCGCCTCCCCGCTGTTCGTACAGGCAAACTCCACGAAACGAATCAACAAAAGCAACTGTTCTTCGGCCCTCAACTTTACTTTCATCTGTTCGCAGATATTCCGGACAATCTGCTCTTTGTCGAGCACAAAGAGCGAATCGTCATACATATCGCGCAACGCATTGTAAAGTTCAATATATTCTTTGTGGGAACGTACCCCGAAGTGGCTGGAGAGATAGGAATGAACGGCACGACTTGCCTGCTCCCTTTCAATCCGCACGGAGGAAGCGAAAATAGCAAATAGATTTAATAAACCGTTTAATATGGTCTCATTCATTTATTTTGTCAGTGTAAGATGAATTGCTTGCAAAGATAGTAAAGATTCGAAGGAATATTTCATTGTTTTGCATCTAAACTATTACTTTCTTGCGTCCGAAAGGTTAGGTCAACCAACATGTTTCATTAAAAAAGATGCTTTCCCGTCATAAAAAGAATCGTTATTCGTTTGGAAAAAGATAGGGACTCTTTCCGGAAAAAGTATGCACCTTTTCACCGATAGATCGATAGTTTACATGAAGCATGTAAACCCGCGAGAAATACGGAAAAAGCCATAAAAAAAGCAGTTGCCTAAAAAGATAACTGCTAATTTTGTGAGCCGAAAGCCGGACTTGAACCGGCGACCTACGCATTACGAATG
>NZ_CABUOD010000082.1 GCF_902493135.1 uncultured Parabacteroides sp.
GCCTCGTCTACATCCGCCACCTCGAAGACATCAACATCCAGAACAACGCGATCTATACTTCCAAGCTGGAAGGAATCGCCGAAGGAAAAGCGGAAGGTTTTGCCGAAGGCATGCGCCAAGTCGCTGTCAGGATGAAAGAGACGGGCGTAGACATGGCCACCATCGCAAAGTGCACCGGCTTGAGCGAGGAAACAATCCGGTCTTTATAAGAGAGGCTGCACTCTTGTTTAAAAGTAAACCGTTTCGTTGCTTGAACCTCCGTCTACCCACGGGTTGATGCTGCCGGAGAGATGGATGTCTTTTGCTTGCAGGGTGAATTCGTAGGTTTGTTTCTTGCCGGGTTCGAATGCTTTGAAGGATTCGATGCGGTAGTCTTTACCGCTCATACGGACGATAAAGACGGGCTGGGCAACCGGGAAGAGCAGGTGGTCGGCAACGATTGTCTGTTGTGCCGGGGCGACAGGGGTTTTTAAGTCCTTGATAAATGTGTAGGCCGTTGTGGAAACCGCCTGCGTCAGCTTGCCTGTCTGAATGTCGAGTTGCAGAGCAGGGGAGTAATTGGCTAAAGAGATGCTTTCCAAGACCATCTCTTCTTTGATGTCGTCGGCTTTCTGGAATTTGATGGTGATGGCGGAGAGGAGGTGGTTGAAGGAGAGGTTGACCGTCTCTTCGCTTGTGGCTTTACTCCGGTTCAATACGGGAGTGGACCACATGATATCTTCTTGTTTGCTTAGATCGAACGGAATACTTCCGGGCGTATGGGTGGCCGATTGTGTATAAGGATAGTAAGCGTAGAAGTTTAGCAAGGTGTCGGGATTGATCGGATAATGGGCGTCTGTCGAAGTTGTCAGTTCGGCACTGCCGGCTTCTTTGGTATAGAGATGGTTGGCCAGATCCTTACGGAGTGTCGTATTGACGCTTCCGTCATCTTTATGATGCCCCCAAGAAAAGACTCCGATTTGTGAGTTGTCGGGAAGGGAGGTTTCGGTGATGATGGATTTGGTGGTAAGGGTTTGGATATGGGTGGAGAAGTGGATGGATTGCGATGGCGTTGCTTCCACAAGTGGCGCGTCTGTTTCATTACAACCAGAGAATATAAGAAATAATAACCAAAATGTGTATTTGATGATTTGCATGTGTTGTAATTGATTTGTAAGAGGGATGGGCGATCAAGATATATTGAAGATGTGTCAAAAGTATTTTGTCATTCTGGGACAAGCCTGGAATGGCAAAACATTTTTGACATATCTCAATAGTCTCTATTGAATTTATTATTCGACTGTACCTTCTCCGGTTCCATTTGGTGTCCATGCTGTAATATCAGCTTTGACATCTATCCCTGTTGCATTAAATGTTAGGAGAACGTTATAAGATTTTCCTGCAGCGAATTTGCTATCACCCCCTGTTGGAGTAATGGATATGTCTGAGTATGTTCCCATACTTGTTACAACTTCTATCTTGAAACTTGTTTGTTCTGGTTGTAACATAATGGGAGAACCAACGGTAGCCTCTTCTCCTATAGTTAGTGTTCCTGTAACTGATGCATCAAATTTGGCACTTTTACTTTTTCCCCATGCGCTTAATGCACCTGTAGCTATATCCATTTTACATTGATCATTTACTCCTGTTACTTTAATTGAAGTAAGTGTCACGTCATTAGGAATACTTCCAGCTTTGACTTTAAATTGTATTTGTGTAAGTGCATGATTGAATTTTAGTGTATTTGCTGGGGGAGTAGTTTTATTTCCACTAACAGGTGTTGCATACATTAAGTCTTCTTGACCAGTGATTGTGAAAGATACTGAAGGAGCTGTACCTTCACTTGGTGCTGTAATATCTGTTCCTTCATAAGGAAAATATGCGTAAAAATTAACATCCCCTGTACCTGGATAATAATATTTCTTACTATCATCGAAAGTAATATTTCCAGATGTATTTGTACTTGATGATTGGTTTGCTATGCGTGGAGTAGCAGTCCATGTATTATCATCTATAGCATAAATACCGATTTTCTGATCACTATTAGCCAGACCTGTTAAGTCAACTATTGGAGCTTTAGTTTCTACACCGATAGTTCCAGCACTCAACTTAATCTCCACCTTATCCTGATTGCCACCAGTCACATCGTCAATCACATCATTCTCATTCGAGCAGCTACTCATAGCTGCCATGCTTGCAATTGCAAGCATGCTTAATACTAAACTTTTCATAATATTCTTTTTTTTAATTGTTGTTATACCCTATAATCGCTTATTATTTATTTGTCTATTCGATGATTAAGCTGTCTCCGGCGGCGACTTCCCAGTGGTTGATTTTGACTGTGAAGGTGGGACCGGGAACGACGGTGGCTTCTATGGCTACGTCTATGTCGTGACCTTCGGTTTCGTCGATGGATGTTCCTAAGTCGATCGTGGAAGAACTGTTGCTGCCGTCGGATAAGGTAAAGTCTAATGTTACCTCATGGGCGGGCGTTTCCGGTTGTCCGGGTTCTCCGGGCTGTCCCGGCGGCTCCTCTCCTTGTTCTTTAGGTTTTCCCAGCATCAGAATGTTTGCTTGAACTCCTTCCTCCGAGGGAGTGGTTTCGAATGTCAGGTCTGCCGTCTCTTCTGCCATGATCTCCTGTTTGCTCAGGTTGATCGAGGTCGACATCCCGCTGATGGTCCCTTTGCAACTTACCATCTTTTCCATTCCGTCGACCTTGATCTTGATGGATAGGTTGCGGACTAACGGTTCGGGGACAAATTCGACCAACTCGTTGTCTCCCGCTTTTATTTCCAACTCCTCCAGGGCGATTCCGTATAAGGGGACCTGGCCCGCTTGAAGTTCGTCGGCGGCTTTCGTCGTTTGGATATACGCTTCCGCCGTTTCGTACTTGTTCGTATTCCTGAAAGCGATGCCGTCTGCATCACAGTTGAACACCAAAAGTTTGTAGCGGGCGGGCGGCAATGTGAAACTCATTCCGTTGGCATCGTCGTCCATCTGGATGACCGAGCCGCCGTCTGCCGGATAAAAACAATATCTTACTTGTCCCGGAACCGGATATCCTTTCAACAATTTTTCCCATTTGAAGGAATATTGCACGTGTCCCTGCTGTTCCAAATCCGGAGTCTTTTCCTTGCTGCACTTTATCAGCGTGGTTATGATGCAACAAATGGTAAAGGCGATCCCTGTTTTTATACAATTCTGAATGTCCATTTCTACTAATAAGTATCGATTGCCGATACTCCCTTACTGTTATGATGCAAATGTAGAGAGATTGGAAACAGGTGGAATTGCTTTTTTTAATCAAAAAGTTGCAAAACTTGCAATATCTGTTGATTATTATATGATTTCGTTTCTTTCGTTGCGGACGGCGCGTGGAGACTTGCCGAAATTGGCGCGGCAGAAGTGGGAAAAGTTGGAGAGTGATTCGAAACCATACTTGTAGCAGATTTCGGAAATGCTGAGGTTGGTGGCGATCAGGTCGTTCTGTATGTCCTCGCATTTCTTTTTGAGCATCCACTGGTAGGCGGGTTCCCCGAAAGTCTCTTTGAAAAGACGCCGGAAGGTGGGCGTGCTGTATCCGCCTAATTGCGCAAAAGCCTCCACGTCTTTTACTTTCAGGTAGTTTTGCATGACGAAATAGCGGAATGTCTTGCTATACCTATATATAGGTGCATAAAAAGTGGCGATCTCCTTAAGCGTGTAATAGCAGTTGAGCAGGAAATACAACTCCGTCTGTTTGGCTTTGAGAAACTCGGTGCACAGGAGGTCGTTGTTGAGGTACATCTTCAGCCCGTTGATGAAAAGGCGGAGCGGGAAGCACATGTCCATGACGGTAGGAAGCAAAGGCGATTCTTTTGCCAGTTCGAGCCCTTTGTTGAAACGGTCGCTGCAAATGGACAAGGGAGTTTCGAACAGGTACAGGATGCATTCCGTCGCTTCGAGCATGCGGAACTCCACACGCGAACCGATCGGCTGCATGATGAACTGCCCGTCGTGGAAGATCGTGCCGGGATGTTCCTCGCTATCGACCTGGACTTGGCCGCTCACCAAAAAGTAGATCGTATTCTGCGAACACCGTTCCTTCGGGATTATCATCCCTTTCGGGAAGGAGCGGTATTTGAACAGTTGCTTCTGGTAGCGGGAGCAGGAAGAACAGTCTGTATATTTCTGACAGATGAAATCCGACATGCGCGGCTGTGTTTAGAGTTTGACCTTTTTGCTTTTACCTTGATTTTCGTTATGGAAACGGTCTACGGCTGTGACCACGTAGCGGTATTTGCGTTTTCCGTCGTTGTAGGGCAGCAGGTAGTTCGTCTCGCGTGTGACCGCTACGATCTTCGAAGGGTCGTCCAGATTGAGCGGCTCCTTGTCTTCGAAGCGGTAAATGACGAAATAGCTTGCCAGTTCGGGATTGGTCTTGCTTTGTTCCGCCTGCCAGTGCAGCAGATAGCCTTGGGCCGTCCATTCGGCTTTCAGCTTCTTGACCTCTTGCGGAGCCCGGTTGTGCAGATGGGTATAGGCCGGGATCAATGCCGGATAGCGGTGGTAGTTCCGTTTCAGGCTGTCGGCCATCCCCTTGTTGTTCCAGAGTATTTCGTTTGCAGGCCAGAAGCAATTTCCGCTGACATGGGGCAGTGCGCGTTCGTAGCGCATCTTGCGGGTCAGTTCTCCGGCTTTCATGGTGCGGGCTACATCCTGGCCGATATACAGGTGTCCACCATTGGCGTTTTTGTCCCACCATTTGATCAGCGTGATATAGTCGGCTGCCGGATGTCCGATCTCCCAATATATCTGTGGAATGTTATAGTCTATCCACCCCTCTTTCACCCAGCGTGTCACGTCGGCATACAGGTCGTCGTAGTTCTGCAGCCCGTTGGTGTTGCTGCCTGAACCGTCGGGTGTGCTTTTCTTGTTGCGGTAGATGCCGAACGGGCTGATGCCGAATCTTACCCACGGTTTGGACAGCAGGATGGTGCGCTTGATCTCGCGGATCAGCTTGTTCACGTTCTCCCTTCGCCAGTCTGCACGCTGCGACGTTTTGTATCCTTTGTTCAAGCCGTGTTTTTGAAAACTCTTGTCGTCCGGGAAAGGCATGCCCGCTACCGGATAGGGATAGAAATAGTCGTCCATGTGGATCGCGTCTACATCGTAACGGCTCACGATGTCCCGTACCACGCGGCAGATGAACTGCCGGCTTTCCGGTAATCCGGGGTCAAACAGGATTTGCTTGTTGTAGGTCACGAACCATTCCGGATGCTTATTATATATATGTGAATCGGCAAAACGGGTATTTCCGGCTGTGCTTGCCCGGTAAGGATTCAGCCAGGCGTGGAATTCCATATTCCGTTTGTGGCATTCTTCGATCAGGAAAGCCATCACGTCGAAGTTCCCCGCCGGGGCGAGTCCCTGTCTGCCGGTGTAGAAACGGCTCCAAGGCTCGATATCCGATTTATAGAAGGCGTCGGCTTCCGGCCGCACCTGGAAGATGATCGCGTTGATCCCGCATTTCTGCAGATAGTTGAGCTTGCGGATAAAGTCTTTCCGCATTTGTGCGGGTGTCATATCCTTATATTCTCCCTGGAAAGCCGTCTGTATCCAAGCCCCGCGAAATTCCCGTTTCGCTTCTTTCCCAGCCGGTTGCTGCGGTATTTGTTTCGTCGTCTTACATGACGTTACTGCACCAAGCAGCAAGATCAGTAGCAGACGGAGGTATTTTGCCATCATGAAGTCTGTGAGTTTGAGATTCTTTTGTTTGTTGTCCTATACACTTTGTACAATTCGACACAAAGATATAAAATAAAATTGAGACTTAGTACAGAACGCAGTAATAAGGCTGATGAATAGCGGTTTAGGCGAGAGAAAGGAGAGAACGGAAAGCCAAGTGAGGACAAAGTTGCATTACTATCTCGTTACTTTCTTTTGGCTGGTAAAAGGCCAGGCCGGGATAACCTCTGAAATGGCAACGACCACCCCGACATTCCAATCCCATATAACAGTTCTGTTTTTTGCTAAATATTGTGCCATTTTCGAGAATAATCAATAGCTTTGCATAAAATGTCAAGTTAAATCAGTTAGAATGAAGCATATCAATAGTTAAAAGTCGTTTTAGTAGAGAAGCAAAAAAACAGGAAAATGGCTTGCCGAGCAATTGGGCAAAGACCCAGCTACAGTATCGAGATGGTGCTCCAATTCTATCCGACCACCCGTTGAAACTTTCGCTAAAATAGCCGAGTTGCTGAATGTTGATATGAAAGAGTTATTTAATAGTAGCAAGTAGGCATATTGTGCAAAGTAAAGATATAGAAAATAATAATCAAGGAGTGAAGAGCGATTCTAATATTTAGGAGTATACATGGAACAACAAAATGAAATCATCATATATCAGTCTCAGGATGGTACGATAAAAGTCGATGTACTATTCTCGGAGGAGACGGTTTGGTTAACACAGACGCAGATAGGGTCTCTGTTTGGAAAGGCCAAATCTACTATAAGTGAGCATATCAAAAATATCTTCGAAGAAGGAGAATTGAATGAGAATATGGTTGTTCGGAAATTCCGAACAACCACTCAGCATGGTGCAATTGAAGATAAAACACAGAGCCACGAGGTTAATTATTATAACTTGGATGTAATAATCTCAGTTGGTTACAGAGTGAAATCTATGCAAGGTACGCAGTTCCGTATCTGGGCAACGCAGCGTTTGAGGGATTATATCATCAAGGGTTTTGCTCTGAACGATGAGCGATTCAAGAGCGGTTCATCCATGAACTACTTTCGAGAACTGTTAGACAGGATTCGGGAGATTCGCTTGTCTGAACGGCTTTTCTATCAACAAATCAAAGATATTTATGCCACAAGTATTGATTACGATCCATCCGATGAGATGACCCTTGCCTTTTATAAAGAAGTACAAAACAAACTTCTTTGGGCGGTCAGCGGGAAAACTGCGGCGGAGCTGATTTATTATCGGGCAAATGCCGCATTGCCACAAATGGGACTGACATCAACATCTTTGCCCAACAAGGTTCGTAAGGCAGATGTGGAAATTGGAAAGAACTATCTGAATGAAGAGGAGATCGGGCTTTTGAAATTGATCGTGGAACAATTTCTTGCTTATGCAGAGACTCAGGCTATCCAACACAAACCGATGTATATGCGGGATTGGATTGAGAAACTGAAGCAAGTACTTACTATGAATGATAAAAACATATTGGAGCACGCCGGGTCAATTTCTCATAAATTGGCACTGCAAAAAGCCACTGATGAGTATGATAAATACAAGGAGGTGCAAAAACAGTTGGAGCGACTGGAAAGTATCAAAGAGTTGGAGAAAGATATTCAAAAACTGAATAAGAATAAGAAAAAAAGAGAATAACTTAAACTTCAAGCTATAATGGAGACTGAGAAGGATTTTTGGTCTCCGTGTATAATGCTCCTGAATATCTTGGTTATTAACAAAATCCCCTTTATATTTACATAGAGTTGTTTTAGGGAAGGTAAAGCATAGATAACTAGTGCGGCCTGACTTTCGCTAAATCGTTACCAACAACTTGTTACTTCTCAATTATAGCCTATCAATCAGATAGATACAAGAAAAAATCTTATTTGAAGCAAATATCATTGTTACCGGAGATAGATCCGGAGGTTGGTGAGCCGCCCTATCAGTTATTCCGGGAAAAGCAGCATGTCGCATTACCCAATACCGGTATGGTCTATTCCCTGGATATCGGTGATCCGTATGATGTGCATCCGAGAAATAAAAAAATCGTTGGTGAGAGACTGGCGGAGCACGCATTCCGGATTGTTTATGAGAAAAGCAAATAATCAAAATGTCACTGCTTCTGCATGTAATCGGGTTTAATACCCCATATAAATGGTATGGGTCTTGTTCACTTTTGCTGTATGGTTACTTTTTGTGTATTTAATTAATAAAAGAGCACAGCTTAAAAAATAAAAGTCTATATTATAAGT
>NZ_CABUOD010000083.1 GCF_902493135.1 uncultured Parabacteroides sp.
ATCTATATTTATTTGGAACTTGTTTTCATTTTATATATGTCTTTATGATTATTGGCAAGTAAGTCATTCTTACAGAAAAGCAAAATGAAATTAACTTGTAAGCTGAATTTGAAATGGAATAAATTCAGAACATGAAACCAAATCCTTTCCTCTGTGAAGCATTGAACCTCTCAATCTCCAAAGAGAGGGATTTCCTCAACTGACTTGCCATGAACGCCAAGAAAGGCAGATTGCTATCCTCTTCCTGCGACTGTCGTAAGGCAAGGATATATCCGTCCCTATCTTCTTTGAATATCTTAGCCGGGAAAAGATTATGAAAGAACTGGATATAGTTCATCAGCAATCGGGAAGTGCGTCCGTTGCCATCCACCCACGGATAAATAGTTGCCAAGTTCAGATGGGCATTGAAACTAAGTTCGTACTGCTCCCGAATGGTAGATACGGCATTGATGCGTTTTTGCAGCTGATTACATAGCTCGGCAACTTTAGCAGGCACTTTCTGATAATTCATATAAGAACGTCCACCGATACCAGTCGTAACTCCACACAGGCGGTACTCGCCTTTCGAGGAATCAAAAGAACCGCCCATTACGTTATGCAGGCTCCCTGTAGTGCGCATCAAAGTAGCGTTCAGCCTTTGTAGGAAAGAAGAGGTAATGGCAGTTTTACGCTTTGCTTCTTCTTTTGCCATCTCATATGCCTTCTTCAAATCCTCATTCATCAAGTGATATACGAGCGGTTTGCCGCCAGCTGTCACACCTTCGTCAAACAGCAGCTGGGCTTCTATCTCTGTCAGCGTAGAGCCTTCGATGGCGGTAGAGTGGGCAATAAGAGAATAGAGGTAGTACTTTTCGTAGTCCACCGCTTCACCGATACCGAGTTTCACGAACTTCTGATATAGTTGCTCTATCTCTTGCCAAATAACTGTTTCCATTGCTTACTGACAAACTTAATTGTTATTTCCTTCAAAAATACTTTTGATATAACATTCTGCCAAGTGAATCAACTACTTTCTTTTTATTATTTTACACGTGCAAGTGAAATCAGGAGAAAAGAAAAAAAGCTAAGTGCCGGTTACCAACGCTTAGCTTTTTATTTAGTACCCAGACCCGGGATCGAACCGGGATGGAAGTGAATCCATTGGTGTTTGAGACCAACGCGTCTACCAATTCCGCCATCTGGGCATTTGCTTTGAGTAAGTTTGTTTCTCAATTGCGTTGCAAAGGTAGGCATTATTTTTAAACCTGCAAGCATTTTCCTCTTTTTTTTCATTTTATATCTTCTTAGGATATGCGGATAGACGAAATCCCGGAATATTTCGTTAACTTTGTAAGAGTATAACTAAAAACAACCTGGATCATCATGAAAGATAATTATTGCGTTATCATGGGCGGCGGGATCGGAAGCCGTTTCTGGCCTTTCAGCAGAGAAAGTTACCCTAAACAGTTTCTTGACTTTTTCGGTACGGGCCGGTCATTGCTACAGATGACATTCGACCGCTTCTCCAAGATTATTCCGATCGAAAATATATATATCGTAACGAACGAGCAATACGCTTCTCTTGTAAAAGAGCAACTGCCTGAGTTGGGAGATTCGCAGATATTATTGGAACCGGCACGTCGTAACACAGCTCCTTGCATTGCTTATGCGGCCTACCACATCAAGGCATGCAACCCGAATGCGAATATTGTCGTCGCTCCTTCCGACCACCTGATCCTGAAAGAAGACGTCTTTCTGAAAGACGTGCAGAAAAGTCTCGACTTCGTAAAAGACAACCATGCGCTGGTCACGTTAGGCATCAAACCCAGCCGTCCCGAAACAGGCTACGGATACATCCAAAGCAGCGATATCATGCTGGGCGAATTCACGAAAGTGAAGACTTTTACTGAAAAGCCGGATCTGGAACTGGCGAAAGTGTTCATGGAGAGCGGCGAGTTCTTCTGGAACTCCGGCCTTTTCGTCTGGAACGTCAACGCCATCCTGGAAGCCTTCTCCAAATTCCTCCCGGACATCTCCCTCCGTTTCGATTTGGGCAAAGACAAGTTCAACACGGCGGAAGAACGCGATTTCATCGCCGAGAACTTCCCTTACTGCCTGAATATCTCCATCGACTACGGGATCATGGAAAAAGCGGACAACGTATATATGCTGTGCGTCGACTTCGGTTGGGCCGACCTCGGAACATGGGGATCGCTGTTTGACCTGGCGAAGAAAGACGAGCAAAACAACGCGCTCCTGAAAAGCGAAGCGATGATGTACGAAAGCTGCGGCAACATCGTGGCCCTCGACAATCCGAAACGCCTCGCCGTCATACAGGGCATCCATGATTGCATCGTGGCAGAATCCGGCAATGTCCTCCTGATCTGCAAGAAAGAGGACGAACAACGCATCAAACAATTCGTTGCCGATGCCCAGATGAAATATGGCAAAGAGTTTAATTGAATCGAACGGTGAAAGGTGAAAGGTGAAAGTTACGACAAGCGGTATTTAACTTTCACCTTTCAACTTTCACCTTCCAACTATTTCCTGATTCCCAACAGAAACTCGATCAGCGACTTCACAAACTCTAAAATCGACCTTACTTTACTCATACGCATTCTCCTTTTTTTTCAGATTAAACAATTATTTAAATGATGCTATTAGCCCGATGTCGACGGCGATCCTCCTCAGCGTCCGGCAATACGCAGCCCTGTTGTCCCCGTTCGCTTCACTGATATACCGGCTGTAGGCGATCTCTTGCGCATACGCTTCCGGATAGAAGCTGACTGCCGCAGCCTGGGGATAGGCGGAAGAGACCAGACGGGCAAAATCCATAAAACTATGTTCGGGCGTGTCATACCGGCGGAACAGCAATCCCCCGTTTCCCAAGTCCGTCTTTCCCCCATGCCAGTAAGCATTCGCCACCCCGTAGCCCGCGATCCCGAAGAAATTATGAAACTTCACCGCCAGCACGCTCTCGCCCCATCCCGACTCGATCGCCCCCTGAGCCAATATCACCACCGGATTCATCCCGAACAACTCCCCCGCCGTCCGCGCCGCCTCCCCATACATCTTTACAAATAAACGCTTTTCCATTTCCTTCACCTCCCCTAAAAAAGGGCGGGCAACCCCCGCCCCCTACGATTACCACTCTTATTTTTTAATTCTTAATTTTTAATTCTTAATTCCCTACAGCTCCCCCGGTCTCTCCTCTTCGCCACCGGACCCGCCTGAAGCAGCAGGTTCGAGCGTCAAGCGTTCGCCTTTCACCGTCTGCGTCAGATTGCGCAACAAGCTTCCCGGCCGGAAACAAAGGCGGGGCTTACGAAGCTGCGAGGCCGAGAAATCCTCCACAGTCACACTGCCGGAACTGCCCAACAGGAATTGAAAGTTGCCCAACTCGCCGAACTGCACTACTTCGCCGCGTTCCAAAGCCTTGGCCATAAACTTGGTCATACGGTCTATCACCAATTTGACATCACCGCTCGAAGCGGTCGAACTTTCCGCGATCGAATCGCACAGTTCTTCGAAAGTGCAAACCCCGGTCGCACGTGTCTGCGCATAATAGAGCTTCTCCTTTCCCTGCTCTACATCTTTACTCATGTTCTTACGGAGAACCAAATGATACTTTACTCCCATAACTCTACGTTTTAGATGATTAATAAACTGTTTTGTAACTGATTACAATGTAAAGATACTTCACCGCCCACCCCCGCCCGAAGACAGGGAAGACGTGACGTGACGACACAGCCTCTTTCTATCATTATCAATATTCCCCACTCGGAAACCGTACCCCAAAGAGCCTCCATGAAACAAGTATTTTCCGCCTTATTCACTTGATATATTGCTATTTATTTCGTACATTTAGGAGATCATACAAACAAAGAAAGACATGGGAACGACAACCTTTCGCATTCGCGCCTACGGGGTAGGCGAACTGGCCGGCCTATACAACCCGCACCTCACTCACCGCGCCGCCATCATGCAGCTCTGGCGCTGGATCAACTACCAGGGAGCACTCAAAGAAAAACTGACAGTCCTCGGCTACCGTCCGGGGCTGCGCTGCTTCACCCCGAAGATGGTGGGCTGCATTGTGGAGCATTTGGGGGAACCGTAATTTTTATATACATTTGTGTTGTCTATTCAATACAGTTGAAAAATGGAACGAACTTATATTAATGAATTTCATAAGCAATGGATGGAGACAACTTTGCAATCAATCGAATCTTGGAAGAAGCAGCCAATCTCGTTGGAGGAAGTAAAGAGTCAGCAGGAAATGCTGAACAAACAGAAGGCTATAAGAGAAAACAGATTGAAAGGCTGAAAGAATATGAAATTTTTGATGCTGTGCCCAATAATGTTCTTCATGGGATAGATGGACAACTTTATTTTATCGATACGCAAATCAGATTGAGATAATATCCCCCGTTTCATATATTAACGGTTCCCGTCCCCTATTTTTTCGGACAAGAACCGCTTCATTTCGGACAGGGATCCCGGAAGGGGTGGACGTGGTGGACGTTATTTTGCGTTTTCAAGACTTTATACACTATGGTTATGGTTAAAAAGAGGGGGTATGACCATGACCATAGTGTATATAAGTTTACAAAACTGCATTTTTACGTCCACCACGTCCACCCCAGCTCTCAATGCTGATGAAACAAATCCGGGTCGTCCACATCCGTATCATCCTGTTTATCTAAAAGATAAACATCTTTATCCGTTTCACGACCTTCCCCGGCATCATCGCCCGATATCCCCATTTGGCGTGCCTTCACCTGTTCAAAAGTTAGCTCAACTACGGCAAAAAGGCGTCTTCCCTTCCGTATTTTGTATTCAAAATCGTCTCTGGTCAGCAGTTTTCCGATGTTATTCACGTTCGTTCCGGTCACCGATAACCGTGCGTAGAGGCTAATTTTGGCCATTATTTCGCTACTTGACAGAAAAAGTGGAACGTCAAAACGTTCCGGACGGCGGAAATAAGTATAGAAAAGTTCCTCTTCCGGGCTGCTCTGCTGGAAGGCTTCGTTGTTTACGTTCAGATCGGTGATGTCGGTATCGGAAAACCAGAATTTGAAACCGCCACGATACAACGCCAACGCCTGCGCATAAACACCGACATGATCGACAGGGGTACTATAGTCTATGGCTTGCGCCTCGAAGCAGAGGAAACGGCGCGATCCGGTACGGTCGGTGAGCACCTGGCTGTCGTTGACCGTCGCGGCAAACGAGGCGCGGCGCACGTAAACCTCTGCATTGCGGGCATACGCCCGGCGTTCGCGCACCACATCCTTCGTGATCATCGCCTTCAGACGGTTCAACTCCATACGGCTCTGCCCCGAAAGCTCGTCGAGGAGGATCAGAAAACAGTCCGAGAGCAGAAACAAGGCGTCTTTGGACGAGGGGTCCACATTACCCGAAAAGACGTATGCGGACAGTGCGGGAGGAACCAGCCGGCGGAACCAGGTCGTCTTGCCGATCCCCTGCTCGCCACTGAGCAGCAGGACGGAATGATTCTCCTGCCCGTCGTCAATGGCACAAGCGACAGCCGCCACCAGCCATTTACGGAGGCAGGCAGTCCAGAATTCCGGCTTGCACGTCCGCACTGTGGCTGCCAAACGGGCGATATGGTCCGTCACGCCATCCCACGGCGGAAGGTTCTCGAAATAGGCTGTAAAGGGGTTATACTCCCGGCTGAAATCGGAATGCACGACCGCATGCACCTCGCTTTGCTTGATGCAGCATCCGTCCAGTTGGAGTTTGCTCCAGACGGAGTTCTCCCAGTAGTCCGTCACCGGCAGGTAGCCGTAGCCCTTCTTCTTCTTCTGGCGGTATTCCACCAAGCCGCGCACGACGTTCTTGCGCAAGTAGAAATGTTCGGAGAGGTATTCGCGTACTCGTTCCACCTTCTCCCCAGAGCGCCCTCCGTCGTTGTCCTTCCTTGGGCGCCCTCCGTCGTTGTCCTTCCCCTGCTCCTCGACGTGCGAATAGGCGCTTGCCACAGCCTGCCGCAACTCCTCCTCCGGCAGGTCGCCGAAGTTCGACCGGCAATACCCCTCCGTCTCTTCCTTCGGGACTCCGAGGCGGTTGCAATGCCAAGCGAAGAGATGGACATAGTTGTTGCGGCTTCCGTCGGCATACTTGTATTTGCTTGTCGTACGCCGTCTGGCCCGCGCAAACAACCTGCTGACGGACATCAAAGGCTTGTCTGGCGGCACAGGAGACAGGACGGGGATGTCGCCCGGCAATTCTCCGGAGCCGTTCAGCCAGGCTTCGAAACGGGGCGAGATATACAGGGCGCTGTCGTACGAAACAAAGCACAGGCGCCCCGCATCGCTGCCCGAAGCGTCGATTTCGACTCCCAGCACTCTCTCGTAGTGGGCCTTGATCCGATCATATCCTTTCCGGTGGTTCGCGGGGTCGAGGGGCAATCCGGCCGCATTCCAGACAATCGCTTTCAGGCCGTTGCCACTCGGGCTGCGGAAACAGGCGACCGTGTAAGGTTCTCCCTCGATCAACAGCTTCAGCCCCTCGATGCGGTCGGGTTGAAGCCCGTCCAGATCGAGGATCAGCAACGGGTTATAGCCGGTCAGGTGAGCTTTCGTACGCCTGCCTTTATAGGTAGCCGAGACGGTGAAGGCGGGTAGCCCTTTCTTGATCTGTTCGGCGCCATCCTTGTCGCCGTCAGACAGTTTTTTGCGCAGCTCCAAGACAGGCGGCCCGTAGCGGCCTTCACGGATGTCGGTTAACACTTTTACCAGAGGAGAGTCTCCCAGGTAGTTCTTGAACGAAGCGAAAATGCTTGCTTGTACCATGATGACAAATTGTATTTGTATGTGTAATGCCGGTTCGTCCGGCATCTGTCCAAAAGTACGTACTTTCATTTTTTTACCTCACCCTTTTTACTCATTATTAGCAAAAAAGGGATGCCGCTCACTCTTCCGAAAGGAATCGTTTGGCTGCATCCAGGAGGCTGACG
>NZ_CABUOD010000084.1 GCF_902493135.1 uncultured Parabacteroides sp.
CCGTGAAATCCGTGCCTAAATTATGTCTATTGTAAGCAGGATTTTCTTTTGACACCTTCCTTACTTCACCAATTTCAACTCCTCAATCAACCGCGGGCATTTCCCCCACTTGTCAATCATATACAGCACATAGCGGATGTCGACGCTGATCGTGCGCTGCAAGTCCGGCTCGAAGGCGATGTCGCCGCTCATCGCTTCCCAGTTGCCATCGAAGGCAAGGCCGATCAGACGGGCGTTCTTGTCGAACACAGGGCTGCCGGAGTTACCGCCTGTGATGTCGTTGTTCGAGAGGAAGCAAAG
The DNA here is from genome assembly GCF_902493135.1 of uncultured Parabacteroides sp. GTDB lineage: Bacteria > Bacteroidota > Bacteroidia > Bacteroidales > Tannerellaceae > Parabacteroides. Next base: position 301 of record NZ_CABUOD010000084.1, read on the forward strand.
CTGCAATTCGCCGTCCTTGTTGGCATACTGGCCGAAGTCCTTGCTGCGGATCAGGTCGAGGATTTCGGGCTGCACCCAGAACTCGTCGCTTTCGGGGTTTTCCTTTTCGAAGATCCCCTTCTGGGTCGTATAGTAATCATACCAGGCAGCATCGTACGGACGGTAACCGCCGATGGAACCGTAGCTCACACGCATCGTAAAGTTGGCGTCCGAAGCGAAAGCCTTCTCCGGGTGCATCTCTTTCAAGCCGGCAAAATAGAGGCGTTCGCCCTTGGCGATATCGTAGTAAGAATCACCCGTGAGCTGTTGCAACTCGAAGAGGGAGATGAGGACGGACAGGCTCAACTCGGCAGCCGGGTCCTTCTTCAGCTTCGCATATTTCTTCGGGTCCTTCAGCATGGAGGCGATATTGTCGTAAGACAGGATGGATGTCTTCTTGAATACATCGGCGGCATACTTTTCATAATCGCCTTTATATTTCTTGTCCACCTTCTTGTAGATATCCGGAAGATTCTCAGCCGGAACCCGTTCTTTCACGATCTTCATCATTGCCGCCAGCACCTTCCGGTCGAGGCTTGCGTCGTAGTCCTTGAAGAAGCCTTTGATATTATCTTCGAGGAAGATGTCGATCTCTTCGGGGGTCGAGCCTTTCACATCCACGCTCTGGATCATGCGGGCCAGCTTCACGATCTCGGCGCCGCTCAGGAACGCTTCGCCCAGGTAGGTGGAGATCTTCTTATATTCGCCGGAAGAAGTATATCCCTTTTCCAGAAGGCTCAACACGTCGCCATAGGCTTCCTTGCGCTTCGGGTCTTGTGCCACCCAAGCGGCAAAAGCGGCTTCCTCTTCGCGTTTGCGGTCGATCACTTTCAGGTTGGCAAGGCCCTTGTTCATACCGATCGAGTTTTTCCAGTAGTTGGAGCTGCCGGCATATTTGGAGGCATATTTGATGCGCACCTCGTCACTCTTCAACATCGCGTCTTTCCAGATCGCCTGCTTGATGCCGCGCACTTCGATACGCGGTTTGTTGCTATCCTCGATACGCTGCTGCACGCCCCATGAACAGAGGTAACGGTCCGTGCTGCCGGGGAAACCGATCGTCATCGCGTAGTCCTTGTCCTCATACCCTTGCAACGACACTTCGGCCACGTATTTCGGCCGGTAGGGCTTGTTATCCTTGCTGTAGGCCGCCGGCTTGTTGTCGGCTCCGGCATATACGCGGAACACGGAGAAGTCGCCCGTATGGCGCGGCCACATCCAGTTGTCCGTATCGCCGCCGAACTTCCCGACCGAGCTGGGCGGGGCGAACACCATGCGGACGTCGTTGTAGACATCGTAGACGATCAGGAAATACTTGTTATTGTTGTAGAAAGGCACGACATCGGCAGACTGGAATTCCGTGTTCCCGACAGAATCGGCCATCGCCTGCCCGATCGAATCGGCGGCGGCCAGACGCAGGTGCTCTTCCTTGATCGAAGCGATCTCAGAATTGATACGGTCGCTCACATCCACCGTCTCACGCAGGTAACGGACCGTCAGGCCCGGAACCGGCAATTCTTCTTCCTTACTCTGCGAAACGAAACCGTCTTTCAGGTAATCGTGTTCCACACTGCTCAACTGCTGGATCGAACCGAAACCGCAATGGTGGTTGGTGAAGACCAATCCCTCGTTCGAAACGGTAATGCCGGTACATCCTCCTCCGAAGATCACGACGGCGTTGGCGACACAAGGGCCGGTTTCACTGTACAACTGTTCGTAAGACGGAGTAAATCCCAACTCCTTCATCCTCGCCAGGTTTTGTTTGTTCAACTCTTTCAGCACCCACATGCCCTCATCGGCAAACACTTGGCCTGAAGCAACGAGAAGCAGTAACACTGCCCACAACTTCTTCATAAAATTCATTCTTTGTTCGTTATTCAATAATTAATTTGATTTTCTTTCGTTCTACACGCGCGGCAAGCCATTTCTTAATCTTTTCCTGCTCTGCCTCACGCACTTTTTCTTTACTTTTCAGGTAGACTAACAGGACGGTATCGGGTCGAATGCTATCCATATCCATCAGATAGGTATGCGCACAAGAAACTTCCTTGACATAGGGGAAAAGAACTTTCATTTCCGGCATCAGCTCGGACGTAAGATGATTGTAACTGTGATATTTGTTCAGGTCGCGTTTCAGCGAATCGATCTGCACGGATTGCGCCCGGAGGACCTCTTCGCTATTCTTATACAGGTCCTGCATCAGCAGGCTTTTCAACTCGTTGATATCGGTGGCTTCCTGCCCGAAACCCTGTTGCACGATAAGCCCCACGTTTTTCAAGCCGTATTTCGGCATCTTGGCACGGGCGTTCGTAATCATCGTTTCAGGCACTGTCTCGCCGATCAGGACTACTTTCACCTCTTTCTTGTCACTGGTGTCGGTCACCGTCTTGCTCAGTATCTGCGTGTTCGGGAAACTCAGCTCATCGGCGACAAACGTCCGCACCCGGTCGTTGAAATAACTGGCCCGGATCAGGTTGTAGCTCAGGAAAAGGCTGGGCACGATGGTAAAGAAGACGATCACCCCGACATACCGCGTCACGATCTTCTCGCGCTGTTTGTCTAAAAAGACTTTCTTCGGGTATTTCAGCAGGCGGACCACCACATAGGTCGCCAGGCTGATGAACACCGTATTGATAAAATAAAGGTAGAAAGCGCCGAAGAAATAATACAGGTTACCGCTCGCCAACCCGAAACCGGCCGTACAAAGCGGCGGCATCAAAGCCGTGGCGATCGCCACGCCGGGAATCACATTCCCCTTGCTCTTGGTCGAACTGGCCACGATCCCCGCCAGACCGCCGAAGAAAGCGATCAGCACGTCGTAGACGGTCGGCTGCGTACGGGCCAGCAACTCGCTCTGCGCCTCGCTGATCGGGGAGATCAGGAAAAAGAGCGTCGACGTGATGACACTGAAGACCGTCGCCGTGGCAAAATTGCGGAAGGAACGCTTGATCAGATCGAAATCGGAAATCCCCAGCCCCAAGCCGAACCCCATGATAGGCCCCATCAGCGGGGAGATCAACATCGCACCGATAATCACCGCCGTCGAGTTCGTATTCAAACCCAGCGAAGCGACGAAAGTCGCAAAGATCAGAACCCAGAGGTTCGTCCCCTTGAACTCTATGCCTTTCTTGATAGACTCGATCGTTTCGAGCTCATCCTCTTTTTCCTGACGGACATCGAAATTACGGACAAAGAAGTCCCTAATCTGCTTGTGCAACAATCCTTTTTCCATCCTATTAAAATCAATGTTTGTATATGAACATCCCGTTAAAGGGGCTTTACAATGGCTAACACTCTCTCACAACCGTTTTAACACATCGCCTAAACCGCACAAAGATAGAAATAGTATCTCGAAATAAAAAATAAGAGCTGTGAACATAAAATAAGCGCGTTAAATCTCTCAATAATCATTGATTTTCGCTTAACTTTGCAAATGCGCAGAGCAGTATAATAACAAACATTCTCAATTAATCTCGATAAATAAGATGAAACACTACATTCTCCTGATATACTTCCTCGCTTTTTCCCTCGCTACGGAGGCGAATACAGCAGTGAAAGATTCACTGTCGGGGGCTTTGTCGTCCGCCTCCTCCTCCTTGCAAAAACTGGAAACCATGACTAATCTGATGGATATTTCACGGCAGGAGGAACAGGTTAAATATGCGAAACAACTCTATCAGCTCGCCCTCGAAGAAGACGAAGACTATTATAAGGAAGCGGCCTTGACCGAGATCTTGCGCTTTTACGTGAATACCGATGCCAAAGACAGCGCAAAGGTGTATCTCGCCGAAGCCGAACGGGAACTGAAAGGGAAAGCACGCGATTACCTCGTCACGTACATGAAGACGATCATGGACGTCCGCGTAGTCTATTACACCAAAGGCGAGGACCGGATGAAACTGATCGAAAAATACAAACTCCGCCTTGAAACGGAAAAGGACATGTCGGTTCTCGACAAAATAGCGAACAACTATCTCCTCGGTATGGCAAACAGCAACCGGGTCGATCCGAAAAACCAGGAGGCCATTTACAAAGAGGTCTGTTATTACATGAACAATGCGATCAAACTGTCGGAGAACATCCCGCTCCGCTATTCCTACCTGTTCCGCCTCAATACGCTCAGTATACTGAGCCTTATGGAAGCGACTCCCGAAGATCGGGTGAAAGTCTCCCTCCGCTACCTGAACATACAAAAGGAATACGCGGCCACAAAAGAGATGAAAAAACGGCCGTACACAAGCAAACGGCACCTGCTCAACGCCTACTCCACTTTGGCAACCGCAACTGAAACAGTCGGGAAAGATATGGCAACCTACTATTTCAACTACTTCATCGACCTGAACAGGAAATATCCCGAAGATGCCGGATTCTCCGCCGAATATGACCGCTATTTCACTTCGCTCAACTATTATAAGTCGATACGGGACTTCCAGAAAGCGGCAGATTACAACGATTCGGTCATCCACTATTTCCGCCACGGTGATTTCCAGTTCGACCTGACCGAAAACATCGTCCTGACCCTAAAAGACAAAATCGACTGCCTCGACAGCCTCCACAGGTACAAAGACGCCTATGAAGCCTATAAGGAATATACCGTACTCTTGGATTCCGCACGCACGCGAAGCATGGAAAACAAAGTCGAAGACCTGGAGATCAAAAAGAACGTGGACGAGCTGGTGGTCGAGAAAAAGGCGCTCGAAGTAGACCTTCAAAAGAGCCGGAGCCAGCTCTATCTATTCCTTGCGTTGCTCATCCTCTCGATCTGCTTCGGAATCTTCATCTTCTTCCGTTTAGGTAAGATCAAATCGCTGTACGAAAAGTTGCAGGAATCGAACCGGTTGGTCATCATCGCCAGTGAAAAGGCGCAGGAAAGCGAGCGGATGAAGAACGCCTTTATCAAGAACATGTGCCACGAAGTGCGCACGCCGCTAAATGCGATCAACGGCTTTGCCGAACTGATCACCGGCGACGGCGTAAGCCCGGAGGAAAAAAAGGAATTCAGCAAGATCATCTATACGAACTGCAACAACATCACCTCCATGATGAACGATGTGCTGGTAATCGCCCAACTGGACAGCAGCAACGAGGTCCTCCCGCTGGAACCGGTCCACATCGACCTGCTTTGCCACCACGAGATGAACCTGTTGAAAAAATTGCAGCAGAAACCGGATATTCATTACCAGGTCGAAGGCGACAAGAGCAATGACCTGATCTATTCGGACGCGAATCATTTCGGTATTATCATCTCCCATCTGCTGAACAACGCGAACAAGTTCACGAACCGGGGAAGTATCACGCTCTCTTACCAGACCGAAGAAGAGGGAAAGATAATGTGCATAAGCGTTACCGACACAGGATGCGGAATCCCGGCAGACAAGAGCGAATGGATTTTCGAACGTTTCACCAAGAACGACGACTTCATCCCCGGTTCGGGCCTCGGCCTCTACCTCTGCCGCCTCATCACCCAACGCCTCAACGGGACCCTCAAGCTGGACACCAGTTACACCGGGGGAGCCCGGTTCGTACTGCGGTTACCGGTAAATCCCTATAAATAATAAAAAGGTTCTTATTTTAGCAGATTTGAAACTAAATGTACCACTAAAGAACCAGGTTCGCGGATGACGCG
>NZ_CABUOD010000085.1 GCF_902493135.1 uncultured Parabacteroides sp.
CACAAACCACGACTTAAACAACGCTTTGGCCTGCTCCTCTAAATTATCATTTATCCGTCGATTGAGTCTGATCTTATTATCGAGAGAAGATAATATAGCTACAACTTTTTTCTGCACATCTATTGCGGGGATATTTACAGGCCATTGCATAATCTGTTTTTTGTCCCCTCGAGGCATTTTACACCCTTTTGCTCCCGACATTACGTAATCGAAAAACGCTTGCTGGCTCAACAGATAGTATAAATATTTGCTATCTGTATTTTCTTTTGCACGAATACACAAAACATCCGCAGAGCACCCACCGCACCTATCAGCACACCATATTTTTTGGAAATATGGCCGAATATTAGAGATCAAAATATCTCCGATTTTATATTCAGTTGTGGTTCCAGGCGGTATTATTGTAGATTCACTTATACCACCTTTATTGGGTAACATATTTTCCGTAGAGATATAATTCATACTACTCGTTGTGCGATTATTTACATAGTCACATACATGTTCTAATTCACATGCATTTTTTAAGTCATTAAGAATTAAGCCCATATTTGCTACAATTTATACCCAATACTACCTAACTGTTTTTTGATCTCTGCCTCCAGCTCGTGCGACTTTTCAAATAGTCCAGAAAGCTCGCCCGTCAAGCGTGTCATTTTCTCCTCAAACGGTTCGGTGTCCTCCTCTTGCGCAGCAATGCCCACATAGCGACCGGGCGTGAGAATAAAATCCTGCTTGGCAATTTCTGCGACAGAGGTAACCGCACAAAATCCTTTTTCATTCTCCAATTTTCCAGCAACATAGGCATTATAGGTGTCGGCAATGCGCTGAATATCGCCGCGCTTTATCGGATCGACCGTGTCACTATCGGTCAATTCGCGCAGTTTGCGCGTTACCATTGTACCTAAGTTGCGAGCATCGATAAAGAGCGTTTTGCCCTTTTGTTGCTTGTTTTTATTGAAAAACCAAATCGACACGGGAATTTGTGTAGTATAGAACAACTGCGGCGGCATAGCGATAACACAATCCACCAAATCAGCCTCTACCAATTTACGCCGAATCTCGCCCTCACCGCCACTCTGGCTCGACAGCGAGCCGTTGGCCAGCACAACGCCCGCACGTCCCGTCGGGGCAAGGTGGTGGATGATATGCTGAATCCACGCAAAGTTGGCATTGCCATTGGGCGGTGTACCGTATTTCCAACGCACATCATCCGCCAGCTTATCCGCCCCCCAATCGCTCAGATTGAACGGAGGATTGGCCATCACGAAATCGGCCTTCAGAGTCGGATGGCAATCATTGAAAAAGGTATCCGCATTATATCGCCCGAGATCGGCCTCGATACCGCGAATCGCCAAGTTCATCTGCGCCATTTTCCATGTCGTAGGATTGGAATCCTGACCATAGACTGATATATTATTGATATTTCCAGAGTGGTTCTCGATGAATTGTGCAGACTGTACAAACATACCACCCGAACCGCAGCAAGGATCGTAAACACGACCTTTATAAGGTTGTAATACGTTCACCAACGTCTTAACGATACAAGCCGGAGTATAAAATTCACCTGCCAATTTTCCTTCGGCCTCAGCAAACTTCGAAAGACAATATTCGTAAGCACGACCCAAAATATCCTTCGAATCGCCGTGCTCATGCATCCGAATATTTGTAAACAAATCGACAACTTCACCCAAGCGGCGTTTGTCGAGCTCGGGACGCGCAAAGTTTTTCGGAAGAATATCTTTCAGACGCTTATTCTCCTTCTCAATTGCCCGCATCGCATTGTCGATGATCGTTCCAATTTCAGGAGAGTGTGCATGGATGGCAATAGCTTCCCAACGGGCTTCCGCAGGGACATAGAAAACCGGATCATAACTACCCTTCTCATTTTTATTACTCAAATACTCATCCTTGTCTTCCTCAAAGCCCTCTCCTTCGGCAACAAGCTGTTGATATTTAGCTTCGAATTTGTCCGAGATGTATTTCAGGAAAATAAGTCCCAATACAACGGATTTATATTCCGATGCATCAATATTTCCGCGCATCTTATCCGCCGCCTTCCATATTTCCTTTTCAAAGCCGATGTCGGCTGTATTCATCGCTGCCATTGTATAGAATATTTTAGGTAAAGGTACAAAATCTTCCCATTTTTTCGCTTTCCCGCAAAGGAATAAACCTTAAAAACAATATCCGCAAGGCTCACATAGCGATTTGCAGGACCTTGCGGATATTATTTCCTCAACTAAATTTTAGAAAAAATGATACAGCTTAGTTGTTCTTATTCAATAAAAACGCATTTTTCTTGTCAAATCCCCACTCATAAATGTATTCGGCACCTTCAATCCGGATAATGAACACAACACGCTCCCCTTTAATCCATGCTACATGAACAAATCCGGATACGGATTCTCCGGGATATATCGTGTTTTTCTTCAAATATCCCAGCTTTTTGACCTGTTGTTCGTCCTGCAAGGCCTGACCGAAATCAGCGATCCGCTGCTGTGAGGCCATGTTGGCCTGATAGGCTGCAGAGGGATTATAAGTCGTAGTCGTATAAGACGAATAACCGCCGTAGCTGCTGTAACCGGTCGTCGTGGAGGTCGAATACCCTGCGCCGGCAGAAGCCATTCCTTCGCTGACGCCCATCAAAACAGCGGCCCAGGTCTGCGATCGGTTCACTTTCTTCAGATAGCTATCGCAAGACCAGACCTGCAGATCGGTGGCGACATCGTGTTCGTCTACGGAATAGGCCGTCATATCGGTCTCCGGATTGAATTCGACCGGCGTCAATGAATTATTGGAGATAATCAGATCGACCCGGTGCCACTTGCCGTAATCCCGGACGATGGCATCCGTCAAGGCGATCGTCAATCCGTTTTTGAAATAGACCTCCCAGGGCACACCGTCCCGATAATCGACCGAACGCTCCGTTATGACCGGAGATTCCCATACCGGCATGTCGTCCGCAATGCGGAATTTAAGCGTGTTCCCGCTGCCGTCCGCCAGCAAATAATAATCATGAACCGGCAGCCCTGCACGATATTCCACCATTCGGCAGGAGCCGTCTCCGTTGTATGCCTCGTACATCCCGGACAATTCGCCGCCGGCATACGACGCACGTGTTTTCAACGTTCCATTCTCGTCGTATTGCCGATATTCGCCTTCCAACAATCCTTCCGAATAATATGATTTTTCCGACATGCGACCATTCTTGAAATAGGAAACAACATCTCCGTCAAACACCGTCCGGCGATCATCAAGCGTATCGATTGTCTGAAAACGCCCTTCTCTCCGCAATTCTCCCGAAATATAAAAATCCTTGAACATTTTGAGCCCCGCCGCATCCGCAGGATAAAGCGCCAGTCGATAATAATCGGCAAAAACCGGATTTCGCACCGTCATCCCCGAACGGCTATAGTAGAGTGTATCTATCCGCTCCTGCGACAAAGCACCTTTGCCTACCACTAGCAACAATACAAACAATAAAACTCGGTTCATAAAATGACTAGGCTTCATAGGTTTCATCACTTTTCCGATATCCGACACGCTGTTATCGTGTCAATTGTTCTTATTGATCAGATTCACCACAACCTTCGTCATCACGTCTTTTTCCTCCGTGCGGCTCTCGGCAATCATCAGCGTCAGGGCGACCAGTGTATTGTTATCCAAAAGGCGCGAACCGTCAGCTCGGTAAAGAATCCGATTGTTTTCCAAGAACCAAAGGAACAGGAAAGCGGCGATACGCTTGTTACCGTCGCTGAACGAATGGTTTTTAACCGTCAGATAGAGCAGATTAGCCGCCTTCTCCTCAACGCTCGGATAGAGGTCCCGCCCGCCGAAAGTCTGGTAAATTGCGCCCATCGTGCTTTTGAACGACTCGTCCTTCTCGTGGGCGAACAGCTCGCTGCCTCCGAACTTGTCGCGTAACACCTGTAACGCCTCCATCGCATTTTCATAGGTCGCATGAAACGGCTCCTCGGTCGTAGTAGCCGACACTTCCAACTGCTGATAATCGTAGCGGTCGAGCGTATCGAGACCGTAAGTATAGTCCGTAATCACGCGCAGCAACCCGATTGCCTCGGATTTCGTAACATCCTTTGCCGACAACACGTTCGAGAGCAGATGAACGGTTTGTTTCAGCTCCTCCAACTGCTCGGCCTTGGACTGGCTATTGACTGCATAGCCTTTTATTAGATACTCTTTCAAGACCTTATTTGCCCAGATACGAAATTGAGTGGCATTTTTGGAATTGACGCGATAGCCCACCGATAGAATCATATCGAGGTTATAAAATGGAATCATACGTCGCACTTGCCGTTGCCCCTCATGCTGAACATGTGCAATTTTTGCACATGTTACGTCCCGCTCCAATTCGGACGACTTATAAATGTTGTTGACATGTCTGACAATAACCGTTCTGTCAACTCCGAACAAATGCGCAATCTGCGCCTGCGTCAGCCACACGCTGTCGTTCTCCATGCGAACGTCCAAGCGGGTCTCGCCGTCTGCCGTCTGGTAAATGATAATCTCCCCTCTGTCCATAGAAACAAAGATACGAATAAGCCTGAAATATCGAAAATCCGTCGAAGCGATTATTTTACAGCCACCCAAATACAATTCGCTCTCCCTTACCCAAAAGTAAAGGAGAGCGTACTGCTACTTTCTCATCAACTTCTCGAAATACTTGCAATCATAGCCCCAATAGCATTTGCCGTCACCGGCAAAATCCCAAATATTCATTACTTCCCGAAGCCGAAGCGGCAGCTCCTTACCGTCCCGGATAAATCGTTTGGATCGGCTACGAAAAAGACGGTTACATAACTGCTTGTCCTTTTTCTGCGACTTGCAACACGCGATCGTGCTGACGGGTGTTCGTTTCCTGCTTCTGCTCATGATCTCATAAGGTTTGACCCGTAACTTTCTACGAGTCGATTAAACACTTATGAGGCTCTAAATATTAAATTATTCAACATATTGACAATACTAAATTTCAAAGTGACGCATACGAATCTGTCTATGCTTCGGCTATAATCCGCAATGTTTCCTTTACATATCCCCTGCGATCATACTTCTCTCCTCGGCACAACCAACAACTGCATGGCGTTCCTGTTTTTTTGTAGATCTGCATCCATTTCACCCTTGCCAACTCGAACCAATGAGGATGTCTATTCCAGTTACCATCCGCTTTCTTGATTCCACACCCGCAAGCGGCATGATAAACCATGCGAGCTTTAAACACCCGGTTCTGTTGTTCTCTCCTCCAAAGTTTGTTTCTTTTGTCCATCGTCTCTTTGTATTAAAGTTAGAATGAACAAAAAATTTATCTGACTATACCCCAGCCTGTCCATATTGTAAAGTTTTAAGTGATGACTAAGACTATATTATGAATACAAAGATAATGTTTATTTATGTCATCTTATGACGCAAATTATTTTTTCATTTATAAAATCGATATCGAACATAAATCGAGCTTGATACGATTCACATAATTTCATTCAAACAACCAACTATTAATGCATAATATTAACAATACGAATAATGCTCAATTTGACGATAAAAATCCGCCTGCATCTCCAAAAGTCTTCGCATTTGGTTTTTTCGCCGAAAATCGCTATATTTGTACTGTCATGCAAGGAGATACGGCGACGGCGCAGGCGAAACGGGCAGGCGGGCGCAAGACCATGCAAAAAGACGGTAGGCGACGCGGGAATAAAGCATAGAAAACCGTTGCAAACCGTTGATATACATTAGGCTTACAAATGTGCAGGAGCACCTTTATCCGCACAAAGGAGCCTTTTTCCGAGGCTCCTTTTTTGTTGCCCGTCCG
>NZ_CABUOD010000086.1 GCF_902493135.1 uncultured Parabacteroides sp.
CAACCCCTAACCAACTTTGTTAACCTTAAATCTAATACTATTATGAAAAAACCACGGTGCAAAGATACGGCCTTTTTCCAATTTGTCAAGAGTTGAAATGCTAATTTGTGTTGTAAAGCATATAAGAAAAACTAATTCATGAAAAAGTAAAGAAAATATGCAACCGTAACATCTCCTTGCTCGTCTATAAAAGAAAATAAACGAAAATACGACAAGACATGAAAACAAGAGCATTTTTCTTTATGGTTTGTATCTGGCTGCTGGTAACGAACGGATTTGCCCAGAATACGATAAAAGGAGACGGGAATATTATCACGAAAGAAATTTCCATATCCGATTATGATGAAATCTCATATGTGGGAAAGGTGAACATCGAATATGAACAATCCAATGCATCTCCCTTTTTTAAGATAACGATAGACGAGAACATATTGCCCTACCTCGACATAAAAGTAAAGGGCAAGACATTGATCGTACAGCCTAAAGATGAAAAAAAATATTTTAACGGAAATTCTTATGGACTCAACCTCCAACCGACTGTATGTGAAATAAAGACCAACTCCCGTGAGCTGAAAGAGATAAGTGCAGTCGGTGGCGGGGAGTTTGTCACCAAAAGTCCTCTTAAAACCGATAAACTGGATATCAGCATTGCCGGGAGCAGCACAATAAACCTCGATAAGCAGCTGGAAGCACGCAAAATCAACTTTAGCGTGGCAGGATCGGGAGATATCAAAGCAACCAAACTGAAAGTAGACAACCTGGATTGCAGTGTGGCAGGCAGCGGCTCCATCCGGCTCAAAGGAGAGGCCGAAAGAGGAGACCTGAGTGTAGCCGGCGGTGGGGATATCAGCGCATTCGAATGTATCCTTCGGAAAGCGGAATGCAGCGTTGCAGGTGGCGGAGACATTGAAGTACATGCGGCCGAACAATTGGACGCCAGCATAGCCGGCGGTGGCCACATACGATATGAAGGAGATCCGGAACTCAGCAAAAGCGTCATTGGCGGAGGTTCGATCAAGAAAAATTAATACTTATAATACCATAGAATATGAAAACGACATTAACAGCATTAATAGCTTTCTTGTTTATATGTACGACAGGCGGATATGCCGAAAAAGTGAAAGGTAACGGAAATATTATTTCCAAAGAAATTCAGATATCCGATTACACGGAGCTGAATATCAGAGTAAAAATCAATTTCAACAATAACGGTTCCCTATTCAATAAAAAAGAATACAAAGGTCCGGCATTTAATTATATGCAAGGATCAGGAAGTTCCAACCTGCAAATTACAGTAGACGAGAATTTGTTCTCGTTACTGGACATATCTGTTTCGGACGGATGCCTGTATGTCCGGACAAATGAAGAAAAACAAGAATTATATCCGACGAAGTTTATTATCAACAGCTCTTCCCGGATCCTGGAAAAAGCAAAAATATCCGGTTCCATAGATTTCTTTTTGCAGAATAACCTTTCAGGTGAAAACCTGAAGGTAGAAGTATCCGGTGCGTCGGATGTATATATGAACAAACCGGTCCGTATCGCAAACGCATGTGAAATAAAAGTCAGCGGTGCCGGCGATATGGAAGCAAAAGACCTGATATGCGGGAATATCAAAGCAGGCGTCGCCGGAGCAGGTGATCTGAATCTGAAAGGAAAGGCCGAGAAGGGAGAATATAAAGTATCCGGCAGTGGAGACATAAGTGCATACGGATTCATGGTAAAAGACCTGAGATGCAAGGTGAGCGGCAGTGGAGATATTGAGGCATACGCAACCGAAACGCTCGAAGCATCCGCTTCCGGAAGCGGAGACATCTGTTACAAAGGAAATCCTAAAGCTAATACACGTTGTTCGGGAGCTGCCGATATCACAAGAGTGAAATAAATTTCCTACATTTGTAACCGAAGTGCGGCAAACGCGTCCATAAGTATAACATAAAGAAGACATACATGAAAACAAAAGGTTTACTAATGATCGCTTTCCTGATAGGAATGTTTTTCTCTGTCCAGGCAGCAGACCATGTGAAAGGAAACGGAAAGCTCTCGACCAAGAAAATAACGATCGACGACTTCAATGCCATCAAGTTCGACGGGGTGATCGACTTCAACTACGAGCAGTCGGAATCCACTCCGCATATTGAAATAACCGTAGACGAAAACCTACACCCGTACGTGAACATCGACATCAAAGACCGTGTTCTTACCGTCGGGTTCAAGGGCGTAAAAGTCGACCATTTCACCAAATTCATCGTCAAGACCAACTCCAAATGGCTGAAAGAAGTAAAAGCTTCCGGCAACGCGAACTTCATGGCTAACAGCCCTCTGACAGGTGACGAGTTGAAAATCAACGCTAATTCCAACTGTCTCGTCCAACTAAAACGGAAAGTCGAAGTCGGCAAGCTCGACCTGAACGTGTCCGGTAGCGCCAATATGGTCGTGAATGAACTAAAAACCGACAAGTTGGAATGCAGCATTAACGGATCCGGCACGATCAACCTGAAAGCAGGAAGCGCCGAAGAAGCAGACTACAACATCACGACCGACGGTGAAATCATGGCTTTCGGGATAGCAGTGCCCGAAGTAAACTGTAAAATCACAGGGAAAGGTTCCGCTCAGATCCATCCGACCAACAACCTGAAAGCAACAGTCGTCGGTAAAGGAAATATCCGCTATAAAGGCCCGACAGCCGTACAACAGAAAGTCATCGGCAAAGGAACCGTTGAAGAAGTAAAATAAAACTACAGCCAGCCTTCCTTCCGATACCATTCTATGCTTTCTTCCAGGCCACGGCGTAACGGGTAAGCCGGGACGAAGCCCAATTCATCCTGAAGCGGTGTAACATCACAAATCCAGTTACGCTGTTTCAGGATTATATATTTATCCGTATTCAATGTCATACTCTTCTTCAGCAACTTGCCTATCCACTCGGAACCCTGGCAGGCTATATGCACCAGCCCCATCGGAATACGGGCATGCAGGACATGTTTCTTCCGCAGGATTTCCTGTATCATCCGGGCAAACGATTCATCCGTATAGACATCACCGTCCGCCACGAAATAATGGCGGTTCCGGACAGCCTCATTCTCCAAAGCAAGGAAAGCGGCGGTAGCCAGATCCTTTACATATATAAAAGTAATGCGCTGGGGCGTAAAGCCGACGGCAAAATCAAAACCGGACTTTATACTTTTGATCTCCATGAAGTAATCTTTCTCGCCCGGCCCGTACACTCCTGTCGGACGCAGGATCACATACGGGAAATAAGATTGGTGCCGCAAATAATTCTCCGCTTCCAGCTTGCTCTTTCCATAGTCCGTATCGGGCAATTGAGGATCATCCAGCGAGATAGGACGGAACGTTTTCTCGTCCCCACGGCCATAGCTGCTCAGGCTGCTCATCAGCAAGAACTTCTCCGGCTTGCAACCTGCTGCGGCAAGCGCCTCGATCAGGTTGGCCGTATTTCGGGCATTGATACGATAAAAGTTTCTTTTATCAAGCGTCTTGGTCAATCCGGCATTATGGATCACATAATCCCAAGGACCATGTTCACGGACAAAACCGGCCAACTGCGCGGTCAAGGATTCACGGTCGGAATATTTCAAATCGATAAAACGAATCCGTTCATCCTGCAAATTAGCACGGCTACTTGTCGAACGGACACCCGCCCAGGTTTCATATCCCCGTTCAAGCGCCTCCTTTACCAGGAAACCGCCAATAAAGCCACTGGCCCCCGTAATCAATATCTTCTTCTTCATTGAAAAATCAGGAATTATCCGTTTTCTAATTCTTTTTAATGTAATAAGTATAGTAATACAGCAACAGACCGATCCAGTTCAATACGACAATAGTCAGTATCCAAAGGATTTTTTGTCCGCGACTGATGAAAGGATTCTGCCTCACAGCGGTAATGCCGAAAATAAGGACAGCGATACCGACAATATATCCGACCTCCGGTAGGCCTATCAAACAAAGTTTATTCATGTTCGTGTTTTTTCAAAACCCGGTGCGGCAAATCGCCATGTCCGATCAGTTCTATAGGACAAGCATATTTCTCGCCCAGCCACTCTTCGGACACATCCGCTCCAGGATGGTAATGTAATGTTTCGTTTACACAAGCAATGTTTTTCACCATCGCCAATATAGTCCCGATATCATGTGAAACCAGAATGATCGCGCTCTCCTTATTGATTTCGTCCAAGAGCTTATAGAAATGAGATTCGAACCGCTTGTCCACATACGAGTTCGGCTCATCCAAGATCAGCACTTGCGGACGGGAAACAATGGAGCGTCCCAGCAACACACGCTGTAACTGTCCGCCGGACAGTTCGCCGATCGCCCGACTTGCCAAACCTTCCAGTCCCATTTTTCCAAGCACTTCCTCCACACGCTGTTTTTGGCTTGCACTATAAGAACGGAAAAGCGGCTTTTCCGAAGCCAGCCCCGAAGCGACCACCTCGCGCACCGAGATCGGGAACTTCTTATCGATGTTGTTCAATTGAGGAAGATAGCCGATCCGGAGAGAAGGGACAGCCTGTCCGTCCTCATAAAAACGGACTGTGCCGGAGACAGGCGGCAACAGGCCGAGTATAACCTTCAGTAAGGTTGTCTTTCCTCCCCCGTTCGGTCCGATAATCCCCAAGAAATCATCTTTCCAGACCGTCAGAGAGATGTCCCGCAATACGGTTTTATTGCCGTAGGCGGCCGTCACATGTTCTATGTCAATCAGTTTCTCCATCGGCCAGTGCTTTCGCTATATGAATCAGTTCCGTATTCCAATGATAATCCAGCGGGTTGATCTTCACGAGCCGGCAACCTGTTTCCTTCGCAATCAGTTCGGCATTTTTCTGGTCGAACTCCTGCTGGATAAAGACAACTTTCGCGTGGCGCTCTTTTGCCGTCGTCACCAATTGCTTCAACTGGGCCGGCGAAGGTTCTTTTCCATCCATCTCGATACAGAGCTGGACGAGGCCGAATTCATCGGCAAAATAGGTCAAAGCAGGATGATAGATGATAAACGTACGGTCGGTCAGCGGATCGAGCAGACGCTTGATCTCGGCCTCCGTCTTTTCAATCTCCGCCAGCAAAACTTCATAATTCTTCCAATAATACTCCGTATTCTCTTTATCCAGTTCGATAAAAGCGTTCAGCGTATTCCAAGCAATGACCTTTGCCCCTTCGATGGAACTCCAGATATGCGGATCGATACCGCCTGCATGATGGTGGTGATGCCCGTTATCGTTATCCGTTTCATGCCCATGCTCTTCTTCTTCCGTCTCTTTTACAAACTGCATACCCTTCGATACATCGAATATCTTCAAATCGGGATTGTTCTCGCGGATCTTCTGCATCCATACCTGCTCGAAGCCGATATGACCGATTTGCAGATACGCTTCGCTCTGTCCGATCTGCACCATCTGCCTCGGAGTCGGATCATAGGTTTCCGGACTCTGCCCGGATGGAACTACACAATGGATAGCAAACTTATCTCCTGCGATCTTTTCGGCAAAGAAACGTTGCGGCTCTATCGTCACCGTCACCACCTTTCCTTCCGCCAACTTTCCGGTACATGCGGCAAGTAGCGACAGTATCGTCAACAGGATATATATTCCGGTATATTTCATCTTATTTTTTATTTTGACAAGGATACAAAGATAAAAACATTCCGGCAAATAACCATTCATGTTTTTATATAGTATCACCGCAGAGAAAATTATTCTATTGGCTCATATCCTTAAACATGAATCTTGTGAAAATAAATTTGTTTTCGCCTTTCCTATATATAATATTTGCCTA
>NZ_CABUOD010000087.1 GCF_902493135.1 uncultured Parabacteroides sp.
ACCGTAATACCGTCGTGGCGCATCTGTCGCTGGATCATAACGAGCGGGCGATGGAGCTGCTTGCCACGATGCCCAAAGATGCCGTGACGGAGTATCTGCGGGCCATAGCCTGTTCGCGGCTGGGACGCAAGGCGGAGGGGCGCCGTCACTTTCTCGAAGCCTGTCGATTGGACGAGCGCATGGAGTATCGGGGTAATCTCGATCCGGAAATTGCTGAACTCTTAAAACAATAAGTTATTATGAAACAACAGAAAATCAAATACGCGATCCGGTATTGCATCCTTGCCTTGATCTGGGGCATGTTCATCGCATCGCTTTTCGTGAGTTGCAACGTCTACGAAAAGGAGACCGTGGAGATTATCCGATGCCCGGTAATCGACGCCGACACCATCGAAATACCGGATTGGACGCCAAGCGAATAATACCGAAAAAGCGGCAGCAATTTTATGAATTGCTGCCGCTTGGTTTATGGCTGCCCATTAACCGGTGTAAGGGGTTGACAATAGGACTTGTTCACAACCCGATCCCGCATCTTCTGCATATCGTTGAAATTGCGCGAAATATTCTGAACAAGCTCGATATAGTTATCGGCTCGCACTCTATTATCGTCTATCCACTCGTAATAGTAAGGTTTTATCGACACACAGTTTTTATGCTCGAATAAGGTGTTGAGCAATGTGCGATCCGAATTGCCGCAGGAGTGTCCCATGATATATATTTGGTATGGGGCGGAGTCGATAAACCGAAGCAACCGACGGTAGTTGTCCGTTTCCAGATAACGGATCGATTTGATATTCGTCAGATAGCTGTTATCGTTCAAATTCGAAATCGTCTTATAATCCTCATCCATTTCATCCCCATAGCCGAAAATGATGGGATTCCTATCGTTATCCAACTCCCCGTGAATATGGTTTATTTTGAAGTCGGAGTCTTTGTCAATATATAAGTCTGCGGTTCGTGTATAATTGAAATTCAGGAACAATATCTGGTCGGGAAGAAGATAATAATCCGGAATATCGGTTGGCGTAGTTTCAACATTGGTTATATGATTTGATAATAAATTATTTGTTACTTTTTTATAATACTCTATATCGGATTCCATATCTCTAAATGAATATCCGTATTTGCGGGAAAAAATACATCTTTCAGTATTCTCCTTGTTTTCCGCTTTTTCCCACCTCTCATCCACAAATTGCAAAAATGCCTCTTTCCCTTCATTGGAAATATCTCTGGCTTTGAAAGGTTCGTAGATAGTTGTACGAATGCAATCCTTTATCAATTCCGGCTTGATTTGATTTTGGAGTGCAAATTTCAAATAACCGGTTAAATATCCTTTTATTAAATCCAACTCTTCGTTGAGTTGAACCGGATCGGTATATTCGCATCTATCTTGTTTGAAAATATTCTTCAGCCATGCATAATATTCACTCTCAATATCTACCCAATTTCTTAATTCAATAGACTGATTTATTGCCTCGAAAAACCGACTTTCATATTTTAGAGGCAAACTATTGAAGAAATTATTATACTCTTCAATTTGCTGTTGCTGCTGCCAGCCACGTTGGAATCGGAACATCGAATTATCCAAAATCCAGCTAAAATGTTCCAGTTTCTTGATATCGTCCGGATTATCTATTTTAATACAGCATAATCCGTCTGTTGGATCACTTGTATCTTCCAATAATCTGCGTCTTTGAAAAATCCAATATCCTTGAATAAAGTCTTTGTAACTCGTCGGCAGTCCGTGCGCTAAATCGAACCCGTTTCCGATCAATATAATTCTGTTCATCATCTGCTTATCATTTAGAGTAGTCCATAACAAAGATAACTATTTATCCTGCTGTGAGCAAAGAGCGAAAATGATTTTTTCTTACGCCGACCCGTCCAGCAAGATAGCCGCTGCATGCGACACGCCAAGGTCTTCGCCTTGTCTTTGTCGCCCGCAGCGGCTATTCGGCTCTTGCTGTCCGGGCGTTCCGGGCAGTCTGAAATTTTATTCTCTATGACACTGCTCACAAAACAGATCATCTCGAAATTCGAGAAACATCCTATCCACTCACAGGATGGGAAAGGAATGGATGCCGAAGTCCTCGTCAAGTATTTCAACCCCTGCGGCTCGGGCACATGGCTCATCACCGAAGCCGAACGCGAAGGCGACGACTGGTGCCTGTTCGGTTATTGTCATATCCACGAATGGGAGTGGGGCTACCTGATGCTCTCCGAACTGGCATCCCTTCGTCTGCCGTTCGGACTTACCATCGAACGCGACATTTACACGGCCAAGAAATACGTCCGGGATTTTCTACCACAGGATGAATGACGGCAAAGGCCTCGGAATTTTACTGCCCCTTGCCGATAACAGAATCATTACACAAAAAGGACTATAAATATGGCAACATTCGAAGAAAGAGCCGAACGGCTGAAGAAAGAGTTGGACGAAGCTACAAACAGCGACCAACGTCGAAATCTGTCCCGCGAATACGAACTTACCTTGCGCCTGCTGCGCATCATCCGGGGAGAGGTCTTTACGCTCGACGACATCAATAAATGCCGCATGGAGATCATGCGGCAACATCCCGGATACGAACGTCCCATAACGGCCGAATCGGGAATCCTGCTGGCTGCGGAGGCAATCCGCAAATCCTTCGGACGAAAATACTATCTGCCGCTTTACAAATATCCGATCCTCATTGATTTCGGAAAACCTGACGAGCAGATATGCGTGATCCATCCGAGCAACTTTATTAGCTATACATCCAAAAAAGAAGGGGAAGAGTGTGAACTGCACCCCAAAAGTTGGACATAACTTTTGGGGTGTTTTATGAAGTACAGTTATGAGGAGAAATTAGCGGCCGTTTTGTCTGTTGTCAGAGGGCAACATTCCGTATCGTCCGCCTCCAAGCATTTTGGAATAAGCTATACGCCTTTGTCCCGTTGGATTGCGCGTTATAAAGAGTTCGGCGAAGAAGGTCTTCGTATACGGCAATATACTTACAGCGGCGATTTTAAGTTGTCAGCTATCAGGCACATGCACGAGAATCACTTATCTTTAACGGAAACAACGGCAAAGTTCGGTATTTACAATGAGAGTACGCTGAGCAAATGGGAGCGTATCTATTATGAAGAAGGTGAATCCGGTCTTTACCGTGATAATCGGGGTAAGATGAGAACCAAGCCTAATAAACAGGAACTACAACCACAGGAAGAAAATGACTTGCGAGTCGAAAACCAACGTCTTCGCGCCGAGGTTGCTTACTTAAAAAAATTGAGGGTCTTAGTCGAGGAACGCATCGTCCGCGAGAACGGGAACGGGCAAAAGCCATCGAAGAACTAAGACCGGAACATACCCTTCCCACGCTATTGGAAGTTACGGGGATGGCGCGTAGTACGTTCTATTATCATCTGAAGCAGTTAAAGTTCCCCGATAAATACAAACAAGAGAAAAACGAGATTGTAAGTATATACCACGATCATAAGGGACGTTATGGTTACCGCCGTATCACAGTAGAGATGCACAATCGCGGATATTCTATAAACCATAAAACGGTACTTAGGTTAATGAACGAATGTGGAGTTAAATGCCAGGTGCGCCTAAAAAAATATCGTTCATACAAAGGAGAGGTTGGTGCCGTGGTGCCCGACTTGCTGAAACGTAATTTTATGGCGGAACGTCCTAATCAAAAGTGGGTTACAGACCTTACTGAATTTTCTCTGTTCGGCAAGAAGCTTTATCTGTCGCCTATTATGGACTTATATAACAGGGAAATAATAAGTTATAATATAGCTGAACATCCGACCTTTTACCAAACAATGAAAATGCTTGAAGATGCCATAAAGGATCTGCCCGATACTCCGGAACTTATACTTCACTCGGATCAGGGTTGGCAGTACCAGATGAAACGCTATCAATATCGGCTGCGGGAAAAAGGTATTAGTCAGAGCATGTCTCGTAAGGGAAACTGTTTGGATAATGCGGTCATGGAAAACTTTTTCGGACTGTTAAAATCAGAATTATTATATTTGCAGAAGTTCGAGTCTGTCGATCACTTCCGTAAGGAACTGGAGGAATACATAAATTACTACAATAACAAGCGAATAAAGACCGCATTAAACAACATGAGCCCGGTACAATACCGAACTCATGCTATCTGAATTATTAATCAGTCCAAACTTTGGGGTGCACATCAAGTGATCTTCCCCTTTTCACAGACCGCATCAGCGCTGCGCTTTCATATAATGCTGTTCCAGCAGTTTATAAAGCGATGACTGCGGATAAAGAATCTTTCCACCAAGAGTAGTATAAGGAATTTGGCGGTTGTCCCGGTAATTCTGCAAGGAGCGTTTCGAGATGCTGAAGATGCTGCAAATCTCCTCACTGGTCAGGTACAATTCATTTCCGATGGTCGGGCGGTGCGTGTCGATCAGAATATCGACGGCACGGATGGCTTTGACGATGTCGCGACGCAGTTCCTTGAACGCGGCGCTGTCGCGGGTGATGATCTCTTCGGTCATGCTACAGGCTTTTTATCAGGTTCTTTTCCAGAAGTTGCCGGATGTCGTCGTCCCGGAACAATACTTTATTGCCTAAGGCCGTATAGGGGATGATGCCGGCGGAGCGATAGTATTGCAAGGCTCGCTTGGTGATGCTCAAGGCCTTGCAGACCTCCTCAGCCGTAAGCCACCGGACAGTTGTCGGTTGGGCGGAGAGGGAATGGAGCGCAGACACTCGCTCCAGAAGACGTTGAAGGTGCGCCTGCAACTCTTTATAGGCGCTCGTTTCCATAAGGACGCAATCCATAATTGTTGGGTTTAGGTGATTTCTGCGTTAAGGATGTGCAAGATAATCCAAGTCTTCAGAAAACGATTCCCATGTCCGCTCCAGACCGTTCCAGTCCGCTCAAAGGAAAAAATGATCCGCGGTGACGCTGATGTCCGCCATAAATCGGCAAATAAGGTGATAAAAATCCTATTTGCTTTTTTATCAGATATTTCGTATATTTGTATAGAGTTGTTTGACAGGATGAACCTCGATGTAAGTTTATTCAAAACTTGCGTTTCTAAATCATTACCTCATAAAAAAACAACGCCGTAACTTATTCAGTTACAGCATTGCTTTGTAAATCCCCGGAACCCTGATTGCGGCGCCGGGATTTTTTTGCTGTAGCCGGGGAGGGGCGGCGGTTGTT
>NZ_CABUOD010000088.1 GCF_902493135.1 uncultured Parabacteroides sp.
CATTACCTTGCTTTGCAATAAACTTACTAGCTTTAACACATGAACTGCCCCGAAAGTGACGAAGAACCAAGTTTTCCCCATTTCCTCTGTCACTGTATCACTGATTCCTTTTTACCAATTGATATTCAACTTGTTTTATTAGTGATACATGTCCATTTTCTCTATCACAACAGTATCACTACCTATCACCGGCAATTTGGAAGGAAAACAGGCACTGTGTTTATATACAGCTGAATATAAGTGAATTGCAATTAACACAAACGATAAACCTCCAATCCTCACCCCTGTAAACCACTCGATTATTTTATGTAAAAACGACTATAAAATATGTAAAACCAGGCGGTTTTTATTGTTCGGCAAGGCACTTTAGTTGTCAGACATCCCCCTGTTGCCCCTTTTTACACCCGGGTGTACCGGCTCTCTACACCCGGATGTAAAGGGTGGCAACATGGGGGTGTTCGCGAAATCATGTGCTTGTTTCCGCTAAAAAAAGAGATGGCTTTTCTGAAATGAAGAGCCGTATTCCGCCGATTTAACACCTATTACACCTGTTTTTACATTTGTTTATTCGATTATTCCATATGTTTTTTCAGAGGGAAAAGACGACAATATATTGGTCTTCAATCATATGATAAAAACACCGTATTTCAGGAGTGATAGAGGAGTGATAGAGAGAAACGTCCTATATCACTACCTTTAACGTTTGAAGATCAAGAGTTATAGTTTCCGCAGTGATAGAGTGATAGAGGATTTGCAGAAAACTTCGCATGTAGATCATAACCTTAGAATATTTTGGTTATCCCGGTAACGCATAGAGTCAGGGAACCCAAAACCATGCATTACCAAGATAAACTTTGCCCAATCACTTGCCCGCTTCCGGCAAGTCCGTCTCTCCATCAACCGGAATCATCCAAAACGAATATTCACGGCGGGCAGGTGTGATCGTATATTCCGGATGGGTTTGGGCGCCCCAGGTATTGTCGCCACCGACACCCATCTGCCGGTTGTCGATGTTCAGCCAGACCATGTCTTTCTTTTCGATGCTGCCGCCATGAATGTGCTTCGTCATGGAGGGGACATAGTAGAGATCCTCGATCGGGAAATTCCAGGCACTGACACCTAAGGGTTCGCCCAGCGATTTGACCAGCAAACCCTCGCCTGAAGCATTCCGGAGCGCCACCCAGCGGACATCCGTCTTATTCGCCGTTTCCTGGGCGCGGACATACGGGTGATATTGTTCCCAAACGGTCGATTCATACAGGTCGATATCGGCCGCTGATTTGCGGTCCCAATAGTTTTCGTGCGGGCCGCGCCCCAGCCAGGTCATCCGGTCGTATTCGCCATTCAGAATCATCCTCATGCCGAAACGGGGCATTTCCGGCAAGGCCTTATCGCCCGGCGTAAAGCTCAAAGTCGTTCGGACGGCTCCATCGGGATAGACGACGTAGGTAACCGTGCAAGCCGATTCCTGCGCCGGCATCGTATAGGAGGCACGGATCGTCACCGTCCCCTCGTGCGGTGTTTCATGTAGAGACATATCCGTCAATTGCAACTCGTTTCCCGCCTGCTTCCACGTTCCGCAACGCTCCAACATGCCGTTCGCCACATCGTTATCGGTCAGCGGACGCCAGAAATTCGGGCGAGGGCCGGCTTGCAGGTATTCTTTTCCTTTCACCTTCCAACTGGTCATCTCTCCCGTCTTCCGGGAAAAGGCAAGAACGGAGGAAGAGGCGGTCACCGTATAACCGTCCGGCGTCTCATCCACTTTTGCCAACTCCTTAAAGGGCCGGTTTGGAATCTCTTCTGCCGGCTCCTTAAGGGGTCGGCAAGGAAGTTGCCATTGCTCGGATGCAGCCAAATGCCCTTTGGGAACCAAGGGGGACGCCTCCTTCGTGCAAGCGGAAAGATGCAGGAAATACTCCGTTCCGGGTTTGCCTTCGATAGCCGGGAGGGGCAACGTGACGACAACCGAGGCATGAGGCGCGATCACCGGGACATCGAGTTTGCCTTCGTACAAGGTCTGTCCATCCGCCTTCACCTTCCAACTGTAATCATAGACATCGGAAGAGAGGAAATCGTGGCGGTTCGTGACCTTCACCCGGTTCGGCGAGAAGGAGACGCCTTCGAAGTGCATATATTGATAGACCTTCTTCACTTCATGGATGTGCGGATGCAGGGTGCGGTCGGCCGCCACCAGGCCATTGGCACAGAAGTTGGAATCGTTGACAATGCCGACGAAACCCATATCGCCGCCGTATGCCCATATATCCTTGCCTTTCCGGTCTTTGACGGCAAACGTCTGGTCTACCCAGTCCCAGATAAAGCCGCCTTGCAGGTGGTCATATTTATAGATCAGCTCCCAGTAGTCGCCGAGGTTGCCGACACTGTTCCCCATCGCATGTGCATACTCGCAAAGGATCAGAGGACGCTCCCGGCGCTGGTTCGCCCATTGGCGGAGCAGCCAGATACGCCCGTACATCGGGCAATAGATATCGGACAGGCCTTTCACGCCTCCCCCTTCGTATTGGACGGGGCGGCTGGCGTCGCGCCCTTTCGTCCAGTGGTAGATCGTCTCGAAATGTTTCCCGTAGCCGGACTCGTTTCCCAAGCTCCAGGTGATGATGGCCGTCACGTTCTTATCCCGCTCCACCATCCGCTCCATCCGTTCCATGAAAGGGATTTCCCAACCGTCCATATTGGCAAGCGTACCGTCCGGATGGGCTTCCATACCGTGCGATTCGAGATTCGCCTCGTCGACCAGGTAGAGACCGTATTCGTTGCAAAGCTCGTACCACTCTTCGTAGTTCGGGTAGTGGCAGCAACGGACGGCGTTGATGTTGAACTGTTTCATCAGGCGGATATCCTCGACCATGCTCTCCACCGAGACGGTACGCCCGCGGTGCATATCGTGTTCATGCCGGTTCACCCCCTTGATGAGGATAGGCGTGCCGTTGACCAGTAACATGCCGTTCTTCATCTCCACTTTCCGGAAGCCGAAACGCTGGGTGAACGATTCCGTCACCTTGCCTTTGCTATCCAGGGTATTGACGACTAAGGTATAAAGATGGGGCGTCTCCGCCGTCCAGCGTTTAACATCCGGAAAGATCTCGGAGAAAGACAACAAAGTGTCTGCCGCATGCCTGACGGTAAGGCGGCCGGAAGCCAACTCTTTAGTGCCATCCAGCACCTTTACCCCTACGGATGTGCCTTTCGCCAATGAGCGGCTATCCATCGTAAAGTCGATATCGAGCGTCCCATCCTTATATTGGTTCTCCAGATCGGCACGGATCTCGAAGTCTTTGATGCGGGATTTCGGACGGGCTATCAGCATCACGTTCCGCTCGATCCCGCTATACTTCCAGTAGTCTTGTCCTTCCAGATAAGAACCGTCGCTATAACGGTAGACTTCCACCGCCAGCCGGTTCTCGCCGGGTTTCAGGTATTTATTGATCAGGTATTCGGACGGAAGGCGGCTATCCTCGCTATAGCCCACGAAACGGCCGTTCACCCAGCAATAATAAGCCGATTCGACTCCCCCGAAATGGAGCAGCACGTCCTTCCCCTTGAAATGTTCGGGAACGGTGAAGGTCGTCACGTACGAGCCAACCGGATTATACTCTTGCGGCACATAAGGGGGATTGGCGGGGAAAGGATAGCGCGTGTCCGTATAGATCGGCGCGTCGAAACCTTGAAGTTCCCAACTGCCCGGCACTTCGATCTCTTTCCAGCCGGAGACATCGAAACCTTCTTCGTAGAACGAGGCGGGACGGGAAGCCGGGTTCACCGCGAAATGGAACTTCCACGTTCCGTTCAGCGACTCGCGGCGTTCAAGCGTCGCGTCTTTCTGCAAAGCGGCCCTTTCCGAGGCGTACGGCACGAAATGGGCATGGATCGGCTCCCGGTTGATCTGGTTTATGCGCTGGTTCTCCCACTCTCTATGTTGGGCTTGTCCGGTTAACGCGAACAACAAAAGCGCACTGATGACGGATAGTTTGTGTTTCATGATAGCAAAAAATCTAAGTATTCGGGACGAAGATACGGAATAATATTCAATCTTTTCCCCTATCCGAAGTTTTTCAGGAGCAAGCGCTCTCAAATATTGCCTTATATAAATAAAGAACCAGGTTCGCGGATGACGCGGATGAAACGGATGAAAGCGGATTTAAATTATTTTATCCGTTAAAATCCGCCCGATCCGCGTCATCCGCGAACCTGGTTCT
>NZ_CABUOD010000089.1 GCF_902493135.1 uncultured Parabacteroides sp.
CGTAAACTTGGGTAAGATTTTATAGATATTGTTTGGAGAGGACTTAGAATTCACCCCCTTGCATCATAATTAAACGATGAATCTGAATTAACGGATAAACAACAGTTCCCTGTATTTCGGCAGCGGCCACATCTGGTTGTCGACCATCAGTTCCAGATCGTCTATATGGCTGCGGATTTCGTCCAGGTAGGGAGCGACGGTGTCGTGGTAAGCGATCGCTTTGGTACGCAAGTCCGTGATGCGGTTTGCTTTTTTGCGGGCTTCCACCATTTCGTCCACCATGCGGGTGACGGAACAGATGTGGCCGGCAATCTTGCGGACCAGGCGACGGGGCTCTTCCGACATATCGTCATATTCCGGATATCCGCCGAATGTCTCTTTCAGTTTGGCGATGTTGTCCAGGAGCAATGACTGGTAGCGGACGGCAACCGGGATGATATGGTTGAGCGAGAGATCGCCGAGGACACGAGCTTCGATCTGTACCTTTTTGATATAGATTTCCCATTTCACTTCGTTGCGAGCTTCCAGTTCCTTTTCGCTCAGAACGCCGGTCTCCTTGAACATCCGGATGACTTCCGGTTTCAGGTAAGCGTCGTATTGCAACGGGACGCTGTTTTCGCAATCCAGGCCGCGGCGGGCAGCTTCTTCCTTCCATTCGTCGCCGTAGCCGTTCCCGTCGAAGCGGATCGGCTTGGATTCTTTGATGTAGGCTTTCAGCACTTCGAAGATGGCGGCCTCTTTGCTCTTTCCTTCGGCCCGCAATGCCTCGACATCCTGTTTGAACTGGCGGAGCTGGTAGGCTACGGCGGAGTTCAGTGCCAACATCGCCGAACCGCAGTTGGCCGATGATCCCAATGCACGGAACTCGAAACGGTTTCCGGTGAAAGCAAAAGGAGAGGTGCGGTTACGGTCCGTATTGTCTAACAAGAGTTCAGGGATCTGTCCGAAGCCGAGGTGCAGGCGTTTCTTGTCGTCCACCTCGATAGCGTCTTCGATGGAACAGTTTTCGAACTTGTCCAGAATTTCGGTGATTTGTGTTCCCAAGAAGGATGAGATGATAGCGGGAGGCGCTTCATTGGCTCCCAGGCGGTGTGCGTTGGTTGCCGATGCGATGCTGGCTTTCAGCAGAGCGTTGTACTTATATACGGCCATTAGCGAGTTGACTACGAATGTGATGAAACGCAGGTTGTCTTCCCGGTCCTTTCCCGGCGAGAAGAGGTTGATGCCCGTATCGGTTCCCATCGACCAGTTGCAGTGCTTGCCCGAACCGTTCACACCCATAAAAGGCTTTTCGTGGAGCAGCACGCGGAAGTTGTGGCGGCGGGAAACACGTTTCATCACCGACATCAACAACTGGTTATGGTCGTTGGCGAGGTTGCATTCCTCATAAATAGGTGCCAGCTCGAACTGGTTCGGGGCAACCTCGTTGTGGCGTGTCTTGACCGGGATGCCTAATTTATAGCATTCAGTTTCCAGGTCCTTCATGAACTCTTGTACACGGGAGGGTATGGCTCCGAAATAGTGGTCGTCCAATTGCTGGTTCTTCGCACTTTCGTGTCCCAGCAGGGTACGTTCCGTCAGCGACAGGTCGGGACGGGCGGAATAGAGGTCTTCGTCTACCAGGAAATACTCCTGTTCCCAGCCTAAATAGGTGATGACTTTATTGACGTCTTCGTTGAAATAATGGCAGACGTCTTTGGCTGCCTTGTTCAGGGCTTCGATGGAGCGGATCAGCGGGGTCTTGTAGTCCAGCGCTTCACCGGTATAGGCGATGAATACGGTCGGGATACACAAGGTGTCGTCAACGATAAACGCAGGCGAGGAGGGGTCCCAGGCTGAATAGCCGCGGGCTTCGAACGTGTTGCGCAATCCGCCGTTAGGGAAGCTGGAAGCGTCCGGCTCCTGTTGTGCGAGCAGCTTGCCGCTGAATTCTTCGATCATGCCGCCGCCTCCGTCATGTTCGACGAATGCGTCGTGCTTTTCGGCTGTCCCGTCGGTAAGAGGCTGGAACCAGTGTGTGTAGTGTGTGACTCCTTTTTCCAGTGCCCACATGCGCATGCCGGCAGCCACATGATTGGCTATTTCGCGGTCGATAGGGGTTCCGTTGTCGATGGCATGGGTCAGGGCTTTGTAGGTTTCTTTGGAGAGATACTTTTGCATTGCCTTCCGGTTGAAGACGTTCTCACCATAATATTCGGATACTTTCTGATCGGGAGTAATGGCTTCCACTGCCTTTCGGTTGGATGCTTTCTCCACTGCATTGAAGCGTGAGATTGACATACAGATTGTTTTTATGTTATACCGGCTGCAAAGATACATGCAATTCTCCATGAATGCTTTCATCTGGTAGTTAAAAATATACGTGCAGGAAACTATTCGATCTGGTACATGCCGTTTGGCATGATGCCATGTTAATGTAAAGGGGTAATTCATTACTTCGTTTTTTATCGTATTATTGAGCGGAACTAATTTAGTTCCGTTTTTTTATTACTAAATTCTATTTTGTAGAATATATTTCCTGAAAAAATTTATAATTCAAAATTAATTCATGTTTTTGCATCAAACAAAAGAGGTATGAGAATTGTATCACATAGAAAATTGAAAGAGTTCTACGAGAAGAAAGGTTATGAAGATTCACGCATAGTCTTAGAACGTTGGTATGACATAGCGGAAAAAGCTGAATGGAAGAACCTATCAGATATTAAAGTGGATTTTCTTTCAGTTGATTATGTAGGTAATCAGGACTATGTATTCAACATCAGAGGTAACAATTATCGGCTTGTGGTAGTTGTCAAGTTTACGATAGGTTACATATTCATCCGTTGGGTGGGTACTCATAAAGATTACGATAAGATAGATTGTTCAACCATTTAAGAGATAGAAGTATGAATAAAGTAACGAAAGAACAGTATGAATTTGCTTTGGCGAGAGTGGAAGAACTTCTGCCATTGGTTGATGACAATACACCTTCAAACGATAAGAATGCGGTGGAACTCACAGTTATGTCCGACATTGTGATAACATATGAAAAAGAACATTATCCGATAGAAAAACCGACTGTTGCGGAATTGATAGAGCTATCCCTTGAAGAGAAAGGGATGAGCCAGAAGCAACTTGCCGGTGAGATTGGAATAAGTCCATCGCGTGTGAATGATTATATTTCCGGTCGTTCAGAGCCTACCCTCAAAATTGCGAGGTTGCTATGTCGAGTGCTGAATATACCTCCAGCCGCAATGTTGGGTTTCTGATTAGCTCATAAGAAGAGTATTTTAGGCGTGATTCCATTCGGTTTCACGCCTTTTTTATATCATTTTACGACAATCGCTTCATTGTCGTATATCACCTATCTAATTATTTTTCACCTTTTTTATAAATCGCGAAATTTACCGTATAAATTTATAAATCAAATTCATATGGTATGACAATCTTAGAACAAATCTTAGCAGGACTGCAACATAAGTTCACTGGGGTAGACACTGCTATTCTTACCCGAATTGCCACCAAGAAGGCAGAGGGAGTAACGGACGAGACAAAGGTAAACTCCATTGTTGAGGGTATCAGTTTTTCGGACGTGCTAAATTCCTATGGCGATTTCCGTGCCGGGGATGCTTCAAAAACGGCAGTAACTAACTACGAGAAGAGGCATAACCTTAAAGACGGTAAGCCATTGTGAATTATGAGGAGTAGTTTGAGTGGATTTTTCACATGCGTACCATAAAATCTCCCTTCCGAGTTTGAAAAAAAGCGAGAAAAAAGTATCCGTTAAATTTGCATATAAAAATTGTAACCCCTACTTTTGCACCCGCATTCGAGCGAGAGTGGCGTTAGTCGACATGATGGAGAAGGTATTTCCCGGAATGGGTGGATGAGGTTAGCAAGGCTAAGCGACATGTCCGACCGTCCGGCGGCTTTCGAAAAACTTTTCAAATTTTCTCTTGAAAAATTTGGCAGTTAAAAAAAAGTCCTTACCTTTGCAGCCGCAATCGAAAGAAAGCGAAAAAGTTCTTTGAAAGATTTACATATCAACAAGTAGTACAAGAGACGTAGAAATACGAAACATACCGTCAAGTACGGACTACGATAAATCACGAGATTCTGAGCAAAGGTATAAGAAACAA
Organism: uncultured Parabacteroides sp.; assembly: GCF_902493135.1. GTDB lineage: Bacteria > Bacteroidota > Bacteroidia > Bacteroidales > Tannerellaceae > Parabacteroides. The sequence continues at coordinate 4,119 of NZ_CABUOD010000089.1, forward strand.
TTTAACAACGAAGAGTTTGATCCTGGCTCAGGATGAACGCTAGCGACAGGCTTAACAC
>NZ_CABUOD010000090.1 GCF_902493135.1 uncultured Parabacteroides sp.
CCTGCATCATCCTCTTCAGATCTGCAGCCGCCTTCGTCTTCCCGCAACGGCAAAGGACGATGAAAAAGATGAACGGCCGATTTATTTTATTTGCTTGCATCTCCTTGCAGCATTACGCAAAAGCCAGTATCTTTGTAAACTATATATAATTAGGAATATGACAAGACGCTCAGAATACAGAGGCACAGATAGATCCAGGGCCCCTCGAGGACGTAAAGTTACAGTGAAAGAGGAGAATACGTTACTCACTTTCCTGTTCGGTCTTTTAAACGAACAAAGTAAAAGTTCAGTCAAGGCGTTACTCGCCCACGGACAGATTTCGGTCAATGGCACGGTAACTTCCCAGTTCAACACGCCGCTCGCACCGGGCGACGAGGTGTTAATCAGTTACGAACGGGGGAAAGTCGAGTTCAACAATCCGCTGCTCACGATTGTTTGGGAAGATGACGACCTGATAGTCGTGAACAAGAAAGAAGGCTTGCTTTCGGTTTCCAGCACGCGCGTGAAGGAACGGACCGCTTTCCACCTGCTCAGCGAATATGTCAAGAAGACGGACCCGCGTAACAAGATATTCGTGCTCCATCGCCTGGACCGCGATACTTCGGGGCTGATGATGTTCGCCAAGAACCAACGGGTACAAAAGGAGTTGCAATCGAACTGGAACTCCGCCATCACAGCACGCACATACGTCGCCGTAGTGGAAGGACGGCCCGAAAAAGACGCCGACCTGATCGTCTCCAACCTGACCGAAAATGCAAAGATGCAAGTCTACGTAACGGCTGAAGGAGACGGGAAAGAGGCGATCACTCGCTACCGCCTGCTGCACAGCAACGGAGCCTATTCGTTGTTGGAACTCGACCTCGAGACAGGACGCAAGAACCAGATACGCGCACAGATGCAGTCGATCGGCCACTCCATCGCCGGCGATTACAAATACGGTGCGGAGACAGATCCTACCGGACGGCTGATGCTTCACGCCCGACGGCTCGACTTCATTCATCCGGCAACGGGCGAAGAGATGCATTTCGAGACACGCATTCCTGATAAGTTTACCTCTTTAGCTAAATAAACAAAAATAAAAATAATATGAAGAAGCTCTTTAGTACCTTGATGTTAGTGCTCGTGGCACTGACCGCGCAGGCACAGATTCTCCAGCCTGTGAAATGGAAGATCCAATTGAATGATTCCGATTCGGCAGAAAAGGAAATCGTGTTTACTGCTACTGCCGACAAAGGCTGGCATTTATATGACCAGGACCTGCCGGAAGGCGGCCCTGTCTCTACTTCGTTCACATTCGAGACACTGAAAGGAGCCGAGCTGATCGGCAAACCGACACCGTCCGTCAAACCGACTACCGTGTACGACGAACTGTTCGCAATGGACCTGCGCTGGTATCCGGGAACGGTTTCGTTCACCCAGAAGATCAAAGTGACCGATCCTGCCAAGTTCAAAGCCGAGGGTGAAGTCGAATTCATGGCTTGCAACGACGAGACTTGCTTGCCTCCCGACCGTGTCGGTTTCTCGTTCGACAAAAAGAATGTCAAGCTGACAGCCGCCGCTGAAACAACGACCGAGGCTCCTTCGGCCGCTCAGGAAGAGGTGACAGCCATACAGCCGGATACGGAAAAGGTGACAGAAGAAGTCGCCGAACCGACGACTCCCGATCCGGATGCCGATAACAGCCAAGCGGGCTCCCAACCGGCACAAGTCTCCAACAAACTGACGGACAACGCCGCTCTCTGGACGCCTGTAATCGACAGCCTGAAGGCTTTCGGCGACACGACGGTTTCTGCAACCGATACGTCCTGGTTGTTTATCTTCTTCGCCGGTTTCCTGGGCGGACTGATCGCCCTGCTGACACCTTGCGTGTGGCCGATGATCCCGATGACGGTCAGTTTCTTCCTCAAACGGACGAAGGACCGCAAGAAAGCGATCCGCGATGCGGTGACATACGGACTTTCGATCATTGTGATTTATCTGGTGATGGGATTGCTGATTACGGGTATATTCGGGGCAAGTGCGCTGAACGACTTGTCGACGAATGCGATCTTCAATATCATATTCTTCCTGCTGTTAGTAGTCTTCGCCATCTCTTTCTTCGGGGCGTTCGAAATGGTATTGCCCTCTTCCTGGACGAATAAGCTGGATTCGAAAGCGGATTCGACAACGGGCATAATCAGCATTTTCTTCATGTCGTTCACGCTGGTGCTGGTTTCCTTCTCTTGCACGGGTCCGATTATCGGGACCTTGCTGGTACAGGCTGCTTCGATGGGAACGGCGGTAGGACCGGCTATCGGCATGTTCGGTTTTGCTTTGGCGCTGTCCATTCCGTTCAGCCTTTTCGCCATCTTCCCCAATATGCTGCAAAGCATGCCGAAGTCCGGAGGCTGGCTGAACTCCGTCAAGGTGGTGTTAGGCTTCCTCGAACTGGCACTGGCGCTCAAGTTCCTCTCCGTGGCCGACCTGGCCTATGGATGGCGCTTGCTGGACCGCGAAGTGTTTATCGTGCTTTGGATCGTCATCTTTATCCTGTTGGGCTGTTACCTGTTAGGCAAGATCAAGTTCAGCCACGACAGCGACCTGCCGTACGTATCCGTGCCGCGCCTGTTCATGGCGATCATTTCATTCTCCTTTGCCGTTTATATGGTTCCGGGGCTTTGGGGAGCGCCATTGAAAACGATCAGTGCTTTCGCTCCTCCCTTGTACACTCAGGATTTCAACTTATACGATAGTGAAGTGCACGCTGCTTTCGACGATTATGAAACCGGTATGGCTTATGCCAAGAAGGTGAACAAGCCGGTCATGATCGACTTCTCCGGTTTCGGTTGTGTGAACTGCCGCAAGATGGAAGCATCCGTCTGGACCGACCCGAAAGTAAAACAGATATTGGAAAAGGATTATGTACTGATCACCCTGATGGTTGACGATAAGACGAAGCTGCCGCAGCCGATCACAATCGAAGAGCATGGCAAGACCCGTAAACTGAAAACAATCGGCGACAAATGGAGTTACTTGCAGCGTAGTAAGTTCGGAGCGAATGCCCAGCCGTTCTACATCCTGCTGAACGACGAAGGCGAACCGCTCGGCCCGTCATACGCTTTCAACGAAAGTGTTCCCGACTATATCCAGTTCCTGGAAAACGGGTTGAAGGTATTTAAAGAACAAGAAAAGAATAAATAACATCTTATAAGCATATGCCCAAAAAGAACCGGGTACGCAGATGACCGCGGATTGGACGGACCTTCGCGGATTTATAATAAAAATCCGTGTTTATCCGCGCCATTCGCGTACTTGGTTCTTTTTTCACATTCCTTCCAATTATAACAAACTGACAAATGGCAACAAAACAAGAAAAGATGGAAGCCTTCGGACAGTTGCTCGACATACTGGACGAGCTTCGCGTGAAATGTCCGTGGGACCGTAAACAAACAAACGAAAGCCTTCGTACGAATACGATCGAAGAAACTTACGAGTTGTGCGATGCCATCATGAAAGATGACAACAATAACATCAAAAAAGAATTGGGCGACCTGCTCCTGCACATTGTCTTCTATGCCAAGATCGGTGAGGAAAAGGCGGCGTTCGACATCAAAGATGTATGCGACAGCCTCTGCCAGAAACTGATCTACCGTCATCCGCACGTCTTCGGAGACGCCCAAGCCGATACAGCCGGCAAGGTGGAACAAAGTTGGGAACAACTCAAACTAAAGGAAAAAGGCGGCAACAAGACCGTTCTCGAAGGCGTCCCCGCTTCCCTGCCTTCTGTTGTCAAAGCCCACCGTATCCAAGACAAAGCCCGCAACGTCGGCTTCGACTGGGAACAGCGCGACCAGGTCTGGGATAAGGTGCATGAAGAGTTTACCGAGCTGAAAGCCGAAATCGATAAGATGGATGCAGACAAGATGGAAGCCGAATTCGGAGACCTGTTCTTCAGCCTGATCAACGCTGCCCGCCTCTATAAAATCAATCCGGACAATGCCTTGGAACGCACGAACCAAAAGTTTATCCGCCGTTTCAACTATTTAGAAGAGCATACCATCAAAGAAGGCAAATCATTGAAAGAAATGTCTTTGGAAGAAATGGACCGGATCTGGAACGAAGCAAAAGCGAAAGGGTTATAAAAACAAAAGGGGAACCGACATCACGTCGCCACCCCTCCCTTAACTTAAACGCCA
>NZ_CABUOD010000091.1 GCF_902493135.1 uncultured Parabacteroides sp.
ACTTATAATATAGACTTTTATTTTTTAAGCTGTGCTCTTTTATTAATTAAATACACAAAAAGTAACCATACAGCAAAAGTGAACAAGACCCATTCCAAATAGATGCCCTACTAATCCGATTTAGACGGGGTGGTAGTGACATTTTGATAAAAACAGAATCCGGATTTATGAATGTGGCAACTGGCTGTTTCGGACTGATTATAGCCGCTGGTGATCCTTAGATCAGACAGATTCGTACAAATAACTCGATTTTAAGATGTGTAATGATTTCAATTTCTTATCTTTGTGGCGTTTTCGTGATTCCCTGTGTGGGAGTGACGAACCTTTGTGTGCCCCAAACCCTGTTTGGCGGCACTGATATATAACATTTATTTGATTATAAAATCATGAAAATAGCTATCGTCGGGACAGGTTATGTGGGACTTGTCACCGGTACTTGTTTCGCAGAAATGGGAACCGAAGTTTTCTGCGTCGACGTAAATGCCGAAAAGATCACAAACCTGAAACAAGGTATCATCCCTATCTACGAGCCCGGCCTTGAAGAGATGGTTCACCGTAACCAGCAAGCCGGCCGTCTCCATTTCACAACCGATTTGACAGAATGCCTGAACGAGGTCGAAGTCCTCTTCAGCGCCGTAGGTACTCCTCCCGACGAAGATGGCAGTGCCGACCTGAAGTATGTGCTCGAAGTGGCCCGTACCGTCGGCCGCAACATGACCAAACATCTCCTTGTCGTGACGAAGAGCACCGTTCCGGTAGGTACGGCCCGTAAGGTTCGTGAGGCGATCCAGGAAGAACTGGATAAACGGGGGGTGTCGATCGAGTTCGATGTTGCTTCGAACCCCGAATTTCTGAAGGAGGGTGCGGCCATCAAGGACTTTATGAGTCCGGACCGTGTGGTCGTAGGTGTCGAATCGGACCGTGCAGAAGAGTTGATGACTCGTTTGTACCGTCCTTTCCTGTTGAATAACTTCCGTGTGATTTTCATGGATGTCCCATCCGCCGAGATGACGAAATATGCAGCCAATGCCATGCTGGCAACCCGCATCAGTTTTATGAACGATATTGCGAACCTGTGTGAGATCGTCGGAGCCGATGTGAATATGGTGCGCAAAGGAATCGGATCGGATGCCCGTATCGGCAACCGTTTCCTGTATGCCGGTATCGGTTATGGTGGTTCCTGTTTTCCCAAAGATATAAAAGCGTTGATCAAAACAGCCAAGTCGAATGGTTACCACATGCGTATCTTAGAAGCGGTCGAAGAGGTCAACGAAGATCAGAAATCCATCTTGTTCCGCAAGTTAGGCGATTATTTCAAGGGTGATCTGAAAGGCAAGCGTATCGCTATGTGGGGCTTGGCTTTCAAGCCGGAAACGGACGATATGCGCGAAGCTCCTTCTCTGGTTCTGATAGATAAATTATTGGCTTCCGGTTGCGAAGTGTATGTCTACGATCCTGTCTCGATGGAAGAAACCCGCCGCCGTTTGGGAGATGCCGTCCATTATGCCAAAGACATCTATGACGCGGTAGTGGATGCCGACGCCCTCCTGCTTGTCACGGAATGGAAAGAGTTCCGCATGCCTTCCTGGTCGGCAGTCAAAAAACTGATGGCAACGCCGCTGATATTGGATGGTCGTAATATTTATGATGTGAAGGAGTTGGAGGAGAATGGGTTTGTTTATCATTGCGTAGGAAGATAACGGATAAGCCGAGCTATCCGGAACAAAAATATGTATCAGTCGGATAACAATGATTGATTGTTATTTGTTATAATAAAAAAGTTTAGAAATGAAGTCGAAATTTACTATAGAAGAAGAGAAGACGGTGATTGTAAATGCATTAAAAATTGCAGGTCGTCAAGCCTATGATGTGGCACGTGCGCAAGGTCTTCCTGTAACGGTTCTAAGAGGAAATAATGTTTGCCGTATAGAGTCCGAAGGTAAAGTTTCGATTGTATCTAAAGGGCGTCAGGCAAAATATAAGGTCGTAAAGAGAAAATATAGTCTGTAGTGGCTACTAAAAGGCTCCGAATATTTGCAGGTCCGAATGGTTCGGGAAAGTCCACTTTGTTAAAGGTGGTTTCGAATAAAGGCATTCATTTAGGTATCTACATTAATGCCGATGATTTGAAAGCGATGATCAACGAGAATCATTTATGTTCATTTGATGATTTCGGGCTTATCTTAGATTTTGATGATTTCAAAAATAAATTGATATCTTCTTCTTTGTTTACACAAGCTGGTGGTTTGGGCTTATTGTCCGGTATAGGTCAAGACGGTAATCTAATGGTCTTTAATCAAGATGTGAATGATTATTTTACTTCATTTTTATCGGACTATTTAAGACAATCTTTATTGTGCAGTTGTGATAAATTCACTTTTGAAACAGTAATGTCTCATCCTTCAAAATTGGATTTTATAAAATCTGCAAAAGAACAAGGATTTCGCATTTACTTGTACTTTGTGGCTTTAAATGATCCGGAGATGAATAAAGGGCGAGTTGAAACTCGGGTATTGCAAGGTGGGCATGATGTACCGGCTGATAAAATTGTAGAACGTTATGAAAGAACGATGAATTTACTTTTGGATGTTATTCGGTTGTCTGATAGGGCTTTTTTGTTTGATAATAGTTATTCTGAACCCAAATTATTTGCAACAGTTGAGGCAAATGAGATATCGATTGAAGATTCAGTAGATTTTGTACCTGGTTGGTTTCAATTATATGTATTGGATAAGTTATTATGATGTTGAGGAGTTGGAGGGGAATGGGTTTGTTTATCATTGTGTAGGAAGATGACAAAAGAAGAAATCTTGCAACTGATCCGTCAGGGAGAAAGTTTTCGGCTGGAAGCGAAGAAGGCCGAAAAAGAAGTCCCTGCATCCGTATGGGAAAGTTATTCCGCTTTCTGCAATACGGATGGAGGCATCGTCTTGCTTGGCGTGTCGGAAGATAAGAAAACGAAAGAGCTTTATGTTTCCGGCGTTGAAGACAGTGGCAAGATTATCCAATCTTTCTGGAACCAGATTAATAATAAACTGAAAGTGAGCGACAACCTGTTGTTTAATCGTCAGGTTTATGCCCTTTCCATTGAAGATAAAGACGTTGTAGTTATTGAAGTCCCTCGTGCAGACCGTCATTATAAACCTGTTTTTATTAATGACAATCTGTTTGCCGGTACATATAGGAGGAATGCCGCTGGCGATTATCACTGCCAGCGAGAAGAGGTGAAGGCGATGCTTCGCGATCAGGCGGATATTACGTTGGATAGCACAATCGTAGAAAATGTCGATTGGCAGGAACTGGATAAAGATACGATTCGTCGTTTCAGGATGCGTTTCCGTAATCTGAAACCCGATCATGTCTGGAATACTTTGGATGATGTCGAGTTCCTATTGAAAGTCGGTGCGCTCAAACGTAGTAGTGACGTTCCTGAGGTTCACCCGACTTTAGCCGGTATTCTGATGTTTGGTACGGAAATGTTGATCACCAACGAATATCCGAATTATTTCCTGGACTATCGGGAGATTGAAGACGGGAACCGCTATACGGACCGTGTCTTTTCTGCTTCCGGAGATTGGTCGGGAAACCTTTTTGATTTTTATTTCAGGATCATCGATCGTCTGACATCCGGTTTGAAAGTTCCCTTTCAATTGCGTAACGGGTTAGACCGTATTGACGATACGCCTGCTCACGGTGCTGTGCGCGAAGCCTTGGCAAATGCGTTGATTCATGCCGATTATCATGGCAGGCGGGGTGTTGTCATCGAAAAATATAAAGACCGGCTGGTCATTTCCAATCCGGGAGCTTTGCGCATCACGATGGATGAAGCTCTTGAAGGCGGTATCAGTGACCCCCGCAATGCAAGTATCTTCAAGATCTTTGTATTGGTGAATGTGGGTGAGCGTATTGGCAGTGGTTTGCAGAACCTTCGTTATGTTTGGGAACAGATGGGATTGGACATCCCTGTTTTGCGGGAATCTTTTTCTCCTGACCGGATACGATTGGATGTCGTTTTATGGAATGAGGAGAATGCAGATGGAGAGGGTGTGGATCGCATGGAACTTACCCCCCCAGTCACCCCCCCAGCTACCCCCCCAGTCACCCCCCC
>NZ_CABUOD010000092.1 GCF_902493135.1 uncultured Parabacteroides sp.
ATACCGTTGACAGTCATAGAGTCAAAGCTCTCGTCTTGAATATTTCTTTGGGTAATCATATTAAATTGTTTTGTGGTTATTACTTATGCTTGGGAAGTTCAATGGCCCGAACCCAATTATCCTGGTCATTGAACATCTCGTCATTGATTCTTGCCGTGAACTCCAGCGGTGTCATCTTTTCAACCTCTGTATGCGGGTTGTTTTCGTAATCGAAAATGATCTCCTTGTCAGGAGCGTCACGTCCGAAATCATCCATAGGGAAAGAGAGCACCCACACCTCTTTGACCTCGTCTTTCCCGAGAAATCGTTTCAGGTTGTCCGTGTAAGCCGAACATCTGTCCCAGCCGGAGTCCACGAAAGCGGAGATCTCCGCCTCCATTTTATCCGTACTTTCTTTCAGGAAAGCGACGGCGTTCTGTTTCCAGAGTTTCTGCCCGACGCACAGTTCCAGATACCGTTCCCAGACGGTAACCAGCCAGTCGATATTGATTTCGTAAAGATGACGGCAGGGGAAACGCTCCCGGCTGCCGGGATTATAGAGCATGCAGCTCCCGTCCGGCCTGATCTCTTCCAGCTTGTACACGGTATATACCGGTATGCCGTGATGTTCAGCGTCCTCGCCTTCCTCCTCGACATAGACTGTGTGGGGTAGCAAGCCCTCCGGCATTTTTGGAATTGCCCTGAGATTGGCGATAATCTCCTGTTCCAGTTCTTTCTGTTTTTCCTGTAATTTCATTTTCTGTCAGTATTTAATTGGATTTTGCCTTCTTTGAATAACTTCTGTTTGTAGCGCCGGTATTCACGGATAATTTCAGTGTGCTTTTTTCGGTCAGGCTTGTACAGCCCCTTCGCCTTGCGTTTATTCAGCAGCTCCCTGTTACGCTTCTCCCTTTCGGGATTCACGATGAACGTAATCAGGCGGCGGCTTACACCGTACTCGCGTGCCAGTTGGCGCTGACTGACATCTTCCGTCATGTAACGGTGGAAAATCTCTGCCCGCTGTTCGGGTATCAGTTTTTGCCTGCGGTCATACCGTGTCCCGCAAATGGTTATTCCCGTGCTTCTGTATGGCATGGCTGTGTCTGTTTATCGTTTGTATTCCATGAATAAAAGTCGTAATAGCCTGATTTTTTTTACAGTTCATATCTATTTGATTTTGATTTAACTCTTGACCAAACAGCATTTCCGTTGTATATCAACTCATTTACGCTGAATTGCCCATTAGTGTACAGAGGAGTACTTCCAAACGCATCTATATTTCCGTCCATTTTCTTATTACCACAGATGTATATTTGAATTTTACCGGACTTCTTCGCCTCTTTAAGTAAAGCGGAAACACTTTCATCATTAACGCAGTGCCTACATCTTCCGTTTATCCATACAGATATGGAAGTTACTTCTTTTTCATAAGCACATCCCATTCCATCGGAGGCATGTGCTACTAAAACATCTTTATTCATTACTAAATTATTTATATCTTTTTCTTTCATGTCATTTGAGAGTTTCTTGTCACAAACAAGTTATCGTTGGTCCTGAGTCAATGTCAATTCCAATCGAAGCGTACTTTATAGGGAAGTAATATTCAACACCCTTACCATTAGCCATATAATAGTGGAGATTTCCCTCTTTTATCCAACACTCACGTACCGGAGAGTTATTAATACTTACTATCCTGTTGAAATTGATTTTTACCTTTTCTTTCTTGTCCTGAACGGCCAACTTAGTTTCTTCATTTTCGCCTTCGATTGCATCTTGAATTTGTGTGTCAAGACCAATTGGCGGTAATGTGATTTTTGTAGTTTGTATTTTCATTCTTAATTCTTTTGTTGTGTATTAATCGATAGATGCAACCATTCGGACAAATAGGATTGGGAATAATCTGTTTCTCCATGATTAAATTCATTCCTGTTTTTAATACTTCTGATTCCATACTTTATCTCCTTTTTGTTCGTATTTAAACTAAAACATTGATATATCGGCAGGCCATTTTTCCACGTCCGTATCTATAAGCATATGCGTGTATTTATCCGACGGGTATTTCTTTTGTGCCTTAAAAGTCGCTTCGATATAATTTTCCGCTTCTACAATAAAGTGTGGCATCTCATCTATATAATCTCTATAAGTATCTCCGTCCTTGTCGGTTATCCACTTATATTTAAAAATCTCAAAGGTATAAT
>NZ_CABUOD010000093.1 GCF_902493135.1 uncultured Parabacteroides sp.
GACAACCTCAATTATATTCTCGACAATGCCGAAAACAAATTACACTTGCATCTATGTAACCATTCGATGCCGTACATATTTTCTTTGTTGCGCTTCGTCATTATCTTAAATCTTAGCGATTCAAAAACACACCTATGTCAGACCTTGTTTTCACCAAGGAATCATGTCAATACGACTTATCTTCCGGTGATGAGATTTACCTGGTAGTGGAGGAATAGACGGAATAAACCAATAGCATCCCTCGCAGAAGGCACATACAAACCGACTTCCGTTTGCAGGGTGGATATTTCCAAGGCAAATGGGAAGAAACGTGGACTTGGCATCCCTACGGCAGTTGACCGTATGATGCAGCAAGCCATCAGTCAGGTATTCGAGGTGTTTCATGAAATCCAGCTCAACAAGACGAGCTACGGCTTCCGCCCTCACCATGGTAGTCATATGGCATTGTTGAAATGTCAAAGATGAGATAATCTGGTAAAGGTACTCCGACTTTTCAACTAATAGCAAAGGCCCTACATGTTAGATAACAGATAAAGCCTTTATTTCATATTTTTCGTGAAGTGAGTTATTTCGGCTCAGATCTTTTTAACTTTGGAACTACTACTTTATCGTCAAACCAATATCTCTCAAACTATGACTTTGCACGCCACATCCCATAGATGCCAATTGCTCCCGGATGGTTTCGGAATTGTCATTTGCGATTTCGTATGACTTTTCGGCTTTTAGCCTGTCCATATTGTTGTTTTTGTTATCAATTATTACTCTTTTTCCTATTCTGATTTTTGACCTTGTGCTTTTGATAACACCAGGTCGTTTTTTCACTACCTCGGCAAGTAATGCAGCGTTGCTTGAGGCAGTGATTCTCCTGCTGAAGGTCCTGGATAAGGGCTGTCAGGCTCTTCGTGGTGGCCGACATGCGGAGGAAAGAGTATACGCACCGCATGAGGGCTTTCGATGCCAGGAAACAACCCGTGTCGTTCATGATCGCCCGGATCGTGTCGTTATCCTCGTCCGTCAGGTCGCGGATCAGGACGTTTTTAATTTCTTTCCACTTGGTATAATCGCGGCGACTCACGACAAAGACGTTCTTATGAGCTTGGCAGTAATGAGTGCAGACTGACAAATGCCTCCGCTGAATCCTTCAACGCCAAAATAAAGGATTTAAGAACACAGTTCCGTGGTGTGGGGGATATCAGATTCTTCATGTATAGGTTGGCTACACTTTACTCATGAACTCCCCACCGTCCACCGTGAAAATCTGCTGATCCGAAATAACCAACATGATCATATTGGTCTTATAGGGGTTCGTCCAAGGGAGTCGGAACGTTGGTCCAGTCTGCACCATAATCTGCACATTTGAAGGTTTAACGCAATATTGTCCTAAATAATTTTGAGGCGTGATGTAACTTGCGGCATCAAAATTATTTAGGACAATATTGGGCTTAACGACTTAAAATTTCAAAAACACAAAAATAAACTGGATTTAATTTGTTTATGTCAATTAATTAGTCATCCTTTGTAGCATAGTGAAGAAATATATAATTCACTAACAATTAGATCGGAATCTGACTATGTTTTGTATCGATAACGCGGAGGGTTTAAGAGGGGGACTTCAGACTTAAAGAGAATAGGAATCTCGTTTTAGGTCTATTAATTTGATCGAAA